>NZ_JBGCCI010000002.1:0-444803 GCF_041262125.1 Flavobacterium sp. 28YEA47A
TTCGCTTCCGCTCGGGTTTCCGGAGTTTTGTTTTTTTATCAAACAAAACTTCGGTCTGTTCGCTTCCGCTCGGGTTTCCGGAGTTTTGTTTTTTTATCAAACAAAGGATAACAAAAAAGTTTACTTTTAGCAGCACACTCCCTTTTTCACACAAAACATACAAGCATAGCAACTCAGAACCTTAGCGCCTTAGCACCTCTTTAAAGACACAAAAACTCACTTTCAACAGCAACTTCCCTTTTACACAAAAAACACACAACCTTAGCAACTCAGAACCTTAGCCTCACAAAAAAACTTTGCGGCTCTGCGCCTTTGCGAGCAACTATTTTTCACGCAAAGGCACAAAGCCGCAAAAGAAGTATTACCGTATCGGATCTATTTTGGTTTAAAGTTTCCGATAATCATTTTTATATAAAAGCTACAATCTTAATAGTTAATCTTTTCAAGACGGAACTCAGTAGCTTTATTTTTCTCATCAAAGTCTTCAACCAGCATTATATAGCCCTTCTTCGCACTATAAGCATGCACTGTGCTCGTTTCTGTCTTTAATTCCAGGGTTTGCTTTTTAAACTTCCCTTCAGAATAAGAAACGATTCCATAGAGCGTACTCTTATTTCTGTTTTTAGATTTTTTTTCATTATCACTAAAGAAGAACAAAAATTCATTATCTCCCAAATCCTGATAATCTATAAAATCGAAAAGCCCATACTTCTTTATACTACTTGAATGTCCAGAAATTTTAGGGAATTTATTTCTAAATTTTTCAACTGTAAATACTTGATTTACGTCAAGGTTATCATTCATCTCAAAAAAATACAGATTGTTTGTCGTTATAGGAGATTGGGTAAAAGCCTCAGCTACTAAAATAATTTTACCTTCACCTGTCAAAAGCATTTCATGGGGGAAAAGATTTCCTTCTTTTTTGACGTATCCATTTTTATCTATTGGTAATTTAGTCCCCAAAGATTCCCATTTCAGATAATGGCTTTTGGTTAGCTTTCCGGTCTTCTTATCGAACACAAAATTAAAAAGTCCCAAATTATCATTATCATCAATAAAACCTTTTTTATTAGCCTCTGAATAATTCCCAAATAAATAAACCTTGTCAGAAGTTATTTTACAATCAACAATTCTATAACCATATTTTTCTAACTCGGGAAATGCAAATTCATTGCGTAAAACACCTGTTTTAGAATCAAGGAAAAGGACAGACACTTCACTCAAATACTTTCGTGTCATCGTACCTTTATATGGATGCTTATAAATAACAATCACATCTTCATCTGAGTTCACATAACTCAAGTCATTAAGTATTTTATCATTTACGTCATTATAATTATACCTCCAAATTTCTTTAAAATCCCCGTCTATATGGGCAAGGTAGCTTTTATTAATGGCCGGTATATCTTTATATAGAGACTCAGAATTTACCATTAAACCCACACCTTCATAAACTACAATATTCTCCGATTGATTATCAGTTATGTTTGTGTTTTTTCTATCAAAAACCGGATCAACAATCATCTTCCCTTTTGAATAAATAAAAGGCTTACTTAATTGGTTATCCTTAATTGAAAGAAGTCTGTATCTTTTAAAATATTCAGTTCCTTCAAAGGAATCTGCAAATTGCAAAAGCAACTTATCTTTATAGACAGAAACTCTGACACTTATTTTTTCAGCTTTAAAAAACCATGATTCATATTTCATTTCTGTTATAAAGCCATTGGTAACTTTAGTTAGATTTTCATCAAGAACAACATACTCTAATTGATAGGTTTCTTTTGCAATTTTATCTGTTTCAAACAATAAAAAATAGCCTTTCAAATTATTATTTTCATCTTTAATAACGTCTGAAGAATAAAGACGGCCTTTAGATAATTTTTGCAAATCAACAATTTGCGCTTGTAAAATTGAAAATGTAAAAAAGCAAAACAATAGGAAATAGTTATTTTTCATGTTAAGATTTAAAGTTGTTAATAATTGTTTCAAAATCGGAAATTTTAATATTGTTTAAATAACTCACAAACCTATTCAGGCTAGCAGTATTATAAAGATTATCATGAGCGGGGACATAGCGATTAATTGTGTAATTAATGCGCGATTCATAAATTTTGAGGAGATTTAAATGAATTATTTTTTGCAAGACAGGGTCATCTGTTTGCTTTTTATAGAGCTTTAGAGATTCGTATAATGAAATTCCATATTTCTTAGAAGAATATAAATTGTAAAGATTCTGATATGTGCTATTCCTTTTTATTTCAGAAAAAACTGTAGGATTACTATAGGTTTCGCTAAATTTTGCTTCTAATTTTTTTTCGATAAGTTTAATTCTGGTAGTACAATCCGGATGTGATTTTAATGAATCTATGTCTATTCCTTTCAATTTATCATACTTTGAAAAAAGGCTTTTTTCTTCATTGAAATATTTTTGCTTTACAGTAAATCCATTCTTTTCAAATATAAATTTGTAATCTGCAACAGTAAGCGAATCTCTTTCGATGTCAGACGAATCAAATTTTTCCAAAATATTGATTGCCGCTTTAGGGTTTCGCAATGTTCTGCCATAGAATACAATCCCTATAGAATCAGCTTCAATTTCTTTCCTTCTCCGTTTCTCATAACTCTCATAACGAATGCTTTTGAGCAAGTCGTTTGCTTTGGTAGCTTTGCCATATTTTTGGCGCTGTATTTCCTTTGTTTTTGCAATTATGCTTTCTGATCTTGAAAGTTTGACATATGCCTCGATATCATTTCTAACATGACTTAGAAATTGATGTCCTATTTCATGTGAGATAACAAATACAAGTTCATCTTCATTTTCAACCGTTAAAAAAAGCCCGTAATTTATCACAATAGTCCCGTCTCCGGTATTATAAGCATTTATTTCAGAATCTTTTGACAACAATATTTTATAATCCTGAGGATTAATATTATTCTTTGTAAGAACTTCATCCATCAATCCTTTTAAATAATGCTCGAGATCATTATTACAGATAAAATTTTTCTGTTTTATTTTTTCTAAAAAATCCTCTTGTATTTCACTATATATTTCTTTGATAAGATTTTTTTCCGCAGCCTTTTTAAACGATATACTTTTGTTTATCGATTCAAATTTTTTTTGATATTCTTGACCCAAAGCATTTGAACATTCAGAAGACAAGGTATCAATGGCAACAAAATTCTGTTGACCAAAGCTAACAAGAGTAGTAAAAAGCAAAAACAAGAAAACTGTATGCCTCATTTTATATATTAATTATTTTTTATACGATATTGGCGTCAAATATACACTTTAAAAAAAAATAGAAATTATTTTTCTTACAGATTCTGTTAAAAAGCAATTAACATCTTGTAGTATTATTTTATAGGCAAATTATCCATTTAAAATTTAGTTATGAAATAGTATCTTTGCCGACAACTTGTTAACAAACAACACAACAACACATGAAAAATACTTTAATAGCACCTTCTGTGCTGGCTGCCGACTTTGGAAACCTGCAGCGCGACCTCGAAATGATTAACAACAGTAATGCCGATTGGTTCCATGTAGATATTATGGACGGTGTTTTTGTACCTAATATTTCTTTCGGGATGCCTGTTTTGGAAACGATCCAGAAGCACGCCAAAAAAACAATCGACGTTCACTTGATGATTGTTGATCCTGACCGTTATATCAAAACTTTTGCTTCTCTTGGGGCCAATATATTGAGCGTTCATTACGAAGCCTGTACGCACCTTCACAGAACATTACAGGCTATCAGAGCAGAAGGAATGAAAACCGGAGTTGTCTTGAATCCACATACCAGCGTTACTGTTTTGGAAGATATTATCAATGATATCGACCTGGTTTGTATCATGAGTGTCAATCCTGGTTTTGGAGGTCAGTCATTTATTGAATCGACGTATAAAAAAGTAAGACAGCTAAAAGAAATTATTTCCCGCAACAAAGCTGAAACATTGATTGAGGTTGATGGTGGAGTAACAGATAAGAATGCAAAGCAGTTGGCTGAAGCCGGTGCTGATGTTTTGGTAGCCGGAAATTTTGTTTTCAAATCAGCCAACCCAACTGAAACAATTGCCGATTTAAAAAAGATCGCATCGTTTTAAAAGCATTTCTATAAATAAAGAAACCTGTTCTGAGAACAGGTTTTTTTATGCTACTAATTCAAGTATTCTTCTTTAAAATTAATCATCTTTTTTACTCCTTGATATAATTCAGGATGTTCTGTTTTGAAAACCTGGGGCGATTCAAAAAAATGTTCCAGTAATACAGCCAGGAACTCGAATTGGTTTTCATAGGCATATTCGCGAAAATAGCCTTTCTGCATCAATTCTAACGACAATGCGGCATCATCATAGTATTTTAGGATTTCGTTGAACTCATCATAAAATATGGACGCACTGGGATCGCCATTTACTTTTTTAGAATGGAAATGCAACACATGTCCAAATTCATGAAGTCCTAAATTCACATTATCATTTGTTGTATTGTGTCCCAAAAGAAAATCTTCCCAGGAAAAGACTACTGCTTTCATTCTAGGGTTAAATTCTCCTTTATGGCTTTGTCCCGTCAGAGCAGATTCGTATTGGCCGGGATAAATAATGATATCACGAAACAGCGGCGTCAAATAGAAACGCATACCAAACGTCAGCATTACATAGGTTCCGGCAGTTATAACCATCATTTCTTCCGTAACTTCAATCCCTTTACCATGAAACTGGTAATTACTTATAAATGATTTTACACGATGCTCAAAATAAACTTTTCGTTTATCTGAGAGTTTTCTATAAAAAGAAAATTCTCTTTCCAATAATAGTTTCTGAGATGGTTTAATTTTTTTCGGAACAGGATACCAATGAATATACAGCGGCTTGTTAACTATCAACACATAAGCTGGCTCTACAAAAAAACGCATAAAACCTATAATGACGCATAGGAATACCATTGCAGCAATTATCAAGGTTAAAACAACGAAAATAGCCTCACTCATATCTTGAATTATTTTTTGAGAAATAAAAAAGGGACTAAACTAGTCCCTTTAAAAATCTGTGACCCTGGAGGGGTTCGAACCCCCAACCCTCAGAGCCGAAATCTGATATTCTATCCAGTTGAACTACAGGGTCAGTTTTAGATTTTATAATTTTTTATGACAATAATTTCTTTACGATTGTAGAGATAGTCTTTCCGTCAGCTTTACCAGCCAACTCAGCAGAAGCCTGCCCCATAACTTTCCCCATTGAAGCCATTCCTGAAGCACCTGTTTCAGCAATGATTTTTGCCACAACAGCTTCTACTTCTTCTTCGCTTAATTGAGCTGGAAGAAACTTTTCTATAACGGCTGCCTGCAACAATTCTGGTTCAGCTAAATCAGCCCTGCCTTGCTCAGTAAAGATATTAGCACTGTCTTTTCTCTGTTTTACCAAGCGCTGTAAAAGCTTGATTTCATCGTCCTGAGAAATTTCTTTTGCTCCTGCGTCCGTTTGCAAAAGTAATAATGCAGACTTTACAGCTCTTAGAGATTCAAGACTTACCGTGTCTTTGGCTCTCATTGCCGTTTTGATTTCTTCGTTGATTTTATCTTGTAAACTCATTAGTATGGTTCTTTTCTATTCTATTTATTGAATTATTTAAAAATCAGGCCTCTAAACTTTTTGGATTCTGAAAACATTATTATTTCGTGTTTCAAAAAGCCCTTAACCTTCTTTTAAACTGATGCGAAGATAAAAAAAATAACCCGAAAATCAATTCAATTTTCGGGTTATCGGGTTTTGGTTTGAGTTAGTTAATCTACGTTGTCGTGAAGAAAGGAATTATTCGAACGCAATTGTAAATCGTCGTTACTATCCGTTCCTAGTGACATCCTAGATTTGCTATTATCAGCCTGGGTTTGATTCAAATCGATTCCCATTCTTTTGTATGCCGGCTCTTTTTCGAACTCATCAACTCTTGATGGATTGTTGTGGAATTTATAGTTAAATTCTTTCATCTTTAATCGTCTTTCGTCAGCTCTTTTTTTCAAAGTCTGCTCGATAGTCATTTCAAGCGGAGAAATTTCTTCAAAAGAAGTGTTGTTAAATTTAGGCTCTTCAACCTTCATCTTCAAATCCAATTCTCTATCTACAGGCTCTTCAACTTTAGCAACAGGCTTAGATTGAATCAGCTCGTTTTCAACTTCCATATATTCTTCTAAAGAATACTTCACGATACCTTTTTCGTTCAATTCTGTTACCGGAACAACCTGAACTGGCTGGTTTACCTTAATATCTTTAGTTTCGTTTGATAGTTCGAAAAGAATCCTGTCTTCTTTTGGCTCTACAGCACTTTTAACAGGTAAGTCAAAAGAGAAAGTAATCTGCTCCTCTTCTTTATAGGCTACAAATTCCGGCTCACGTACTTCCATTTCTCTCACTTCAGGAGTCGTAATATAAAATTCGTGCTCGCTGATTGGCGAAACAATCTGGAATTCTACATCAATATTCTTGATGAATTCTGTTGTTTTTACCAAATCTGAAACCATTTCTGGTTCTTCAATTTTTGCTTCGGCCACTTCAAAATCTTCCAATGCAAAGACAATCTTTTCTTCAGTCTCCTTTTTTTCTTCGACAGGAGCTGGAGAAAAATTGAATGATGGTACTACTTGTTTTTGTGACAAGTCACGTCCCATTCTTTGCTCATCCTCTAAAGCGTGGATAATTTTTTTTGGCTCTGTATTGACGATTTCATTTTGCTGCTCTACGTTAAATCCCGTAGCGATAATCGTTACAGCAATAGAATCTCCAAGCGCTTCATCTTCACCAACTCCCATAATGATGTTGGCATTGAAGCCAGCTTCAGTCTGGATATGGTCGTTGATTTCTCCAATTTCATCAATCGTGATTTCATTACTTCCAGAAACGATAAGCAACAATACGTTTTTGGCTCCGGTAATTTTGTTATCATTCAACAATGGCGAATCTAAAGCTGCAATAATTGCTTCTTTAGCACGATTTTCACCAATTGCGGTAGCAGATCCCATAATTGCAGTACCACTGTTTGACAGTACTGTTTTGGCATCTTTTAAGTCGATGTTTTGAGTATAGTGGTGCGTAATTACTTCAGCAATACCTCTTGAGGCTGTTGCCAAAACTTCATCCGCTTTTGAGAAGCCCGCTTTAAATCCTAAGTTTCCGTATACTTCTCTTAATTTATTATTATTGATTACGATAAGCGAATCTACTTGCTTTCTCAAACGTTCAACACCAAGCAAGGCTTGTTCCGAACGGACTTTACCTTCGAACTGGAACGGAATAGTAACAATCCCTACTGTAAGGATGTCTCTTTCTTTAGCCAGTTGAGCAATGACTGGCGCAGCTCCTGTTCCGGTTCCGCCTCCCATTCCTGCCGTGATAAAAACCATTTTTGTATTGCTGTCAAGCATCTTTTCGATATCGGCAATACTTTCTATAGCCGACTGCTGTCCAACTTCAGGATTTGCCCCTGCACCAAGACCTTCCGTGAGATTAACTCCCAACTGGATCTTATTAGGAACAGAGCTGTTCTGCAATGCTTGAGAATCCGTATTACAAACGATAAAATCCACTCCTTTAATCCCCTGCTGAAACATATGGTTGATCGCGTTGCTTCCGCCTCCTCCAACACCAATTACTTTAATTACATTTGATTGATTTTTAGGTAAATCAAATGAAATGCTTCCAAAATCTGAGTTGCTCATCATAATATTTGGTTTTAATTTCTTTTCCTTTTCTTTTTAATTTCTGTTTGGCAATTATGCCCTATTCTGCATTATCTAAAAATTCTTTTATCTTGTCGATATACTTGTCGAAAAACGACTTTTTCATCCTGCCTTCCGTAGAAGCAGATTTGACCTGTTCCGCTTTTTTTGGCGGCTCTTCGTTTATTTCTTCTTCATAATGGGCAGTAGTTTCAACAACTACTTCTTTATGAACCTGAACCGGTGGTGCTTTTTCAACTTCAACCTGATTCAACGGAACTGCACTTCTGGTATTGTTTCTGATACTATTCATCACCAATCCAACAGCTGTTGCATATAATGGGCTTGAAATTTCCTCGTCAGAATTTCCGGCCAAATGCTCATTTGGATAACCGATTCTTGTGTCCATTCCGGTTATGTACTCAACCAATTGCTTGATATGTTGTAATTGAGCTCCACCTCCTGTCAAAACAATTCCCGCAATTAATTTTTTGCGAGGATCTTCATGTCCGTATGACTTGATTTCGGTAAAAACCTGATCGATAATCTCAACCACACGGGCGTGGATTATCTTGGATAGATTTTTCAAAGAAATCTCTTTTGGTTCTCTTCCTCTCAAGCCTGGAATTGAGACAATCTCATTGTCTTTATTTTCTCCCGGCCATGCTGAACCAAATTTCACTTTTAACAGTTCCGCTTGTTTTTCTATGATGGAACATCCTTCTTTGATGTCGTCGGTAATCACATTTCCGCCAAAAGGAATTACTGCTGTATGGCGAATAATTCCATCTTTGAAAATAGCAAGATCTGTGGTTCCACCTCCAATATCAATCAAGGCAACACCTGCTTCTTTCTCTTCCTGGCTCAATACTGCATCTGCAGAAGCCAATGGCTCTAATGTCAAGCCGGACAAATCCAAGCCAGAGCTTTTGATACAACGTCCAACATTTCTGATGGAAGAAGCCTGTCCAACGACAACATGGAAGCTTGATTCAAGTCTTCCTCCGTACATTCCGATTGGCTCTTTAATTTCAGCCTGTCCGTCAATTTTAAATTCTTGCGGCAGGACATGGATAATTTCTTCTCCAGGAAGCATTGCCAACTTGTGAACCTGATTGATTAGCAAATCAATATCATTTTCACTGATTACTTCTTCCGGATTGCTTCTGCTGATATAATCGCTATGCTGTATACTTCTAATGTGTTGGCCGGCAATACCAACCACAACATCTTTTATTTTATAACCTGAATCCACCTCCGCTTCGTGAACGGCTTGCTGGATTGACTGAATCGTCTGTGTAATATTATTAACAACGCCTCTTGCAACACCAAGACTTTTGGATTTTCCAACGCCCAAAATTTCAAGTTTCCCGTATTCATTTTTCTTGCCAATCATAGCGACAATCTTGGTTGTCCCAATGTCTAAACCTACTGCAATGCTCTCTTTTTCCATATCCTAATTTTTGGTGCACACTACCTGTTGCGTAAACTTCAGATTTACTGTCTTGTATTTATTTATCAAACTGTCCTGAATTGCCTTTTGAAAAAAGGCTTTATAATTCTTGAACTTCCTATCTACATTGATGGTTCTTCCGAAATCGATGACATAATCAAAATTTCTATTCATCATTTTCAGGCTACCATTCGGCAAAACCTGTATGCCAATGATATTTTTATGTAAAAATTCATCGTCATAGATGTAACGAAAAACTTTGTTCAGTTCTTCTTTATTTGTACTGCTAATCCCCCCCGTAACCATTGGAACTCTAGCTGTGAAATTGTCTGACAACGGCATCTCATGTCCTTCATAATCAATATAAAAAGAACCATTATCGTCAAACACCCGGGCTACCGGCGTCTTTTGTTTCACAACTGTTTTTAGGACACCATCAACACTCACAAATACTTCACACTTTTCGATCATATTGTGATTATTGAGGTTTTTCTCCAACTTATTCAAATCTAATTCATCTTTTTGAATGCTCGTAGGGGCTGCATTATTTTCTATTAACAATTTATTAACCGCTTCTTGTGTAATAAACGGGCTTTTTTCATTGACAAATTCCACTACAGTTTTTTTCAATTTTCGCTGTTCATTTCTCTTTGAAGTGAAAGAATACAGAAAAATTACCAATGCGAACATCAGCACCAATTTAATGTTTGTCCAGTTAAACTTTTTCATGTAAAGCTTGTTTAATTGGTTTCACTAATTCTCCTATATCGCCTGCTCCGATTGTAACAACAACCTTAGCATCGCTTTTTAAAATTTCCGAAATCAGGTTGTCTTTTGACACCAGTTTTTTATTCGGATTATCAATCTTTTCCAACAACCATGCTGAGTTTACACCTTCTATTGGAAGTTCTCTGGCCGGATAAATATCCAAAAGGATCACTTCATCAAAAGCAGATAAGCTCGATGCAAAACCATCGATAAAATCTTTGGTTCTGCTAAACAAATGCGGCTGAAAAATTGCCAGGACTTTATCTTCCGGATAAAGTTCTGAAACTGCCTGGTGTACCGCATTTATTTCTGTTGGATGATGGGCATAATCATCAATATAAACCAAATTTTCGCCCTTAATTTGATAGGAAAATCTACGTTTTACGCCTTTGAATGTAAATAATGCCTTGGCAATGGCTTCGGTCGGGGTGCCGTAAGTATATGCCATTGCCAAAGCGATTAAGGCGTTCGTTAAATTGTGTTTTCCCGGCAAATTAAACCGTATATCTTTTATAATTTCTGACGGTGTTTGTACATCAAAAACATAGGCATTGTTTTCAATTCGTATGTTGAAGGCTTTATAATCTGCCTCATCATTTACTGCTACAGAAATCCCTTCTAGTGGAAGGCCTTTTACAACAAATAGTTTTTCCTTGTCTTTTACTTTATCAGCAAATTCAACAAAAGATGCTTCGATTGAAGCCGTATCGCCATATATGTCCAAGTGGTCTGCATCCATAGACGTTACGCATGCGATATCCGGATACAAATGCAGGAACGAGCGATCGAATTCATCTGCTTCAACAACCGTTACTGTTTTTCCACTGCCAATTAAGTTGGAATTATAGTTTTCTACAATTCCTCCCAAAAATGCCGTAACATCTGCTCCGCTTTCATACAAAATATGCCCTAAAATGCTTGATGTTGTCGTTTTTCCGTGTGTTCCAGCCACAGCAAAACAGAAGGTGTCTTTTGTGATTATTCCCAACACTTCTGCTCTTTTCTTGACCTGATATTCTCTTTCAAGAAAATAATTCCATTCCGAATGTGTTTTTGGAACAGCAGGCGTTATTATGACCAGCGTATTTTCTGCATAATAATCTTTTGGAATCAAAGAAATGCTATCTTCAAAATGAATTTCTATCCCCAAAGCTTCCAGTTCTTTTGTCAGCTCTGTTTCCGTCTTGTCATATCCAGATACGTTTTTACCGATAGCCTTGAAATAGCGTGCCAAAGCACTCATTCCGATGCCGCCGATTCCGATAAAATAAACGTTATGTATCTGATTCAAATTCATTCTTTTTTAGTTTCTAAGTTGCTAAGGAGCTAAGGTTCTAAGTTTTTAGTCTTGCCTCTATTTTATCAATTTTATTATTTCATCAACGATATCTTTCGTTGCATTTGGCATTGCCATTTTTTTTATGTTTTCACCCAGGCTTTCCTGAAGGGTCTTATCTCCTAAAAGTCTATTAAATGTTGAAGTAAATTGGGTATCCAATTCATTTTCTTTCATCATTAACGCGCCATTTTTATCAACGATGGCTTTTGCATTTTTTGTCTGATGGTCTTCGGCAACGTTAGGCGATGGAATAAAAATGACCGGTTTTCCTACCAGACACAATTCAGAAACCGATGACGCTCCTGCTCTCGAAATAATCACATCTGCTGCTGCATATGCCAAATCCATCCTGTCAATAAATGCCGTTACCTGTACGTTTTCTTTTTCATTGAAATGCTTGTATTCTTCGATATAGAATTTTCCGCATTGCCAGATCACTTGCACATCCTGTGATATAAAATTCACCAGTTCTTTTGCAATTAGCTGGTTGATTCTTCTGGAACCTAAACTCCCTCCTAAAACCAACAATACTTTTTTATCAGGATCTAGTTTAAAATACTCTCTGCTTTCTTTTTTCTTACCTTTTATGTCAATTAAATCCTGACGAACAGGATTTCCTGTAAATACAATTTTCTCTTTTGGGAAAAACCGTTCAAGGTTTTCATAAGCTACACATATCTTGCTAGCGTTACCACTCAGCCATTTGTTTGTAATGCCCGGATATGAATTCTGTTCCTGAATTACTGTTGGGATACCTGCCGAACCCGCAGCCTTTAATAACGGGCCACTCGCAAAACCTCCTGTTCCAATGGCTACATTTGGCTTGAATTGTTTTACAATTTTTCTCGATTTCAACAAGCTGTCCATCAATTTAAAAGGAAACATCATATTGTCCAGCGTGAGCCTTCTTTGTATTCCTGCAATCCACAATCCTTTGATAGGATAGCCGGCTTGCGGAACTTTTTGCATTTCCATTTTATCTTTTGCTCCTACGAACAAGATTTCACAATCCGGAAAACGGTTTTTCAATTCATTAGCAATGGCAATTGCCGGGTAAATATGCCCGCCAGTTCCGCCTCCGCTTAATATGAATTTTAGTTTTTGCATTTTATATTTTCTTTTGTCGCAGATTATCCTGCTATCTTAAATCTTAAATCTCAAAATCACTTCCCCATTACCGCTTTCATCGGGTTATCACTTACATCTTCAATTGCATATTGCGGTTCTTTTTCATTGGCAACTTTTTCTTCTTCCTCTGGATTATTTTCGCCATTCATTTCTCTTTCAATCAATCGCTGAAGCGCTTCCTCTCTTTGTGCCTTTTCCAGATTTTCCTGAGCAATTTCTTCATCTTTTTTGGTTACGCTTAGTATAATTCCCAGCGAAACGCAAGTCATCCAGATTGAACTTCCTCCGCTACTGATTAGCGGTAAGGTTTGTCCCGTTACCGGCAATAATTCAACGGCAACCGCCATGTTTATCAATGCTTGAAATACAATCGGAAAGCCTAGCCCTACTACCAATAGTTTTCCAAACAATGTATTGGCCTTATGCGAAGCGATCAGGAATCGGATGAAAAGCATGATATATAAGAACATTACAGTAAGCGCGCCAAGCAATCCGTTTTCTTCCACAATGATCGCATAGATAAAATCCGAAGAAGACTGCGGCAGAAAATTTTTCTGGATACTTTTTCCTGGGCCTACGCCATAAATTCCACCAGTAGCTATTGCTATTTTTGCTTTTTCAATCTGGTAATTATCTTCATCCGGTTTGTCACTCGTAAAATTCTCAATACGGCTTACCCAAGTATCAACACGGTTTGGAAAGGCATCTGGAAATGCTTTTGCCACCAGGATAAAAAAGGTAAGACCTACAACACCTGCTCCAATGACAATCCCAAGGTATTTTAAAGGATATTTCCCTACGAAAACCAACATAACGACCATTAAAAAAATCAACGCAGCCGTAGAAAAGTTGGCAGGCAGAATCAGCATTATGACTGCAAAAACCGGAAGCCATAACTCAATTACCGATTTCTGGAACGTGTCTTCAACTTCACGTTTTTTTGCCAGGTATCTCGCCACATAAATCATCAGCACCATAGATGCCAGCGTCGATGTCTGGAAACTGATACCCACGAACGGAATCTGAATCCAACGGCTTGCATTTGCTCCGCCAATGGTTTTTCCTTGAAAGAGCGTATATAACAGTAACAATCCCACAATTGGCAAAGCAATCATAGAGATAGCCTTGAAATAATGGTATGGGATTTTATGCACCATATAAACTATCAGGAACCCGATCCCGACATGCGCAAAATGTTTTATCAAAAAACTCATGGTGTTTCCTGAACCATTTGCGCTATATGCCAAATTACTACTCGCGCTGTAAACAGGCATAAACGAAATCAATGCCAATAGAGCGATGAATGCCCAAATGACCTTGTCTCCTTTAAGATTGTTTATTAACTCTTTCATAATCCCTTTCTTTATTTTCTTTTATCTAACCAGATAATTGCTATAGATTTTGAACAGCCTGCTTAAACTGTCTTCCTCTGTCTTCATAATTCTCAAACAGATCAAAGCTGGCGCAAGCTGGTGACAGTAATACTGTATCGCCTTTCTCTGCCATTCTTTGAGCATATTTCACAGCGTCTTTCATGTTTTGTGCCTCAATCAATTCATCAACAACATCACCAAAAGCATCGATAATTTTTTTATTGTCGATACCCAGACAAATGATTGCCTTTACTTTTTCGCGCACTAAAGGCATCAATTCCGCATAATCATTACCTTTATCAACACCACCTACAATCCATACTGTTGGTGTGTTCATGCTATCTAAAGCATAAAATGCAGCATTTACATTGGTAGCTTTTGAATCGTTCACATATTGCACGTTTTGAATTTTAAGCACTTTTTCCAAACGATGCTCGACACCCTGAAAATCAGAAAGGCTTTCACGGATTGTGGATTTTCTGATTCGCAATAATTGCGCAACCGTAGCGGCCGCCATTGCATTTTTCACGTTGTGTTTCCCTTCTAAGGCTAGTTTGTCTTGTGGCATAACAAATTCTTCGTTATTGATGTTTATATTGATTGTATCTTCTTTTGCATAGGCTCCGTTTTCAATTGTTTTTATCATCGAAAATGGCAGCAGTTGCGCTTTTGTCTTATTCATTTTTAGCCAATTATGGATGGCTTCGTCGTCAGCATCATAAATCAGATAATCTTCTTCCGTCTGGTTTTCCGTTATCCTGAATTTCGAGGCGATGTATTTTCCGTAATCGTAATCGTATCGGTCAAGATGGTCAGGGCTGATATTGGTTATTATGGCGATATGCGGCTTATAATCTATAATTCCATCGAGTTGAAAACTACTTAATTCAAGAACGTATATGTCATGTTTAGCTTCTGCAACCTGCCAGGCAAAGCTTTTCCCAACATTCCCAGCCAATCCAACATTCAGGCCTCCTTGTTTTAGCAAATGATAGGTCAACATGGTAGTAGTGGTTTTTCCGTTGCTTCCGGTGATTCCAACCGTTATTGCTTTTGTATATTGAGCTGCAAATTCGATTTCGGAAATTACCAGTACACCTCTCTCCATTAGTTTTTTTACCATTGGAGATTTTTCAGGAATCCCGGGACTTTTCATTACCACATCAGCATTAAGAATCAGATCCTCCGTATGCTTTTCTTCCTCCCATTTTATGCCGTGAAGGCCAAGAACTTCTTTGTAATTGTTTTTTATTTTTCCAAAATCCGATACAAAAACGTCGTATCCCTTTTGCTTCCCGAGAATTGCCGTGCCTACACCGCTTTCTCCACCTCCTAAAATGACCAGCCTTTTTTCCATCTACCTTAATTTTAGGGTCACGATTGACAGAATTGCCAATAAGATTCCCACGATCCAGAAGCGGGTTACAATCTTACTTTCATGGTAACCCTTCTTCTGGTAATGGTGATGCAATGGCGACATCAAAAATATTCTTCGGCCTTCGCCGAAACGTTTTTTCGTATATTTAAAATAAGATACCTGTAAAACCACGGAGAGATTTTCTGCCAAGAAAATACCGCACAATACCGGAATCATTAGTTCTTTTCTGACTGCAATGGCTAAAACCGCGATAATTCCTCCAATGGTCAAACTTCCCGTGTCACCCATAAATACGGTGGCCGGATAGGTATTGTACCAGAGGAATCCGACAAGCGCTCCGACAAAGGAGGCGATATAGACTGTCATTTCACCCGAATTCGGGATATACATGATATTCAGATAATTCGAGAAAATAATATTTCCGGATACGAACGTGAAGATTCCGAGCGCAATGACTGAAATGGCCGATGTTCCTGCTGCAAGACCGTCAATACCGTCAGTAAGATTGGCTCCGTTTGACACTGCCGTGATAATAAAAATCACAACCGGTATAAAAATCAACCATGCATAATTTTCATAATCGTCTCCAGCCCATGAAAGCAGTTCTGCATAATCAAATTCATTGTCTTTAAAAAACGGAATAGTCGTAGCAGTAGACTTTTCTTCCATTGGAACAGCCGAAACAGTGGTCTGGTTTGTAGCAAAAATATTAGTACTACCTGTGTCGGTTCTTACTGTAACGCTAGGATGGAAATACAAAACCGTACCAACAATCAACCCTAAACCTACTTGTCCGATAACTTTAAATCTTCCTTTTAAACCTTCTTTATCTTTCTTGAAAATTTTAATATAATCATCTATAAATCCGATAGTTCCCATCCAAAGCGTAGTCACAATCAACAAAAGGATATAGATGTTGTTTAATTTGGCTAACAATAAAACCGGAACCAGCGTAGCAACAATGATAATCAGTCCTCCCATAGTAGCCGTTCCTGCTTTTTCATTTTGTCCCGCAAGCCCTAACTCACGAACTGTTTCTCCAACCTGCTGTCTTCTTAAAAAGTTGATAATCTTTTTCCCGAAAACTGTTGAAATCAATAGCGAAAGTATAATTGCCAAACCGGAACGGAACGTAATGTATTGGAAAACTCCTGTTCCTGGAATGTCCATCTGGTTTAAGTAGTCAAATAGATAGTATAGCATAGATTCTCTATTTATTCAGTTGTTCTAAAAGTTCTGTTACAATCTTCATGTCGTCAAAATCATGACGCACACCGTTAATTTCCTGGTATGTCTCATGTCCTTTTCCTGCTATTAGTATGATATCATTTGGCTGCGCCAATTGGCAAGCTGTTTTTATAGCCTGTTTTCTATCTACGATTGCAAGAGTTTTTTTATAATTCTGAGGCTCAACACCTTTTTCCATTTCTAAAATAATAGCTTCCGGGTCTTCCGTTCTTGGATTATCAGAAGTCAATATTGCCTTGTCACTCAATGACGAAGCAATGTTTGCCATTATCGGACGCTTGGTTCTATCTCTGTCACCGCCACAACCAACAATCGTAATCAGCTGTTCATTTTTGGTTCGGATATCATCAATTGTCTTTAGTACATTTTCTAAAGCATCTGGTGTATGTGCATAATCGACAACAGCAGTAATATTTCCTTTGGAAATGATATATTGAAATCTTCCTGATACGCTTTCCAATTCCGAAAGCAATCGCAAAACCTCCATAGAATCCAGTCCTAATTCGATCGCCGTTCCATAAATAGCCAACAGGTTATAGGCATTAAAAGTCCCTATTAATCGAACCCAAACTTCCTGCTCATTTATTTTCAGTAAAAGTCCGGTGAGCTGGTTTTCTAAAATCTGCGCTCTGTAATCTGCATAGGATTTTAGAGCATAGGTCAGCTTTTTGGCATTGGTATTCTGCAGCATGACCGTTCCGTTTTTGTCGTCGCTATTTACCAGCGCAAAAGCACCTTTTGGCAATTGGTCGAAAAATGTCTTTTTGACATCACGGTATTCTGCAAATGTTTTATGATAATCTAAATGATCGTGTGAAAGATTCGTAAAGACACCGCCTGCAAACTGTAATCCTTCAGTTCTTTTTTGAGCGATTCCGTGCGAGCTAACTTCCATAAAGCAGTACTCTACTCCCACATCATTCATTTCTTTTAAGAACTTATTGATTGTGATTGAGTCTGAAGTGGTAAGCATTGATTTATATTCCACATCATTCACTACATTTTTTACGGTAGAAAGCAACCCTACTTTATAGCCCGCTTTTTTGAATAATTGGTACAACAGGGAGGCAATGGTCGTTTTTCCATTTGTTCCTGTAATTCCTACCAACTTCAAATTAGCCGACGGATTTCCATAATAATTAGAAGCCACAAAAGCCAAAGCTCTGTTCGTGTCTTTTACCTGCACATAAGTCACGCCTGAAACTATATTTTCCGGAAAAGTATCACAGATAATTGCTACGGCACCTTTACCTATAGCAGTTTCTATATATTCATGTCCGTCTGCAACAGCACCGCGGATAGCTACAAACACATCATTGGTTTCGATTTTTCTTGAATCAAAATTGATGGCATTGATAGCAATTTCCGTTGAACCTTTTACAGCTTCAATTGCAACTTTATATAATATGTCTTTTAGAATAATCACGATAATTCTAATGTTATGGTTCTGTTTTTTACTATAGCTTCTCCGGCTGGGATGGACTGTTTTTTTACTTTTCCGATTCCGATAACTTTCACTTTCATTTTCATGTTCTCAAAAAGCGCTACGGCATCCATTCCTGCCATTCCCTGTACATTCGGAATTGTTTCTTTTGAAACTAAATCGGAATATTTCGCATAATCCTTATCCTGGTTGATGCTTTTTCTATTCAGGTTCTTAATCTCATTGGTTGACGGAACATCGGTAAAAATCTTCTGTGCAATTCTTTTGAAAACCGGTCCTGATACGTCACCTCCATAAAAACCTTTGCTTTTGCTAGGCTTGTGAATGATGACAATGCAGGAATATTTCGGATTGTCTGCCGGAAAGTATCCTGCAAATGACGAAGCATAATACATCGCATCTGTATGTTTTCCTTTGGCGTAATCTACTTGTGCCGTTCCTGTTTTTCCTGCCATTGAAAAGTCTTTGGAATACAATTTCGAGCCTGTTCCTCTTTTTACTGTATTTTCCAGAACTTTCCTTACTTTTTTCAATGTTTCGTCAGAACATATTTTTGGGTTGATGACCTCTTTGTCAAATTTTTTGATGGTTTTGTTCCATTCTTTGATTTCTTTCACAAAGATTGGCTTTACCATTTCGCCATTATTTGCGACCGCATTGTAAACTGTTAGCGACTGCAAAGGCGTCATCGAAACTCCATAACCAAAAGCCATCCACGGAAGCGATGTGCCATTCCAACGTTTTGTTTTAGGCTGCGGAATAAACGGGACTCCTTCTCCTTTGAAAGGCAATCCTAATGGTTTGTTAAGTCCCATTTTATTAATCCTGCCGACAAATTCCATCGGATTGTCTTTATAATTTTCGTAAACCGCCTGCACCATAATCGTGTTTGAGGAAAGCTCAAAACCTCTTGCCAGTGAAACTTTTCCGTAGCCTCCTTTTTTTGAATCTCTTACATGTCTGTTATGGTAAGTAATATCGCCACCGTGGCTGTCATACACTTTGCTTGTGTCTACTTTTTTATCATCTAACAGCGCAATCAAATCAATCAATTTAAAAGTAGAACCCGGTTCATGAGACTCCGCAACCGCATAGTTTAACGTTTCAGAATAGCTGCCATCTTCTGCCCTGCCAAGATTTGAAATTGCTTTCACTTCTCCTGTCTTTGTTTCCATTACAACAACACATCCGTGTTCTGCTTCGTAATATTCCAATTGCTTCAACAGCGCGTGGTGGGCAATATCTTGTATATAAACATCAATCGTTGAAATGATATCATATCCATCCTGCGGCTCAACCTGGTTGTTATCGCTGATCGGCTTCCATTGTCCTTTTGCAATTTTCTGCTTAAGTACTTTCCCGTCTTTGCCGTTGATGTAATCTTTAAAAGCCCATTCAATTCCTTTCCCGTCAACTCCGCCATCTACATATTCTCTTTCATATCCGATGGTTCTGTTTGCAATCATGCCAATAGGATGTTCTCTTACCGTTTTCTGCTCGGAAATCAAACCGCCTTTGTTAGCTCCCAGATTAAACAATGGAAAGGTTTTTACCCTCATGTATTCCGTATAGCTCAATCCTCTCGCCAGCAACATGTATCTGTTTTTGTTAGCCTTTGCTTTGCGGAACTCATTGAGATAATAAGAGCTTGGCTTGCCTAACAAAATTGAAAGCGAATCTGAAAGCGCTTCTACATTTTTATTAAAGTCTTCTTTTTTAGGTGCGACAGCATCAAAACGGATCGTGTAATTTGGGATTGATGTTGCCAAAAGGCTGCCGTCAGCAGAATATACATTCCCTTTGTTTGCAGGAATCACAAAATTTTTCACAGTGCGGTCTTTCGCCAGCTTTCTGTAATAATCACCCTCAACCCACTGAATATTGGTGAGCTTTACTATTATTCCAGTAGCCATTATCACGATTGCAAATGCAACGAGATAAATTCTGTAAGAAATATTTTTTTCCTCTACTGCCATAACTTTTCAAAAAAGCCCTTTTCTTTTTCTTTTAATACCTTAATTTTTTTTGGCGGAACCGATGAAGGAAAAATTCCTTTTACTTCCATCTTCTCAGAAATGGTTGATTCCATTTTCAGCTTCATCAATTCAGAACGTCTGTCTACAAATTCCGAACGGAACTCTTTTACTTCTTTATCCAGTTCTGTAATCCTATATGTTTTTTGCTCGTAATTATGGGAATTTGCAATCATTATCAGCGCCAACACAATCAAAAAGATGATGAACTGCCAATTTTTAGCCGCATCATCATTGATGAGAAATTTTGCTTTTAATATGCTGTAAATTCCGCCTTTCATTCCTTAGATTTTGGATTTATGATTTTTGATTTAAGATTTTTGATTTAAGATTTTTGACGGCTTCTACTGAAATCCGAAATCTCAAATCCCAAACCTTATATTTTCTCGGCAATCCTCAATTTCGCGCTTCTTGCTCTATTGTTTATTCTGATTTCTTCTTCATCCGGAACAATCAGTTTTCCGATTGTTTTAAATGGAACTGAAAAATTCCCGAAAAAATCACGCTCCGGTTCTCCTTCAAACATTCCATTCTTGATGTATCTTTTTACCAGACGATCTTCCAGTGAGTGATACGAAATCACACTCAAGCGTCCGCCAGGTTTTAATATTTCCAAAGATTGTTCTAAAAATTCCTTTAGGACATCCATTTCCTGATTGACTTCAATTCGGATAGCCTGATAGATCTGCGCCAAAATCTTGTTGCTTTTGTGCGCTGGTAAAAATCGACTTAAGACAGCTTTTAGTTGTTCTGTATTCCTGATATCACCATGCTCCCTGGCTTCCAAAATTACCCTTGCAATTGCAGGAGCATTTTTTAGCTCGCCGTAGTCATAAAATACACGACGTAAATTTGCTTCATCATATTCATTGACTACGCCATAGGCACTCAAATCACTTTTTTGGCTCATTCTCATATCCAACTCTGCATCGAAGCGAGTTGAAAAACCTCTTTCTGCCACATCAAACTGATGAGAAGACACCCCTAAATCAGCCAAAATTCCATCAACGCTTTTCACATTGTGGAATCTTAAAAATCTTTTGATGAATCTGAAATTTTCATTAATCAGCTTAAATCGTTCGTCATCAAAAGCATTTGCTAACGCATCCTCATCCTGGTCGAAGGCATACAACCTTCCATTTGGACCTAACCGCTTCAAAATCTCTCTTGAATGACCGCCACCACCGAAAGTCACATCCACATACACTCCATCCGGCTTGATACCCAAACCATCTACAGTTTCTTTCAATAAAACCGGATTATGATATTCCATTATCGTCATCATTTATATTTCCCATTACATCTTCAGCCAAATCAGCAAAATCCACATCATCACCTGAAATTGATTTTTCATAGAAGTCTTTATCCCAAATCTCAACAATATTCACTGCCGAAGACAATACCAGGTCTTTCGAAATATTACCAAAAGCCATCAGGTCTTTTGGAATCAGGAGCCTTCCCAAATTATCAATCTCTACCACTTTTACTCCTGCCGTAAAACGTCTGATAAAATCATTATTCTTTTTTACAAAGCGGTTCAGTTTATTGATTTTCTGCATCATCAAATTCCATTCAGCCATAGGATATAGCTCCAAACAAGGTTGAAACACCGAACGTTTCAACACGAAACCATCGTTCAATGAATCCGTAAGCTGCTTTTTCAAAGGAGCAGGCAGAAGCACACGCCCTTTGGCATCTATCTTACATTCATATGTTCCAATAATGGTATTCAATGAGTTACGTTTTTCATTGTTTCATAGCAAATGTAGAAAAATAATTACCACAATTTACCACAATCTACCACTTTGTTGATAAGTTTTACCACTATATCCCCCAAAAAGACAAATAACAGCCAATCAAAACATTAAGTTTTATTGCTAATATTTTAACTAAATTTAACTTTGCCAATAAATTCAACAAGGGATTTGTGATTTGCATTAGAAATTTTACACATTTTCAAAAAGAAAGTCGAAAGCATAAAAAACCGAAATAATTGATTGATACTATTTTACGTTTTAAAATCCAGAGAAAACGTTTTCGTTGGAAATTACTTACAGCATAAAAAATTCGGTTTAAATTTTAAAAGTAAATTATCATACCAAAAATTCGTTTTAATCTATAAAATCATATATTTGTGTGAATTTGAAATGCCTAAAACAATCAATGGAAGAACACTTAATAAAAGAAGGTAAATACAAATATTTTGAAACCGGCGAAGGGACGCCCATCGTTATTCTTCACGGACTCATGGGAGGGTTAAGCAATTTTGACGGCGTTGCAGAATACTTCCCAAAACATGGATATAAAGTCGTCATCCCCGAACTGCCTATCTACACACAAAGCATACTGAAAACGAACGTAAAAGCTTTTGCCAAATATGTCAAAGACTTTATCACCTACAAAGGCTTTGAGCGCGTAATTCTTTTAGGAAATTCACTTGGCGGCCATATCGCCTTGTATCATACCAAAATGTATCCTGAAAAAATGCTTGGACTGGTAATCACAGGAAGCTCTGGTCTTTATGAAAGTGCTATGGGTGATAGCTATCCTCGCAGAGGTGATTATGAGTATATCCAGAAAAAAGCAGGCGATGTTTTTTACGATCCAAAAATAGCTACTAAGGAAATTGTTGATGAAGTTTATGCAATGGCTAATGACCGGATCAAACTAATCAAGACCTTAACGATTGCTAAAAGCGCCATACGTCATAACATGGCCAAGGATTTACCAAAAATGCACGTTCCCACTTGTATAATCTGGGGAAAAAACGACAAGGTAACTCCACCGGAAGTAGCTGAAGAATTTCACGAATTATTGCCTAATTCAAGTCTTTATTGGATTGACAAATGCGGACATGCTCCAATGATGGAACATCCTGACGAATTCAACAATCTGATGCACGACTGGCTGCAAAAGACACATTTATAATTTGAGCACACCATAATAAACAACCGCAGTTTTACGGATTTTTCCAGAAAACTGCGGTTATTTTTTTTGACTACCTTTGCAGAAATCGAATACGTGTTATGAAAATCAATACCGCCGAATTTGTTGTCAGTAATTCTGAAGTCAGCAAATGCCCTCAAGAACGCCTCCCGGAGTATGCATTCATTGGAAGATCGAATGTAGGAAAGTCTTCGCTGATCAATATGCTGACCAATCATAAAAGCCTTGCAAAAACTTCAGGAAGACCTGGAAAAACGCAGCTTATTAACCATTTTAAAATCAACAACAATTGGTTTTTGGTCGATTTACCGGGTTATGGTTATGCCCGAGTTTCAAAAAAGACTAAAGAAGTATTCCAACAGTTCATCACAGATTATTTTGAAAAAAGAGAACAATTGGTTTGTGCTTTCGTATTAATCGACATCCGTCTTGAAGCCCAGGCTATCGATTTGGAATTTATAACCTATCTGGGAGAAATTGAAGTCCCTTTCTGTATCATTTTTACTAAAGCCGACAAAATCAGCAAAACTAAAGCCGATTCTCATGTAGCTGCCTATCGCAAAAAACTTTTAGCAAATAACTGGGAAGAGATGCCTCCTTATTTTATCACTTCATCTACAGAAGGAACCGGAAAAGAAAAGCTGCTAAGCTATATAGATGAAATCAATACTGAAGTTTTTAAAGACTTAAATAATTTTTAATAAAAAAGCGGACCCAAATGAGTCCGCTTTTTTATCTTCCAACAGTATTTATTCTGCTTTCAAATCCATTTTTTCTGCAAAATAATCACAGAAGTCTCTCATTGTATCTGACATTTTCTCATCGTCAGTAGCTCTTTGAAAAGTATCTGCCATAGCAACAAGGCTTTGGTGAAAGAATTTCTTCATTTCATCAACCGGCATATCTTTTGTCCAAAGATCGATTCTCATGGTTTCCTGCACGTTGCTATCCCAAAATGAAAGCATCATGGCCTTCGATTCTTCCTGAACTACGCCTCCGTCCTGAGCAGCCCAGAAAAGTTTTTCCGGAACTCTGTTTTCATCAAGCTCAACTGTAATTTTTATCTCTGAAGTTATTTTTTTTGACATTACTTTTTTGGTTTGTATTTGGATTTATCAAAAATTTCTTTTGCATCAGTCTGCAATAATTGCTGCAAAGATACATCATTGTTTTTCATATAAGAACGAACAATCTGCCATCCTATCCACTTTCCTATTTGACCAGGTGACTCGTTATCTATTTCTAAATAAAATTTAGAGAACGGCGCCGGATTGATAAATCTTCCCGGCAACTTCGGATCGGAATCATACAATAGTTTTTCGTCTACAAAATAGCGCCAGATGTATCCTTCGTTTTCCTGGCTCCAAAGAATCTGTTCCGGAGTATATCCAATCTTATCGGCATCAGAAACCTGCGGAATCAGCAAGTCTTTCATATACAGTTCTTTACCAAAGTAGACCATCTGCGAAAGCAGCGTTCTATCTGTTGGCGGCACAATTTTTCGTACTGCAAAATTTGAAACCACATCTGAAAGAAGTTGAGATTTTTCAAAAGTCTTTCTTTGGTATTCCGGGAATCCTGTATAGAACTCATGATCTTTTCCAAGATATACATCTAATGAGATCAACAAAAGACTGTCGGCATAAATTACTTTATTATCTGAATCTACTTCCGAAATCAATGTTACAACCTTTGGAAGTTTTGTTTCCGGAAAATAGTATTTGATATGTCGGAAAAGCTCTTCCAAATCGCCTCTTTCTTTCTGGAAATTGCCAAATTTTTTCTGTACCTCATCATGCACCTGTCTTAATAACGGGTTTTTCATCTTATTTGTCCAGACCGTATCTTCATTTCCGGCTGGAAAAAAATAAGGATATTGCTGTTCTATTTTTGACAGATCTGCCGGATCTGATTCATAAAAAACCTTATCAAAACGTTCTACAGTAAGCTCCACAGGAACTTCTTCTATTGCTTTTTCAACCTTGTCTTTTTTATCACATGATATGAAAAAGGCGGCAGCCATCAATAAAAAAGTGAGTTTTCTCATTTATATTTTTGTTAGTATTTTTGTATTAAATCTTAACCTTAAATTATGAATTGTTTTTTTTAACTTTAATTGACAAAATTTAAAGTGCAAATATACACTTCAAGTACCTAAATTAATAAAATTGTAATGCAAAAAAACAATAGGCTTCAGGCTGAAAAGGTTACCGTCCACATCGTAAATTGGCTAAAGGATTATGCAACAAACGCAAAAGTAAACGGTTTTGTTGTTGGAATTTCAGGTGGTGTTGATTCTGCTGTTACTTCCACACTTTGTGCCGCCACCGGTTTGCCAACTCTTTGTGTTGAAATGCCCATACATCAGGCACCAAGTCAGATTTCCAGAGGACGAGAGCATATTGAACAACTAAAAAAGAAATATTCTAATGTAGAAAGCATTGAGACTAATCTGACTTCTGTTTTTGAGATGTTTAAAAGTGCAGTTCCCACAAGTGATGATGAAAAAAAGTTACATCTGTCTCTAGCTAATACAAGAGCTCGCCTACGGATGACTACTTTGTATTATCACGCCGGAATTACCGGAAGTTTAGTTGCCGGAACCGGAAATAAAGTTGAAGATTTTGGAGTAGGTTTTTACACAAAATATGGCGATGGTGGTGTAGACTTGAGCCCTATAGCCGATTTGATGAAATCTGAAGTGTATCAGCTTGCTGAATATATGGGAGTACCTAAATCCATTCTGATTGCTGCTCCAACTGACGGGCTTTTTGGAGATGACAGAAGCGATGAAGATCAACTTGGCGCCAGTTATGATGAATTGGAGTGGGCCATGACCGCTGTAGAAGAAGGAAAAGACGTCGCTGATTTTTCTGGAAGAAAAGCAGAAGTTTTTTCAATCTATAAAAGACTTAATTACGTAAATCAACATAAAATGCTTCCAATTCCCATATGTGAAATTCCGAAACATTTGAAATGATTTTCATACAAAATCTATTTAAATAAAAAAATTTTAACTAAATTTACTATAGATTTATCAGTTTAAATTTAAAAAAAATGAATTATGATTAAAATATGTTTAGCCGATAATCACCCTATCGTCCACTATGGAATAAAATCCTACTTTAAAGACAATTCAGAAATCAGCATAGTAGGACACGCTGAAGACTTTAATACTTTAGAAGATATTCTTAATAAAAAGTCTGTTGATATTGTCATCCTGGATCTTGATTTAGAAGGCTTGTCAAGCATCAACCTTATCAAAGGAATGGTTAAAGATTATCCTTCAACAAAGATTGTGATTTTTACAAATCTTTCCGAGCAGATGTATGCCCCGAACGCTCTGAAAGCAGGTGTTTCTGCCTACATCCACAAAACTTCCAAATTAGAGAATCTTGCTTCGGCACTGATAAAAGTTCATGGAGGTGCTGTTGTTTTTAGCGAAACGGTAAAGAAAAACCTTGCTTTGATTGGAAAAAGAAACAAATCCGAACGTCTGTACAGAAAACTTTCTACCCGCGAAATTGAAGTACTGCGTTATCTAAGTGACGGAAAAAAGAATAAGGAAATTGCCAAAATTCTTGACTTAAACGAAAAAACAGTGAGTACCTACAAATTAAGGCTTCTTACGAAGTTAAATGTAACCAACTTAGTAGATTTGGTAAATAAGGCAAAAACACTTGAAATCGTGTAGATTTTAGCTGTAACGCGACATTACTCTACCCAGCTTAGATGAAAAAGAATTGATTAGTTTATAATAGTCCATAGCCATAGACAAGGTTTCTGTATTATCTGAATCCGGCTCTGATGTTATGCTTCCTTTCAACTCCTCTATAATCCTGTCAACAAGATACCACCTCAACGTCAGGATTGTTTCGGAAACATATTGTCCAACGGTCTGGTCTTTCTGTTTTACAATAATATTCTGCCCCTCCCAATTATGAAGAACTTCTCTTTCTTCATACATTAATATATCTGTTACTTCTTGCGCTAATTCCGGCGCAAGATGCATGAGATAGTGTTCTGTATTGAACGATTCGTTTTGGTGAAAATAATTCACCATATCATTGTATATGTCCCTAAATAACGGATTTGCCAATTCGACTTCGTCTTCCTGAAGGCTCAAATAAATCCTTTGGTAGACTTTATATTCTTTTTTTTCTGTGGCTTCTTCTATTTCTCCTTCTGCATTAGCCCGAAGTATTACATCTTCAAATTCTTCGGTCATATTTCCATAAAGCAAAAGAATCTCTATTATTTTCCTTTCCAGTTCATACAACACGTCAATTCTCCGTGCTTGTTCCGGATTTTCATTTTTTACAACTTCAAAAGCCTTTTCTTTCTGTTCCTGTTTTTGTTTCTTACCAGTCTCAACAACATCTTTTTGGATAAGCTGCGCCAGTGTATTAACCAAAACCTGCTCTGAAATATCCATGATTCTTGCAGTCTCCTGAAGATAGATTTCACGCTGAATTCTGTCTGGGATTTTTGAAATACTCGTAACCATATCACGGATAAGCCCCGCTTTTTTTACAGGATCATTTTGAGATTCGTCCATTAAGAGCGATGCCTTAAACTGGATAAAATCTTTAGCATTTGCATCCAGATAGCGCACCAGCTCATCATAGGAATTTTTCCTTGCGAAACTATCCGGATCTTCTCCCTGAGGAAACGTACAGACCTTGACATTCATTCCTTCTTCCAGAATGAGGTCGATTCCGCGAATGGAAGCCCGAAGTCCGGCCGCATCACCATCAAAAAGCACTGTAATGTTTTTTGTCAATCGGTTAACCAGACGAATCTGATCCGGCGTTAAAGCCGTACCCGACGATGCCACGACATTTTCTATACCGGCCTGATGAAACTGGATAACATCTGTATAACCTTCTACCAGATAACAGTTATCTTGTTTTGCAATGGATTGCTTAGCATGAAAGATTCCATAAAGGACCTTACTTTTATGGTAAATATCACTTTCCGGCGAGTTCATGTATTTTGCTGCCTTCTTGTCATTGCCAAGAATTCGCCCTCCAAAACCAAGCGTTCTTCCTGACATGCTCTGTATAGGAAACATCACTCGCCCTTTAAAACGATCGAATTGCTTGTCTTCTTTGACAATAGTCAATCCTGTTTTTTCAAGGTAATCGAGATTGTAGCCTTTCCCCAATGCTTCTTTCGTCAATGCATCCCAGGTATCGGGCGAATAACCTAATTCAAATTTCCTTATTGTTTCATTGGTAAAGCCTCTTTCCTTAAAGTAAGAATAGCCAATCGCCTGTCCTTCTTCATTATTGAGCAGTATGTCATGGAAATAGCGTTTCGCAAATTCAGAAACCAGATACATGCTTTCCTTTTCATTAGCCTCTGCTTTGTCTTCCTGCGACTGTTCTGTTTCTTCGATTTCGATATTGTATTTTTTAGCCAGATATCGAATGGCTTCCGGATAAGTAAAATGTTCATGTTCCATTAAAAAAGCAACAACATTTCCTCCTTTTCCAGAGCTAAAATCCTTCCATATCTGTTTTACCGGAGAAACCATAAATGAAGGCGAGCGTTCGTCAGAAAACGGGCTCAATCCTTTAAAATTACTCCCTGCTCTTTTCAATTGGACAAAATCGCCAATTACCTCCTCAACTCGGGCGGTTTCAAAAACAGTATCTATGGTTGTTTTGGCTATCAATGGCTAAAAAAAAATCGGTTAAGAGGTCAAAGATACGAAGATTTTTGGCTTGCAGAATCAAGCATACAATAAGAAAAGTGCCCATTCTCTAAATCTGGAATGAGCACTTTTCAACGTATTCACTAACTTCAACTTTTTTTAATTAAGATCAAATCGGATTCCTAAAGAAATATTGTTTTGGTCGACATCATTATTACGGAAAATCGAATTCAGGTCGTATTTAATATATAAGCTCGTCTCTCTATAGCCAATATAAGCGCTAAGTCCATAAATAAAGTCATTAACATTAAAATCTCCTTTAGTTCTTTCTTTTACATTATGGTCATCAATCTCATATCGCAAAATCTGTTTTGATTTTACATTTACTCCGGCATAACCACCAACACCCATTCTGAAACTTTCATGCGAACGGAAATAAGTCCTTTTTTCAGTAACTCGCTTTTTGGTAAAGTCAAGCTCAAGATGTACCGGAACTACCAGATAAACGTTTCTAAAACGTGAATCTTTGAGATGTATTGGATTTGTTTCAAGAGTTGTCTGTTTGTCATTAACAACAAAACTGCGATTATCTGTTGGCCTAAGATTGTTGTACATCAAAGACAATCCATATTTTGCATGTAAAAGGTTGTGATTTTTAGCCAATCGGGTATTGAATGAAATTCCCCATTCATAAAAATGAGATCCCCATACCCTGTAATCTGAACCTTCAAGAGATCCCAAGTCGCCTTTTGTCAGCGCATTATTAAGACCTACCGCAAAAACGAACTGTGAAGTTGTGCGGGATTCGCTCCTATTATTTCTTATAGAATCTCTTCTTGGAGAATCTTTTTCCCAATAAAGACTAAAGGCTGTTCTTTTCCCTTCAGCGGGCAACTTTCCGTCAACTTTTTCTCTAACCAGATCAGTAAGCTTTGCCTCCTCCATTCCTACTCTGGTTTCTATATTTTTAGCCCTTACATCAGCAAGTTCTAATTTGCGCTTATCTGCTTCTTCGAGACTAATTTCTCCGCTATCGAGCAATTTGTTTACGGCTTCTACTTCTTCTTTGAGCGCATCTTTTTCTTCTTTGGTTATAGCTTCGATACGTAAGGCTATTGCTTTTGCTTTTTGTTCAAAAGTTTGCTGCGCTATTGCTTTGGACGCAAAAAGGCACAGTAGCGTCATTGCATAAAAGATAATTTTTTGCATGCTGTTTTGTTTTAAAAAATTAAGTTGGGTTTATTCGTTGTTTCTGTTTGCGAGAGAGGTTTTGACAGATTCGTAATTTCTGCCAATTGACTTGATTACTTTATCCCTAAAACTTTCGTTCATTTCACCTTCAACGGTAGAAAGAAGACCTTTGGAATCAACTTTTACAGTCGATTTTGCAACATATTTCTTCACCGTTTGTGATTGGATTTTGTTTTCGGCTTCAGCCAAAAGCTTCTCTGATTCTATATACCTGTTTGCTTTAACCGTTTCGTTTTGCTCAACCGTAGCTATCGCTTCAGTCTTTTCAGGTGTAACCTGTGAAGTCTTATCTCCTTGCGAAACAACAGAAGATTTTATCTTTTGGATCTTCTTTTGCTCCGGCATTCTTGAAGCGATGGCCCCTGTAGCAGCTGTTGTGATTTGATTTGATGATTGTGTATTATATTCTTGTGTGGTTATTGTCTCTTCTTGTTTTTCTGTTGTTTTTTCCTGAACAACAACTCCTTTTTCTTTAGCTGTTTGGATTTCTACCTCCGGTTGTTTGAAGAAAATCGTCCCGACCAGCAAGAACCCTAAAAAACTGGCAGCAATATACAGCCATGTGCGTTTTTTTGGCTTGTTCTTCTTTTCTGCTACCGAAAGCATAGCATCCAGCCTGTCCCAAGACATTTCAGAAGGCTGAATAGTCCTTTCATTTAGCTTCTTCTTGAAATCCTGTTCTAATTTATTCAGTTCCATTTTGAAAATTCTTTAGTTTGTTAATTTGTTCCTGCAACATTTTTCTTGCATGTGACAATTGCGATTTGGATGTTCCTTCATTAATCCCCAGCATTTTCGCAATTTCCTGATGCTTGAATCCCTCAATAGCATAAAGGTTAAAAACCATTCTGTAACCGTCTGGCAGACTGTCAATCAAAAACTGGATGTCTTCCACATTAAATTGACTGTCAGTATTATTATACGTTTCTTCGAAATAAGTTTCGTCTTCTATGTATTTTACTTTTTTCTGAACTCTTAAGAAGGAAATGCATTCATTAATCATAATTCTCCTAATCCATCCTTCAAAGCTTCCTTTGTGTTCAAAATTTTTCAGATTGGCAAAAACCTTCATGAAAGCCGTAATCATTACATCTTCTGCCTGGTGCAGGTCTTTTATATACTGCCTGCATACGCTTAGCATTTTAGGAGCATGACCGGCATAAATCTTCTGCTGAGCATGCCTGTTGTTTGCTACAGCCTGGCCGATTATGTCTTTTTCCTCTTGATGTAAAGCGATAACTTTCATTTATTGTTTTTCGGTCTTTTTGATATTTGAACCTTTCAATCAGTGTTCTATTGACATAGACGACACTCGTTTAAAAAAGGTTGCATGGATAGTAAAAAAATTTAATTAAATATTTCCAAAGAGCAGCAACTCCTTATGAAACAAGAGCTAAATTAGAATATTTTTTGCTTCGTTAGCGTTATCTGTTGCGTTTTGCCACCCTTAATTACCGTTAAGACGACTTCACTTTTGCCTTCTAAAAGGATACTATAGTGCTTCTTACATTCACAGAAATCCTGGCAATCTATTTTTTTACTGTTTATCTCTTCAATGATATCATCTATGTGAAGTCCTGCTTTTTCTGCTGCAAAGCCTTTTAACAATGTGGCTATCTTGGTTTTACCATTGTCGTATTTCATAGTAAATCCATAAGTCATCCAACCTTCGTCAGCTGTTTCGATGGGAAGAAAATATATTTCGTCATCTTTAAAATTCAGAGTAACGATAAAATCTTTTATAATAGGATTGCCAATCAGGGATTCATTATTTGTTGAAGTATAGAAAACCGGCCTGTTGGAATAGTATAGGTCTTTAATTTCGACCTTACCTGAATTTAGTGCATAAATTGATTCTTTGATAGTACCATTGCCGCCTTCGGTTCCGCCGCCTATAATTTCATGTGCGCTTTCTACACCGTGTTTTTTCGCCGATTTCTCTGTAATGCTAAACAAGGTAGAGCTTCCCAGGTCAAACATCATTTTTTCTTTCTTACCATTTATCCTGGCATCAATATATGGCATTAGTCTATTGTTGAACGTAACCGGAACTTTTATCGCTTTTTGCAAGTTTGTTATTTTGCTAATCTGATCAGTAACTATTATTTTCTTTCTTGGGTAATCAATCTGCCAGACATAATTTTTGATAATGCTGGCTCCAATCAATCCTCCGTCAATTGTGCATTTAATTGTTGGAGATTCATCAAAATTCATTTGCAAAGCAGCAAGATCATGAAAGGTAAGTTCGCCAATATGCAGGCTGTCCAGTTTTACGATGTTTATTTCCTTTTTGATTTTATTACTGCTTCCTACTCTTTGTTTAGTTAGTATAGGAAAATTGTTTTTTTCCTGGATAGCGTCAGTGATATTATTATAGCCTCCTGTGTCGAAAATATAATCGTAAGTCTGATTTCTTATCCGAACCTGAATGACGATTTCATCATTACGATAGATGAAAGGAATTTCAAAATAAAAGTTCTTGTTCTCCGATTGGGCCGTATTAATCCAGTTCAGCACCTCTTTAGGCTTTTGAGCATGGACAAACATTGTAGTAAAAAAAAGAGAGAAATACAGTAATCTCATAACTGACAGTTTTAGGTTCTACATTCTACTGTCTAGACGATATTGTATTTAAAAAGGTTGCATGAAAAATAAAACAATCATTATCAGCAAATTACAAGAAGTTATTTTTTTCTTTCTATAACATAATTTACCATTAAGGTAAGCGCGTCTTTATAGGGAGAACTTGGAAAATCCTGGATTAAATTCAAGGCTTCTTTCTGGAATTCCGTCATTTTTTCTTCTGCATATACCAAGCCGTTATTGTTTTTTACAAAAGCAATTACTTCTTTTACCCGTTTTTTATCCTTATTGTGATTTTTAATAGAATTGATAAGCCAGCTTTTCTCTTTTGGCGTGCAATGATTCAACACGTAAATCAGCGGCAATGTCATTTTTTGTTCTTTGATATCGATTCCGGTTGGTTTTCCGATAGCATCATCAGTATAGTCAAATAAATCGTCCTTAATCTGGAAAGCCATTCCAATCAGCTCGCCAAATTTGCGCATTCTTTCAATAATTTCACTATTATCGGGTGCTACTGAACAGGCTCCCAACGAACAACAGGCAGCAATTAAGGTTGCCGTTTTCTGGCGTATGATTTCGTAATAAACATCTTCTGTAATATCTAACCTTCTGGCTTTTTCAATCTGAAGCAATTCTCCTTCGCTCATTTCTCTTACAGCCACCGAAATTATTTTTAATAAATCGAAGTCACCATTGTCAATGGAAAGCAACAAGCCTTTGGATAATAAATAGTCTCCAACGAGTACAGCGATCTTGTTCTTCCACAAGGCATTGATTGAGAAAAATCCCCGACGTCTGTTGCTGTCATCAACAACATCATCGTGTACTAAAGTAGCAGTGTGAATTAATTCGATTACAGAAGCACCACGATAAGTCCTTTCGTTGACTGTAGCTCCAGAAACCATTTTGGCAGTCAAGAAAACAAACATCGGACGCATCTGTTTCCCTTTACGATTTACAATGTAGTAGGTTATCCTGTTAAGCAAGGCAACTTTTGATGACATCGCTTCATGAAACTTTTTTTCAAAAAGTTCCATTTCGGCAAGAATCGGCTGTTTTATTTGCTCAGTGATTTTCATTGAGGACAAATATACTATTTAAGTGGTAAAGTACAAGAGATGTTGTAAGGTTATAAACGGTATCTGAACGCTACAAAAAACGCTGCCAGGATTTGGAACCCTGGCAGCGTTAGTCTGTTATAATTATTTTGTTTTTGTTACGGATTTGTTTTATTCCAGAACAATGATTACATTTATAGCTCTAGCCAAATTATTTCAATCCAATATAAAAACTTTGATTTATTTATCCGCCATGTTTAAGAAAATGAAAAATATTAGCAAAAAAGATATTAGCGCAATAATATCGTACAGCTTTCTTTATACGGTGTTGATTATTCAAATTTTTGACACTGATGATTCGTTATTGTATCTTCAGTATATTCTTCTAGCAGTATCAATACTCTTTACTATTGTTGTATTGTCACGCAGGAGATGGTCTAAAAAGTAAAAAAACGCTGCCAGGATTTGGAACTCTGGCAGCGTTGATAATATTCTTCGATTTTTGAATTATGCTTCTTTATTAGCTAACTGTCCACAAGCAGCATCAATATCTTTTCCTCTGCTTCGACGGACTTTTACGACGATATCGTTTCTTTCTAAAGCCTTTATGTATTCGTTTATTGATTCTTCAGAGGCTTGCTGGAATTCACCATCATCAATCGGGTTGTATTCAATCAGGTTGACTTTACATGGAACATATTTACAGAATTTCACCAAAGCATCAACAGAAGCCTTATTATCATTGATTCCTTTCCAGACCACATACTCATAAGTAACCCTGCTTTTTGTATGGCTGTACCAATACTCTAAAGCTTCACGCAAATCAGCCAAAGGAAAACTCTTGCTAAAAGGCATGATTTCGGAACGGATTTCATCAATTGCAGAATGCAGGGAAACAGCCAATCTGAATTTTACTTCATCATCGGCTAGCTTTTTTATCATTTTTGGAACTCCTGATGTTGAGACCGTAATTCTTTTTGGCGACATTCCAAGTCCTTCAGGTGAAACAATTTTGTCTATTGCCTTCATGACATTGTTGTAATTCATCAACGGCTCACCCATTCCCATAAAAACAATATTTGATAATGGACGGTTGTGATACAGTCGGCTTTCATTATCAATAGCGATTACCTGATCGTAAATTTCATCCGGATTCAGATTTCGCATTCTTTTCAGCCTGGCGGTAGCACAAAAATTGCAATCAAGACTGCAACCTACCTGAGAAGAAACACAGGCTGTTGTTCTGGTTTCCGTAGGAATCAATACCGATTCAACCACCAAACCATCGTGGAGACGTACCGCATTTTTCACCGTACCGTCTTCACTTTTCTGCATTTGGTCGACCCTGATATGGTTGATGACAAAATTTTCTTCCAGCATTTGGCGTGTTGACTTGGCGACATTGGTCATGTCCTCAAAGTTATGCGCCCCTTTATTCCAAAGCCATTCATAGACCTGATTTCCACGAAAAGCTTTGTCTCCATTTGAAACAAAAAATTCCCTTAATTGGTCTTTTGATAATGCCCTGATGTCTTTCTTCTCGATTTGCATGGCGCAAAGTTATATATTCAAAGCGAGATGTACCTAATGAGTGTTAATATTTTATAATTTTGCAAAAACTTTTTACCATGCATTTTATTTCTCCCGAGCTAGAACTTTATGTCGAAAAGCATTCTGAAAACGAGCCAGCTCTTTTAGCAGCCCTCCATAGAGAGACTTTCCAAAAAATTATGCAACCTAGAATGCTCAGCGGTCATTTCCAAGGGAGAGTCCTTAGTATGATCTCTAAACTTGTCCGTCCTGAAAATATTCTTGAGATTGGAACGTATACAGGCTATGCAACTTTATGCCTTGCAGAAGGAATGAAAGAAAGCGGTTCTATAGATACGATTGATATTAACGAGGAACTGTTCAGCATACAAAAAAAGTATTTTGACCTTTCGCCTTGGAAAAACCAGATTACACAGCATATGGGTGATGCCTTAGAAATCATACCAAGCCTCGAAAAGAAATATGACTTGGTTTTTATTGATGCAGACAAGGACAATTATCTTAATTATTTCGATTTGATAATGCCTATTATGAATAAAGGAGGTATTATTCTTTCTGACAATGTACTGTGGAGCGGTAAGGTATTGGAAGAACCTAATCCGAAAGATTTAAGCACCAACGTACTTTTAAAGTATAATAAAAAATTGAAAGACGATCCAAGAATCGAGACCGTATTGCTTCCTATCCGAGACGGATTAACAGTAAGCCGGGTTTTATAACCTAATTTCGTATCGGTTCGTCATTAGTCGGATTGTCGACATATTCTTTTTGAGGGAAATACTTATCTCTTAGGTAAGCATAGAGTTTCAACATTAGCATTGCCATTAATATTCCCCAGATATACCCGCAAAGAATGTCTCCTGGATAATGTAGTCCGAGATAAATTCTGCTGTAAGCAAAAATCAGTGGCCACAAGAAGATGAATCCCATGTATTTTAGATATGGCTTTAAAACTTTATAGAGAAAAAAAGCGGCAGCCATTGAGTTGGAAGCATGGCCGGAAATAAAGCTAAAGGATTTTCTTGTTTGTACGGCACGAATCAAGCCAGCAAGATCAGGATCGCTTCCCGGCCGTAACCTTTGGAAGCCATTTTTAAAAAGATTTGTGGTTTGGTCAGTCAATGCAATTAGCAAGGCCATAACCACGATTATCATCAAGGCATGTCTCCAACCAAGGTTTTTAAAAACCAGATAGAGTATAATTGCGAAAATCGGAATCCAGTTTACCTGTTTTGTGATAAACAGCCAAAAGCCATCGAACGGTTCAGACCCTAAGCTATTGAGATAAATAAACAGGTTTCTGTCAAGTTCCAACAACGTTTCCATTATTTATCTTGTCTTTTTATTGGACCTTCCATCGTTTCGATATCTTCTTTTACTTTAGTGATTTCTGAATTGATATCTTCTGTTATTTTATCCAAACCAAAACTGCGATCAGTTGAGTTTTCTACAATCTTGTTGAAGTTTTCTTTTACTTTGTTGATTTCTTCAGAAAAGCCGCCTGTGAGTGATTGTGTATCCAAACCGTTTTCTGCTGCTGTTTTATGAATTTCGGTTTTAATATCATCCGTTGCATTCTTAAGCTGCTGCATTCCTTTCCCAAGCGTTCTTGCTACTTCTGGAATTTTATCTGCGCCAAAAAGCATAATGGCTATAAATATGATGAATACTAATTCTGATCCTCCGATACCAAACATAATATTGTATTTTAATCTCACAAAGATACAGTAAAAATGTACCGCCGTTTCAGCTTTATTATTTTACTACTCTTTTTTAATATGATTTTAACTTAATCTCCTAATTCGTCGAATTTAGACTTTGCCTTTTCTCTAGGCCATGAATTATTTCCTAAATCGATATCTGCTGTCTGCAATTTCGGGTCGAGTTTTATTTTGGTTACCTTTTTATCCGTTGCAAAAACACGTGATACGACCTGATTCCCTTTTCTCCATATCTGTACCGGGAAATTATAATCTTCTGTAGTACCATCATCAAAAGTCAGCTGTACCAAAATTGGCATCAGCATTCCTCCTGGCTTGTCAAAAGCAACTTCATAAAAATATTTTGGAGATTTCAGTTTGCTTCTTTCTTCTGCCGTATATTTTTCCTGAATAAAATCAGACAATACTTTGATGTTATTTACATCCAAAGGTTTTATGTTGCTTTTATTAAAATCTTTAGAATCTTCGGAAATCATATACACAAATGGCCCATCTTCCTTATTAAAGCGTCCCTTTTTTATAGTAACATCTTTAGTTTCTTTTGGCGCATCGGCTGAAACAAAATATTCTTTTACATCCTGGATTCCGATATCGACATAGTCTGTTGAATAAAACCATCCTCTCCAAAACCAATCCAAATCCACTGCTGAAGCGTCTTCCATCGTTCTGAAAAAATCTTCCGGCGTTGGATGCTTAAACTTCCAACGGTTGGCATAGGTCTTGAAAGCATAGTCAAACAATTCTTTCCCCATAATGGTTTCGCGCAATATGTTTAATCCCGTAGCAGGCTTGGCATATGCGTTGGCTCCAAATTGGTGAATGGTTTCAGAATTCGACATAATTGGCTCTAAAAAATCCTGTGGCCCGCTCATATACGGAACTATTTTTGCCGCCGGTCCTCTTTGCGAAGGATAATTAGGGCTTAATTCCTGTTCTGCCAAATATTGAAGAAATGTATTGAGTCCTTCGTCCATCCAGGTCCATTGGCGTTCATCAGAATTGACAATCATTGGAAAAAAATTATGTCCTACTTCATGAATAATTACGCTTTGCATTCCGTATTTAATTCTTTCACTCACGAATCCGTTTTCATCCGGACGACCATAATTCCAGCAAATCATAGGATATTCCATTCCTTGGTCTTCCGCAGAAATTGAAATCGCTTTTGGATAAGGATAATCGAACGTATGTGAAGAATAACTTTTTAACGTATGGGCAACGGTTTTTGTCGAATATTCTCCCCAAAGCGGATTAGCTTCCGGCGGATATAATGATATAGCCATTACCGACTTGTCCGAAAGTTTTACGGCCATTGCGTCATAGATGAATTTTCTTGAAGTTGAGATTCCAAAATCACGCACATATTTCGCATTGAATTTCCAGGTTTTCTTTTTGTCTGAAAAACCTTTCGAGGCCGCTTCTGCTTCTTCCTGAGTGACTACGACAACCGGTTTGTCATAGGTTTTTTCAGCCAGCTGGTATCGTTTAAACTGTTCAGCAGTAAAAACTTCTTTTCTGTTCAGCAAGTCGCCTGTTGCCTCCAAAATATGATCTGCAGGAACCGTAATATTTACTTCAAAATTCCCGAAAGGAAGTGCAAATTCTCCCGCTCCCCAAAACTGCATATTCTGCCAGCCTTCTACATCATTATAGACTGCCATTCTTGGATAAAACTGAGCAAGTACATAAAGATTATTGCCATCTTTTTCAAAATGCTCATAACCTGAGCGCCCTCCTTCTTCTCTATAATTATTTATATTGAACCACCATTTTATGGAAAACGATATTTTTTCTTTTGATTTTAACGGTTTCGCCAAATCAATCCGCATCATCGTATGATTAATGGTATATTTCATCGGATTTCCTTTGGCATCTTTTACATATTCGATCACAAAGCCCCTATCCGGTTGCTGTTCCATGAATTTTTTTGAAAATCCGGACGGTGTCATCGCTTTGTCCATCTTTTGATTTTCAACCAAAGGCGATTCTGAGTTTTTTGCTTTCTGATTCTGGTCAAGCTGTACCCATAAGTATTCCAGATTATCCGGTGAATTATTGTGATAGGTTATTGTTTCCGTTCCAGAAAGTCTGGCATTACGATCATCTAATTCGATATTCATCTTATAATCGGCCTGTTGCTGATAATAAGCTGGTCCGGGTGCACCTGAAGCTGTCCTAAACATATTAGGTGTAGCCATAAGGTCATACATCTGGCTGAATTTGTTGGTATCGTATTTTCCTGGCTCGCGTTTCTTTTCAACATTTTTTGTCTCTTGCGCAAAGAATACCGCAGGCAGCATCGCGAATAGAAAAATTATTTTTTTCATGAAGGAGTTGGGTTATTTTTAAGATTGAAATTTAATCAATTTGACGTAAAGCCGAAAAAAAATCGCTAATAATTTAATTGGCCTCGTATTTTTTCTGAAGTAAGAAGCAGACTTTGCTTTTTCCCTAAAACATGTGTATGGAAAATATGCTGTTGGTCGTAAAGTTCCATCAGAACATTGTCTTTAATTTCAAGGGAATTAATTTTTTCGATATTCTTAATCGTAAAATAGCAGATCAGGACATTATCTTCAACTTCTGTACCTAAAAAGCGGATTTCTTTTTCTTGTTCATTTACCTTAATGGCAAATTTTTCCTGAAAATATTTCCGAAGCAATTCTTTACTATCCTTTACTTCTTTGCTAGTTCCGAGGTATATCTTTTTACCAAACCTTTTTTCTAAGGCCAAATCCATATCATCAATAAAAATACGCGAAGTTATTTCTATTGCTTTTTTTTCAGGAACATAATCCAATTGGTTTACGGAAACGTAAAATTTGTGAAGCGAAGCTGAAGTCAGCCCCAGAAACAACAGTAAAAGAAAAACTATTTTGATTGTCTTTTTCATGTTACAAAAGTACTATTCTTTTACAATTTCTTCATTTTGAAGCTCATTGTATTTTCTGGCAAGCTCAATTATTGCCAATTTGATATTATCTTTTACTTTCAAATTGACAATTTCCATAAAGTCTGGCTGTTCAGAGCAATAATATTTGAATGCCATGACATAATCAGGATTAATTTTTAGGACTTTAACAAAATACTCATCGTTGTACAGGGTTTCGATTCTTTCAATTAGCATCAATTTTCTTTCACCTTCAAGCCTTGCTTTTCGCTCTGCCGCACTTCCCACCCTGGATCTCATTCTTCTCTCTGCATCTGTATAAACTTTCGGTTTGAAACTTATGATTCCTAAACCGTAGGCCGTTATATCGGCAAACTTTGTAATCACTACTTCATCAAGCTGGTTTATTTTAGGCTCCATTTCGATTATAAGCACCTCTTTTTGCAAATCTTCTGCTTCAATAATTTTTCTTTTATAATGCATATTGACCGCAGAAAAAACGAGCAGGTCGTCAACCTTGGCTAATATCAAAAACTCGCCATTTGAATTTGTTACGGCTGATTTTTCATTGACCAAATTCACCAAATTTATATTCTCAACATTATTCCCGTTTGCAGTAATTTTTCCTTTTATCAATTTTTCTTGCGCTAAGGCAACATAAGAGACAAAAAAAGTCAGTAGTAAGATTTTATTGCTTTTCATTGGATTGCAGCTTATTGTATTCTACTGCTAGTTCGTTAATCCAAAAAGTAGCAAGTGTTTTGTTTTTTGACCTAACGGCGCTGGCAAACTTAAAATCTTCAATACAAAAGTATTTGAAAGCCATGATATAGTCCGGATTGATTTTAAGCGTTTGTGTATAAAAGTCGTCATCAAAAAGGTCGTTTACTTTTTCCAGAAGCATTTCTTTTTTCTCTACAGAAATATTCTGCTTGAGCCTTTTGGTTCGGCCCGACATCAAATTAATCAGCGGGTCAAGCAATCCCGTGGTAGCCGTTCTTACTTTTCTTTCCGCAGGCGTGTAGACTTTTGCAGGTTTTGATAAAATCCCTAAAGAAACGGCATTAATGTTATTGTATTTTGTGACCTCTACTTCATCCAATTGATTCGCTTTAGGTATCATGTCAATAACAACAACTGCTGATTTCAGGTCATCTGCATTAATAATTTTACGCTTGTACTCAAAATTCAACGCTGAGAGAACCAGCAGGTCGTCTTCTTTTGCCAGAATGCGGAATTCTCCATTTGCGTTTGTAACGACTGACTTTTCATTAACCAGATTGACGACATTAATACCTTCAACATTGTTGCCGCTGCCTGTAACTTTTCCATGGATCATCTTTTCCTGTGAAAAAGCAAGCTGTACTATAAAAAAGCAGGCAATAAGGAAATTAGTTTTCATTAGAGAGTAGTTGAAGATATTTTTTTGATAATTGTACCAGCAAAAAATCTGCCATTTGTTTTTTCTTTGCCTTAAGCGCTTCTACAAACTCCATATTTTCAATACTATAATATTGAAATCCCTTTACATTTTCCTGAGGAATTTTTAACGTATTCACGAAGTACTCTTCTTCATGGAAATTTTGCACTTCTTTTAGCAAATATTCCCGTCGTTCTACTTTTAACTGATCTTTGAGGTTTTTAGTCCGTCCTGAAATAGCATTGATTATAGGGTCCAGACTGAAAATAGCCCCAAATCCTATCGACATATTAAGATCTGTCGCTGTTTTGAGTTTTCTTTCTGCCGGAGTGTAGACTTTGGCTGGTTTTGACAAAATTCCCAAGTCGACAGCATTAATATTAGGGTATTCCGTAATAACCACTTCGTCCAGCTGGTTTGTTTTGGGAACCATATTGACCGTCAGGAATGGAGCAGCCATATCTTCCGAGCTGATAATTTTTCTTTTATACTCAAAGTTTATCGCTGAAAACACTAACAAATCGTCTTCTTTTGCTAAAATAAAGAACTCTCCTTTTTCATCTGTAACCGTCGATTTTTCATTAACCAGATTGACTACATTGATACCTCCAACGTAGTTACCGTCTGCCATAACTTTCATTCGCAGGAGTTTTTCCTGTGCTTGCGAAAACAGCATACCTGTTGATAACAAAAAAAATAAAAGCAGGTAATTATTTCTTTTCATCGGCAAGCAATCCCTTATATTTTTCTGCTAATTTGATGATGGACGCTTCTAGTTCCGCCTCATTATTTTGATCTAATGCTTTCGTAAAGTTTTCATCACCTACAATATAGTATTTAAAGCCATTGACATAATCTTTCGGTATGCCCAGACTTTCTGTATAATAAGCCTCATCAAAAAAATTATCAAGCTTTTCAAGCCTTGCTATTTCTCTCTCTACTTGTACTCCTTTTTTTAGCATTTTTGTTCTTCCAGAGAAAAAATTAAGGATTGCATCATTACTGATGCCTAAACCTTGAATCAGCTCTATAGGCTTTGATGCCGTTCTCAGTTTTCTTTCTGCCGGTGTATATTTTTTTGCACCTGTAACAACAGAAAATTCATCGCCTTTTTCGACAACGACTTCCTGGAGCTCTGTTACGACTGGTTTCATTACAATTTCGATAGTTCCTCTGTTGAACTCGTCTCTTGTAATTGCTTTTCTTTTGTGTTCGAGATTAGCTCCAGACAAAATCAGTACGTCACTTGCCCTTGCATAAATATAGAATTCTCCTTTTGCGTTTGTCCTGGTTTGGGTAGCATTCGAGAAATTAATCACTTCAATATCTTCTACCGAAGCTTGTCCTGCAGTAATTTTCCCATACATCTTTTTATTCTCTTTACTCTGTGAAAAGACAACTTGAGAAAGCAGTATCAAGATTAAAAAAAAGCAATTATTTTTCATCGTTTATGGTTTGAATATATTTTTTAGCTATCTCTCCCAATAAAAATGTTGCCATTGCTTTATTCTTACTGGTTAGATTCTTTACCAATCGTTCGTTTTCAACCGCATAATACAAAAATCCTTTGACATTTTCAGCAGGAATTTTTAGTTTTTTTGTATAGTATTCTTCATCAAACATATATTCCAACTGGCTTATCCATTTCTCTCTCTTTTCTACTTCCAGTTCCTTTTTCAGCATTGAAGTTCTTCCAGACATCAGGTTTAAAAGCGGATCGAGAGTAAACGAGCTATTTAGTCCTATTTTAGGGTCTACACCTGTTGCTGTTCTTAGTTTCCTTTCGGCCGGCGTATATACTTTAGCGGGCTTGGGTATAATTCCTAAATCGTAGGCATTGATGTTTTTATATTGCACAACAGTTACTTCATCCAATTGATTCACCATTGTCTCAAGTTTTACAAATAATAATTCTTTATTGAAATCAGCCTGATTCACTTCTACAATTTTACCCTTGAATTGAATTGACGAAAACATTAAAGAGTCCCCATCTTTTGCTTGAATTGAAAAATAACCTCCTTCTTTAGTTACGGTTTCTTTCTCTGAAGATAGATTCAGTACATAAATCCCATCCAAATTGGAGGAATAGGCCATAACTTTTCCTTTCAGCATTTTTCTTTCGGAAGTCTGCGAAAGTACCGAAGGAGAAACAGCTACAAAAAAAGAACATAACACTATTTTTCTAAGCATAATCAATTGAGGGATAAGTTTGTCAGGTAAAAATATCTTATCTGCCTCCTAATTTATTGCCAATAGCCTACTAAATTTATGTTAATAATAAAGTTGGCGTTACATTGTCTAATAATTTCCAAACCTTATTAACTTTACATCAATAAAATTATATTAAAATGAAAAACCTGATTATAGCCAGCACATCAACATTACACAATGGCGGCTATCTTGAATATCTTTTACCGGAGCTTTCGCTTCATTTCAAAAATGCCTCAGCTATTGTTTTTATACCTTACGCAAGACCTAGCGGCATATCGCATGACGAGTATACTGAAAAAGTACGACAAGCTTTTTCTAAAATTAATATTAAAGTAAAAGGATTACATGAATTTGAAGATCCCAAAGAAGCCTTGAAACAAGCTGAAGGAATTTTCACCGGCGGCGGCAATACTTTTCTATTAGTAGCACAACTTTATCGTTATGATTTGATGACCTTATTGGCTGAAACATTAAAAAAAGGCACTCCTTATTTGGGAACCAGCGCAGGAAGTAACATTACCGGACTGACTATGCAGACCACTAATGACATGCCGATTATTTATCCGCCAAGCTTTCAGACCTTAGGCATGATTCCATTCAACCTTAATCCGCACTATCTTGATCCGGATATCAACTCAACGCATATGGGTGAAACACGAGAAACGAGAATAAAAGAGTTTCACCAATTCAATACCCTACCTGTTTTAGGACTTCGTGAAGGAAGCTGGCTGGAAGTAAAAAACGACACTATTACTTTAAAAGGAAACCTGAAAGCTCGCCTTTTTAGGCAAAATCAGGAACCTGAAGAATTAGAAACCGGAAGTGATTTGAGTTTTCTGAACTAGAAATGTTTAATGTATCCTGAAGTTCATATCAACTTTGCGCCTCTGCTTCTTTGCGAGTAATTATTTTCACGCAGAGGCGCAAAATATAAACACGGAAGCCTATTTGAAATCTATTCTGATAAAGTTTTAAAAACAAAAAACCTCAAGTTTACACTTGAGGTTTTAATTTTAGAGCGGAAGACGAGGCTCGAACTCGCGACAACCAGCTTGGAAGGCTGGAGCTCTACCAACTGAGCTACTTCCGCATTTCTACGGTGCAAATATAAGCAATAAGTTTTTTCAGTTGCAAGTTTTTTTTCAAAAAAAATGCAATCTTTTTTTCGCAACCTTTGTACCAATAAACCTTTTTGACGCTAAGAGTTTTATTATTAAAACGTTATATTTTACAACCCCATTCAAAAAATTTCAAAAGAAAAATGCAAATCATAAAAGAAATACCCGCTTTGGAAACATTTTCTGTCCGTCAACCTGTATTACGTCCGGGCAAACCAATAGAAACTTGCCATTTTGAAGGCGATAATTTAGACTCAACAAAACATTTTGGTTTATTTAGTAATGAAAAATTAGCCGGAATTGCTTCTTTATTTATACACTCTACTCCTTTTTTAAAAGAGAAATTGCAATTTCAATTAAGAGGCATGGCCGTATTGCCAGAATTTCAGAAAAAAGGATTGGGTGAAGCCTTGGTAAAACATGCTGAAAATGATGCTTTGGAACGTGATGGAAAAATAATCTGGTTTAATGCCAGAGAAATTGCTGTTGCATTCTATAAAAAGCTTGGATATGAAATTATTGGCGAGCCTTTTGATATTGCTGACATTGGGAAGCATTATGTAATGTACAAAAAACTGAATGCCTTATAAAAGTTAGCCTTATACTTCGCAACTTGAAACTTTTTGAGTAACTTCACACAAAAGACCCCGTATAACTTTTTGTCATGTATCGATTTGTTCTCATAGCGGCATTATTTTTTTTTCAGATTTCCTGTAAGGAAAAAGAAATCGCATACACTCCATCGCTAAAAAAAGGCGTGGAAGACATGACAAAGGATAGTGTCAAGCGTTATGTTGTTGATTCCACTTACGTAGCAACTTTTGAGAATGATTCTCTAGCTTCTTTTTATAAAATGAACGGCTTTAAAACCGTATGGAACACACCTCAATTAAGACAGCTGATTATCCAAGAACTTTCTACAGCCGACAAGGAAGGTTTGGAATCCAAAGATTATAATATCTCTGATTTGGATCGTCATGAAAAAAACATCTCTTCTTTAACCGAAAAAGAAATTGCCAACTATGACGTGCAGATGACGCTTTCCATCCAAAAATACCTTACGCATCTCACACAGGGAAAATTAAACCCTAAAGAACTTTACACCGATTGGGATTTGGCTCCTAACCATGCAGAAATTAACCAACTATTGACAGCGGCTATTATGGGTGACTCTCTGCAAATCGTTATCGAAAAAGCAAAACCCAATCATATTGTCTATAAAAGATTAAAAGAAGCACTCGTGCTCATCAATAAATTTCCTGTAGACACACTTAAAAAGATTGAGATCTCAGGAAAATTAAAAGTAAACGATACGAGCCAATCACTGTTTGATATTAAAAGGAGACTGATATATTGGAAAGACATAAAGGCGCAAGATTCCCTGACTTCACTTTATGATCCTGAAACAGAGAAGGGAATAAAACGATTCCAATCAAGACATGGACTTGCTGCAGATGGCGTTATAGGAGCCAGTACAATCATGGCTTTGAATATTCCAAAAAATGTCCGGAAAGAACAAATCATTGCTAATTTGGAACGATGGCGATGGTTTCCCAGAAATATGGGAGAGCATTACCTTATTATCAATATCCCTGATTATAAACTCCATGCGGTTTTTAAGAACGACACGACAAGAACCCATAATGTTATTGTAGGCACGTCTAAAAGAAAAACGCCTGTATTGAACTCAAAACTGAGTTATGCTGTATTTAATCCAACATGGACTGTCCCTCCTACCATATTAAAAGAAGATATCATTCCGGCTACAACAAAAAACCGAAACTATCTCGCGGGAAAGAATATTACCGTCTATGACAAAAATGGAAAAGAAATAAACGCATCGAGTTGGGATCCAGAAAAAGCTCTGAACTATCGTTATGTCCAAAGTCCGGGCACCTATAATTCACTAGGAATGGTAAAAATAATGTTCCCGAATAATTTCACAGTTTATCTGCACGACACTAACCACCGGGAATATTTTGACAAAACCAATCGTTCGCTTAGTTCGGGCTGTGTCAGAGTACAAAATCCCTTGGAACTGACCGAATACTTATTAGACGACAAGAAAAACTGGAGTCTTGAAAAGATTACAGAAACGCTAAAAAAAGAAAAAACGCAAAACGCAAAAATTAAAAACGATATTGCTATCTACCAACTGTACTGGACAGCCTGGAGCCATGACAATACCCTACAATTCAGACCTGACATTTATACATTAGATAACGGCCTGTATCAAAAATTACGAAATTAACTTAGTAGCTGTTTTGTAGTTAGCAGAAGGATGGTAGATAAAAAGACATGATTTGTCCTTAATCACATTTATAACTTCTTTTGTAATATCAACCGGTAATGCAGGACATCCCTGGCTTCTTCCTAATCTTCCGTGAGTCTTAATAAAAGATTCCGCTACATAGTCAGCACCATGAACCACAACCGCTCTGTTTCTGGCATTATCATTTATACCTTTCTCCAATCCGTCAAGACGAAGCGAAAGTCCGTGTTTTCCTTGATATACTTCTCCGGTTGCATAAAATCCAAGGCTACTTTTGTTAGAAGAAGCTGCATTTGAAAATTCATTTGCATATTCTTCTCCTGTATTTTTGCCATGAGCAACAAGCGAGTTATAAAGAATTGTATTGGTAGACATGTCAATAATCCATAATCTTTTAGAGTTGGAAGACAAGCTGAAATCGATAATTGTTAGGATATTTTTTGAAACCAAACCTTTCTCTTTCAGTTGGTAAAAACCTTGTAGTGCTTTTGAAAAGCTTTCAAGTTTTGGCAAAGAAAGATTATTTGAATGTAGCGTGTGGTAAATCTTTTCAGCTTTCATCGAAAAACTTGCTTCTGATGTGGCTGCTATCAATTTTTCTGGTTCAGTGGGCTTGCTCACATTTGTATTAAATGAAGCGACAAAAAATAGTAAGACGGGTAAAAACTTGTAAATCATTGAAATTCTAATGGGTTAAAATTGACTTGGGGAGCGCCAAAAGTATTAAAAAAATTTTATTCTCAAAATTTATTACTCTTAAAATGAGGTATTTAACAAAATTAACCTTTTTTTAATTTTAGTGTAACAGAGTTAATAACGAACAAAATTCAAAAATATTGCAAAGTAATTGTGTATGTATATTTTATGGTTATTTTTGCTATTATAAACATGTGCAAATGGGCAAACCGCTTTCTTTGGTTTTACTTTTTTTAATGATCATTTCTGCTTTCGATGCCCATGGTCAGAGAAAAAGCCTGCAAGCAAAATCAATTTCAGAAAATATCTCCATCGATGGCAAACTTAACGAAGCCATCTGGAACACCGCACCCGTTGCCACCGACTTTTTAATGCTTGAGCCCGACAACGGGAAAGCTATTAGCCCTAACAAAAAAACAGACGTTCGTGTAGTTTACAACAATGACGCCATTTATATAGCCGCATTGCTTTATGACGATGAGCCAAAAAAAATTCTGAAAGAATTAACCCAAAGGGACAATTTCGGAACAGCAGATCATTTTGGAGTTTTCATCAATGGATTTAACGACGGCCAACAGGATTTTCGTTTTTTCGTTAGCGCATCAGGCGTACAGATGGACTGTCTTGCTACCGAAGGCGGTGAGGATTATAGCTGGGATGCTATTTGGGACAGCGAAGTTTCAATAACAGAATTTGGCTGGATTGTTGAGATGAAAATCCCTTATGCCGCCTTGCGTTTTTCGAATGCTGAAAAACAAACATGGGGCATTAATTTTTATAGGGAAATCAAAAGAGACCGTCAGAAATACACCTGGAATCTAATTGACATGAAGATTGGAGCCGCACTTCCCCAAACAGGTCAACTTGAAGGCATCGAAAACATAAAACCGCCCACAAGACTCTTCTTTATTCCTTATTCTTCTTTTTATGTTGAAAACAACAAAGAAGGAACAGAGAATAAGTTTAAGGCCGGCATGGATATCAAGTATGGCATAAATGATTCTTTTACTCTTGACGCAATTTTAGTTCCTGATTTCGGACAGACAAAATATGATAATGTTGTATTAAATCTTGGCCCTTTTGAGCAGCAATTTAATGAAAACCGACCTTTTTTTACGGAAGGAACCGATCTTTTCAATAAAGGAGACTTATTATATTCTCGTAGAATTGGAGGCAGCCCGTCCACATATCTTTATTCTTCTGACGAGAATGTTATAGCCAGTAATCCTTCCACCGTAAATCTAATCAATGCTATAAAAGTTTCGGGAAGGACTTCTACAGGACTTGGAATCGGAGTGCTTAATGCCGTCACAGAGAAAACATATGGAACTTTAAGAAATACGCAAACTCATGAAACCAAAGAAGTCGTGGTAGAACCGCTGACTAACTATAACATATTGGTTTTAGACCAGAGATTCAACCAAAACTCTTCGGTAGCGCTCGTAAATACGAATGTAACCCGCAATGGAGAATTTCGTGACGCAAACGTTTCCGCTTTAGTGTATGACCTGAACACCAAGAACAACAAATTCAACCTTACCGGTGATTTCAAATACAGCTACATTAATGAGTATGGTGACAATGACAATCTAAATGGCATCAATACTTCTATACAGATTGGAAAAAAAGGAGGAAAATGGAGATATAATACAGGCGCTAATTATGTTTCAAAAGAGTATGACGCTAACGACCTAGGCATCACTTTTATCAATAATTTCCATTCTGCCTATGTAAATCTGGGCTATCGAATTTTGAACCCGAATTCAGTCTTCAATACTTTCAAGATTAACACAAATTATTATGCCGAATTTCAGAATACTACCGGGCGTCTGCAAAAAGGTGAAATAAATATTGATTTCACCTCAACAAGTATAAAAAACGATTACTATTCGATAGCTCTCTACATCAATCCACTGGAAACTTATGATTTTTATGAAGCACGAGTAAACGAAAGATTTGTAAATCTTCCTAAAAACATTTACACTTCATTTTATTTTTCATCGAATTACAACCGGGCATTTGCTCTTGATATCAATCCTTATTTTACGATAACAAGTGAAGAGGATCGTGTTTCATACGGTTTAAAAGTAGCACCCAGATATCGTTTTAGCAACAAGCTGCTCATGAATTATATGATTGAAGTTTACAATCAGAACAGCGATAGGGGCTGGGTAGCTTTTGACGGCGATGATATTATCTTTGCCGAACGGGATCGGAGAACACTGACCAACGAATTAGGGTTAAAGTATTCGATGAATCCAAAAATGACATTAAATCTGGCAGCCCGTCATTATTGGTCTTATGCAGAAAATAACCAATATTTAACACTTCAAAATGATGGAACGCTAACATCAAATAGTACCTTTACAGTAAATAAAAATTCGAATTTCAGCACCTGGAATTTTGATCTTTCCTATTCATGGTGGTTTGCCCCGGGAAGTCAGATTTCAGTACTTTACAGAAACAATGCTACTGATAGAAGGACGGAGATTGACAGAAGACTCGGTAACAATTTTAAAAATCTTTTCAACAATAACCTGAATAACATTCTTTCGATCAGTATCAGATATTTTATTGACTACAATTCGATTAAAAATAAATTTTAGATGAACAAGAAAGTAATCCTAATGATATTGGACGGATGGGGCAAATCTCCCGATCCAAAAGTTTCCGCAATAGACAATGCAAATACGCCTTTTATAGACAGCCTATATACAAAATATGCTAATGCGCAACTAAGAACTGACGGTCTGAATGTAGGTCTTCCTGAAGGACAGATGGGTAATTCTGAAGTCGGACACATGAATTTGGGTGCCGGCAGGATTATCTACCAGGACCTGGCAAAAATAAATCTGGCCGTACAAAACAAAACCCTGCAACAAGAAAAGGCGCTGATTGATGCTTTAAGCTATGCCAAGAAGAACAATAAAAAAGTCCATCTTTTGGGATTAGTATCAGATGGTGGCGTACATTCCCATATTGACCACGTAAAAGGACTGATTGATGCAACGCAGGATTTTGGACTTGAAAATGTATACGTTCATGCCTTTACAGATGGAAGAGATGTTGACCCAAAATCAGGAATATTTTTTATTTCGGCTTTGGAAAAACATATGGAGAACACCTCAGCAAAACTCGCTACAATCATAGGACGTTATTATGCAATGGATCGTGATAAACGTTGGGAAAGAGTAAAAAAAGCATACGATTTACTGGTAAACGGAATAGGAGTTCATTCTCATAACGCAGTCAGCAGTCTACATGACAGTTATGAGAAAAACATAACAGATGAATTTATCGAACCTATTGTTATGGTCGATCAGAACGACAAACCTATCGCAACCATACAAAATGACGATGTGGTGATATTCTTTAATTTCAGAACCGACCGTGGCAGGCAGCTTACAGAAGTGCTTACTCAGTTTGATTGCCATGAACAAAACATGCACAAGCTCAATCTCTATTATGTGACAATGACAAATTATGACGATAATTTTGTTGGGATACACGTAATTTATGACAAGGAAAATATAACAGAAACATTGGGCGAAGTTTTAGAGAAGAATCATAAAAAACAAATTCGTATTGCTGAGACCGAGAAATATCCACACGTAACCTTTTTCTTCTCAGGAGGTAGAGAATTACCTTTTATCGGCGAAACACGAATTTTGAAAAATTCTCCTAAAGTGGCAACTTACGACCTGAAACCTGAAATGAGCGCTTATGAACTAGCCGATGCCTTGGTTCCTGAACTCGAAAAAGAAGAAGTTGATTTTGTTTGCCTTAATTTTGCAAATGGTGATATGGTTGGACATACAGGTGTTATGGAAGCCGCCATTAAGGCATGCGAAGCGGTAGACAAATGTGTTGAAAAAGTTATTACAGCTGCTCTGGCTCACAATTATACTACAATAGTCATTGCAGATCATGGAAATTGCGAGACTATGATTAATCCTGATGGCTCTCCAAATACTGCACATACTACAAATCCTGTCCCGATTATTCTGGTCGATAAAGATTTAAAACACATAAACAATGGTATTTTAGGCGATATTGCTCCTACCGTTCTTGATTTGATGGGTATTAAAAAACTAGAAGTCATGACACAGCATTCGTTACTCTAATTAAAAATATCTTTCATAAAATCGAGGGGGATTGCATTCTTAAGAATGCAATCCCCCTCGATCACATTTGTTAATTAACAGAAAGACAGAAGAATATTGTTACGAATTTTAAAAAAATAAAAATAATCTGATTATTTTCGCAATGAAAACGATTAAATTTCACAGGTTGTTTCTTTTTTAAATATGAAATCATTGAACAGGCTTTTACTTATTATTCTTTTTTTAACGGCTGAAATAGCTTATTCCCAAGGCGGCGCGCCATCTTGCGCCGAATTGCAGGCTAATTTTGAGCGCTACCAATCCTGCGCAACAAGTATTCCATTTACCAACTCGACCAATAACACCAGCGGAGAAACTTTTAACACGACCTGTATTCAGGAAAATTTCAGAGGTCCAACATGGTTTTTTATGAAAATAAAAACTAGTGGAAATATCTTTTTACAGATTTCGCAAGTTAGCAATGCGGGCATTTCTACTGATGTCGATTTTGTTTTATGGGGGCCTTTTAATAATTTGAACAATATTTGCAGCCAATTAAACATATCAAAAGAAGTAGATTGCAGTTGGTTGCCAAATGGTATAGAAAATGTCGCATTACCTAATGCGGTGGCTGGAGAAATTTACATTCTTTTAGTTGACAATTATTCCAATACTCCCGGTCAGATTACAATTACACAGACAGGCGGTAACGGAAGTTCCGATTGTAGCTTTCTTTCTTCAGTCAAAATAAAAGACAATACAGGTAACGATATTACACAACTCAATTATTGCAAGCCGGACACCAAAGACCTTGTAGCTACAATTGACGTAACAGATTTCCCTGGAAATGTGAGTGATTTAAGATTTAATTATAAATGGTATAAAGACGGTATATTGCTTAGCACCATTGCAAATTCACTCTCAAACACCAATACACTTACCGTATCTGAAAGTGGTCTCTATAAAGTAGAGACTACTGCATATGACAGTACCGATCCTACGGTCAATCAGAATGACCTTCAAGTTAGCGATGCTGAAATAGACCTAAAATTCTATACAGCTCCCAACATGACGCTACAACACACCAATACGCAATGTTTGGCCAGCAATCCCGTTTTACAGATGGTTGATAACAATACAGTAGTACAGACGTATACTTATGAATGGTTCCGAAATTGGACTTCTATTCCAGGAGCAAGCAGTTCTACTTTCACACCAACTTTACCAGGTATGTATTTTGTCAGGATTTCAAATGCTGGCTGTCCTTCTTTTGATTCTAATACTATTTCGATTTACGAATCTCCACAAGTCACCATATCCAATAACCAGACAATCTGTGAAAATGATACTTACCAGATAACTTCCGCTATTTCCAATACCGCCAATCTTACCAATATAACATATCAATGGTATAAAGATGGTAATTTAATACCGGGAGCCACATCAAGTGCTTATACAGTTTCTTTAGCTGGCCAAAACGCCAACACCACATCATCTTATGTTTTAGAAGCAACAGAACAAGGATTATGCACTACTTCTTCAAACGCAGTATCTATTACAATTAATGCCAAACCTCTTTTAAGCGCAACACCAGTAGCATTGCAGCAGTGTGATTATATTTCACCAAACAATGATGGATTTGCAATTATAAATCTTACGCAAGCATACAACAGCCTGACAAACGGTGACTCAGCACTTACTTTAAGCTACTTTTTAGATGCAGGTTTGACTCAGCAAATAGCTACGCCTAATTCTTTCACTAATACTATTCCTTACACTCAGAATATTTATGTTACAGGTATAAATCCAATGCATACTCCTATCTGTACGTCGAATGTAGCAATAATCAATCTTACTGTCAGCCCTACCAGCGTTGCTAATTATACAGACTTAGCACCCGTTTGCCCGGAATTGAATGCTAATTACGGATTCATCGATTTCAATTCAAAAAGGACAACAATAAAAGGCACTTATTTCCCTACCACCAATGTAGATATTGCTTTTTACAGCAATGAAATAGATGCTTCAGTAGAAGAAAATGCACTAACCAATTCCTCTCAAATACCAATAGGCATTTCAACAATTTATGCCCGAATAGAAACCAATAACAATTGTGCAGGAATAGGAACGTTTAAAGTGGAAGTACACGCCAGTCCTGCCTTGAATCCAATTGTCCCGATCAATGCTTGCGAGACAGAAACCATTATTCTGGCAAACAAAGACAGTGAAATATTGGCTGGACAAAATCCAACCGTACGTGTTACTTATTTTAATACGTTTAACAATGCTCGTGACAACACGGCTGCCATAAACAAAAACACTGCTCTGCCGATTACTGTAGGAACAAAAACAATTTATGTACGCCAATTCGATACTGCTACACAATGCTTTTCTATTGCAAATTTTGATATTCACGTGTTTGCAAATCCGACAATCACTGTTCCTGATCCGATTACAATTTGTGGCAGTAACACAGCTGATTTTAATCTTGACAGCAGAATTCAGCAAATTACTTCCGGCAACACGAACTACAGGGTTTTCTTTTATGAAACTCCGGCTGATTTGGCATCTAATACACCTATAACCATTACAAATCCATATAATTCAACTTCAAAAACAATTTCTATTAAAGTAGTCGATCCAACGGGAAATAATTGCTTTTCAACAACAACTCTAAGACTGAATGTTGTAGGAAGTCCGGGTAGTACAACCAATCCGGATGACATAGAAGCTTGTGATGATAGCGGGTTCTATCAATTCAACCTTGCGCAAAGGCAAGCTCAAATGGCAGGAGCAACTCCTTTAAACACTATTCAGTTCAGATACTACATCCGTGAAGCTGATGCACTGAGCAATTCTAACAATACAATTGCTACTCCGGCTAATTTCACCAATACGGTTATTTCCTACCAAAAAATATATGTGCGTCTGAATAGCACAATAAATATAAACAGCGAAAATGGAGAAGCCTGTTACAGGATACTCGAATTGGCATTATATGTAAGGCCATTCCCAGCTAACAATCTGCAAGAGTACCCTTATAGAATATGTATGGATATCCACAATAATGTCATAACTCCGGCATTTATAGATACGCAATTATCTGAAACCGATTATGATTTTGAATGGTATAACGGCCATAATGCTAATGCTTCTAACCTAATTTCTACTGAAACTGCAAGCACTTTCACTACATCTGTACAAGGAGATTATTCTGTTAAAATCACAAATACAACCAATGTGGCCCTTTGCTCTCGAGTCATAAATTTCACGGCTAAAAATTCGTTGATTCCATTTTCAATAACAGGTGATCCTGCGGAACAAATTACCTTTGAATCCGATAGTAAAGTTACTGCAATCGTTACGCCACAATCGCCAGACTTCCAATACATGATTGATGACAATGGCTGGCAGGACAGTAACGTATTCAACAATATCAAAGAAGGAATCCATACTCTAAAAGTGAGAAACAGATACGGTTGTGGTGAAATCAGTACTCGTATTGTAATCGTCGATTATCCAAAATATTTTACACCAAACGGAGATGGATACAATGACACCTGGAATATAGGCGGAAGAACATCGCTGGATATTTCGAACATCTACATTTTTGATCGCTATGGTAAAATTTTGACTGATCTTCGTCAAAACGGTACGGGTTGGGATGGTATATATAATGGTCGCCCAATGCCTGCTGATGATTACTGGTTCAAAATCATTTATCAAAAAGACGGAATAAAAAAGGAATTCAAAAGCCACTTTTCTTTAAAAAGATAAATACACAAAACTGCCTCTAAGGCAGTTTTTTATTTGGCCTCGTTTCGAATCAAATAAAAATAGTATTTTTGCAAACTGATAAAATTCCAATTTATGATTATCCAAAAAACCAGAGAAGAAATTGAGTTGATGCGCGAAAGTGCTCTTTTGGTTTCAAAGACGTTAGGTATGATAGCAAAAGAAATCAAACCTGGAGTTACAACCTTGCACCTTGATAAACTAGCGGAAGAATTTATCCGTGACCATGATGCTGTTCCTGGTTTTTTAGGTTTGTACGGCTGTCCGTCTTCAATACTCACCAGCGTTAACGATCAGGTCGTTCATGGCTTGCCTACAAACCGCCCGATTGAAGAAGGTGACGTTGTTTCTGTAGATTGCGGTGCTTTAAAAAACGAATTTTATGGCGACCATGCCTATACTTTTGAAATTGGAGAAGTAGCTCCTGAAACAAAAAAACTGTTACAAGTTACCAAAGAATCGCTCTATGTTGGAATACGAGAATTTAAAATCGGAAACCGCGTTGAAGATGTAGGAAATGCAATTCAAAAATATACTGAAGCACACGGTTATGGTGTTGTTCGCGAATTGGTAGGACACGGTCTTGGCAAAAAAATGCACGAAGATCCTGAAATGCCAAATTACGGAAAACGTGGTCGTGGAAAACTATTCATCGAAGGAATGGTAGTCGCTATCGAACCAATGATTAATTTGGGATCGAGAAACATCAAGCAGTTGAAAGACGGTTGGACAATTGTTACTGCCGACAGAAAACCAAGCGCACATTTCGAGCACGACGTAGCACTAATTGACGGAAAGCCGGAATTGCTTTCTACATTTGCTTATATTTATGATGCTCTGGGAATAAAAAGCGACGAAGAAAACGAATTTAGAAGACAGCCTTTGGTAATTTCCTAATGAAGAAAATTTTCAGATTTGTCTTAAACACTATCCCCAGGCCGATATTGATACGGCTAAGCTATGTTATACGTCCTGTTCTTGCTTTTGCTTTAAAAGGAAAAAAATATACCGATCCGATTGACGGAAAAAGTTTCAAGAAATTCCTGCCTTATGGTTATGGCACCCAACGGAACAATGTTCTTTCTCCAAGTACTTTATCGCTGGAAAGACATAGGCTGCTTTGGCTCTACTTGAAAAATGAGACCGATTTTTTCATCGCTCCTAAGAAAGTATTGCATTTTGCTCCTGAGCAGGCATTTTATAAAATCTTCAGGAACCAAAAGAATCTGGACTATACGACAACCGATTTGCTGTCGCCTTTAGCCGATGTGAAAGCAGATATCTGCAATCTTCCATTTGAAGACAATTCGTATGATATAATTTTGTGCAACCATGTCTTGGAACATATTCCGGACGACACTAAAGCGATGCAAGAACTGTTCAGGGTATTGAAACCAGGCGGAATGGGAATTTTCCAGATTCCTCAGGATTTGAAAAGAGCAACAACTTTTGAAGACAATTCGATTACCGATCAAAAAGAGCGGGCACGAATTTTTGGACAGTACGACCATGTTCGCGTTTACGGAAGAGACTATTTTGATAAATTAAGAAGTATAGGATTCACTGTTATAGAAGAAGATTACACTAAAAAAATAGGCCCGGAGCTTGTAGAAAAATATTGCCTGGCAGCTGGAGAAATTATACCTGTATGTTATAAATAATCAGTTCTGACCACAATAAAAAAGCCTGATGGAATTCCATCAGGCTTTTTGTTTAACCAAATCAGGATTTAGCTTTTTTCAGGCATCAGTATACCTACAACCTTGTCTTTTGTAAGATACTTTTTCGCTACATTCTGGATATCTTTTGCAGTAATCGCATTAATCTTCTCTTCTACTTTCAGAATATCTTCAGCATTAGTACCATTAACATAGGAACGGTTAAAATTAGACAGCCAATATCTGTTTTCTTTGATATCTTTTTTATAATCCAACAGTTCTGCTTCCTTATACTTCGTCACATCGGCAGCCTGAGGTCCGTTATCAATTATTTTCTGTAATTCTCTTAATGCAGAAGCAGTCAGCTTTTCAGCATTATCAGGACCGCATGGGAAATTGATCGAGAAATTATAAGAACCGTTTGGAACTTTGCTCATACTTCCTCTGGCACTAATTCCGTACACGCCACTCTCATTTTCTCTTAGTTCTTCAACCAATTTAATAGAGAGCACCTCACCTAGAGCTTCCATAGCCAAGGCTTCTTTCGGATCATATTGTGTATCACCGTAGAACATGATAGTAACAGTACTTTTCGGATCTGTACCTTTGTTTACGATTTTCTTATGCTCGCCTTTCAACATTCTGTAGCCAACATCAACCGCTTTTTCTTTCTTTTCGTTTGATGGCAAAGCAGCCAGATATTTCGCGGAGTATTCTTCAATTTTTTTATCATCAATATTCCCTACAAAGAAAAATTCAAAATCTGCAGCATTTGCAAAACGCTCTTTATATTTATTATAGGCCAGTTGGTAATCTGTAGCTTCCCATGCTTTTTCATCCGGTATCATGCCAAAGAATCTAGGATTATCTTTAAGCAGGTAACCGTATAATTCTTGTTGGAAATAAAAGCCTGGTTGTGATGCCATGTTTTTGAAGAAACTAACTTGTTTTTGCTTATAACCTTCAAAGGCATCAGTATCAAAATTCAGATCTGTGATATACGCCACAGTCATCTGGAACAGATATTCCAAATCTTTTGGAGTTGCACTTCCTCTAAGTCCTTCGGTTGTATTGCTAATGTATGGATTTACACCGGCTACTTTTCCAGACATAAATTTAGTGATATCATTTTCTTTCAATCCGGAAAAACCTGCTCTGGTCAATCCTCCATTCGCAAATTGGGTTTTCTTTAGCTCCTCAGCAGAATATAGGTTGGTTCCTCCAAAACTAACCGCATCCATCAAAACTTCGTCATTTTTGAAATCGGTTTTCTTATAAGTCACTTTTGCTCCATTGGAAAGGAAAAGTGTAGTTGTCCCAATTTTGTCATTTTTCTCTTTCTTAACAATAGTTCCCGACTTCAGTTCTTTTCTTAAAAGGCTTGAAGCCACTTCAGAATCTGTATATGGAGTAATTTCAGCATTATTTACTTTTAATGCTCCCAGTACTTCCTGCTCAGTTGGTTTTTTCAATCCTTCTTTTTCAGGGCCTGTCAAAATCACAACTCTATTATCTTCTTTGACATAATCTTTAACCAAACTATTTACATCTTTCAGTTCAATACCTGGCAATAGTTTTTTTGTCGCATTGTAAGTCCATTCAATTCCAGGAACCGGCTCTTTTAGCAGGAAATGTGATTGATATTCTCCAACAAATCTTCTTGACTCTGTTTTATCCCTATCGTTATAATCAGACTCCAGATTAGCCAGTATTTCCGACTTGGCACGGTCAAGTTCGCCTTGTGTAAAACCAAACTTTTTAACTCTTTCATTTTCAGTAACCAAAACCTTCAAAGCACTTACCTGTTTATCTTCCTGAGTCATTGCAAATGATTGGTAAGCCTCTTTTGTCCTCGCCCATGTACTTCCGTGATATGAATATCCGTAAGTGAATGGTGGTGTAGGTGAATTGGTCAACTCATTAAGCCTATTATTAATCATTGTAGAATATAATTCTTCAACAAGTGATTTCTTATAATCATTAATATTCACGACTGGTTTTCTTGAATCATAATCTTTGTGAATCAGCTGTACCTGTGATGATGAAGCTTCTTTATCAGTTTCAATCGCTACAAAAGTTTCCTTGTGGTTTGGAACATCATAAATCTTTCTTGGACGTTCATTTTTAGGATTTTTGTAGGATGCAAAATGATCTTTGATCTTTTTCTCCATTGCAGCTACATCAATATCTCCAACCACAATAACACTCATCAAATTCGGACGGTACCAATCTTTATAGAAATTGATCAGTTTGTCATACTTGAAATTTTCAAGGATTTCTTTTTTACCGATTGGCAAACGTTCTGCATAATGAGACTTATACATCATTTTCGGCATATACCGTCCCATCATTCTTTTGCTCGCACCTAACCCGATACGATATTCTTCCAAAACCACGCCTCTTTCCTTGTCAATTTCTTCAGGAGTCAAAACTGCGTTAAAAGCCCAGTCTTCTAAAATCTGGAATCCTTTCTCAAGTTTTTCAGGATCATCAGAAGGAATTGGAAGGAAATAAACCGTTTCATCAAAACTAGTATAAGCGTTCAAGTGTTGCCCAAACTTAACACCTATACTTTGCAGATAATCTACCAGCTTGTTTTTTGGAAAACGTTTTGTTCCGTTAAAACACATATGTTCCATAAAATGCGCAAGACCTTGTTGGTCGTCGTTCTCAAGAATAGAACCAGCATTAATGACAAGTCTCAGATCTACCTTGTTTTCTGGTTTTGCGTTTTTCTTAATGTAATAGGTTAATCCGTTTTCTAATTTTCCTGTTTTCACAGTGGGGTCAAACGGGATTGGCGCATCGCCTTTAAGTTCTTGTGCAAAAATTGACATTGGAAACGCCAATAAAAACACAAATAGTTTGTTGTAATGTTTCATAGGTTTGTTATTTACTTGGTTATAAATCTAAAATTATAACTATAAATACCGTTACTTATTGTAAAAAAATTAACACATTTTACACAATATCTATTATTCTAAAGTATTTTATATCAATTTTTTAATGTTTCTAAAATTTGGCATAATTCTCGCACAATTTTATTTGTCTTATATTTGTTATTATATAAATCCGAAAATCTTTCCAACAGATGAAGAAGAATTATTTTATTGTTTTACTAGCCTGTTTGTTTTTTAGCCAAAGCAAGGCGCAGGTTCAAACCGAAATTGACCCGCCTTTCAACATAAAAACCGTTTCATTTGTCCAAAGCGGACAAAATGTAATACCAATATTCCATCTTCAGGAAGGATTTCAGCTTCAATTTGATGACCTTTACGGAAATGAGGCCAACTATTATTATGAAATTGTACACTGCGATTATAATTGGACTCCATCACAACTAGTTAAGAGCGAATACATTCAAGGATTTGACAATCAACGAATTCAGGATTATGAAAATTCTTTTAATACGCTACAGCTTTATTCACATTACCGACTGCCATTTCCAAATAAGTTTACGCAGTTTAGAGTAAGTGGTAATTATATTATCAAAATATTAAATGAAGACAAGGATGTGGTTTTTTCACGAAAATTTATCTTGTATGAAGATTTAGTATCGGTTCCATTACAAATCAAAAGAGCCAGAGACGTCCGTAATATCAATTATATGCACAATCTTGACTTTGCTGTCAAATCCAATTCCATAACTTTTGTCAATCCCTTGCAAAACGTCAAAGTCATGTTGCTTCAAAACGGAGAATTCAAGCAAGCCATCTATAACGTCAAGCCACAATACACTATCGGGAATGATCTGATTTACAAATACGATAAAGAGACACAATTCTGGGGTGGTAATGAATTTTTATATTTCGACAACAAAGAAATCCGGGCTTCCGTTAATAATATAAATTACGTACGGGCGAAAGACCTTTATGAGCCGCATCTTTATATTAATAAACCAAGAGGCAATCAAGTATATACCTATTATCCTGATGTAAACGGGAATTTTGTAGTTCGTAATTTCAACACACAAAACAACGAAATAGAAGCTGATTATGCCTGGGTATTTTTCACGCTAGATGCTCCTAGTTATTATGGAAAGGGCGACATATACATCAACGGTATGTTTAACAACTATGCCTTAAACGATGAAAACCGTATGGATTTCAACCAGAAAACAGGCATGTATGAAAAAGCAATTGTAATCAAGCAAGGATTTACCAATTACCAATATGTAATTGCAGATAAAAAAGGTAAAATAGACCATGCCGATGCCATTGATGGAAACTTTTACCAAACTGAAAATAACTATCAGGTAATCGTTTATTATCGAGGTCTCAATGAAAGATATGACAAGGTGATTGGAAAAGGAACCGCCAATTCTCAAAACATCGTAAATTAAAAAGCTAAAAAACTGTTTTTAAAACCATTAACCAAAATTTAGCAACAAAAACACTAATCCAATAGTATAAATTTGTACTTTTGAAACATTATTAGCATTCTATGGTTACGCAAATAACTCGAGGTATTAAAATTTCTGTCTTGACTAGTTTTGAAGGGACTTACTTCAAAAACTACAAGATTCATTTTGCCTTTAGTTATGAAATCACAATTGAGAATCATAGCAAGGATTCTGTCCAGTTGATGTCGCGCCATTGGGAAATCTTTGACTCCCTAAACAACAAAGATTTTGTTGACGGCGAAGGTGTTATCGGTAAAAAACCGGTTCTTAAACCTGGCGAATCACATACGTATAGCTCCGGCTGCCTTCTTTCATCTCCTTTTGGAGCAATGAAAGGCTATTTCAACATGATCAACTTCACTTCAACAAGAAGCTTCAGGGTTATTGTACCAACCTTCAGGCTAAGTGCTCCTTTTGCCTTGAATTAGCCGTAGACCGCATAAAAACTTATAATCCTTACGAATTAAAGACATTGCCTGAACGATTGTTATCAAAATGGTAATTCTTTCAAAATTCCCTATTCATTTCGTATCTTTGCCATGCAAAAATTTGATTATTAAATATAAAAACAAATAAGTATGCCAAAAGGAATTTACAACGTCCCAACAGCGGTTAACGAAGTCGTTAAGTCTTACGCTCCGGGAAGTCCAGAAAGAGAACAAGTTTTAAAAACGTATAAAGAATTATATAATTCCACTGTCGATATTCCTTTGTTTATTGGCAATGAGGAAATCAAAACAGGAGATACTAAAAGACTGTTTCCTCCATTTGACCACCAACATACGCTAGGACAATACCACCAAGCTGACAAAGCACTTGTAGAAAAAGCAATTGCATCGGCTTTGGAAGCTCGTAAAAAATGGGCTACAATGCCATGGGAACACAGAGCTGCAATTTTCCTTAAAGCTGCTGAATTGTTAGCTGGACCTTACCGCTCAAAAATCAATGCTGCAACAATGATTGCTCAAGGAAAAACCGTTCACCAGGCAGAAATTGATTCTGCTTGTGAATTCATTGACTTCTTGCGTTTCAATGTGCAGTACATGACTGAAATTTATGCTCAACAGCCTGTATCTTCAGAAGGAATCTGGAACCGTCTTGAGCACCGTCCGTTAGAAGGTTTTGTATACGCTATTACACCTTTCAACTTTACGGCTATTTCAGGAAACCTTCCTTCATGTGTTGCCTTAATGGGAAATGTTGTAGTATGGAAACCTTCTGCAACTCAAATCTATTCTGCAAACGTAATTATGGAAGTATTCCAAAAAGCAGGATTGCCAAATGGCGTAATCAATATGATTAGCGGAGACTCAGCAATGATTACTGACACAATTCTGGACAGTGCTGATTTTGCAGGTATTCACTTTACAGGTTCAACTGGTGTATTCAACAGCATGTGGGCAAAAATTGGACAAAACATTAGCAAATACAAAACATATCCTCGAATTGTAGGTGAAACCGGAGGAAAAGATTTCGTATGGGCACACCCTTCTTCAAATCCGATTGAAGTTGCTACAGCATTAACACGCGGATCTTTTGAATATCAGGGACAAAAATGTTCTGCTGCTTCAAGAGCTTACATCCCTACCTCAATCTGGAATGCTGTAAAAGACCGTCTGATTGCTGATGTAAAATCATTCAAGATGGGTTCACCGGAAGACACTTCAAATTTTGTTTCTGCTGTAATCTCAGAATCATCATTTGACAAATTAGCCAAAGCTATTGATGCAGCTAAAGCCTCTTCAGAAGCTGAAGTAATCGTAGGTGGTGGTTATGACAAATCTAAAGGATGGTTTATCGAGCCAACAGTGATCGTTACAACCAATCCGAAATACGACACCATGGAAACGGAATTGTTCGGCCCTGTTTTGACGATATATGTTTATGAAGATGCTAAATGGGAAGAGTCACTTAAATTAGTTGACGAAACTTCTATTTATGCTTTGACAGGTGCAATTTTCTCTCAAGATCGTTATGCAATTGATGTTGCAGCAAAAGCCTTGGTTAATGCAGCCGGAAACTTCTATATCAATGACAAACCAACTGGAGCTGTTGTTGGCCAACAGCCTTTTGGTGGTGCAAGAGCTTCAGGAACAAATGACAAAGCCGGTTCTATTTTGAACCTACTTCGTTGGGTTTCTCCAAGAACAATTAAGGAGACATTTATTCCTGCTACAGACTACAGATACCCTTTTCTTGGGTAGTGGATAGTTGAAAGTGGATAGTGTATAGTTATCTGCCGATTGTCAAGAGTTAGAAAGTCGAAAGTTTTAGAATTTTTGACCCAATATAAAAAAGCCGAATCTGAATTCAGATTCGGCTTTTTACTTTATATCTTTTTTCCCCTTAGCGCCTTAGCAACGATACACTATCCACTTTCAACTATCCCTTATACTTCAAGGGTAGGTGTACCACTTTTTTAGTCTCAAAAAACTCATTATCAAAGAAAGTGGCAATAGGATACTCTGTAGCTTTTGGAAAATCTTTTAATTCCTCTGTCAGGTCACCACCTTTCAGATATAAAATTCCGTTTTTAAGTTCGTGTTTTTGCTGTTTTTTAATTTTCAGCCTTACCCAACTCACAAAATCAGGCATATTAGTAACGGCACGGCTGACAATAAAATCAAAATCGCCTTTGACATTTTCAGCACGAATCTGTTCCGCTTTTACATTCTTCAACTCTAAAGCCTCAGCAACAGCCTGGACAACCTTTATTTTTTTTGCGATAACATCAATCAGATAAAATCGGGTTTCCGGAAAAAGAATCGCCAATGGAATTCCTGGAAAACCACCACCAGTTCCAACATCCAGAACATAAGTTCCCGGTTCAAACTCTTGAATTTTTGCAATTGCCAAAGAATGCAATATGTGCTTTGTATATAATTCATCAATATCCTTACGCGAAATAACGTTGATTTTCGCATTCCAATCGTGATAAAGTCCCTCTAATTTTTGAAACTGCTGTTTCTGAATATCAGATAGATTAGGGAAATATTTTAGAATTTCTTCCATTTTAAAAATTTTCACAAAAGTAAACATTTTCAAATTGAAATTTTTTAGGTTTTTATCCGTTTACATAAACAAGAATCTTTACCTTTGAAGTCTTATTTTGATTAATTATAAATTATATATGAATACCACAATTCCAACGTTTTCCAAACAAGACAGCTTGAAATTTTTCAGAACCCTGAATACGCGCGTCAACAATTATTTCAAGGAAAATAATATCAAGAAAACCGGAAACTGGAAACTACACCTAAAGGCTATCGTCATGTTTACGATTTTCCTGACTCCATATTTCCTGATCTTGACTTTAAATATGCCTTTTTGGGTAATGTTGCTTTTGTCAATCGTAATCGGTATTGGAATGGCTGGCGTTGGAATGAACGTCATGCACGACGGAAACCACGGTTCCTATTCTAACAAATCCTGGCTGAACAAATTCATGGGCGGCAGTATTTACATTTTAGCCGGTAATGTCTACAATTGGCAAGTACAGCATAATGTTCTTCACCATACTTATACCAACATTCACGGACATGATGAAGATCTTGATGCAGGAAGGATTATCCGATTTACACAAGAAGCAAAATGGTATAGATTCCACAAATTCCAACATTATTACTCGGTATTCCTTTACGGATTATTGACTTTTAACTGGGCGATTACAACCGATTTCAAACAAATGAAAAGCTATTTGAAAAGAAAACTGTCGTATGGAGAACCTCAAAGCCCGGCTAAATTATGGACGGTTTTGGTCATCACAAAAATCATCTATATTTCCATCTGGCTTGTACTTCCAATGATTTTGGGAATCACCTGGTGGAAAGTAGTATTAGGCTTTTTGGTAATGCACTATACGGCAGGATTGATTTTGAGTATCATTTTCCAATTAGCTCATGTCGTGGAAGAAACCGCTAATCCTATCCCAAATGAAGAAGGAGAAATTGAAAACACCTGGGCTATCCACCAACTGTATACCACTGCTAATTTTGCTCCAAAAAACAGAATTGTTAACTGGTTTACAGGAGGATTAAACCACCAGATTGAACATCATATTTTCCCACATATCAGTCATGTGCATTACGGAAAAATTGCAGAAATCGTAAAAGAGACAGCAAAAGAATGCAATTTGCCTTACCACGAATTCAAAACCATGCGAGGTGCTGTCGTAGCTCATTTCAAACACTTGAAAGAATTAGGACAAAACCCGGCAATGGCATAATCGATTAAAAAACAAACAATACGTTTTCCATGAATCATTTATCGGATAGAATCAACAGATTATCAACTTCTCAGACTTTGGCAATGGCAGCATTGGCAAGAGAATTAAAAGCACAAGGAAAAGATATTATCAGCTTGAGCTTAGGTGAACCTGATTTTAATACGCCTGACTTCATCAAAGAAGCGGCAAAAAAAGCAATCGACGAAAACTACAGCACCTATACACCTGTAGACGGTTATGCTGATCTGAAAGAAGCGATATGCAGAAAATTCAAAAGAGACAATAACCTTGACTATACGCCTGCCAACATTGTCGTTTCGACAGGTGCCAAACAATCTCTATACAACGTTGCACAGGTAATGTTAAACGATGGTGACGAAGTAATTCTTCCTGCTCCTTACTGGGTAAGCTATTACGAAATTATCAAAATGTCGGGCGGTATTCCGGTAGAAGTCCCTACAACTGTAGAAAGTGATTTCAAAATTACGCCGGAACAGCTGGAAAAAGCAATTACTCCAAAAACAAAAATGATATGGTACAGTTCACCATGTAATCCTAGCGGTTCTGTTTACAGTCGTGAAGAGATGACAGCCTTAGCAAAAGTATTGGAAAAACATCCTAATATTTTTGTAGTAGCTGATGAAATCTACGAGCATATCAACTTTTCAGGAACATTTTGCAGCATTGCTTCTATTCCGGGAATGTTTGAAAGAACGGTAACAGTGAATGGTGTGGCAAAAGCGTTTGCTATGACAGGATGGAGAATAGGATATATTGGCGCTCCGGAATTCATCGCAAAAGCCTGTACAAAAATGCAAGGACAAGTAACAAGTGGTGCGAATTCTATAGCACAAAGAGCAACAATAACAGCGGTTGATGCAGATCCAAGCGTACTAAACGGAATGGTAGCTGCTTTTAAAAACCGTAGAAATTTAGTTGTGGGATTGATTAAAGAAATTCCAGGCTTAAAATTAAATGTTCCTGAAGGTGCTTTTTATGTTTTCCCTGATGTTTCTTCCTTTTTTGGAAAAACGTTACGTGGAACCGAAATCAAAAATGCAGATGACTTTTCTATGTACCTTTTAGCAGAAGCCAATGTAGCTACTGTAACCGGGGATGCCTTTGGAAATCCGAACTGTATCCGCTTGTCTTACGCAACCAGCGAAGAGCTGCTGACCGAAGCCTTGCGAAGAATCAAAGAAGTTTTAGCTTAAACAAATACCGCCCTGAGGAAACTTGGGGCTTTTTTATTCATAACCCTTTCAGGGTTTAAAACCCTGAAAGGGTTATTTAAAACGATACCAAATGTCAAAAATATTATTACTCGGTTCCGGAGAATTAGGAAAAGAATTCACAATTGCTGCCCAGCGCATCGGACAAACCGTGATTGCTGTTGATAGTTACGAAAATGCTCCTGCCATGCAGGTAGCTCATGGATTTGAAGTCATCAACATGCTCGATGGAGACGCTTTAGATCAGATTGTAGCAAAACACCGACCTGATTTTATAGTTCCGGAAATTGAAGCCATCCGTACCGAACGTTTTTACGATTACGAAAAGCAAGGATATACCGTGGTTCCTTCTGCGAAAGCAGCCAACTTCACTATGAATCGAAAAGCAATCCGCGATCTGGCAGCAAAAGAACTGGGTTTAAAGACTGCAAATTATCGATATGCTACTTCTTCCGAACAATTACATAAAGCCGTTGAAGAAATTGGAATTCCTTGCGTAGTAAAACCTTTGATGTCGTCTTCCGGAAAAGGACAATCAACCATCAAATCTCCAGATGACATTGAAAAAGCATGGAACTATGCCGTAGAAGGTTCACGTGGCGATGTTGTAGAAGTTATCGTAGAAGCTTTTGTAAAATTCAATTCTGAAATTACCTTACTGACCATTACCCAAAACAATAACCCGACGCTTTTCTGCGCTCCAATTGGACATAGGCAGGAACGTGGTGACTATCAGGAAAGCTGGCAGCCGGCACGAATCTCAGATAAGGATTTATTTGAAGCACAAGACATGGCTGAAAAAGTAACTGAAGCTTTAGGAGGCGCAGGTCTTTTTGGCGTAGAATTTTTTCTGGCAGATGATGGCGTATACTTCTCCGAGTTATCTCCAAGACCTCACGATACGGGAATGGTGACTTTGGCCGGAACACAAAATTTTAACGAATTTGAATTGCATCTCAGAGCCATTTTGAGCCTGCCTATTTTTGAAATAAAACTGGAAAAAGCCGGAGCAAGTGCCGTGATTCTTGCATCAGAAAACTCGTCAAACCCGGCTTACGAAGGCATTGAAAAAATTGCCGGACTTGCCAAAACCGATTTCAGAATCTTTGGCAAACCGACAACAAGACCTTATCGCAGAATGGGAGTAGCCTTAACAAACGATTCTCTTGACATACCGGTAGAAGAAGTAGTTGAAAGAGCTAAAGACGCAGCCAGGCTAATAACCGTAAAATAAATTCTATATGAAAAACATCATCGCTATCGCATTCCTATTTTTATCTTTTGTCGCCAACGCACAAAATTCAAATGCGAAAAAAGTAAACTCAAAAAAGACCACACCAAAATCTCAAATAGTGGAAGCGTCCTGCGGACAGTGCAAGTTTGGAATGAAAGGACATGGTTGTGACCTTGCCGTTCGTATTGACGGGAAACCGTATTTTGTTGACGGTACCGGAATTGACGACCACGGCGATTCTCATGCTGACGATGGTTTTTGCTCCAAAATCAGAAAAGCAGAAGTTACAGGCGAAGTCAAAAACAATCGTTTTGTAGCAACTTCATTCAAATTGCTTCCCGAAGGTAAATAATTTATAAGTTTCACGCTTAATGTTTAGCGGCTCTGCGTCTTTGCGAGAGATTATTTTCACGCAAAGACGCAGAGCCGCTAAGTCTATAAAGAAGAAGTCATGAAAGTAAATTCTTTTGCTTTCTATCATTTCGCTTAATGCGTCCAAATAAATTGCTTAATCCTAGCATAAAAAAAGCGCCCAAATTGGGCGCTTTTTTATTATTTTTTCTTTCCGATATTCTTGTTTTCAAAACTCGAAACATCAATCACTTCCTCTAAATCTACATCAAAAGAAATTGAAATCGAATCGCCAACAACCGTTACCGGGAGTTCGTTGGACAATTGAGACGATCCTACAAAAATATTAGGATAATCTTTTACCGTAAAATAATAGAAACTGTTTCCGTTTTTGACATCACTGCTGATTCTCGTTACTACCGATTTCACACTTTTTTTACTGGTGATACTTTCTGGATTTATCCCATTATCTGCCATATTGTATACGTTCTTGTAGGCCATCAGTGTTTCCCTCATCGTATTCCCTACTCCAACAATTGTATAGTCACTTATAGAAACCATTGCAAACATTTTTACCAGACCTCCATCATCTTTAAGTGTCATGACATAAGTCGGGATATTATTGATTACATATGGAATTGGCAACGAAGCATGGTATCCCTTTTCCTGAACTTTACCTTCGGCTGAACTTTGTGCAGCATATTCTGTAGCTCCACTTTGCTTATAATAAGTCGTTTCTTTGGTTCGCGTATCGACCAATACAAATCCTACAGTTGATTCTTCTTTTCCAACAGACGACAAACCGGTATACCAGTATGATTTATGATTCTCTCCATAAACCAAGGTCAATCCTTCTGTAGTTTGCAATTTATTTTCATTCGAAAAATTCCAATAGCCGTGTACATATTCGCCCCAATCATTAAGCTGTTCCTGGATAAAACTTATCGGCTGTATTCTATCAACCCATAATGGTGTATTGTTAATATCATATTCTTTTATTTCTCCTGTCTGAGCATCGACCGTTAAAACACCTGTAGCATTATTTCCTGCAAAACCTATTGTCTTTTTGTATTTGGTAACAACCCAATACGGATTGCCCGCATCATCAATCTCAAAATTAAAATCTTCTAACCCTACTGTTGCATAACCATTGAAATAAACATGCCTGTCAATTCTTGAACCAAAATAAGCTGCCGGCTGATATTTAATCTTAAGCGCTTTTCCGTTGACATTCTGGATTAGCTTAACATCTCTTTCATTGGTGGCAGAAACCATTACATAACCCGGAGTTCCTTCAGAATTCTTATACCATTTAAAAAAACCGGTATGCAACAATGGTGCAACCCAATATAATTCGTCATTTACCTTTTGTATTGTAAACTCTCCTATCTCGGCCTGACTACCCAATGATGGCTGCGAACCTATAATTTTTTCACCCAAAAGCATTGCAAGTTCTTCATCAACCACTCTGATTTTATCTAAAGAGATGGGTGCTATATGATTTTTAAGATCATCTCCATTTTCAACCTTCCCAATTAGTTTTTGGTAGGCACCACTTCTGAACATCGGAAGCGAAGTCACTAGCGGCAAAACCAATACATAGAACAAAAGTCCGAAAGACAAAAAAAACAAAACTTTGTTCGTTTTTGAAAAAATATTCAGTTTTCTTGCTTTTGACGTTACTTCTACTTTAGAAAAAACCACAATCGCCATCAATGCAAGAAATAGTAGTATCAACGGCAGACCCACGAAGCCATAACTGATAACTGGCAATATAGTATAAAACAAAAAGAAGCCGATTAAAAGAAGGATGAGAATCAGAATAGTTTTTTTCATGGTGGTATTTTATTTAGTTTGCTTAATAAGTCTAAGAACCTTAAAAATGTTACATCTCTCCTAAAGCAGATTATTCGAATATTTTATAAAGTTTTTTCTACCTTTATAATACACTCAATACGAACCTTTAAAACTAGGATGTCATGGAAGATAAGAAAGAATATTCAAATGGAGAAGTAACGGTTGTCTGGCAAGCAGAAAAATGCATCCATTCAACCAATTGTGTCAAAAACAATCCTCAGGTTTTTCAGCCCAAAATGAGACCCTGGATTCAAATTGACGGCTCATCAAGCGATAAAATTATCGATACGGTAAAAAAATGCCCTTCGGGAGCTTTAAGTTTTTATCAAAATAATCCATCATAATTTTGCATACTTCATCAATCTGTCCTTATTCTTAGAATTTTCGCAAAAACAACGATTGTAATTTACGTTTTACAAAATTTTAACATTTCAATCTTTATTTTTGTTTGAAGCACCAAACCCCACTTATATGAAGCTACTCATTGTTGAAGACGAACCCAATCTTTTATCGATTATTCGAAAAGGACTTTCCGAAAAAAACAATGAAGTTAGTGTAGCTCTTGACGGCACCACTGCTCTCGAAATGATTCAAAACCACAATTTTGATGTGATTATTCTGGATATCATGCTCCCAGACATTAATGGAATCGAAATCTGCAGACGACTCAGAGCCTCTAAAAATTTTGTCCCGATTCTCTTATTGACTGCATTGGGAACAACAGAAAACATTGTGACGGGATTAAATGCAGGTGCCGATGATTATCTTGCAAAACCTTTCAAATTCTCAGAATTGGAAGCCCGCATAAGCGCTTTGGCCAGAAGATCAAGCCAGGATCATAAGCCTAACGACAAAATCCAGATTGATGATTTGGAGATTGATTCCCGATCAAAAACCGTAAAGCGGAACGGCGAAACCATACAGCTTACTGCCAAAGAATTCAAATTATTATATTATTTGGCAAAAAACACAGAAATCATCCTATCCCGTGAAAAAATTCTGGATAATGTATGGGATATCAATTTTGATATGAATACGAATGTTGTCGACGTCTACATTAATTATCTGAGAAACAAAATAGACAAACCTTACCAAAACAAATTGATCCACACCATCAAAGGTCTTGGATATGTAATCAAACCTCAATCTTAATGCAGATACGAAAAAAAATTACCGTTACCTATATTGCGCTTTCGTGCTTAAGCACGTTGCTTTTGAGCGTGGTGGTTTTTTTTCTGTTCAAGCAGAATAACGAATATTATTTTCTGAAAAGGCTTCAGGATCGGGCAAAAATTGCTTCTTCAATCTATTACCAAAATGATCTACGCAAGACGCGTTATTTTAAAGAATTCAAAAAAGAAGGACTTGAAGAACTGGTCGAAGAAAAAGACTTTGTCCTAAAAGTAAACGGAGAAAACACCTTCGAATACAACACTGATCTGCATCTTCCTCCGGAATTTTATGCCAGTGTGATGAAAACCGGATCCAGCTGGATCGAAGAAAACTACAGTTATTATTATGGCCAGATTTTTAAGGAATCCGGGCAAAAATATATGGTAATTGTTACCGCAAAAGACCGCCGAGGATATACAAGTGCCATATATATGGTGCAGATTTTAGTATTGGGAGGAGCCGGATTCTTGATTTTGGCTTTCTTTTTCGGAAGACTTTTAGCCCGTCGTGTTATTGATCCTATGGCCAGAATTACCAAAGAAGTTAAGAGAATCAGTGCTTCAAACCTTCACAACAGATTGGCTGATGCCGAAGGAAATGACGAAATATCTGATCTTACGAAAACTTTTAATGATATGCTGGATCGTCTGGAAACTTCTTTTGAAATACAGGCTAACTTCATCAACAATGCTTCGCACGAACTCAAAACACCTATTACTACCATTATAGCCGAAACGGAAATCATGCTATTAAAAGAAAGAGAAGTTGAAGAATACGTCGGTTCATTAGAAAATATAAATCGCCAGGCTACCAAACTGGGCAATTTGACCGAGAGCTTACTAAAACTGACTCAAACAGGTTATGACGGAACCAAGCAAGTATTGGATATTGCCAGAATTGATGAGCTGCTTTTGGAAGCAAAAGCTTCAATTGATACTTTATTTCCAAACAATCGCGTCAACATTAAACTGAATGCTATTCCGGAAGATGAATCGCTGCTAACGATTCCTTGCAACAGGCCGCTGTTGGAATTGGCATTAAACAATATCATTTCAAACGGCGTGAAATATTCCGATAACGACGAAGTTTTTGTAACGCTTTCTGCCGACAAATCAAAAATTAAGATTGCTATTACCGATATCGGCATTGGTATTCCACCAGAAGACATTCCTTATTTGTATGAACCTTTCTTTAGAGGAAAGATCGCATCCAAATATAATGGTTACGGCCTAGGACTGCCTCTGGCAATGAAAATCATCCGCATGCACAATGGAGAACTCCACATCCAGTCTGAAACCGGAAAAGGTACGGTCGTAAATATTACCTTCCATAAAACCAACATTAGAAATTCTAATGTAAAATCTTAAGAAATTCTAATTTTAATCTAAGACCGTTCTAATTTCGGCCCTGTTATTTTGTATGTATAATTAAAACGCTATACATATGAAAAACCTATTAATACCATCGACATTAGAACAGGACACAATTAATGCTATTAAAGTTGCTGTTCAGCAATCAAAAGGAAAAAGCTGTACTATCTTTTTAGCATTGGTCGGTGAAATTCCGGACACCTACTCTTCTGCTGCTTTTTTAAGAAACATTAAAAGCGACATGAGCGTTTCTCAAAAAAGCATTTTGGATAGCTGTCGTGATTTGGTTACAGCTACACAAAACTGCACGTTGAAAATCCACAACCAATATGGAATTTCTGCTCCGGTAATGAAAAACCTGATGGAACACCTCAACATCGAATTGACCATCCTTACACCTTCTTATAAAAATACCGAAAGAAGAATACACAATCAATTCCTGCAGATTCTTGCCAATTGCAAATGCCCGATACTACATCTGAGTCCGAATTTTGAAGAACAGGATTTAAGCAAAGCCCTGTATCTGGAACAAACAAAATCAAGGCTGCACGTTGAAGACCTGCAAGAACTCATTCAGAATCATTTTGATTTCAGAATTGTAAGTCAGGCAAAAATTTTCAGCGACCAGAAACCAGAGGAAATCCAGCCATTGCTTACAGAAGCCATTACAAAAAATAATATCAATCTTTTGATAGAAACAAGAAAACCTAAAAAAATCAAGCTGAAAAACAGAGACTTCAGCATTAATGAAAGTTTTGGCCTGCCCGTATTGTCTCTATATGAGGAAATTGTCTAAATCCGCTGGCCATGGAAAAATTATTAAGAAACAAAATACATATATATGCTACTAAAAAAGAAAATACCAATGAAATATGTACTGGGAAAGATCAAAGTCGAGCTTTTCCTGGTCATCCTATACGTTATCTCCTTTGAAGTTTTCCTAAACTATTATGGGACTAATGCCATAAACATTCCAATTGCTATCCCAACAATTATCGGTACTATCATATCGCTACTGTTGGCATTTAAATCCAACCAGGCGTATGACCGCTGGTGGGAAGCCCGAATCATTTGGGGCGCTATCGTAAACGACTCCAGAACATTAATCAGACAGGTCATTGCTTTCTATAAAGATCCTGATTTTTCAGTAGAAGCAAATGACTTCAAAGAAAATTTTGCAAAAAGGCAGGCGGCATGGTGCTATAGCCTTAGCCAATCGCTTCGAGGAAAAGATCCTTTAAAGGCAGTAAAGCAAATTTTAAGCGAAGAAGATTTCAGATATATCAAAAAGCACAAACATGTTCCGAATGCCATATTGCTATTGCATTCCAAAGACCTGAAAAAAGCAAACGAACAAGGGAAGATAAACACTTACCAACAAGTAGAAATTGACAATACGTTAACAAGACTCTGCGATTCTATGGGAAAGTGTGAAAGAATTAAAAATACAATCTTCCCAACCACTTATAGCATGTACATCCGCTTCACGTTATGCCTTTTTATCATTCTCTTGCCTTTTGGCTTGACCGATTTATTAGGCTGGCTGCAAATTCCGTTGGTAACAACTATTGGTGCGGCATTCTTCCTGATCGAAAAGATGGCTATCCATCTGCAAGATCCGTTTGAAAACCGACCAACGGATACGCCGATGACTGCTATTTCAAGTACAATCGAAAGCAATCTGGTTCAGATGGTAAATGAATTCCGCGATGAATTCGAAACTCCGGTCAAAAAACCGGAAGTTGAGCTCCATCATATCCAACCCGTTAAAAATTCGTATTTTGTACTGTAAGTTTAATCCCTTTTTCTAAAACCGACCTTAAAATAAGGTCGGTTTTTTAGTAAATACAAAAACATTTACGCTCTCTTTATTTGTTATATCTGAAAAAATTTTACTTTTACATAAATCTAACAAAACAATTTATGAAGACAAACACTTTCAGAAGCATTGCTGGCAAAGCATTCTTAATCTTAGGATTCTTATCCTTCAGTTTTTTTGTTTCATGTTCTAATGACAGCAATCCTGAAGCGGTAGCAGAAAAATTCCTAAACCACGTCAATAAAGGAGAGTTCAAAGAAGCAAAAGAATATTGTGACGAGCAGACAGCTTCTTTAATCGGAATGATGGAATCTATGGCTGGTGCTAAAAAAGACGAGCTAAAAAAGAACGACGCAAAAGTTGAAATTATTTCTTCTGAAGTTAAAGACGATAAGGCTACCGTAAAATACAAAACTGTTGGAGGTAAAGCAGAAACTAGTGCTGAACAAACGCTTAACTTGGTAAAAGTTGACGGAAAATGGAAAGTAACTATCGATAAGGAAAACGCTAATAAAGAAGGTGCAAAAGCTCCAGGTGCTGACACAGAAGCTACTGATTCTTTAGCAGCTCCTGCTGATGCTCCAGTTGTTCCTGCTGATTCAACAGAAACGGCAGAATAACTAAACTTTAAACATTTATAAAAGCATTGCTATAATGAAGAAATTTATTTTTTACATAGCAATGCTTTTTATTTTGGGAATTGTCGCCTACAAGCTGTTTTTTTATTTTGATAAAAAATCAGAACAGAAAGACATTATAAAAAATGAAGCTATAACTCGGCTTTCGGAAGAAGAGCTTTCAAAAATTGAAGAAGGTGACTTCATTCTTCGCAGAGGCTTTGGTTTTTTTAGCAATTATATTTCCAAAGAACTCAATTCAGGCCCCATCGATGTTACGCATGCGGGCATCCTAATAAAACGCAACGACTCCATATATGTCGTGCACTCTTTATCTTCAGACGTCACAGACGTTGACGGATTGCAACTCCAACCCCTCAAAGAATTTTTAAAATATTCCTTCCCGAACAAAATCATCATTACGCGGGCCAAAAACTGCGATAAAAATATGGGGGCGAAAATTTCACAACTAGCACAAAAATATCTTGCCATGCATATCCCTTTTGACCATAAAGGGGATTTTGATGATGATTCAAAATTTTTCTGTACTGAAATGATCTGGAAAATTTTGGAAAAAGACTTGCACTGTGTCACTTTACCAACTGAAGCTGAAGCTCGGAAAAAATTCTTTTTTTCTATGACTCCCATGTATGACACCCAATATTTCGACATCAAGATAAATCAATACGATAGTAAGAATAATTGATTATATGAAACCTAATACCAAAAACAAATTTCAATAAGTTTCTTGCTTTGCAGCTCTGCATCTTTGCGAGCAACTACTTCACGTAAAGGCACTAAGTTCCTAATAATAGAAATTTTGAATGTTACTTATCTGGTATAAACTTCTTAAATCAGCGTAATTATTTTAATCCGTGATAATCTGCGACTAAAATAAAAAATTGCAATTGAAGCGAGTCGTATCAAAACCAGATTTTCTTTATCTGATACAAACTTCCCGATAGTCATTTAAGAATAAATAGTATTTTTGCGACATAAACAAAACTGAGAACAAATGAAGGCATACGTATTTCCAGGTCAGGGAGCCCAATTCACAGGAATGGGAAAAGACCTTTACGAACAATCAGAACTAGCAAAAGAATTATTCGAAAGAGCCAATGCAATTTTAGGCTTTCGAATCACAGATATCATGTTTGAAGGAACAGCCGAACAGCTAAAAGAAACCAAAGTAACCCAGCCTGCAGTTTTCCTGCACTCTGTTATTCTTGCCAAAACATTGGGCGATAATTTCAAACCGGAGATGGTGGCCGGCCATTCTTTAGGTGAATTTTCTGCTTTGGTTGCCAATGGAACCTTATCTTTTGAAGACGGATTAAAATTGGTTTCTCAAAGAGCGATGGCCATGCAAAAAGCCTGCGAGATTACTCCTTCTACAATGGCAGCCGTTTTAGGTTTAGAAGACCATATTGTTGAAGAAGTTTGCGCTTCTATTGACGGCATTGTGGTTGCAGCTAACTATAACTGTCCGGGACAACTCGTAATTTCTGGTGAAACAACAGCTGTTGAAAAAGCCTGCGAAGCTATGAAAGCTGCCGGTGCAAAACGCGCCTTAATTCTTCCTGTAGGTGGCGCTTTCCATTCTCCAATGATGGAACCTGCCAGAGAGGAATTGGCTGCCGCTATTGAAAGCACAGTTTTTTCTCAGCCTGTTTGTCCGGTATATCAAAATGTACCTGCAAGTGCGGTTTCTGACCCAAATGAAATTAAAAAGAATCTTATCACACAATTGACAGCTCCGGTAAAATGGACGCAATCTGTACAGCAAATGATTAAAGATGGCGCCACTTCCTTTACAGAAGTAGGCCCTGGAAAAGTACTGATCGGATTGGTTAACAAAATTGATAAAGAAGCAGCTACTTTTTCTGCTTAATCTGATACTACTGCATAAAAAATCCCGCATTAAAATGCGGGATTTTTTTATTTTATCTAACCTCTGATTTTCTTTTCCCATTTCCAGGCACTTTCGATAGCTTCATCCAAAGTCGATTCTGCTTTCCAGCCTAATATGGCATTTGCTCTTTGAGTATCTGCATAAGCCTCTATTATATCGCCTTCACGTCTTCCAACCAACTTGTATGGCAATTTTTGTCCGCTAACCTTTTCAAAGGAATGAATAACTTCTAAAACGCTGCTACCTTTACCTGTTCCAACGTTGAAAACCTCAACAGCGGTTTCATTTTTCTTTCCAATCAATCTTTTTAAAGCAACAACGTGAGCTTTTGCCAGATCCACAACATGAATATAGTCGCGGATACAGGTACCATCAGGAGTAGGATAATCCGATCCAAAAACCGAAAGCTCTTTTCTCAGTCCCATACCTGTCTGAGTAATAAAAGGCACAAGATTTTGCGGCACTCCAATAGGAAGTTCTCCTATTTCTGCAGAAGGATGCGCACCAATCGGATTGAAATAGCGTAAAAGAATCGCATTGACACTTGATACTTTGGCTACATCCTGAATTATTTCTTCGCCAATCTGTTTTGTATTTCCATAAGGAGAAGCCGCTGGTTGTACAGATGCGTCTTCCGTTATTGGCATTTTTTCTGCCTGCCCGTATACGGTACAAGAAGAACTAAAAATAAAATTGGCGTCAGTCTTTGACTGCAATTCCTGCAATAAATAAACCAAGGCATTAATATTATTTTCATAATATAATAGTGGATTTTCCACACTCTCGCCTACTGCTTTTGAAGCTGCAAAATGAATCACTCCGGCAATATCGCTGTGTTTTTTGAAAAACGCTTTTACAGATTCTTTTTCTCTCAAATCAAGATTTTCAAAAACCGGCTTCTTTCCGCTTATGGCTTCAATTCCGTATATCACCTTTTCTTCTGCATTCAAAAGGTTATCGATGATTACAACTTCAAAGCCTTCATTCTGTAATTCAACAACAGTATGTGATCCTATGAAACCTAATCCTCCTGTAACTAATATTTTTTTCAATTTATTTGCTCTTTTGGTAATGATGGTAAAATCTAAAAGGTATTTGCCGTTTTGTTCTTATGATGATTATCCAAGAAATTCAAGAATAGAATCCGTGATAAACTTAATCTGCTCATCATCCAGTTCAGTATGCATTGGCAATGAAATTACTTCCTGTACTAATTGGTTTGTAATTGGAAAATCTTCTTCTTTATAACGAGAATCCAGATATGCTTTCTGGCTGTGCAACGGAATCGGATAGTAAATAGCACAAGGAATGCCTTTATCTAACAAATGTTGCATTAAAGCATTTCTGTCAGCATCCAATATCCTTAAAGTATATTGGTGGAAAACATGTGAATCTCTTTCTCCTGCAATATAAGGTGTAACTATATTTTTATGGTTTGCCAAAGCCTGGCTGTATTTTTGAGCTGCAAGCTGTCTGGCAGCATTATATTCATCCAAAAGAGGAAGCTTTGCATTTAAAACCGCTGCCTGAATGCTATCCAAACGAGAATTCACACCCACAACATCATGATGATAACGCACATACATACCATGATTTACGATTCCGCGCAATTTGTGAGCCAAATCATCATCATTGGTAAAAATAGCACCACCGTCACCATAACATCCTAAATTCTTTGAAGGGAAAAAAGATGTGGAAGCCACATGACCAATCACTCCTACTTTTTCTTTTTTACCGTCAAAATATCTGTAATTTGCTCCAATGGCTTGAGCATTGTCTTCAATTACATACAAATTGTGTTCTTTCGCCAATTGCATGATTGCCTCCATATTGGCTGCCTGTCCAAAAAGATGAACCGGAACAATTGCCTTTGTTTTTGGTGTAATTGCTTTTTTTATTGCATCAACAGAAATATTAAAAGTATCGATTTCAACATCTACCAAAACCGGAGTCAGTTGCAAAAGCGCAATCACTTCAACAGTTGCCGCAAAAGTAAAATCTGCCGTGATGACTTCATCACCAGGCTTTAAATCTAACGCCATCATGGCAATCTGCAAAGCATCTGTACCATTTGCACATGGAATTACATGTTTTGCGCCTAAATATTCTTCAAGATTTTTTTGGAATTTGTGGACTTCAGGGCCGTTGATGTAAGTATTGGTATCGAGAACTTCCTGAATAGAATTGTTTACTGTTTCCTTTATATTTTCGTATTGCCCCTTGAGGTCAACCATTTGGATTTTTTTCATCTAAATTAAATTTAAAACAAGCAAAACTACTAATAAAATGATGGACAACCAATGAAATTTCTCGAAACTAGCGTATTTTAGCAATTCAAAATCAGGCTTATGTTTTTTCTTTATAATCTGTTGGTAATCATTGCGGGATATGCTTTAAAAGCAATCGCATTTTTAAATCCGAAAATGAAGCTTTTTGTAAACGGAAGAAAAAATGTTTTCAAGACTTTGCGTAATAAAATCCAGCCAACAGACAAAACGATATGGTTTCATTCCGCTTCGCTTGGCGAATTTGAACAAGGACTTCCTGTTATGGAAAAAATCCGTAGCCTGTATCCCGAACATAAAATCATATTGACTTTTTTTTCGCCTTCAGGATATGAAGTAAGAAAGAATTCAACTGCTGCTGATATAATCGTATACCTTCCTTTAGACACCCAAAAAAATGCTTCTGAGTTCCTAAAACTGGTACATCCGGAAATGGCATTTTTTATCAAATATGAATTCTGGCCAAATTATTTGAAAGAATTAAAAGAACGAAATATTCCAACCTATCTCTTTTCCGGGATTTTCAGAAAAGACCAGATTTTCTTTAAATGGTATGGTGGTTTTTACCGAAAGGCATTAACTGCTTTCAAAATGTTTTTTGTGCAGAATGAAAGTTCTAAATTATTATTGCAGCAGGTTGGTTTTCAAAATGTAAAAATATGCGGCGACACCCGTTTTGACCGGGTACTAAAAATTTTAGGACGGGATAATTCTTTAGATTTTGTAGAAAAATTCAAAGATGGCAAATTGACCATCGTTTGCGGAAGTACCTGGCCAAAAGATGAAAGCCAATTGGTTAATTTTATAAACACAAATCCTTTTGGCGTTAAATTTATTATTGCTCCCCATAATGTAAAACCGGAACAGATTGCAGAATTGAAAAATAGTATTTCAAAAAAAACTATTCTGTTTTCAGAAATAAAGAATAAAACCCTGTCAGAGTATGATGTCTTTATTATCGACACAATAGGTATTCTCACAAAAATATACAGTTATGCAGACATTGCTTATGTAGGAGGCGGTTTTGGGACTTCTGGCCTACATAACATTTTAGAACCCGCCACTTTTGGTATACCTATCGTTATAGGTCCGAATTATCAGAAATTTTCTGAAGCCGTTGCTTTAGTAGGAATGGGAGGCTGTATTTCAGTGAAAAACAAAAAGGAATTAGAAGAAACCCTCACTTTCCTGATTCAAAATGAAGACGAACGTTCCGAAAAAGGACATGTTGCAAGCACCTTTGTCCAGATGAATAAAAATGCTACGGAAATCATCCTAAATAACTTATAATCCATTAAAAAACACAGACATGGCAACTTTCAGACCTTTGCAGATTTCAGATATCGACACTATTCTGCCAATGATGCAGGAATTTTATAGCATTGACAATTATCCTATCGACATAGCTGTTTCAAGGAGTTTGTTTCTGGAGTTTTTAGAAAAACCGTATTTAGGAAGAGCCTGGCTAATTTATTCAGACGAGGAAATAGTAGGTTATATCATCATGACTTTTATTTTCAGTTTTGAATACAAAGGCACCATTGCTTTTTTGGATGAGTTATATATTTCTGATACCGCCCGAGGCAAAGGAATAGGTAAAAAAGCCTTAGACTTCATCCATCAGGAAGCCCATTCCCTATCATTAAAAATCATTTACCTCGAAATAGAAAACCACAATAAGATTGCCCAGAAATTATACCTTTCCAAAGATTTTGTGGTTCACAATCGAAGCCTCATGAAACTGACTCTAAAATAACTTTAAAAAAGGCTTTAAAAATTTCAGGAACCGTTAAATAGTTCGGTTTTGGATCAAAAATTGTAAATTGCGAGCTCTAAACTTCAATTTTTACCTATGAAATTTTTAAGACTTCTTGTCCTTTTACTGGTTCTTCCTGCCTATTCGCAGCAAGGCGGAATGTGGATTCCATCGCTTTTAAAAGGGATGAATGAAACAGAAATGAAAAATCTGGGAATGAAAATGTCAGCTTCTGACATTTATGACGTAAACAAATCGAGCCTTAAAGATGCAGTGCCTCAATTTAACGGTGGCTGTACTTCTGAAGTTATCTCTCCAAAAGGGTTGCTTCTTACAAACCACCACTGTGGTTTTGGCGAAATCCAATCACATTCTACAGTAGAGCACGATTATTTAACAGACGGCTTTTGGGCAATGAGTTTGGAAGAAGAACTTCCAAATCCAGACCTGGAAGTAACCTTTATCGTAAAAATCGAGGATGTAACTGCCAAAATTTTAGACGGAGTAGCCGCTATTTCTTCTGAAATCGATAAGCAGAAAAAAATTCAGGAAAACATTGCTTCCCTGACAAAGTCTTCTCCAAAAGAAGCCTGGCAGGAAAACCGAATCCGTACTTTTTACGAAGGAAACCAATACATTCTTTTTGTAGTGGAAAGCTACAAAGATGTGCGTTTGGTAGGTGCTCCGCCATCATCTATAGGAAAATTTGGTTCGGATACAGACAACTGGGTATGGCCAAGACATACAGGTGACTTTTCTTTATTCAGAATTTATGCCGACAAAAATAACCGTCCGGCCGCCTATTCAAAAGACAACGTTCCTTATACTCCGAGACACTTCCTTCCGGTTTCTATAAAAGGTGTAGAGGAAAATGATTTCACTCTTGTTTTTGGATATCCTGGCAGAACTACGGAATACCTTCCGTCTGTTGCTGTAGAACAGATCGTAAACGAATTGAATCCTGCTAAAATCGAAATCAGAGACAAAGCCTTAAAAGTGGCCGATGGCTTCATGAGAAAAGACAAGGCAATCAAAATCCAATATGCTTCTAAATATGCGAGCATTGCTAACTATTGGAAAAAATGGATTGGCGAAACTCAAGGATTGAAAAAATCAAATGCCGTTGAAGCGAAAAAGAAATTTGAAAAAGATTTTCTTGAAAAAGTAAACAAAGCAGGAAAACAGGCAGAATATGGAAACCTGTTTACTGACTTTGAAAAAAATTATGCAGAAATTGCTCCTTATGCGTTAAGCAGAGATTATTTTACCGAAGTTGTATTAAGAAATACAGAAATGCTAACTATCGGATACCGTCTTTACCAATTGGAGCAGGTATATAATGTTAGAGGAGAACAGTCTTTTAAAGACAGAAAAGAAGCTACTATCAAGGCTTTGGAAGAAACCTATAAAGATTTTAATGCTACTGTAGACGAAAAAGTCTTTGAACAGCTGATTGAATTATATGCTACCAAAGTACCAAAGCAGTTTTTGCCGGCAAGCATGAAAAACTCAGAATATAAAAAGCTAACCGACAAAATTTACGAACAGTCAAAGCTGACAACCTACAAAGGCTTGAAAGAATTATTGAGCGGCGATACAAAAAGCGTACTGGCTAAGATCAATGCAGACAAAGGTTATCAGTTCGTAAAATCGATGACTGATGTTTATCAAAAAGAAGTCGCTCCAAAATACGAAGAAATCAATCTTAGAATTGCCGCATTACAAAGAACCTACATGAAAGGTATTTTAGAATTAAGTCCTAAAGAAGCGCGAATTTTCCCAGATGCTAACAGCACTTTAAGGGTTACCTACGGAAAAGTAAAAGGCTATTCTCCAAGTGATGCCGTGACTTATAATTACGCTACTTATTTGGATGGTGTTATGGAGAAATACGTGCCTGGCGATTATGAATTTGATGTCCCTGCCAAGCTGATTGATCTTTATAACAAAAAAGATTACGGGCAATACGGAAAGAATGGAAAAATGCCGGTTTGTTTTATCGGAACTAACCACACCACTGGAGGAAATTCAGGAAGTCCTGCCATAGATGCCAAAGGAAATCTTGTTGGATTGAATTTTGACCGTGTATGGGAAGGAACGATGAGTGATATTTATTACGATCCTGCTATTTGTAGAAACATTATGGTCGATATGAGATACGTTCTATTCATTATTGACAAGTTTGCTGGTGCAAAACACCTGATTAATGAAATGAAGGTCGTTGGAGGAAAGAAATAATTGATAATTTACGTCCTGTTTTTTTAAAGATTGACGAAAAATAGGGCGGTAAATTTGAAAATTCAACGGATTGAAACTTCTATTGTGGTTTTTAACAAGCATTGAATGACAAATACCCTATTTAAAGCCTTGTAATTCAAGGAATTTATTTTAAAAAAAAATCTTTAAAAAAAAAGACAATAAATATTTTAAGATATCAAAAAATTTATATCTTTGCTCCGAATTAATAATTAACCTTTATAATTTAGTAAGATGAAAAAAGTTGTATTAAGCTTAGCATTAGTTGCTACTATGGCATTTGTTTCTTGCAAAGAAACTGAAAAACCAGCTGAAGATGCTGCTGTTGAAGCTACAGAAGTTGAAGCTACTCAAGCTGTTGAAAACGCTGAAGTAAACGCTGAAGCTACTGTTGATAGCACTAAAGTTGCTGAAGACGCTAAAGTTGAAGCTGCAAAGACTGAAACTGCTGCTCCTGCTAAACAATAATTAGCACACAGTAAAAAAAATAACCCTGCTTATAGCAGGGTTTTTTTATGCCTTAAAGTTAAAGACTATTGGAAGTTTATACCAGATAGATAACATTCAACAATTCTATTATCTAGGAACTTTGCGGCTCTGCGCCTTTGCGTGGAATAGTTACTCGCAAAGGCGCAGAGCCGCAAAGCAAGAAAAAATATAAAATTATTGGAGTTTGTTTTTGGTATAAGGTTTCAGATAATCAATTAAAGTTAACTACGGTAAATCAGCAAAAATATCTGCTCCCGTAAAATCCAAGACCTCTGCCTTTGGCACATACAATGCCACCTCGGCAATTCCTTTTGCCAATCGCAATTCTGTATTGAATTTTCTGCTAACAGCATAAATCTTGCTATCGATGATTAGCTTATAAAAATACTTACCGCTTGATGCCTTAAATTTCAAACAAAGTGCCGTCTCAGCTTTAGCTCTGATAATCTCAATATCGCTCTCGCAATCCATTTTCAATTCATAAGTCATACTGGTAAAGACGATCTTACCTTTACGCGAAGTATAAACAAACTTGTAGTGATCTTCGTCCTTTTTGCTAATAACGAATGCGCCCATATAAAATTCAAAGTGGTTAAAGACAAAAAAGCCTCCCAATAGAGAGGCTTTTTCATTAATTGATTATTCTTTTAATGATAGTATGTCAAATGTAAGAATAAATATCAACCCTCACAAGGCGACACCAACAATAGGAAACTAAATATTACAACTTCACGATTTCTACGCGGCGGTTTTTTGCCTTGCCATCTTCCGTTCCGTTATCAGCCAAAGGAACTGTTTGCCCCAGGCCTTTTGATTCTAAACGTGTACCGCTAATTCCTCCCGCTACAAGCGCATCTTTTACAGATTTAGCACGTTCTTCTGACAGTTTTAGATTATGAGAAGCAGCCCCGCTATTATCTGTATGCCCTTCAATTCTGATTTTCAATTTAGGATCGCTATTTAAAAGTTTTTGGATTTCGTCAATCACCGGTTTTGACTCCGATTTGATTGTCGCCTTATCCGTATCAAAATTTATATACAATGCTATATGTCCCGTTTTATCTAACTCTTGTTTCATCGCTTCTGCTTTGATTAGTGACGCTGTTGCTTTAAACGGTTTGGTTTCTAATATCATCCAGCCAATAGAACTACCATCGTCCGTTGGCGTATGCTGTACCCAGATATTTCTGTCGGCTCTACGAATCAAATACGTTACTGTCGGCATTTGCCCAATAAATCCATATCCGTCTTTATATTTCAAACCATTATTTTGAGGAATATTAGCAACTGAATCCTGAGGCACTTTACCTTCTGTTATCTTTACACCACCTACTTCAGTTATGATTTGCTCTATGTTTTTTGACAATTCCAGGTCGCTGTACGACTTACCTTCTTTAGCCCTTACATAATCGTAAAAAATCTTTCCTTCCGGTTTTTCAAAATGATCGCCAACCCAGAAATAAGCACGATCATAATCTACCGGCTTGTTCTTGTTGTAATTATAATATCCTTCCGGCAGGTTAAAGTAAGGGAAAGCACCTAATGCTTTTTCTGATATCGGATACGTATTGATATCAAATACTTTTGCTTTTGTCGCTGTTGGAGCTGCCGTTTCTTCTGCAGCAGGAATACTGTCATTTTCCGTTCCTTGCTGGTCTTTTTTACCACCAGAGTTACAAGAAATAACCAGTACAGATAAAGCTACCGCAGCTGTCTTGCCAAAATTCATCTTTTTTAATAGATTGGTTGTTGTGTTCATAGGAGTTTTGTTTAATAGTTGAGCATTAGTAGTTTATTAAGTAAAAAAGTTACAGAGTACAAAGTAAAATGTTTTACTGACATGAAAGTATGACTTGTGAAAATTAAGTTGGCAAAATCAATAGGTGTAAAAACTTCTAGAAAAGAAAAGTTTTATTCACTCTTTATATTTTATTTTATAACTTAAAAATATTTTTATAACAAAAATTTGATTATTTAAAATATTTTCATACATTAGTCAGGTAACTAAATTGATTTACAACTATAGTTTTACATAAAAGCCTGTAATATATTTTATAAACCTAAAACCTATTTAGATGAAAAAACTATTATTCACTTTATCAGCCATTTTTTTACTAAGCATTTACTCCAACGCGAAAGGACTTCCACCAGCTACAAAAAAAGAAAGCATCTTTGCTTGTCGTACTTTTACAATAGAAGTTAGTATTGGCTTTATTTCAGTTTCAACTGATGTAAGGATTTGTTGCGATCCAAACGGTTATGGTAGCTGGAATTGTTATTTCGTCAGCACTGACGGAGGAAACAAGAGTACAAAAGCAAATATCAGCAATGCTGTCAATGAAATTAAAAGAAAAACCGGCATTACCGACATTAAAGAAGTTCGGATTACAAAATCCTCAGAAGAAAAATTTGAGGACGGCAAAACATACATAGTCCAGAATACAGTTTACGAAGTTCAAGTAGACAAAAACAATTACTACATTATCCCTAAAATTATTAATAAATAAAAAGAATCTAATAATACACTTTAATTCATTATCAACACCATAGTTATGAAGAAAGCACTTCTCTTATTCATCATTATTCTTGGTTTCTTTTTATTCCTTTTTTTACTATTTAAAGATTCTGACATATTAAAAAACGTAAGAATCACAACCAAAGCGCAAGAATATAAAGAAGCTGAAAAATATGCATTTAAAAACAGTCCCTTTTATGACAAATACTATAAAGATGAAAATGTAATTGTATTAAATATTTGGGCCACATGGTGTGAACCCTGCATTGAAGAAATGCCACTATTGAATCGATTAAAAAAACAGTATTCTGACAAAAAGAACATTGTTTTTCTTTCACTTTCGACAGACAAGGATTCTGTAAAGATCAAATCATTCCTTTCCACAAGTAAATTTGATTTTGAAGATATCAGTTTAGAGAATTTCCCTTACAGGAAGTACATACTAAACCAATTAAACAGTAAAGAATCTATTTCAGATAATTATTTTATCAAAATAGATTCTGAAGAAATTCCGATTACTTATATTTTAAACAAGCAGAAAACGATTTATAGCTATAAAGGCAAAATAGACAGTGTAGACATTTACAATCGGATTGATTCTATTCTTAAATAATCAATCCTTACAAATCACAGTTATAATTTTGTCTTATACTCTTAAAACAGCCTAAAACAAAAAAAGCCCCTTAATAAGGGGCTTTTGTACTCAGAGCGGGACTTGAACCCACACGAACATTACTGTTCACTGGATTTTAAGTTCTGCAACCATATATATTTTTTAAAAAAATTAAAATTTGTTATTCTATATAAAGAGCTTCCCAAATGGCTTATTTTTTCTTTATCCAAAATACCACAACTTCACTGCAGCAACATGAAATTTTTCATTTAAAAAGCAATGCCAATTTCAGGTTATCTAATTAAATAACCTCATTATACCTGTGCTGAAATAATATCAACATTAGTAGCAAGCTTTAAATAATCAGTATCATTAGTGATAAGCTTATAATTATTCACTCTTGCCAATTCTAATATATAAGAATCATTAAAATCAACGGCTTTGAAATTATTAAAAATTGAACTACTATCTAACGCATTAAAATTGTCTCCAACAACAATAGCAAGTTTTAGGATTTTCTTAATCAAAATGGAAATCGTATCAACGGAATCTACATAATCCCTTGTCCCTACAAAATCTAATTTATAATTTTTTCCAACAAATTTATTTGTTGCGATCCATTGTTTGTAATCCCTCTTCAGCAACACATTCGCGAATTCAGATATTATCATAGATGTAATATAAATCGGCTTATCTTTTTGCAACACTTCATTAAAAAAAACTGAATATTCTTTCTGTTCTTTTTTATTCATACTTGCAACAGTCCCAAATAGAAGCAACCATATATTTGTATCAAAAAAAAATTGGTCACTAAAACCAATTTTAACGTCATTAATATTAATCGCGGCCATAGAAAGCATCATTAGAATTCTTTTCGAATCCTTCCCTATTTGAAAAGTATTCTTTTGCCCTTTTAATTACATCTTTGAAAAGTTTCAAATCTTCATTTTCAACATTTTCAAGTTTTAAATTTTCATTTAGGAATGCACTAGTATATTCCTTCTTACTATAAAGAGAACCGATAGCTGCGTTCAAGAAAGCCGTAATCATAATTCTAATTCCAGCAAAATCAAGCTCAACTTTTTCATTTTTTTGAAGATAAAAATCAATTTCTTCAAAAACTTTTTCACCATCTTCTGTTGAAACAGCTAATTCAGATTGAATTATATCTTTGATAATCAAGTGTTTCATGGTAAATTATTGATATTTTTCATTGGTGCAAAGGTATAAATTTAAAAAATATTATCAAAGTTTTCCTCTTCTTCTTTTAACCAGTAAACATTAGTATCATTAAAGTTAAATTTAATATTTACAATAGTCCCGTCAAAAACATAATTAAAGGTATTCATTTCGATTACCCCATTACGATATTCATAATATCCATTTGATGAAATTACCTGTATCATCCCTTTATTATGCATTATAAACTCAAAAATTATTGCTAACCCTAGACCGCCTGAAATAGTTCCTGTTTTTGTTGAATTCCCCTTAACCATTGCCCATTTAATAGCTTCTTCCGCAGATATATCTCTTTTTAGAAATAAAGAAACATTTTCTTTAATATTCATTCCTTTGTCAACTATTGTAAAATAAAGTGGGCGACCCTCTTTATTTGGATAATATTGCCCGCACGTATGGATAAATTCACATAACCCATGAGTTCTGGCATTTTCATATATTTCAAAAATATTCTGTACAATATTTTTACTAAGTTCTTTACTTACTGTCGGGAAATCGTTTCGATTTATAAGCTGAGTTGTTATATACTCTCTAAAACTTGTATCATCATTTGGAGTAAATTTTTTATACGTAATGGAAGTATCATGATAATCAATTACGGTGCTTAATCCAAACTTTAACAGAAATTCATTTTTACACAATATTGACATTACTCCATCGTTCATATTAACAACCGAAATAATATTTTTTTTTGTTTCTAAAATCTCAAATATAGCCCCAAGTAAAGCGCAGAGATTTGCTTCAATAAAAAAGACTTTCTTAAAATCAAAAACTATTAAACTATTATCAAAAACTTTTAGTTCATCTATAAGCATGATAAGATAATCATACCCCTCAAAATCACTATGAACAGATTTTGGCAAGTAAACCGTATGGGTAACCAAATTATTTTTCTTTTTGAAATTTATATTATCAAATATAATGAAAAAGGCTTACAATCAATTTATAATGAAAAGTTAATTAAAAAATCCAATAAGAGCATTACGGCAGGAACACCAAACACTCCATTGTTTTTTTTATGAGAAGAACTGCCTTAAACAAAAAAAGCCCCTTAATAAGGGGCTTTTGTACTCAGAGCGGGACTTGAACCCGCACGAACATTACTGTTCACTGGATTTTAAGTCCAGCGTGTCTACCAATTTCACCATCCGAGCATGGACTTTAATTTGAGCGAAAAACGGGGCTCGAACCCGCGACCTCGACCTTGGCAAGGTCGCGCTCTACCAACTGAGCTATTTTCGCATACTGTATTGATAAGAACTGCAACACTTGAACCGTATTGCGGATGCAAATTTAATACATTAATTCAATTATACAAGAACTTTTTTCAAAAAAGCATCAAGAAAAACATAACTTTCTGATAACGTAATCTTTAAAATCACATTACTTCTTTCCTAGCATTCTTTTGATTTCGTTAAGCTTCATCAGAGCTTCAACCGGAGTCAGCGTATTAATGTCTAAATTGAGTATTTCATCTTTTATTTCTTCTAAAAGCGGATCATCCAGATTAAAAATACTCAACTGCATTTCATCATTTGAAGATTTGGTACCGTTCAATGCTTCGCCCGAATGGTCTTTCTCCAGTTTTTTAAGCAGCTTCTGTGCTTTCTGGATTACCGTCTGTGGCATTCCTGCCATCTTAGCCACATGAATTCCAAAACTATGGGCACTTCCGCCTTTGATTAATTTACGGATAAAAAGCACCGTATCTTTTAGCTCTTTTACAGACACATTATAATTCTGGATACGCTCCAGGATTTCAGTCATCTCATTAAGCTCGTGATAGTGTGTCGCAAACAAAGTTTTTGGCCTGCCAGGATGCTCATGTAAATATTCTGCAATTGCCCAGGCGATTGAGATTCCATCATATGTGCTCGTTCCCCTGCCTATTTCATCCAAAAGCACCAAACTTCTGTCTGAAAGGTTGTTAAGAATAGAAGCCGTCTCATTCATTTCAACCATAAAAGTAGATTCGCCCATCGAAATATTATCCGACGCTCCTACTCTTGTAAAAATCTTATCGATAACGCCCATCCTAACGCTTTCTGCCGGCACAAAACTTCCCATTTGAGCCAACAGCACAATCAATGCCGTTTGGCGCAAAATAGCCGACTTACCCGACATGTTAGGCCCTGTAATCATGATTATCTGTTGGGTTTCCCTATCCAGATATACATCATTGGCTATATAGGGAACTCCAACCGGAAGCTGTTTTTCGATTACTGGGTGGCGACCGTTTTTTATATCCAATTCAAATGTCTCATCCAAAATCGGACATACATAATTATTTTCAATGGCCAGCTGCGTAAACGAAGCCAAACAATCCAATTGCGCAATCAAATTTGCATTCAGCTGCACGGGTTTTATATAAGTCGAAATCCAGATTACCAGTTGCTCAAAAAGCTGGCTTTCCAATTGATGGATTTTTTCTTCAGCTCCAAGAATCTTGGTTTCATATTCCTTTAATTCTTCCGTAATGTAACGTTCCGCATTGACCAAAGTCTGTTTACGGATCCATTCTGCCGGCACTTTATCTTTATGTGTGTTTCTGACTTCTATATAATAACCAAAGACATTATTGAAGGATATTTTCAAAGAAGAAATTCCTGTCTTTTCTGATTCGCGGAGTTCGATACCTTCAAGATATTCTTTTCCAGAAGTAGAAATGCTTCTCAGTTCATCCAATTCAGCATGCACGCCTTTGGCAATCGCATTTCCTTTGTTGATAGAAACAGGAGCCTCAGGATTTAAAGTCTCCTTGATTTTTTCTCTTAACAAATCACAGCTATTGAGACTGTCGCCTATCGTTCTAACAGACGTGTTTTTGCTTTCGAGTGCCAATGTTTTTATCGGAATAATAGCATCCAGCGACTCTTTCAGGTTTACAACTTCTCTTGGCGATACTTTTCCTGTGGCGATTTTTGAAATCAATCGTTCCAAATCTGAAATCTGCTTGATTTGCTGCTGAATACTTTTCAGCACATCATTATTTTCTTTTAGATACGAAACCACTTCATGGCGTCCTTTTATCTTATCGGCATCTTTTAGCGGCAAGGCCAACCAGCGTTTCAGAAGACGTCCGCCCATAGGAGAAAGTGTCCTGTCGATAACATCCAACAGCGTTACAGCATTCGGGTTATAGCTATGGTATAATTCTAAATTTCGGATTGTAAATCGGTCCATCCAGACATAAGCATCTTCAGCAATTCGTTGGATTGACGTAATATGCTGTACTTTATTATGCTGTGTTTCGGACAAATAATATAAAATAGCTCCCGATGCGATAATTCCTTCAGGCAATTCTTCGATTCCGAATCCTTTTAAGGAATTGGTCTGGAAATGTCCCGTTAGCGTTTCAAAAGCATAATCTTCTTTATAAACCCAATCTTCGAGATAAAAGTTATGGTAATCCTCTCCAAAAGCCTCTTTAAAGTCGGCCTTGTTCTGTTTTGGAACCAGCACTTCGCTCGGGCTAAAGTTTTGGAGCAGCTTGTCTATATATTCTTCATTTCCTTGAGCAGCCAGAAATTCTCCTGTAGAAACATCAAGAAATGAAATACCTATAATTCTTTTTCCAAAATAAATCGAAGCCAGGAAATTATTCGACTTCGACTGCAATACCTCATCATTCATAGAAACGCCGGGAGTCACCAATTCGGTAACACCTCGCTTCACGATGGTTTTTGTCATTTTTGGATCTTCAAGCTGGTCGCAAATCGCTACACGAAGTCCGGCTTTGACCAACTTCGGCAGGTACGTATTCAGGGAATGGTGCGGAAATCCAGCCAAAGCTGTTTCGGTTTCGGAGCCTGCTCCTCTTTTTGTGAGAACGATTCCTAATATTTTTGAAGCGCGTATCGCATCTTCTCCAAAAGTTTCATAAAAATCTCCTACTCTGAACAACAAACAGGCATCAGGATATTTCGCCTTTATCTCGTTGTATTGCTTCATTAACGGAGTTTCTTTCGGAGTTTTGTCTTTCGTGGCCAAGAGTATTCAGATTTTTAAATTATTTTTGCTAAAATAGAAAAACTAACAATATTGCATCCGCATTTATGAGAAAACTTGCCAACAGTGAATTAGAACGAAAAAGCATTGAAGATTTCAAACAGGCTGAAAAAACACCAATCATCATCATCCTGGATGACATTCGAAGTCTGCACAATATTGGTTCTGTTTTTAGGACAGCCGATGCTTTTTTGATTGAAAAAATCTATCTCTGTGGCATCACGGCAACTCCGCCTAATAAAGAAATCCATAAAACGGCTTTAGGCGCTACTGATACGGTTGCCTGGGAATATACCAAAGACGTATTGGAAGTTATTGATTCACTACAAAAAGAAAATATTTCCGTACTGGCCATTGAACAAGTGGAAAACTCCATCTCACTTCAGGAATTTGAACCAAAAAGCGGACAGAAATATGCTTTGGTTTTTGGAAACGAAGTAAAAGGAGTTTCGCAGGAAGCTATTAAAAAGTGTGAAGGAACGATAGAAATTCCACAATTGGGAACCAAACATTCGCTAAACATTTCTGTGAGTGCCGGAATTGTAGTATGGGATTTGTTCCAGAAACTGAACTACTAAAATTATACTGCCAAAGCCTTGCTTTCGATTTCATTTAAAATCTGAAGGTAATCGCTTTGGTTTTTGACAAAATCTTTATCCGAAACATCAATAATCAGGACATTCAAGTCTTTTTGGGATTTTATATAGTCCAAATATCCCCTGCTGATTTTATCCAGATATTCCGCAGGGATTTCCTGCTCATACGAACGTCCTCTTTTTTTGATATTTTCTAACAGCCTGTCCGTATTCTGATAAAGATACACATACAAATCTGGCTTTTTCATCTCCTTATAGATGATATCGAAAAGCGTTTTATACAAACGATATTCATCTTCACCCAAAGTAACTTTGGCGAAAATCAGGGATTTAAAAATATGGTAGTCAGCAACGATAAAGTCTTTAAACAAGTCAAATTGCGCCAAATCTTGTGATAATTGCTGGTATCTGTCGGCCAAAAAAGACATTTCTAAAGGGAAAGCATATCTTGCCTGGTCTTTATAGAATTTTGGCAAAAAAGGATTGTCTGCAAAACCTTCTAAAACGGTCTTGGCATTAAAATCTTCAGCAATTTTATGAGCCAATGTTGTTTTTCCCGCACCAATATTCCCTTCGATGGCAATGTAATTGAATTGGTCAAAATGATAAATTGCTACCGGGGATTTTAAATTGGAAATCACTTTACAATCAGAATCGTCCTGGCAATCTCTCAATAATTCGATAACATTTTTCTGCAATATGGGATGTACAAAATCCGATTTCAAGTCGTCCATCGGCAGCAGCACAAATTTCCTGTCAGCCATACGCGGATGCGGCACTGTCAGATTTTCGGTATCGATTATTTCTTCGTTGAAACTTATGATATCAATGTCAATAGTTCGCGATTGATAACCTATTGTTTTGTTTCTGATTCTTCCCAAATGAAGCTCAGCACTGAGAATTTCATCCAAAAGCACCGAAGACTCTTTGCAGGTATGTACCAAAACGGCACAATTATAAAATGCATCGCCCTCGAATCCCCAAGCCGGTGTTTCGTAAAGCCTGGAAACTTTCACGACAGTTGCAATCTCACTGTGAATCAAATCAATAGCCTGCTGTATATGCTGAAGCCTGTCTCCTTGATTGCTTCCGATCGATAATATGGCTTGGTGCTGCATTTTCATAGACTGCAAATTAAGGAAAAGTATTTCACACAAAAGCACATTTTTAAGTTGCAACCTGAAATTATTCCACCGAAATTTGTAACTTTTCCAATATATAAGTGACCTATAAAGAAATAACAATACTATGAATTTTTTAAAGAACATCTTTTCAACCGTACTCGGCTTATTTGTTTTCTTATTTATCCTTTTCTTCGGATTCATAATCTTTGCTGCTTTGTTTGGTAATAAAGACAAAACGGTAACCGTAAAAGACAATTCCGTAATCGAACTCAACCTCGAAGAAGTTACCAACGATTATGCGGGGAAATTTTTATACGAAGATTTCGAATTCCTGAATGAAGAAAAAACAAATGGGCTTTCTGACGTTATCAATGCTATTGATGCAGCAAAAACAGATAGCAAAATCAAAGGAATTTCAATACTAAACAACATTTCGCTATTGGGAATGGCACAAAGCAAAGCACTTCGTGACAAATTGGAAGACTTTAAAAAGTCTGGAAAATTTGTCGTGGCCTATGCGAATTCTTATACTCAAAAAGAATATTACCTTAATTCTGTTGCCGACACGGTTTACCTTAATCCTGTAGGAGAAATGGATTTCAAGGGACTTTCTTCCGAAGTGATGTTCTACAAAGATTTTCAGGAAAAAACAGGCGTTAAAATGGAAGTTATCCGTCATGGAAAATACAAAAGTGCCGTGGAACCTTATTTGGCTAACGAAATGAGTGAGGCCAATCGTGAGCAGATTTCTGCTTTATTGAATTCTGTCTGGAATTCTGTAGTTGCCGACATTTCAAAAAGCAGAAAAATTTCCGTTGAACGACTGAATGAAATCGCAAATGGTCTGCTAGCCAGAACTCCTGAAATGGCAAAAACAGAAAAACTTATCGACAAGATTGCTTATGAAGACGAATATCATGATGCCATCCGTAAAGCGTTAAAAGTCAAAAAAGACGAAGAGTACAACACGGTAAGCATTATTGATTATGCTCATAAAAACTCAACAACAGGAAAAAAACCTAGTACAGACAATACTATCGCTATAATCTACGCACAAGGAACCATACTTGGCGGAGAAGGCGATGTAAATATTATTGGCGAAGGTTCTATAAGAAGATCTTTACAAGAAGCCCGAAAAGATAAAAAAGTAAAAGCTATTGTATTGAGAATTGACAGTCCGGGTGGTAGCGCATTGACTTCAGATTTAATTTGGAGAGAAATCGAATTGACCAAAAAAGTAAAACCGATAGTTGTTTCTATGGGTAATGTTGCCGCATCTGGTGGATATTATATTGCCTGCAATGCCAACAAAATTTTTGCTGAAGAAACAACAATTACAGGATCGATTGGAGTTTTCGGAACATTGCCAAACATCACAAAACTGACAAACAACATCGGAATCCACACGCAACAAGTTAAAACGCACCAGAATGCAGCCGGATACAGTATTTTCACACCTTTGGATGAAGGCACAAAAGAAACAATCCAAGAAAGCGTGGAAAATATCTACAAAGTTTTTGTAGGACGTGTTGCAACAGGAAGAAATATGAAATTCGAAGCTGTTGATTCAATAGCGCAAGGAAGAGTATGGACTGGAGCTGATGCTTTAAAAATTGGACTGGTAGATAAAATCGGCGGTATGGGCGATGCGCTTAAAGAAGCAGCAAAACTAGCCAACATTAAAGAATACAAAACAGCCGATTTCCCATCATACGAGAAGAAATTTGGTGATTTCTTTGGCGGAATGCCTTTCATGCAATCCAAAGAAAGCTTTATCAAAGAAGAAGTTGGCGAAGAGAACTACCAAATGATTGAGCAAATTAGAAGAATGAGTGCCCAGAAAGGAATGCAGGCATTGCTACCTTATGAAATCAACATAAAATAATTGTCAAATATAAATAACAATCAAATCAGGGCTCAGTCCCTGATTTTTTTTATTCAGACATTTCTTAAGGACTTTCAAATTGAAAAATTCGTTATTTATGCTTTTGTTAAGCCTTTTGGTTTAATTTTTGTTATAATTTCGCTAAATAAACGATTTTCTTATGTTAAAAAAGATTCTGAAAGGCATCGGTATATTTTTACTGGTAGTCATCATAGTATTGGCAGCTGCTCCATTTTTGTTTAAAGACAAAATCCAGCAATTAGTTTTGAAATCTATTAATGAGAAAGTGGATGCAAAAGTGGCATTTGAGGATGTACACTTAAGCCTATTTAAAAGCTTTCCACGCGCCAATGTTACTATTGATAAACTAGCCATTATTAACAAAGCTCCTTTTGAAGGCGATACGCTTCTTTATTCCGGAGAAGTAAACCTGAAAATGTCTGTTAAAGAACTTTTTAAAAGTGAAGGCGAGCCGATGAATATCGAATCGTTTTCTTCTACTAATGGCGTAGTCAACATCCTTTTTGATAAAAACGGAATTGGCAACTTTGATATCGCCATAAAAGACGATAAAGAAAAAAAGGATGATTCACAAAGCAAGCCTTTTGCCATGAACATTCAGAACTACGAAATACAAAATCTGCGTTTTACATACTTTGATGAACGTTCTAAAGTAAAAATGGTCATCGACAGTCTGAACCATACCGGAAAAGGAAATTTTGCTGCTTCAAAATTAGACCTGACTACAAAAACCACAGCAAAAGTCTCTTTGGATATGGACAAGACCAATTACATGAAAAATGTCAAATTGGACTTGGATGCAGTATTGGGAATTGACCTTGAAAACAGCAAATATACTTTCAAAGACAACAAGGCGCTGATCAATCAATTGCCTTTGGAATTTGACGGTTTCATCCAACTTGTAGACGCCGGACAGGAATACGACCTGACTTTTAAAACTCCGACTTCTTCATTCAAGAATTTCCTTGGTGTTATTCCTGAGGCTTATGCCGGAAATCTGAATACCGTAAAAACTACAGGAGACTTTAAAGTTTCTGGTTTTGCAAAAGGATTATACAGCGATAAAACCATTCCTAAATTCAATTTGGCTATTGCATCAAACAATGCCTCGTTTAAATATCCTGACCTTCCAAAATCTGTTGAAAATATTGTAATCGATACCAAAATTATCAACGAAACCGGAAATTTGAATGACACTTATGTCAATCTGGACAAACTTTCGTTCAGAATTGACCAGGATGTTTTCAATGTACAGGCCAATGTAAAAAATATAGTTGAAAATCCTTTGGTAGATGCCAAGTTAAAAGGAACTGTCAATCTTGGAAATGTATCCAAAGCCTATCCGGTAAAACTGGATACGCCGCTTTCTGGAATATTAAAAGCCGATGTTGAAACAAAATTTGACATGAAATCTGTCGAAGCCAATCAATACCAAAACATTCAGGCTATGGGTAATGCGAGCATTACCGGATTCAAATATGTCGATGCGGATAAAAAAACATATACAATCAATACGGCCGCGGCTCAGTTTTCGAACCAAAAGATCAATCTGCAGCAATTGGACATGACTACTGGAAAAACGGACTTGAAGGTAAATGGAGTTCTGGAAAATTTCTTGGGATATGCTTTCAAAAACCAGGAATTGAGAGGAAACTTCACCATGAAATCTAACCAGTTCTTAGTTTCAGACTTTATGTCGAAAACAGAAACTACGGTCAACAACAAGACAGTAACTACAGAAGCTGTCAAGATTCCAAAACTTTTGAATGTCACGCTGAACGCTTCTGCAAATACTGTTGTTTATGACAATCTGAATCTTAAAGACGTATCTGGAAAAATCATAGTAAAGGACGAAGCTGTTTCATTGCAAAACCTGAAAACTTCAATCTTTAACGGATTGATAACCGCTACCGGAGACGTTTCTACCAAAGGCAAAGTACCAACATTTGATATGAATCTTGGACTAACCACTGTTGACATCAACCAGACATTTACGCAGCTGGACATGATGAAAAAGATTGCACCGATTGCAGACGCTATTAACGGAAAATTGAATTCGACTATCAAACTGTCTGGTAATCTGGATGCCAAAACCATGTCGCCGGATCTGAATACACTGTCTGGCGATCTTTTTGGACAGCTATTGTCAACTACAATAAATGCGAAGAATTCTACCGTATTGAACAAACTTGATGAAAAAGTAAAATTTATCGATTTGCAAAAATTAAACCTGAACGACTTAAAAGCAAACCTTACCTTTAAAGACGGAAAAGTCAACGTAAAGCCTTTTGATATCAAATACCAGGACATTAAGATTAATGTTGGCGGACAGCATGGTTTTGACCAGTCGATGAATTACAACCTGAAATTTGATGTTCCTGCAAAATACTTAGGAAATGATGCCAATAAGCTAATCGCAAAATTGACACCGGCTGAAGCCAATAAATTGGAAAACATTCCTGTTACGGCAATTCTTTCCGGTAATTTCAAAAACCCTAAAGTCTCTACGGATATTGAACAGGCTGTTACCAAACTGGCAAACCAGTTAGTAAAAGCTGAAAAAGACAAGTTGGTTACCAAAGGAACCAGTGCTCTGGAAAATCTTCTTGGAGGTAACAAAAAAGATACAACAAAAACGCAGACACCTGCCACTAAAGAAGATGTAAAGACAAAAGTATCTGAAGGAATCAAAGGACTTTTTAATAAGAAGAAAAAAGAATAGTCAACCTTTAAATAAATAAAAAACCACCCTGGCAGGGTGGTTTTTTATTTATTATTTTCATTTACGAAATATTCATTCCAATAACATAACCTTCATAACTACGGACATTTAAAACGGTTCCATCTTCAAAAATCAGATATTGTCCTTTTACGCCTATTAATCGACCTTCATAGTTTGGAGTTTTCTCCAGATTTAGTCCTGTGACTTTTTTTGGAAACCTTAATACCGGATATTTCATTACAAAATGCTCGTTCAGGTCGGTATTGAAATAAGGTCGGACTTCTTCCGGCAGTCTTTCAAAAATACGCGCCCTTTCAGCTATCAAATCCAGTGAAACCACTTCATTCTGCAACATCTTACGCCAATTGGTCTTATCTACGAAATGATTTTTAAGAGCAACTTCTGTAATTCCAGCCAGATAACGGTTTGGAACCTCAACAATAGAAATGGCTTCGTCAGCGCCCTGATCGATCCAACGGGTAGGAACCTGCGTTTTTCTCGTCACTCCTACTTTTATCTCACTCGACAAAGCAAGATATACAATGTGCGGTTGCAATTGTACTCGGGTTTCATAATCCAAGTCTCTGTCTGCAATGCCCAAATGTGCCGTACTAAGTTCCGGTCTCATGATCCAGTCTCCTACTGCCGGACTGCTATAAAAACAATCATAACAGAAACCCTGGCGGAAGATTTTTTTCTTTTTAGAACAGTTAAGACATTGGTAGCCTAAAAAGCTTATCTCTATCTTCTTGTCAAGAGCCTGATTTACATTCAGGAAGCTGTTTTCAAAAGTCATATAATATTGAATCGGACTTGCAAATTCCGTTTCCATCTTAGTAAGAACCCCTTCGTATTGCATTATATTTTTCAGATTTAAGTTGAGGCGATTGCTTTATAGTCAGAAATACTTGACTTTCGACTATTTTTTTTATTTTTGGTAAAGTTAGAATTCATAACTCATAAATCATAACTCAAACCTAAAAAATGGCGTTACCCATAATCAATTCGGTGGCAACATGGATTTTTAAAAAAAGAATCCATCAGATTGAATTATTCCTGAAATATCCCAATGAAGTCCAGGAAGAGTTGCTTCTGAACTTGATACGTGCTTCTGAGCAGACTATCATTGGCAGGCAATATGGTTTTTCTTCCATAAAGTCGTATCAGGAATTTACCGAAAGAGTTCCTGTTTCTACCTATGAAGATTTGGAGCCTTTAATTGAAAGAACAAGAAAAGGGGAACAAAATGTTTTCTGGAATACTCCTATAAAATGGTTTGCCAAATCAAGCGGAACGACCAATGCCAAAAGCAAATTCATTCCGGTAAGCACTGAAGCATTAGAAAATTGCCATTATAAGGCCGGAAAAGATTTATTGAGTTTATATCTTAACAATAATGAAGAATCACAATTGTTTACCGGCAAAAGCCTTCGCCTTGGCGGTAGCAAGCAATTGTATGAGGACAACAATACTTTTTTTGGAGATCTGTCTGCTATCCTGATCGACAATATGCCAATTTGGGCTGAATTTAGCAGTACGCCAAGTAACAAAGTTTCCTTGATGAGCGAATGGGAAACCAAAATTCCCGCTATCATCAATGAAACAATTCATGAAAACGTAACCAGTTTTGCCGGAGTTCCTTCCTGGATGCTTGTCCTGATGAACAAAACGCTGGAAGCAACCGGAAAGTCAAATCTGCTCGAAATCTGGCCTAACCTTGAAGTCTATTTCCACGGAGGCGTAAGTTTTGAGCCTTACCGCGAACAATACAAAAAAATCCTCCCTAACTCAGAATTCCAATATTACGAAATCTACAATGCGTCTGAAGGATTTTTTGCCATCCAAGATCTTAACAATTCAAGCGACCTGTTATTGATGCTTGATTATGGAATATTCTATGAATTTATTCCGATGGATACTTTTGGAACTCCGGAACAAAAAACCATCAGGCTGTCTGAAGTAGAATTAGATAAAAATTACGCTATTGTCATCACTACCAATGCCGGATTATGGCGCTATATGGTTGGCGATACTGTCCGATTTACTTCTTTAAATCCCTATAGGATCCGTGTGAGCGGCAGAACCAAACATCATATTAATGTTTTTGGAGAAGAACTTATCGTCGAAAATACGGATAAGGCAATTGCCAAAGCCTGTAAACTAACCAACACTGAGGTTATTGATTATACCGTAGCTCCGGTTTTTATGGAAGGTAGGGAAAAAGGCGCGCACGAATGGATGATCGAATTTAAAAATGATCCTGAAAACATCGCCCATTTCAGGCAGATTTTAGATGATACGCTACAGTCTCTAAATTCAGACTACGAGGCAAAACGCCACAACAATATGACCTTGAATCCGTTAATTATTAACGTAGCCAGGACAAACTTATTCTACGATTGGCTAAAGGAGCAGGATAAGTTAGGCGGACAACACAAAATTCCGAGACTTTCCAACCAAAGGAGCTATCTGGAAGAATTAAAGTCCATGCAACATTCTATAAGTACATAATTAAGATTTCTTGCCCATTCAAAATCCGGCAAAAGTGTTAAAGTTGTTTTGTCCTCAAATAAAAACTACGTTTTTGCTGTAACAAATTTCATTTTGAAAAGTCTGATGAGTATCATCAATCAACCCAATCAAAATGAAATCATTATTTGTTATGCTTGCCTTATGTATAGGCAGCCTTGTATCTGCACAGCAATCTCCCACGTATCTTGAGATTAACAGTCCTAAAAACGGCATTTCTTGTGAAAGCGATTCGTCAGAAAGAGAAATTCTTCTGGAAAAAATCGAAGAAAATAGCAAGACTAAAATCGGTGCCTATCGGGCAAATGGCTGTAAATTTACCCTTACCAAAAAACTTGACTTCGGGAATTACACTATCACCATTTCAGGATTAGACATTCAGGAAACAGCCGTTCCGTTTGAAGTGACCGAACAAAACCATGAAAAAATCATCCAGAATATCGAGCTGAAAGACAAAACAAATGAATTGAGCGAAGTGACCGTTTATGGAAATCAGCGTCAATACATGAAAGTTGAGTCTGATAAAACTATAATCAGCATTAAAGAAAACGGAATGCTAAATAGTGGCACTACATTGGAAGCCATTAAAAAACTTCCCGGCGTAGTAGCTTCACCTGTTGGCGGACTGACTTTAAACGGAAAAGGTGTTACCGTTTATATTGATGGCGCTCCTAGCAATCTGACCGGAACCGACCTTCAGAATTACCTGAATAGCCTTCCTGCCAACGCTATTGAAAAAATAGAACTTATTTATGATCCCGGTGCTTCCTATGATGCTAATGCCAGTGGTTCTATTATCAATATTGTAACGAATAGCAAAAAAATGAAAGGCGTGAATGCCAGTTTCAATATGAACTACAATTTTAACAAATATCAAAAACCAAGTCCACAGATTCTTCTTAACGGAAAGAAAAACAACCTGAGCTGGCAGACAATGTTTGGCGTTAACTATATTGAACGTGAAAACAGAAACAGAAACGGACAGGAATTTACCTATTTCAATCCACCGGTAAAACTACAGCAGGAAAATTTTGAGACTATGATTTTCAGAAACCTGTATTGGAGAACCGGACTCAATTATAAATTATCCGATAAATCGAACATTCTTTTTAATTACAATATGAATCTTTCCAGTGACAGTAATGACAATACAAGTACGGCTCTTGGAAATACAATTGATTTCAGCAACCATGGTATAGCTAAAACAAAAGCAAACAATCAGGAAATGAGTTTGCAGTTTAAGACAAAACTCGACACATTGGGCAGAACTCTGGACGTAATCGCTTACACCAATATGTTTGATCGAAATCCGCTGAATCGCTCCACTTCTTTTGAAAACAACAAGTATACCTACAACAACTCCAATATTGATTTTGGGTTGACCAATTATTATTTGAAGTATGATTTTTCATTCCCTTTTGAGAAATATGCATTTACTATTAATACGGGAGGTAAATACAATACGACAAAAGTAAAAGACTTAGGAAAATACAATTTTGAAGAAGATAGCGATGCTATATTCAATTCAAACATTTACGAATCGGTTATTGATTTTGATTATACAGAACACAACCTCGCTTTTTATGTAGAAGCCCGAAAGAAATATAAAAAGTTTAATTTCACGGCCGGTCTTCGTTTTGAAAATTTTGAGATTGAACGAGAAGCAAGTACGGTTGCCGATAAGATCAAATTCAACAATAATCGTTTTTTTCCAAATGCCAGCATTTTGTTTGAGGCAACAAAAAACATCAACCTAAGTACTTCCTATTCCAAAAAGATTTCACAACCGGGTTATTATACTATTGACCCGAATAACGGCTCGAACTTTAACCGATATAATACTTCTACCGGAAACATCGCATTACAGCCTATATTTTTTGACAATTACGGATTTAAGATTACAGCTTTCCAATATGTGAGCCTTAGCACCAATTATGCCGTTGCCAAAAATGACACCCAATTCATTTTCAGCGCAAAAGATGGTGAATTGGTAAGCAACAGGACATTTGCCGCCTTTGATAAAATCAAAACGTTCAGCACATCTTTGTCTTTCCCAATCCCGTTAGACTATTTTTTCAAAAGCAGTGAAGAGTTTTCAAAACGATTAAATGAGATTGACAAGATGAATTACATCTTTGTCAATGTTAACTACATAAAGACAGATATTGAAGGTTATGATTTTACGTTCAAGAACAAAGGAATGATAAACTTTGGAACAGAAGCGCAAATCCATCTTCCGTGGGGAATTATCAATAATATGTCTTACTTTTTCCTTCCAAAAGGAAACTGGGAGATTTACCGAATCGAAAAGCCTATCCAACAATTTGATATTTCTTTCAACAAGACATTTTTGGATAAAAAACTAAAAGTCGGGCTTCATTGCTTTGATGTCTTTAATGCAAATGAAGTGAATGCATTAGTAGAAGGAAAAAACCTGAGAACCTTATTTTACGAAAAAAATGATTCCAGAACATTCCGAATTTCATTGACTTATAATTTTGGGAACCTGAAATTACAGACGGAAAACACCAACATTCAGGTAGAAAAAGCCAATGAAGGAAGCAAAGGACTTTAATTGAAATCAGACATAAAAAAATCCCGATGATAGCTCATCGGGATTTTTTATTTCCAATACTTATTCTTTTTAAGACGCTGCTTTCAAACGCTGCAACAGGTTTTTATCCAACGCATTTTCAGCATATGATTTATCAATCACTAAAGCCTTGTCGTCAGAACTTGGCAAGTCATACATCGCATCAGTCAAGATAGCCTCGCATAAAGAACGCAGACCACGAGCACCAAGCTTGTATTCCAATGCCTTATCAACTACATAATCCAATGCTTCGCCTGAAACTGTAAGCTCTACGTCATCCATAGCCAAAAGCTTTTGGTATTGCTTGATTAACGCATTTTTAGGCTCTGTAAGGATAGCTCTCAAGGTTTCTCTATCAAGAGGATCCATGTGTGTCAAAACCGGAAGACGCCCAATGATTTCCGGAATCAATCCGAAATCCTTGATGTCTTTTGGTATAACATATTGCAAGAGATTATCCTTATCAATATTGTCTGTGTTTTTTGAAGAACCATATCCAACAGCCTGACGGTTTAAACGTTTAGAAATAATTCTTTCTATTCCGTCAAAAGCACCTCCGGCAATGAACAAAATGTTCTGCGTATTTACTTCAACAAATTTTTGGTCCGGGTGTTTTCTTCCACCTTTTGGCGGCACATTCACTACCGTTCCTTCCAACAGTTTCAATAACGCCTGCTGAACTCCTTCTCCTGAAACATCTCTTGTGATGGACGGATTATCGCTTTTTCTGGCAATCTTATCAATTTCGTCAATAAAAACAATTCCTCGTTCAGCTTTTGCCACGTCATAGTCTGCCGCCTGAAGCAATCTTGTCAGAATGCTTTCTACGTCTTCGCCCACATACCCTGCTTCTGTCAACACCGTCGCATCAACTATTGCCAATGGTACATCCAACATTTTTGCGATGGTTTTTGCCACCAATGTTTTTCCTGTACCGGTCTGGCCAACCATAATGATATTGCTCTTTTCGATTTCAACCTCATCATCGGATTGCTGTTGCATTAAACGCTTGTAGTGGTTGTAAACGGCAACCGACATTACTTTTTTAGTCTGATCTTGTCCGATAACATATTTATCCAAAAAAGCTCTGATCTCTTTTGGTTTTTGCAAAACCAAATCGGAAGCCATGGTTCCGTTTCTTTTGTTCTGCTTTAATTCTTCAATGACGATTCCATGCGCCTGTTCGATGCATCTGTCGCAAATATGCGCGTCAATCCCTGCAATAAGCAGATTTGTTTCTGGCTTTTTCCTTCCACAAAAAGAACACTCTAATACTTCTTTAGCCATATTTATTAATTGATAGTGGATAGTGGATAATGGATAGTTTATAAACTACCGACTATCCACTATAAACTAAATTTATTAACTTCTTCTCAAAACCTCATCAATCATTCCGTACTCTTTTGCCTCATCAGCTTTCATCCAATAGTCTCTCTCGCTGTCTTTATGAACTCTGTCAAAAGGCTGTCCTGAATGCTTAGAGATGATTTCATATAATTCATCTTTGAGCTTCAGCATTTCGCGAAGGTTGATTTCCATATCAGTTGCAACACCTTGTGCTCCTCCTGATGGCTGGTGAATCATAACTCTTGAATGTGGCAAAGCCGAACGTTTTCCAGCTGCTCCTGCACAAAGCAGAACTGCTCCCATAGAAGCTGCCATTCCTGTACAGATGGTAGCCACATCTGGCTTGATGTACTGCATCGTATCATAAATTCCCAATCCGGCATATACGCTTCCTCCTGGAGAATTGATATAAATCTGGACATCTTTAGAGGAATCAACGCTTTCTAAAAACAACAATTGTGCCTGAATAATGTTGGCTACATGATCATCAACTCCTGTACCCAGGAAAATGATTCTATCCATCATCAAACGTGAGAACACATCCAATTGTGATACGTTTAATTGTCTTTCTTCAATAATATATGGCGTCATGCTATTAACGATTTTATCGTAATACATATTATTAACGCCTTGGTGCTTTATAGCAAATTTTTTAAATTCTTTACCGTAATCCATTTTTTTAATTAAGTTAAAAGTTACGAGTTATAAAAACAGTTCTTGTTATATTCTTTGAGTATGCAAAGTTCATGCTAAGAGCAAATCTCACCTTATTGGCATGAAAAGTGCTTACACAATCGGACAATCCGTCAGTATCTGAGTATAAAATCCGAAAAAGCATAAAACAAAGAGCGCCAAAAAATACTTTGGCGCTTTAAAGATAACGATTTTTTCAAGAATTTATTCTCCGTACATTTCTTTGATGAACTGCTCGTAAGAAACTTCTTTTGTCTTTGCTTTTACTTTTTCTTTGAACAAACCAAGCATTTTTTCATTCATTACTTGCTCAGAAAGTCTTTTTACTTCTTCTTGGTTTGAAAGTACTCTTGCCACGATTCCATCTACATCTTCATCTGTTGGATTCATTTGTCCGAATTGTGCCATTTGTTTTTTGATAACATCAGCAGTATACGCTTTCAAATCATCAAAAGTAATCTGAAGGTTGTTTTGCGACATCACTTTACCTTCAATTAATTGGTAACGAAGTCCGTTTTCAGATCTTGCATATTCTTCTTCAGCCTGCTCAGCGGTCAAAGGTGTTTCACCTACAGTCTGTATCCATTTTTTTAGGAATTCAGCCGGCAAGTCAAATTTTGTATTTTCTAACAAAGAAGACGTTACGTCATTTATGAATTTTTGATCTGCTTGAGAAGCAAATTGCTTTTCAGCATCTTCTTTGATTTTTTCTTTTACCTGTTCTACAGAAGTTACATTTCCTTCACCAAACAATTTATCAAAAAGCTCTTGGTTAAGTTCTGCTAATTCTGTTGCATTGATTTCCTCAATTTTGAAATCCACTTCAATGTCAAGACCATGAACATTATCATGACCTACCTTAAGGTAATCCATCAATTTATGATCATCATCAAAAAGACCTTTGGTTTTTAGCGTAACTACGTCGCCAACTTTCTTTCCGATGAATTTTTTAGCTGTCTTTTTATCTTTGAAAATATCAAGAGAAATCGTAACCGTGTTGTTGATTCCGTTTTCTTCGTTTGTAAAAGTACCAGTCACATCAAAACCTTCTTCTACAGTATCTTTAGAAATCAATTTACCATACTGCTTCTGGATGCGTTGAACCTGATCGTCAAGCATTTTGTCATCAGCCGTGATTTTATAGTAAGTGATTTTATTTTTAGCTTCCAAATCAACTGTAAATTCAGGAGCAAGACCTAATTCGAATTCAAAAGAATAATCATCAGCATCCCAATTGAAGTCTTCGTTAATTTTTGGAAGCGGATTCCCAAGTATATCCAGCTTTTCAGAAGCCAAGTAGTTGTTTAGGTTTTCTTGCAAAACCTTGTTTACTTCTTCCAGCAAAACCGCTTTCCCGTATTGTTTTTGGATTAGGCTCATTGGAACTGCGCCTTTTCTAAAACCAGGAATGCTAGCATTTTTCAGATAGTTTTTTAAAACTTTGTCAACTTGAGGAGCATAATCTGCCTTTGATACTTCAACTGTTACAACCGCATTTAATGCGTCAACATTATTTCTTGTAATATTCATTTTTTTACATACTAAAATTGGGTTGCAAAATTATAACATTTTTACAACCCAACCAAGTTTTACATTCATGTATTAATATAGGATTAACAAATATGATAACTATCTGCTATCAAATGGGCTATATTATTTATCTCCTCCTGTCAGCGAGAACACGACAGACTGTAAAATAGACAAAATCAAGCTAAACAAAAGTGCCGTCCAAAAACTTGAAACTGCGAAGCCGTCGACCAGATTTGCACAAAGCATAATTATCAGTGCATTGATCACGAGAAGAAACAATCCAAAGGTGATAACCGTAACAGGAAGTGTCAGCAAAACCAAAAGAGGTTTTACAAATAAATTCAATAATCCTAACACCACTGCAACAATTATTGCTGTCACAAAGTTTTCTGACGAGATCCCGTGTGTGCCTTTAAGAGCAACTCCTGGCATAAAATGCGCTATTATCATTACCAAAACAGCCGTAACAAGAATTCTTACAATCAAATTCATAATTTATCGATTTATGTTCATTCAAATATAATGATTTTTTACAATATGTTAATTTTATCATGCTATGAAATCAAATTTCATACCTTTGATTCTTAACCAAAAAAAACTACAATGAAACAAAAATTACTTTTAACGGCAATGCTAGTTGCTAGTTGGTCAATGCACTCGCAATGGGCCACCCAAAATACCGGATTTACAACAAACAGCAGAGGACTGGATGAAATCCATATTATTGACGCCAATACCGTTTGGGCTAAAGGTTACGACGGCGTAGCTGGTGCCAATGTGCAAATTTTCACAAAAACTACCAACGGAGGCACAACATGGACTCCAGGAACGATTAACGTTGGAAGCGCTACACTTGAAATAACCAATCTTATGCCTATTAGTGCTACAACTGCATGGGTTGGAGCTGTACACCCAACCAACGGGCTTGGCGGCGTTTGGAAAACAACTAACGGAGGTGCAAACTGGACCAAACAAAACACAACTGCATACTCAACAGCTGGAGCTTCCTTCTTTAACGTAGTTCACTTTTTTGACGAGAATAACGGAGTTACCCAAGGCGACCCGGTAGCAGGAGAATTTGAAGTTTATACAACTAACAACGGAGGTACCACATGGACTGCTGTTCCTGCGGCTTCACTTCCAGATCCAGCAAGCGATGAATATGGTTATAACGGAGGAAATGTAGCAGCAGGTAATTCTTTTTGGTTTGTTACCAACAAAGGGAAGCTATACAGAACTACTGATATGGGCGCAACCTGGACAAAATTAGACACTCCAATTACTGACTTTTCAGCAACCGCAGTTGGAGGACAGATTTTTTTTAGCGATAACAACAATGGTATCTTGTTAGCCAGAAGCACCGTCGGAACTGGAGAAGCTGCAATCAACACTTATACACTTTACAAAACTTCTAACGGAGGATCATCTTGGGATTCTGGCGCAAGCTATACCGCTCCTTACACTAATCTGGCTTATATCAAAGGAACAACTGTTCTTGTTGGAAACGGTACAGACGGCGATAATTACTTTACTGGATACAGCAATAACAACGGAACAACCTGGACACAAATTGATTCAGGAGTTCAAAGAATCTCTATTGCATTCTTAAACGGAACTACAGGCTGGGCAAGCGGATTCACGACTGTGACAGGCGGAGTATCAACTCAAGGAGTTTACAAATACACTGGAGCAGCTTTAGGAATAGAAGACATTGCTTCTAACAGAACTTTTAAGGCGTATCCAAACCCAGCCAACGACCAATTAAGCCTAAGCGGAGCTTCTATCAACGAAGTTGCTATCTATGACCTATTAGGAAAACAAGTTTTAAACCAAAAGTTCTCTTCACAAGATCAAGTAAACTTGAACGTTTCCGGTCTTGGAACAGGAATGTATGTTTTGACAGCTACAAATGATAGCGGAGCTAAAGAAACTATCAAATTTGCAAAACAATAATTTTTACAAATCCAACAAAAAATCCCTTTCTGGCTTCAGAAAGGGATTTTTTTATTTCAACAGGTATTGAATCGATTCGCTATAAAAATCTTTAGGATTTTCGGCATGGAGCCAATGCCCCGCATTTGGTATGGTCTTAATTTCAGAATTTGGAAAATGGCGCCGTATCGTTTCAAAATCTTCATCTTTGATATAATTCGAATTTCCTCCTCTTAAAAACAATGTTGGTTTTTCAAATAGGGCATTATCCGGAAGCGCTTCTCCTATATTATCAATTTGCTCATTGAAAACCGGAAGATTAAAACGAAAAGCCAGCTGACCGGGTTCAATCCAATACAGGCTTTTCATTAAAAACTGGCGTGTACCAAAATCCGAGACATACTCTTTCAGTATTTCCTCAACCTGAGAACGATCAGGTTTGTGAGATAAATCCACAGCATTTAATCCTGCCAAAATATCCTGATGGTGTGGTCTGTAATATTTAGGACCTATATCTGCCACTATTAATTTATCAACTTTCTCCGGATAGGTTGTCGCAAAAAACATTGCCACTTTGCCACCCATAGAATGACCTAAAATCGAAACTTTATCTAAATTGTGTCCCTGGCAATATTCAAGCACATCCTGAACCATTGCTTCATACGTAAACACATCCGAATGAAAACTCCTTCCGTGATTGCGGAGGTCTAAAATATGCAACTGAAATCCCTCAGAAGCTATCTGTCCGGCAAACGTCTTCCAATTGTCTGACATTCCCAAAAAACCATGAAGAATAAGCAATGGCTTTCCTTCGCCTTCAATTCTTGAATACAACATAATCTGCTTTTTATTGGGTTATTTCAGCCTTTGGAGATACATATTGACAACATTCTCAAGCCCTAAATAAATAGCCTCAGAAATCAAGGCATGTCCTATAGAAACTTCGAGAAGATTAGGGATATTTTGTTTAAAGAACTGTATGTTATCCAAACTTAGGTCATGACCCGCATTGATCCCCAAATCCAATTCGTTTGCCAGTTTTGCTGCTTCAACATAAGGTAATATTCCCTCCTTATTTCCTAGCCCATACTGATGGGCAAAAGCTTCGGTATACAATTCAATTCTTTCCGTTCCGGTTTTTTTAGCACCTTCGATCATTTCAAGCACCGGATCCACAAAAATAGAAGTCCTGATTCCGTTTCGTTGAAATTCCTGGATAATTTCTTTCAGATAATCCTGGTATTTAACCGTATTCCAGCCCGCATTAGAAGTAATTGCGTCTACGGCATCCGGCACAAGAGTCACCTGCGTAGGTTTTACCTCCAGTACCAAATCAATAAACTTAGGCTCCGGATTTCCTTCAATATTATATTCCGTATACACGACCGGCTTCAGATCGTGCGCATCCTGATATCGAATATGACGTTCGTCAGGTCGTGGATGAATTGTGATCCCTTGTCCACCGAAACGCTGTATGTCTTTGGCAACTTGCAACAAATCAGGAACATTGCCACCTCGGGCATTTCTTAAAGTAGCTATTTTATTTATGTTTACGCTTAATTTTGTCATTGGAATGCTTTTTGTAATAAATTATTAAATACAAAAATACAAAGTTAAACACGGTGTTTTGTGCTATTTTTTGATTATTTTGCAACGATTATTGACTTTGGGTTATGACTGAAATTACAGATTACATCAATAACGACATCAAGGCGATAGCTGTAGACGACACTATCGAATCAGTTCAGGATTTTTTTGCTGACCTGCCCTTTTCACATTTTCCGGTTTTGGAAAACGGCATTTACATTGGCAGTATCTCAGGTGATGATGTAGAAACTTTCGATGCCGAAAAAAAAGTATTGGATTATCGCTATACCCTGGAAGGGTTTTATGCCCGAAAAAACATGATCTGGCTTGATTTGTTGGAAATTTTTGCCCGAAATCATACCGGTATCGTCCCTGTTCTGGATGAAAAAAACAATTATATCGGCTACTACGACATTACGGATATTATCAAATTTTTCCACGAAACTCCTTTTCTTAAAGAGATGGGAGGAATTATCATAGTCGAAAAAAACATCAACGATTATTCCATGAGCCAGGTTTCGCAAATTGTAGAAAGCAATAACGGAAAACTGCTTGGCATGTTTGTTTCTAATGCAGAAGCTGACAAAATCCAGATTACTGTAAAAATCACTTTAGGCTCTATGAATGACATCATACAGACCTTCAGACGTTATAATTATGAAATTATTTCCGAACATCAGGAAGACAACTACCTGAATGCCCTAAAAGAACGCTCAGATTACCTGGACAAATATCTAAACATATAACCCAAACTCAGATTATCAGAAATGAAAGTAGCGATTTACGGTCAATATTACCAAAATAGCACGGAACCAATCATACGCGACATTTTTGTGTTCTTCAACAAAAACAACGTAGAGTTAGTCATCCAGGACGATTTTCTGACAATGCTATATGAGAAAGAAATCATTAAAAGAGAATACAATACTTTTCATGATTATGATGATTTAGACAGAAATGTCGACATTTTGGTAAGTATAGGTGGGGACGGGACAATTTTACGTGCCGCTACGCTGGTACGGGATTCCGGCATTCCAATTTTAGGGATTAACGCAGGAAGGCTTGGCTTTTTAGCGACAGTCCAAAAAGAAAATATTGATGAACTGATGCAATATATCATCGATAAAAATTACTCCTTATCACCCAGAACCTTACTTAGTCTTGAAAGTACCGAAAAAATTCCCGGGACAGAAAACCTGAATTTCGCAATGAATGAGATTTCGGTCAACAGGAAAGACACCACGTCCATGATTACCATTGAGACTTACCTGAACGATGAATATCTAAATTCATACTGGGCAGACGGTCTTATCATTTCAACGCCGACAGGCTCAACCGGATATTCCTTAAGCTGTGGCGGTCCAATCCTAATGCCTGCCGTTGAAAGCTTTGTAATTACACCTATTGCGCCTCATAATTTAAACGCAAGACCTTTTGTTATTCCTGACAATGTTGAAATCAAGCTAAAAGTTTCAGGCAGAGAAGAGCATTATCTTGTTTCGTTGGATTCAAGAGTAGCTTCAATAAGCAACAAAACTGTCTTGACAATCAAAAAAACACCTTTTCAGATCAATATGGTCGAACTTCCCGAAAAAAGTTTCTTAAAAACATTGCGTGCAAAATTGCTTTGGGGAGAGGACAAGAGAAACTAAAAATCCTTTTCTTCTTATACTATCAGCACATAAGTTTCGTTTACTTTAAATCGAAAAGCCTATCATTTGCCTAAAATTAAGGATATTTAATTATTAGACAGTTGATAAGTGCTCATAATTATTATATTTGCACCCTTATTTTTTAATAACAATGAATCGGATAATAATCACTTTGTTCTGCATTTTAAGTTATGCTGCTACCAATGCCCAAATCCATGAAATTGGAATTTTTGCCGGCGGCAATAACTACATCGGAGATGTGGGTCCGACAAACTATGTCAAGCCCAATGAATTTGCCTTTGGAGTACTCTATAAATGGAATAAAAGTCCGAGACATTCCTGGAAAGTTTCATATACACAGGGAAAAGTAACATCCAACGATCACGATTCCGACTCACCAGCCAGAAAACAAAGAGGATTAAACTTTGAAAATAGTGTAAAAGAATTATCTTTAGGCCTTGAATTCAATTTTTTTGATTTTAATTTGCATGAATCGGGTTTTTTACTGACGCCCTATGTATATTCCGGCATAAGTTATTTTTCTTATACAGAATTATACCATTTGAACAATCAGTATGAGGAAGATGATAACAAAAGTACATTTGCAATCCCAATGACCGTAGGTATAAAGTCTAGGATTGCAGAAAAACTGATTTTAGGATTTGAAGTCGGGGCAAGATATACCTTTACAGATAATCTGGACGGAAGCAACCCAAAGAATGACAATTTTAAAACATTGCGATTTGGAAATTTAAACAGCAACGACTGGTATGTTTTCACAGGCTTTACACTGACGTATACCTTTGGAAACAAACCTTGCTACTGTGCAGAATAAAGAATGGACATACTTAACACTATAAACAAAGACAACCTCCCAAAGCATCTGGCCATCATTATGGATGGCAATGGCCGTTGGGCTAAACAAAAGGGCATGCTCAGAGCCTTTGGTCACGAAAACGGCACCAAAGCCGTAAGGACTACCGTAGAGACTTGTGCCAAGCTAGGCATTGAAAACCTCACGCTCTACGCTTTTTCTACCGAAAACTGGAACCGTCCAAAGCTAGAAGTTGACACTCTGATGAAGCTTCTTATAAACTCATTAAAAAACGAGCTTAAAACGCTTACCGAAAACAATATAAAGCTCAACACTATAGGTAATTTTGAAAAATTACCAGCTTCTGCTCAAAAAGAATTATCACAGGTAATTTCTAAAACAAAAGACAACAACAGAATGACGCTAACCCTTGCGTTAAGCTACGGTTCCCGTGAGGAAATCGTCTCTGCAGTAAAGAGCATTAGCACTAAAGTTAAAAATAATATAATTTCAACAGACGCTATTGACGAATCAATTATTAATCAGCATCTTTACACGCAAAATTTACCAGACGTTGATTTATTAATAAGAACCAGTGGCGAACATAGAATCAGCAATTTCTTACTTTGGCAGATAGCTTATGCAGAATTATACTTTACAGAAGTATTGTGGCCTGACTTTAGGGAAAAAGATTTGTATGAAGCTATAATTAGCTATCAAAAAAGAGAACGTAGATTTGGAAAAACAAGTGAACAAATTAAATAAATTTTTAATGTTAGATAAAAGCATTAAACTATTCTTAACCGTATTAGTTTTAGGAAATATTTTCCAAGCAAAAGCCCAAGAGAGAGTACCATTTGATCAAGGAAGAGAATATATCCTAGCCGGTGTAAGTGTCATCGGAAAAATCAGCTATAACGAACAAACAGTTGTTACATTTGCAGGTCTTGAAAAAGGCCAAAAAATCACAGTTCCTGGTGAAGAAATCAGTAGCGCCATTAAAAAATTATGGAAGCTGGGATTATTCAACGAAATTGACACCTATATCAACCGGATCGATGGCGATAGTATTTTTATCGACATGCATATCAGCGAGTTGCCTAAACTTAGCGAGGTAAAAATCAACGGTGTAAAAAAATCTAAGGTAGAAGGACTTATCAAAGACAACTCGCTGACAAAAGGCAAAATTGTCAATGAAAACCTTATCACTACGACCAAGAATTACATCGAAAACAAATACAAAAAAGACGGGTTTTATAACACTAAAGTTGTTATTAATACCTATCCAGATACTACAGCCGGAAACGAGGTCAAAATGCTCATAAACATTGACAAAGGCAAGAAAGTAAAAGTAAGCTCTATTGTTGTTGACGGCAACGAGAAACTTTCTGACGGAAGAATCAGGAAGGCGATGAAAAATACCAAGACAAGATTCCCCTTACGCTTTTGGAAAGGATCAAAATTCATCAGAGAAAAATATAAAGAAGATTTAGAAAACATCGTATCTGTTTACAAAGAAAAAGGATATCGTGATGCTCGTGTCGTATCTGACTCTATCTCTTACAACAAAGACAACAATACGGTTGGTATAAAATTAAAGGTTGAAGAAGGCAACAAATACTACTTTGGAAACATTAAATTCTTAGGAAACTCCGTATATTCTGATCAAGGTTTGCAAAAAATGCTGGGCATCAAAAAAGGAGATGTTTACAATGGCGTATTACTTCAAAAAAGAATTGAAGACAAAACAAAACCTGATGGAAACGACATCAAAAACCTGTACCAAAATAGCGGTTATTTATTTTCAACTGTAAATGCGGTAGAAGTAAAAACAGCCAACGACACCATCGATTTCGAAATCCGAATCATGGAAGGCCCAATGGCTTATTTCAACAAGATTACTGTAGTAGGAAACGACAAGACTAATGATAAAGTAATTTATCGTGAATTAAGAACGCTTCCGGGGCAAAAATACAGCAAGGAGCTTTTAATGAGAACGCTTCGTGAACTTGGACAATTAGGATTTTTCGATCCTCAGGCATTAGAACCAAAATTCAAAAATGTTGATCCTGCGGCTGGTACAGTTGATATCGAATATAATGTTGTTGAAAAAGGATCAAGCCAGATTGAGCTTCAGGGAGGTTATGGCGGCGGCGGTTTTATCGGAACCTTAGGTCTTTCATTTAACAACTTCTCTATCCGAAATATTTTCAAAAAAGATGCCTATACTCCTCTTCCAATGGGAGACGGACAGAAATTGGCTTTAAGACTTCAGGGAAGTTCATATTTCCAAACCTATAGCCTTTCTTTCACAGAACCATGGCTTGGAGGAAAAAAACCAGTACAATTCTCAGGATCTATCTCACACAGTAAACAGTTTTTATATACTGGAAGAACTAGTAATGTTGACAGAAACAAAAGTTTTAACATCACATCCCTATCAGTTGGTATTGCAAAGAAACTTAACGTACCGGATGACTACTTTATCCTTTCACAAGGAATCAGTTTCCAGTATTATGACCTGAACAATTACAACACTGGATTATTTACATTCGGAAATGGAAATTCACGAAACTTAGCATACACTATCGGATTAAGAAGAGATAGCCGTGGTATAGATCCTATTTTCCCTACTTTCGGATCAGAGTTTAGTATTAGTGCAAAATTCACTTTACCATACTCTCTTTTCAATGGAGTTGATTATGCGAACTTGAAAAATGACCCGGATTACCAAACCACAAACAGTTCTGGAGAGATTGTCCCAGACCAATCAAAAATCGATCAAAAGAAATTTAATTGGTTAGAATATTACAAAATTAAATTCAAAGCTGATTGGTATACAAAAATTTATGGTAAATTCGTACTTCGTTCATTGGGTGAATTTGGTTTCTTAGGAGCTTATAATAATGACAGAGGCCTGGTTCCTTTTGAAAGATTCTTCCTTGGTGGAGACGGTTTGGCAAACTATTCGTTAGACGGTCGCGAGGTAATACAGTTGAGAGGTTATCCTAATCAATCTTTGACACCATTGGATAATAAAGGAAACCAAAACGGAGCAACAATTTACAATAAGTTCTCGTTAGAATTGAGATATCCTATCACATTGAAAGGAGCTGCGTCAATTTATGCTTTGACTTTCCTTGAGGCCGGAGCAGCATACGACAATTTTAGAGACTATAATCCGTTTGTATTACAACGTTCAGCAGGTTTTGGTCTGAGAGTATTCATGCCGGCATTCGGATTATTGGGTATTGACTTTGGTCACGGATTTGATCCGATTCCTGGCGGAACAGGAAAAAATGGATGGGAAACGCATTTCATTATTGGACAACAGTTTTAAAAACTTAAATTTGGCACGATATTTTCTAATATAACATCAAGAATATGAGAAAACATTTTTTTATACTATTGCTAGCAGCTTCATTTTCAACTGCCGTCAATGCGCAGACACGAGGTATTCGTATTGGATATATAGACATGGAATATATATTAGAAAAAGTTCCTGACTATGCTGAGGCAAAAAACCAGCTGGAGCTTAAAGCCCAGAAATGGAAGCAGGAAGCAGAAGTAAAAAGAAATGAAATCAATAAGCTAAAAGAAAATCTGAAAACAGAAAGAGTTTTATTGACAAAAGAACTTATTGAAGAAAGAGAAGAAGAAATTTCATTTCTTGAAAATGAATTATTAGATTTCCAGCAAAAAAGATTTGGATCTACTGGCGACCTGATTACACAGAAAGCTGTTTTAGTAAAACCAATTCAAGATCAGGTTTTTACTATTGTTCAGGATATTGCAGAAACAAAAAAGTATGATTTTATTTTTGATAAATCATCTGATCTTACCATGTTGTTTGGAGCACAAAGACATAATATTAGCGACCAGGTTGTACGACAACTGACAAGAGCTGAAAAAAGAGAGCAGCTAAGTAAAAAACAGCTGAAAGATGAAGCTGAAAAAGAACGCAAGCAAGACATGATTGATGCTAATCCTGATTTAGCTGAAAGACAAAAAGTACTGGACGACAAAAAAGCGGCCAGAGAAAAAATGCTTGAGGATAGAAAGACTGCTGCTGAAGAAAAAAGAAAATCTTTTGAAGAAAAAAGAGCTCAGCTGTTAGCAGAAAGAGAAGAAAAAAGAAACGCTGCTAAAACAAAAACAGACGATTCTAAAAAAGAAGAAAAGCCAGCTGCTGATAAAGCAACACCTTCTGATGTAAAAGAAGAAGTAAAAGTCAAAACAGAAGAAAAAAATACTGCCGGACAAACTGCCGAAGAAAAGAAAGCAGAAATGGAGCAGGCTAAAAAAGAGGCTGCTGATGAAAGACAGAGAAAATTAGACGAACGTAAAAAAGCTCTCGAAGAAAAAAGAAAGAAAATACTAGAAGAAAGAGAAGCTGCCAAGAAAGAAAGGGAAGAAAAGAAAACCCCTGAAGAAAACAATAAAGGGAACTAAAACTAAATTAATATTTAATACTTGAAAATGATGAAACAACTGAAAACTTTACTAATCGCCGCAGCGCTTTTCATTGGTGCAAGCCAAACTATGAATGCCCAAGCAAAGACTGCACATGTTGACGTTAGTGAAATTATGGCTAAGATGCCTGCAATGATAGAAGGGCAAAAGCAACTTGAAAAATTGAACCAGACTTACAATGCTGATTACAAAACGATGGTTGATGAATACCAAGCCAAACTAAAAAAATATGATGCGGAATCAGGTACAGTTGCTGAGAAAGTAAATCAAGACAGAGCTGTTGAAATTCAGGACATGCAAAAAAGAATTAGAGATTACGGCGAAAATGCTCAAAAAGAATTACAGCAAAAAGAACAGGATTTGTTCAAGCCTATCCAGGAAAAAATCAAAGCAGCTATCCAAAAAGTAGGAAAAGCTAAAGGATACCAATATGTTTTGGATTCAGCTATGGTTTTACTTGCTGACGGTCCAAACATTACTGCTGACGTAAAGAAAGAACTTGGGTTCTAATCAAAAACCCGAATATTTTAGAAACTGCTCAAATTTATTGAGCAGTTTTTTTTTACTTTTGTTTCTATGATAAACTCAAACCCAATAGGACTTTTTGACTCCGGAATAGGCGGAACATCTATCTGGAAAGAAATCCATCAATTAATGCCTTACGAAAATACTATCTACCTGGCTGATAGTAAAAATGCGCCTTACGGCCAAAAAACAAAAGACGAGATTATTGCATTAAGCATTAAAAATACCGAATACCTTTTAAATCAGAATGCAAAAATTATTGTTGTAGCCTGTAATACGGCCACCACAAATGCAATTAAGGAATTAAGAACCAAATTCGATGTTCCCTTTATTGGAATCGAACCGGCTATAAAACCGGCTGCTAATAACTCCAGAACACAAACGATAGGCATTTTAGCGACCAAAGGAACCCTTAACAGCGAGCTTTTTAATAAAACCGCCGAACAATTCCAGGAAACCAATATCATTGAACAGGTGGGCTATAATTTAGTTAAACTGATTGAAGAGGGTGAAATGTATTCTGAAGAAATGACTTCGCTACTAAAAACCTATTTAACACCAATGATTGAAGCCAATATCGATTATCTGGTTCTAGGTTGCAGCCATTATCCTTACCTAATTCCTCAAATCAAAGAAATTCTGCCGCCTCATATCAAAATCATCGATTCTGGTGAAGCGGTAGCCCGACAAACCTACAAAGTACTTGAGGAAAAAATCGGGCTTAATACAGCTGCTGGTGAACACAGTACTTTGTTTTACACAAACTCTGACCCAAAAGTTCTGAAAACGATTTTGGAGAACAAATATCCTGTCATCCAAAAAGATTTTTAAGTCTTAAAAGCTATTCCTGATCTTTTAGCCAGCCGGAATACATAACGTAGTTATTAGAAATACGTTCAATTTCGCCTGCAAAATCAGACTTATTAATATCTTTTACTTTCTTGGCCGGAACGCCTGCGTATATAGTTCCGGATTCAACAACTGTGTTCTGTGTTACTACCGCTCCGGCGGCAATAATAGAATTGCTTTCAATAACGCAATTGTCCATTACAATTGCACCCATCCCTATCAATACGTTATCATGAACTTTACAGCCATGTACGATAGCATTATGCCCTATTGACACGTTATTCCCAATTTCGGTAGGATGTTTTTGATAGGTACAGTGGATAACGGCTCCATCCTGGATGTTTACTTTATTCCCAATTTTAATATAATGAACATCACCTCGAATCACAGCATTAAACCAAACGCTGCAGGAAGCTCCAAAAGTTACATCTCCAATGATTGTTGCATTTTCGGCAACATAGCAATCTTCAGGAATTGAAGGACTTTTGCCATTTACAGTTTTTATTAGCATAGAATATAAAAAAGAGTCCCGATAAAAGCGCTGCGATTATCGGGACAGAATTAATATCAACTTTAAAATAATTAATTAACAGCAGGACAATTACAATCCCATTTTTCTCGCTTACAGAATAAATTCAGACCTAAAGTGATTTGGTGGAAACCACCGTTATCAAACTTTACGTTACCTGTTAGCTGAGAATAAGTATAGGCTACCATAAAGTTTTTATAATTTAAGCCTACGATTGGAGTAATGTATTGTAATTTCTGATCTGAAACACTATTACCATCAAGGTATTGTGCTCCATCAAAGCTTCTTCTATAAGACAAACCGCCCCAAAGCTTTCCAAAATCTAAATCTTTATAGACTTTTAAGTTTATGTCGATTGACTTTTCTTTTGTCTCATCAACATATTGGAACAAGAAAGATGGTTCCCATTGAAGTCTGTCCGGATCACCAAAAACATATCCGGCGCTGAACAAGTATTTTCTTAAGTTATCGGATTCGTAATCGGTATAGATTTCTCTTCTGATATTGGCAATTGCATTTTTTACAGTAAAGTGAGCATAAAAATCCAAATAGTTATAGGAAGCTCCAAAATCGACATTGAAATAAGAGGCTTTTTGGTAAACTCCTCCTACTACGATAGGGTCAAATCCTTCAAATTCAGATTCATCTAATTTACTTTGCACCAAACCGGCGCTCATACCAAATGACAACTGGTTTAAATCATAATCACCTCTTGAAAACAGGATATGGTGAGCATAAGTAAGTTTACCTCCTACTTGTGAATGGTAACCATTTTTATCATTAAAAAGTATGATACCCACACCTGACTGCTCTCCTATTCTTCCGTTAAAACTCAAAGTCTGCAAAGCTGGTGCATCATCCTGACCAAACCATTGCTGACGAGCTGTTAAACGTAATTTAGCACAATTTGCTGCACCCGCCATAGAAGGGTGAATCAAATAATAATTATCGGATAAGTAATCTGAATAAACGGCAATTCCTTCTTGTGAAAACGATATTTGTGACAATAACAATAATAATGCTAAATACCTCTTTTTAAAATTCATGGGGTCTATCTTTATTAATGAAAAACGCTCTTAATTATTAATTAAAAAAAATTGCTAATCCTTGATTACCTTATTAAACAGGCTGGCTGATATGATTTAGTAATTTTTCGTAGCGGTCAAATATATAAATTTTTGTGTTAGGTTGCTATACTAATTCGTTAATATTACAATCACTTTTTATAGAAACTTTAAGAAAAAAATTAAAATGCTCTTAAAAAATCATTTCGCCTCAATAATGTCTGGGTGTTAAACAAAAACGAAAGAACTGTTAATTTATTCTATAAAAAACCAAATATAACATTTCACCGAAAATTTCTTTGTTAAATTTGCTCAAAATAAGATTCCAATGATAAATGTTATTATAAAAGAGACCCAAAATCCGACAATTCTGAAGTTTGAATTGCCAGATTTTATCGCGCAAAATGAAAATTTCGAGTTCAAAAACATAGACGAGGCAAAAGATTCTCCTCTAGCCCAACAGCTATTTTACCTACCTTTTGTAAAAGCCGTTTATATTTCTGGAAATTTTATAGCCATACAACGCTATAATATCGTAGAATGGGAAGATGTAAAAGCAGCCGTTGCAGAACAAATTGAAAGTTTTGTCAACAAAGGCGGGCAAATCCTAACCGTTACAGAGAAGAAAGCAACAAAACAGCCTCTAACCGTTTATGCTGAAAGCACTCCAAACCCTTCCGTTCAAAAATTTGTTGGCAGCCGAATGATGACCAAAACGGCTATGGAATTTAAAAACATTGATGAAGCTGCTGCTTCTCCATTAGCCTTAGAGCTATTCAAGTTTCCGTATGTCAAAGAGGTTTTTATTGACGAGAACTATATTTCTGTAACAAAATATGCTGTAAAAGAATGGCAGGATATCACTTACGAGCTACGAAGTTTCATTAAAGAGTTTATTGAAAACGGCGGTACCGTTATCGATGAAAGTATTGCGGCTCTCAATCCGAAAACTGAAAAGCAGAAGATTGAGAATTTTGACAATCTGGATACCACCTCGCAACAAATCATAAACATTCTTGAAGAATATGTGAAGCCAGCTGTAGCTGCTGATGGAGGCAATATCCTTTTTGATTCCTACGATGAAAATGACAAACGAGTAAAAGTTGTATTGCAAGGCGCTTGCAGTGGATGTCCTTCATCAACATTCACACTTAAAAGCGGTATTGAGAATATGCTGAAAGACATGCTCAACGATGAAGATATAAAAGTAGAGGCCTTAAACGGTTAATAAAACAACATTTATTTGCTATCTTTATAAGATAAACAATTTAAAACTAGCAAATTATGTCTGTATTAAAAGTAATCGAGATTCTTTCAAGCTCGGAGACAAGCTGGGAAGATGCCACTAAAAAAGCCGTTTCTAAAGCATCAAAAACTTTGAAAAACATAAAATCGGTTTATGTCCAGGATCAAAGCGCTACCGTGCAAAACGGATCGGTTAAAGAATTTAGGGTAACATTAAAACTTACCTTTGAGTTAGAATAGGCACTCAAATCATCTTACATTTAAGCGTTTCGAATTCGAGACGCTTTTTTTATAATTTAAAAACCACTTCCTCATGAACGACCTACATAAAGAGACAAGTCCATATCTTCTGCAACATGCCAATAACCCGGTACATTGGAAAGCCTGGAACCAGGAATCATTAGATCTGGCTAAAGAAACCAACCGGCTGATAATTGTGAGCGTTGGTTATTCGGCTTGCCATTGGTGTCATGTCATGGAACACGAAACTTTTGAAGACTCCGATGCGGCAGCTGTGATGAACAAAAGTTTTATTAATATTAAGGTAGACAGAGAAGAAAGGCCGGATATTGATGCTGTTTATATGAAAGCCGTACAAATTATGACCGGTCGTGGCGGTTGGCCTATGAATGTTGTGTGTCTTCCGGATGGCAGACCTGTTTGGGGAGGAACTTATTTCAGAAAAGAGGAATGGATGGATACGCTCCAACAACTCCAACAGCTTTATGTAGCAAATCCTGAGAAAATGATGGATTATGCAGAAAAATTACATCAAGGCATCAATGCTATCAGTTACATACAACAACCTGAAAACAGTGAGAGCTTTAACTGGGAAAGACTTGAAGCATTGGTTGAAAAATGGGAAAAAAGTTTTGATTGGGAATTTGGCGGATATAGCAGGGCACCAAAATTCATGATGCCTAGCAATTATTCTTTCCTATTACGGTATGCTTATCAGCAAAAAGATCAAAAACTATCCGAATTTGTAAACCTGACACTTACCAAAATGGCTTATGGAGGATTATTTGACATTGTTGACGGCGGTTTTTCACGCTATTCTGTCGATATGAAATGGCACGTCCCTCACTTTGAAAAAATGCTCTATGATAACGGACAATTAGTTTCATTATATTCCGAAGCCTATAAACTTACCCGAAATCCTCTATATAAAGAAATTATTGAAAAGACATTATCTTTTATATCAAAAGAACTTACCGCTCCAAACGGAGGTTTCTTTTCAGCATTGGATGCAGATAGCCTGACAGCTGAAGGGCATTTGGAAGAAGGTGCTTTCTATGTCTGGACTAAGGAAGAATTGAAAGCCATAGTAGGAGAAGATTTTGAACTGTTTGGTATCGTTTTCAATATAAATGATTTTGGCCATTGGGAAAACGGCAACTATGTTCTGATCCAAACAGAATCATTGGAAACAATCGCTCAGCAATTTAATTTAGATGCTGCTGAATTGCGCCGCAAAAAACAAAACTGGGAAAAGCTGTTATACGCTTCAAGAGACAAAAGAAAAAAGCCCCGACTTGACGACAAATGCCTTACCTCATGGAACGCATTAATGCTAAAAGGATATGTTGATGCCTATAAAGCATTAGGAACAGGAGCTTATCTAAACACAGCGATTAAAAATGCAGCCTTTATCATTGAGAACCTTTGGACTCCTGAAGGAAACCTTCTACATAATCACAAGAGCGGGAAAAACACGATTAATGGCTATCTTGAAGACTATTGTTTCGTAATTGATGCTTTTATTGCCTTATATGAAGTTACTCTTGATGAAAAGTGGCTTAGAGACTCCAAACAGCTTACAGATTATTGCTTTGACCATTTTTATGATACTACCAATGGTTTTTTTGCCTTTACCTCTGATTTAGATACCGCCCTGATTACAAAACATTACGAATTGGAAGACAATGTAATTGTCGCGTCAAATTCTACAATGGCAAATAATCTGTATAAATTGGCTATTTACTTTGAAAACTCTTATTATGAAACCGTAGCACAAAAAATGCTTGTCCATGTACTACCTGATATTGACTATCCTTCTGCTTTTTCAAACTGGCTGCATGCTTTTTTAAATTTTTCAGATGCCAATCAGGAACTTGCTGTCTGTGGAGAAAATGCTTTGGAAAACATATTATCACTTCAAAAAGAATACTTACCAAATATTGTTTTAGCCGGAACCCGCAAGCCTTCAGAGCTTCCATTCTTAAAGAACCGATTTGAAAAAGGGAAAAATTTATTCTATTTATGTCAAAATAAAACTTGTGAATTGCCGTTAGAAGACATGGTTTCTATACTAAATAGTATAAAAAATAGGCAGGCCTCATAAAATTGCATCACAAAAACTATTAATTGTTTAAAATTTAACAAAAATTTATTTTTTAAATTATTAGATTTGACTCTTTAAAAAAAATTGTGTCTGAGGATGTTGATTGACGCCCAAAAAATAGAAACTTATACAGATCGCTTTATTACAATTTTGGTGGATTATTCCCCTAAACTAATAGGAGCGTTCCTTATACTTTTCGCAGGATTGTGGGGAATAAGGCTTTTAAACCGCCTTGCCACAAAAATAATGATTAGTCGAAATCTTGAACCGACACTCACTACGTTCTTAGCAAATATTTTAATTTGGGTATTGAGAGTATTGCTATTTGTAGCATTTATCTCAAAACTTGGAATTGAGACTTCCTCATTTGTTGCCATTCTTGGAGCTGCCGGTTTGGCTATCGGATTGTCATTACAAGGATCTCTTTCTAATTTTGCAGGAGGCGTGCTCATCATTTTATTCAAGCCTTTTAAGGTTGGCGATACAATTGAGGCGCAAGCGGAAACAGCAAAAGTTTTAGAAATTCAGATTTTTACAACTAAGCTACTAACAGCTTCCAATCAGATAGTCTATATTCCAAACGGAATACTTTCAAACAACAAGATCAAGAATTATTCGCAGAATAGCAACAGAAGAGCTGACCTGGTTATCAAAATAAACTATGAAACGGATATAAAGTATGTGAAGGACACTATAATAGGAATCATGAAAAATCATCCGCAAGTGTTAAAAAACCCGGCCCCGGCCATAATTGTGAGTGATTTAACAGATACTGGCATAAATTTGGTGGCTAGACCCTGGGCAAAGAATGAAAATTTTGGAAGCATGAGTTCTGATGTACTGGAGCAAATATTGACTGAATTAGAAAAAATTGAAAAAAATCCATTTATTAAAGCAACTACATAAAAATCATATTAAAAACTAAAAACTAGAATAAACAATTTAAAATCATGAAAAAAATACTTTTTTTAAGCATCTCCCTTACAGCATTATTTTCAAATTTTGCTAAGGCGCAAGTCCTTTCAGCACAACAGACTGTTAATGATATTGCTAATAATGAAAGAAGATTCTCCAACAAAAATGCGGTTGACAAAACTGCGGGTTCAAAGTACTTTAATGAGACTTTCTTGCCTGCCAAAATCGTAGGTTCTAATGAAATCATCTTGGTTAGACATAACGCTTACACAGACGACATGGAAGTAAGCATCAATAATGAGGTTAAGATTGTCCCTGCCGAATTAAACACGATGATTAATATGACAAATAGCACTACTTCTTATGAGTATGTAGCATATACTAATGAAAAAGGAGTAAAAAAAGAAGGATATTTGAAATTAATCAGTAATAATCCAAAAGTAAAGATTTACAAATCTGAAGTTGTATATCTTAAACCAGAAGTACATCCTGCTTCCGGATATGATACCTACAAACCAGCTGCTTATACAAAATCAAAAGATGAGTATTTCATCAGATTAAGCGAATCAGAGATTAAGCCTTTGTCTTTAAAGAAGAAAGCAATAGTTTCTATAGTACCTGAGAAAGAAAAAGAAATCGCTTCATTCATCAAAGAAAATAAGATTTCATTTTCTGAAGACACTGACCTAAATCAACTAGGAAGATTCTTAAATTCACTTATGTAATATAAAATCTTTCAGATAGAAAGGTTCAAAGTAAGCGACATCAACGATGTCGCTTTTTTTATGCCTATCAAATGAAAGGCTGCTCATTTCTTTGGCTGAAGGATAAATGATGTCAGAGTGATATACAAACCTGCTATCGCTTAATACATCCGCGCATTTCATCGCCCCATCACCTAAAAGATGAATGGTTCCCTCAAAATCTGCGAAAGAATCTTCTGTAATGATTTCAGCTTTTGTTTCGTGTATTTTATTGTACTGGCTGTCAAAAACAGCATCATAAACTTCCATCCGTCGGGCATCAATCATCGGAATGATTAATCCGTCAGCAACAGACAGCTGTCTTGCCAATATTTCTAAAGTATCAATTGCTATTAATGGAATATTTAAGGCGTAGCACAATCCTTTTGCTGCCGAAACGCCTATTCTCAATCCGGTATAAGAACCCGGCCCCTGACTAACGGCTACAGCCTTTAAATCAGAAAAATCAATCTTTACTTCCTGTAGCGATTCTGCAATAAAAACATGGAGTTTTTCAGCATGTGAATAGCCCTGTTCAGACATTTCTTTGCAAAAAAGCGTTACGCCATCTTTTGCAATGCTTATCGAACAGTTTTTAGTCGCTGTTTCAATATTGAGTATGTAGGACATTATTTTTTAGTCTTATCTTTTTTGGCTTTACTATCCGATTTTATATGTACTATATCACCAGTGTTCAAATCTTTTGTAACTGTAGCATAAGGGCCCACAATTACTATATCGCCTTTTTTCAAACCTGATGAAACTTCAATATTAGTATCATCCTGAATTCCAGTTTTTATTACCCTAAGTTTAGCTTTATCACCTTCTTTAACAAAAACACATTCGAATTTCTTCTCTGATTTTGGTGCTTTTTGATTGTTGTTCTGGTTATCTTTTGAATTTAACACTACCGGTTTCTTTGTAGCAGAAGTATCAGTTTTCACTACAACTGAACTGATAGGAACTGACAATACATTTTCTTTTCTCTTTGTGATAATATCAACTGTTGCAGTCATTCCGGGTCTGAAAGGAGAAAAATTTGCTGGTTTACCTTCCAATAAGTCGGCATAGGACTCTTTCAATATTCTCACTTTTACTTTGAAATTGGTTACCTGATCGGCAGTCAAAGCAGTACTCGCAGAGTTTGAAATGCTGGTTACAATTCCTTTAAATTCTTTTTTAAGATAAGCATCGACTTCAACCTTTGCAGAATCACCAACATTGATCTTAACAATGTCATTCTCATTCACATCGACTTCAACCTCCATGTTATTAAGGTTTGCTACTCTCAAAAGTTCCGTACCGGTCATTTGTTGCGTACCCAATACTCTTTCTCCTAATTCTACACCCAATGAAGAAATAGTCCCGTCGGCTGGAGAATAAATTGTCGTTCTTCCTAAGTTATCTCTGGCTTCATTTACTGTTGCCGAAGCACTTTGAACATTGTAATAGGCTGACTGTTTTGTAGCCTGTGCCACTTCAAATGAAGAAACGGCCTTATCCCAATCTGATTTTGAAATTATTCCTTTTTCAAAGAGTGTCTTATTTCTCTCGTAATTTGCTTTTGCTTCTTTGAATTGTGCATCGGCCTGGCTCAATCCGGCTTTAGTTCCAGAAAGGCTTGCCACAGAACGATTAAGTCCTGAGGTATATAAATCAGGATTAATACGAACAAGCAAATCGCCTTTTTTAACTACCTGTCCTTCTTTCACAGGCAAATCGATAATTTCTCCCGATACTTCAGAAGAAATCTTCACTTCAATTTCTGGCTGGATTTTGCCTGTTGCAGAAACTGTTTCAATAATTGTCATAGCATCTACCTGGGCAATTTCTACTTCTTTTCCTTTTTCCTTACTTCCCAAAACGCCTGCTTTTGAAAGCAGTAATAAAACAATTATCAGAAGAATAGCTCCTCCTAACATATAATAAACAGTCTTCTTTTTCATAATAATTTATTGTTTTTGGATAGGTATGCCGAAATAAAATTCTAAAACTTTCACTCTGAAAATATAATCGAATTTTGTCCTTAGAACTTCCGATTGTGCATTTACATAGAGTGTCTGGGCTTGATTCAGTTCAAAAGCATTCATCAATCCGACATCAAATTTTTCTTTTGCATAATTAAATGCTTCTGTTCTTGCTTCTAATGCAACCAAAGCAGACTCATACGATTTCAAAGCTCCTTTAGCATCTGTAAAAGCCGTATAAACATTTCGCTCTAAATCTAATTCTTGCTGGCTATATACCGTTCTTGAACGTTCTAAAGCCACCTTTGAGCGTTCTACATTGTTACGGGCAGACAATCCGTTTAATATTGGAATATTCAATTGAAAACCGAAAGAATGACCTTTGTTATCACTAAACTGGTCAAAAATAGGTGCCGGTTTCCCTAAAATAGGCGAAAGATTTGGTGTAATCACATTTTGGTTAGTACCTTCAACCACTCCTATTACTCGTGTAGGGTTTTGCGAATTAAGATTATAATCGACAATTCTGTCAGAATAAGAAGCTCTTGTACTAAAGCTATAAAATCCTTGCAAACTTGGCTGGTAAGCTCCTCTGGCAATCTGTACATCTTTTTCTGCTATCTCCAGATTTGCTTTGGCTATTTTAAGTTCGGATCTTTCCGTCTTTGCTTTTTCAAAAATGGCAGAAGGTGTTTGCAACATTACTTCGCTTTCTCTTACTTCATAGTCGTTATCCTGAATATCAAAATCCTGGAAATTTTCTATCTGAAGCAATTGTGCCAAGCTCAATTTTGAAATAAGCAGTGTGTTTTCCGCAACGATTACAGATTGCTGACTACTGGCTACTGTAGCGTCAATATCTAACAAATCACCTCTTGGAACCGATCCGGCATCCACCAGAGCTTTGGTTCTTTCTTTCTGTTTTTCGTTATTTTGCAACTGTTCTTTCTGTACTTTCAGATTTTCTTTATTGAAAAGAATCTGTAAAAAAGCATTGGCTACATTCAGGGAAACATCGTCTTTCATTTTAGACAGCTTGTACTGGGCTGCAATGATAGAAAGCCTAGCTTTCTTCATTCTATTTATATTTTGAAGTCCTCTGTAAATATCAATGTTTGCATTTAGCCCTGCAGAGGTAAACTGTACGGTCTGATTTTCGAGCAGACCGGTCGTAATGTTCTGGTTTAAACCAATATTCCAGGAATGAACAGCCGTACCGTTGATGCTTGGCAAAAAATTCCCGAAGGCATCTTTCTTGTCAATTTCAGCAACCTGACTGTCTAAATCGGCTTGTTTTATAGAAATATTATTGTCTAATGCATATTGCACGCACTCTTGCAAAGTCCATTTTTTTGCCTGAGCATTTGATACGAGCCCTGAGAAAAGGGCAAAAATCAAAATAATTTTACTGACGAATGTTTTTTTCATAAATAATTACGTACAATATGGGCAAGTTATTGCAATACAAATTTAGCTTTTTTACTCACTTAATAAAATTATTAGACTTTTAAATAAGGAATCTGTTACACATTTTTTTAGAAAAGATATTAAAAAATAAATTTACATTTACTTCGAAATTAAATCGTTAAAGACATGGGTAAATATTTCCGCCTATCAATCTCATTACTAACCTTGCTGCTATTGAGCGGTTGTGCTTCTACAAAGAAAATAGATGCACTGAAACCGGAACCGGACGATGCTTCGCCTCTGGTTTATGAAAATTCCACATCCTTCATCAACCTTCCTGTAAAAATAAAACTCAAGGATATCGAAAGTCAGACAAATAAACTCCTGAACGATGTTATCTATGAAGACAAAAACATTGAAGACGACGACATCCAGATGAAAGTCTGGAAGCTTGCCGATATAAAAATCTCTGAAGAGAAAGGAAAAATTAAGACTGTTCTTCCTTTAAAAATCAATATCCACTACCGATACGGCATTGACAGGTTGGGAATAAAATTATACGATACGCGAGAAATCAACATGAATGGCGTTATTACGCTACTAAGCGACGTAGCACTTACGAACTGGAAGATGAATACCGATACTTCTATAAAGTCTTTGGAATGGAACGAAAGCCCGACCATCGTGATTGCAGGAAAAAATGTTGCCATTACTTATTTGATAAATCCTGCCATCCGTCTTTTTAAATCCAAAATAGAAAACAATCTGGATGAGGCAATTAAAAAATCTATGGATTTCAAGCCTAATGTACTTGATGCTTTGGAAAAAATATGTACGCCGTTCCAAATGAGCGAAACCTATGATTCCTGGTTACGCATTGTGCCAATAGAATTATATGCAACCAATTCCAAACTTCAAAAAGACATGGTTTCTTTTGAAATGGGATTAAAGTGTAATATGGAAACCATTGTAGGTCAGCAGCCCAAAAACAAGCTCGACAGGGATAAAATCGTCCTAAAACCGGTAACTAAAATGCCGGATTACATTGCTGCCAATATCGCTGCAATTTCAACCTATCAGGATGCTTCAAAACTGATGACTAAAAATTTTCAGGGACAGGAATTTGGTTCCGGAAAAAGGAAAGTAACCGTAAAAAAGGTGGATATCTGGCAAAAGAACAACAAGATGATTATTGCACTGGATTTATTAGGCTCCGTAACCGGAACCATCTATCTTTCCGGCTATCCGCAATACAACGATGCAACAAAAGAAATCTATTTTGACCAGTTGGATTATGTGCTTGACACCAAAGACAAACTCATCAGAACCGCAAACTGGCTGGCTTCAGGAATGGTATTGAGAAAAATGCAGGAAAGTTGCCGCTATTCTATCAAGCCTAACCTTGAAGAAGGCAAAAAGAACATGATGAATTACCTGAAAAACTATTCTCCTATGCCGGGTGTTTTTGTGAATGGTAATATTGAAGGTATTGAATTCAAAAAGATACAGCTCACGAACAAGGCCATCATTGCTTTTATTACCGTGAATGGCAAAGTCGATGTCAGCATCGACGGATTGAAATAAAAAAAAGCCTGATTATTCAGGCTTTTTTTTTGTTTTCATTTTATAAATGGCAAATCCCATAATAGCTACCAAAATATAAGGGATAACCATCAAGTATACGATTCCGTCATTGACCGCTTCTGCCTTGATTCCTCCTTCTTCTGTTTCTAAAACGGCACGACACATAGCGCATTGCGCATTGGCATCCACAGAAACGAGAAACAGTGCTAAAAAAGGCAATACCCATTTCAGGGAAAGGCTTTTGTTTAAGTTATTTTTTTTAGTGCACATAATAGGGAGAAATCATCAGATAAACTATAACTCCGGTAACAGCAACATATAACCATAAAGGATAGGTTATTCTTGCCAGTTTTCTATGTTTGTCAAATCGTTCCGCCAAAGCTCTTACATAAGTAATAAGGACAAACGGAATAATGATTATTGACAAAAGAATATGCGTCAACAATATGAAAAAGTAAATGTATCTGGATATTCCCTCACCTCCGTAAGGAGTACTTTCTGCCGTCATGTGATAAGCCACATACATTGCCAAAAACGCCACAGAACAGCCAATAGCCATTTTCATTAAGTTTTCATGCAGTTTTCTTTTCCCATTCTTCACTGCCATAACAGCCGAAATCAAAAGTACAGCTGTAATACCGTTTATAGTAGCATAGATTGGCGGCAGGAATGATAACGGTTTGACGTCATATCCGAAATCCTTTAGTTTTACGCCAAAAAGAATGGCTACAACAAGAGGAATGGCTATGGATAAGATAATAATCCACTTTCTATATTTCAGCTCAACAGCATTCAAATTGTTATCCATAATTATTCTTCTAATAAAATTGCAATGTCTTCTTTGATAGCATGAATTCCCGGCTTGTATTTACCTTGCAGGTCATCCTGGAAGCCTTCTTTGTCTTTATAATTTAAACCCGTATAAAATATGATTGGGTTTCCGGATTTATCTTTTCTGCTTCGGATATTTCCTTTTTTATCCACCAGGGCAAAGTAACCTGAATGTTCAAATCCGGCATCGCCTTCTTTTTTACTTTCACCGGCATAGATATTAAATCCTTTGTTGGCAATGTTATAAATATAATCCTGGTCGCCTGTCAAAAAATGCCAATTAGGAGAAGTAACTCCCAACTGTTCCGCGTGTTTTTTCAAGACTTCAGGCGTATCATTTGCCGGATTTATGGTAAATGAAGCAATTCCGAAATCTTTATTTTTCCCAAATTCATCTTCAATCATAAGCATATTCTGATTCATAACCGGGCAGATTGACGGGCAAGTTGAGAAGAAAAACTCTACTACATACACCTTACCTTCAAAATCTTTGTTTGATATGGTTTTCCCATTTTGGTCTGTCAGGCTAAATTGAGGCGCATTTCCAATCTTAACCAGATTTTTAGCTTCTTCCAATTTCTTTTCTTTTACAGGAACGTTTAGCCTGTCTTGCACAGAAATATCATTATTCTTTATCCTGTCTATGATTTTTGGAATGGCATAGATTCCAAAAACCAGGATAATAAATGAGATCCCGATGTATGATTTATTTTTCATCGTATTAAATTTTTCTTTTCATTTCCGCTTTAGGGTTGTTCTTTTTCAAGGCAGCCCTGTATTCGTAAAGGATGATTTTTACATCATCACTCATTTCATTATGCAAATCGGCCGCAGAAATAGTATTATAGCCTTCTTTGTATTCTTCCTTTCCTTCGAGGTTTTGTCCTTTTCTTCCTCTCAGGTTCCTTAGCTTATCTACGATATAGACATTTGCTGTTCCTGCATCATTATCGAGCTTTCCTACAAGATTCAGCTTCGAATAATACTCTCTTATTTCTTCCGGAGCTCCAAATACAAAAATCCACTTCGAAATATCCTTATCTTCAGCAATCGGTTTAAGTTTCTCCAGCAGCTCCTTCACTTCGCCCTCGCTTCCTTTTGGAGCGACCATGACAAACTGAAAATCTTTAAAATTTTTATTTTTGTTGTAAATCTTTTGGTTCAGGTTGAAAAAATTGCCTTCATTATAAAGCACCTTACTTCCGGTAAAGCCTAAAATGGTAATCTTATTATCAAGACTTATACTTTTACCGTCAGCCGTTTTCCATTGCAGGTCAGGAATTTTCTCAGTTATAGTCGGAAGTTTTGCGAAACTATTAATACCGGAAGCAAAGAAAAGATAAGCAACTATTGGAAGTATAAACAGCACAAAAAGGACTATATTTTTTTTCATTGTAGTGAGGAAATTATTGTAGTGCAAAAATAAAAAAAGACGGTATAATACCGTCTTTTTTGTGATTTAATATGCTGTTAAAAATTCCATTTTATCTGAGAACTCTTGAACACATCAAAAACATAATTACCTTCAACTAGTAAGATGAACACTAAATAGATAATTAGGAATACTAAAGGTGCCACAATACTCCACCTAAGATTACTTTTCTCGCCTTCAAGGTGCATAAATGCCCAAACGATATAATATGCCTTATAAATTGTCAATCCAATGAAAAGCCAGTTAAGCAAATTCATTTGAAGAAACAAAGTGTCGTGCAAAATAGCTGGTTTGTATATACCAAATGCAACTTCAACAATTGTTACTGCAGATAGTAATGCAAAAACCATCCATATTCTTTTCGTATTAGAAACGTACTCGTGTCCGTGTGCCATAATAATAATCTCTAAAAAATTAAACTAAGTAGAAGAATGTAAATACAAATACCCAAACTAAATCGACAAAGTGCCAGTAAAGACCTACTTTCTCCACCATTTGGTAGCTTCTTCTTTTTTCGTAAGTTCCTAAAACCACATTAAAGAAGATCAAAATATTAATCAAAACTCCAGTAAATACGTGAAATCCGTGAAATCCTGTGATAAAGAAAAAGAAGTTAGCAAATAATTTCTGACCGTATTCGTTTCTAATCAGGTTAGCTCCTTCTACAACATAGTGAACATCAGATAATCTCTTAAGAGATTCTTCTCTTGTTAATATCGTTTTGTGTTTGTGAGTTGAATTATTCAATTCAGGATGAACACCAACATTTTTTGCCATATTTGGATGGTAAGTTGCTTCAGTTCTAACCAATAAATTAGGTTTTGACTTGAATCCTTCTACCACTTCATTTACAGAATAAGTTGGCAATGTGCTTTCACTTGAAAACCAAAATCCTTTATTTCTTGTCAATTGTTCTCTTTCTTCATGAAGCGGAATAGCCACATCTGAAAGTTTTACTCTTTTCCCTGTAGTTGCGTCAACAAACTGAAGGATACTTCCTCCTTTTGTTTCAACAGCACCATATTCTCCTTTGATGAAGTTTTTCCATTCCCAAGCCTGAGAACCCAAGAAGATTCCACCACCAATAATGGTAAGGAACATATAAATGGCTACTTTTTGTTTTTTCATCTGGTGACCGGCGTCAACCGCCAATACCATAGTTACAGATGAGAAAATCAAGATAAAAGTCATTAATGCCACATAGTACATCGGAGCATCCACACCGTGCATAAATGGAAAGTGACTAAAAACCTCATCCGCCAGAGGCCAAGTTTCAATGAATTTATATCTTGAAAAACCGTACGCCGCAAGAAATCCAGAGAATGTTAAGGCATCAGAAACGATGAAAAACCACATCATCATTTTGCCATAATTAATTCCCATAGGCTCGTTGCCGCCTCCCCAAATTTTACCTTCACTATTTGCAGTAGTAACAGTAGCTCCCATAAAGTTATTTAGTTAAAAAGTTCCCAAATTTACGTTTTTTTCTTATTTAAAGAAATATAAAAATAAAAACAAATACAGCCATAGAAAGTCCAGAAAGTGCCAAAACATCGCACCTAGCTCTATTCCAAGGGTTTGACCTGAATTGTATTTTTGTTTAAAATGATTATAAATTATGATTAAAAGCGATATCAGACCTCCAAAAAGGTGAGCAAAGTGAACCAGCACTACTACATAGATAAAAGAAGTAGTCACTGTACTAGAAGGTCCCGTAGGATACAACTTCATTGCAATCATCTGATTAAAGCCTTCAAATTGAAAAAAAACAAAAAGCAATCCCAACACAAAAGTCACCAGCAAAAGTGAAGTTGTCAGGCTTCTGTTATCTTTTTGAATAGCTTTTTTTGCAAAATGAAATGTGAAGCTGCTGATTATGATTACAACCGTGCTTGCATAAAACGCGCTTGGCAAATCAAAATCTTTTAGCCAATCCGGTCTTGAAGCACTCACAACATAGGCACTGGTTAGTCCAGCAAACATCATCGTCATGCTTATCATTGCAAACCACAAAATCAGTTTATACGATCTTGCTTTTCTTTCTTTATGCTCGTCGGCAGTCATTCCTTTTATCGTCATTTCCATTATCGTAAAAATTTATCTGCTATATACACAATTTGAAGCAGGGTAATGTAGGATACGCTCACCAACATTAGTGTTCGTGCCGCTTTTGCTTCTCGAGACTTATACAATTTCACAGCATAAATCAGCATCCATATTCCCAACAACAATACAACAACTGCTGCGATTGGGCTTAACTGCAATTTACTTCCAACCAAACCTATTACAGGAAAGAACGCCGGAAGCAATGAAGCTCCAATTAACCAGACTGTATACAGTATAATTTGAGTAGCTGTAGTTTTATCTTTTTTCCCGGTTGGAAGCATAAAAAATCCTGCTTTTTTATAGTCATCAAACAAGAACCATCCAATAGCCCAAAAATGAGGAAACTGCCAGAAAAACTGAATTAAGAAAAGTGTCCCTGCTTCAATCCCGAACTCGTCTGTAGCCGCTACCCATCCTAACATAAAAGGAATAGCTCCCGGAAAAGCGCCTACAAAAACAGACAGTGGCGTTTTTGTCTTTAACGGCGTATAGATACTTGTATAAAGGAAAATAGAAATCGCACCAAACATGGCTGTCTTAGGGTTGATATTGTAAAGAATCACCAAACCCATAATTGTCAAAACACAAGCAATAATAAAAGCCGTGTTTACTGACATTCTTCCAGATGGAACAGGGCGATTTTTAGTCCTATCCATCAAAACATCCAGGTCTTTTTCAATGATTTGATTGAAAGCATTTGATGCTCCAACCATACAGTAGCCTCCAATAGAAAGCATAATCAAAGTTAACCATTTGAACGGGTGTGCCGCATCAAATCCTAACAGGTAACCCGCAATAGAAGAAAAAACTACGCTAACCGCCAATCTTGCCTTCGTGATTTCTCTGAAATCAATATAGAGGGATTTTAAGGAAAAGTTATTTGCTGTAGTGCTCAATGCTGCTTTCATTTGGATTTTGAAATCTTGCGCAAAGATACTGGTTCAGAAAGAAAATCACAAAAAACAAATCACAAAAAACGCAGGTTTTGCAAAAACCGAATTAATAATCGAAATACCAATTAAAAAGATCGGCTCTCAGACCTATAGAAAACCAGGTCGTATCTTCTTTAAAAGCTGTCGCTGTATCCACATTCGGATTAAAGTTTCTATAGATAAGTCCGGCAAAAAATTTCAGATTTGTAGACGGATTAACCAGATAACCTGCCTGCAAATCGGCAATAAGAATTGTCGTTTCATTTCCTTGTCCTGTCTTGACACCTATATCACGAGGTCTTCCAACATTGTAGTTCTTATAGATATTGCCTCCATAATTAAAAGAATTCTCTTCTGTATCAAAATCGAGCCCTCTTTTTCCATAAGTCAATTTCGCATCTGCAAACCATCTTCCTTTAAAATATCTGGCAACAGCTATAAATTCTTTAAAATTGCCTCCCCACTGATGCCCCATGCTTTGATTACTGTGAGCATAATTTGTCAACGGATTGCTATGTGCATATACATAAGGACGAACATGATTGTATTCTAATTGCAGCAATAGGTTATCGATATTAAAGGCATCAAAATACTTTGCTCCGAGTTGGTACCCAAATTTATTCTTCCAGCTTTTATCTCCCGCCTTCATATCTGAAATAGAAAATTCATCCAATAAGAATTGTCCATAAAACTGGACCTGATTGCTGAACTTGTATTTTGACGTAAGACCTAAAAGTGCATTACCGCTTTTTGAGGAAGATGAAAATTCTACCGCTCTAAAAAATATAATCGGATTAATGAAACTGGCGTCAAAACCACGATTGTTCTGGTCAGCCCATACAACAGATTCGAAAAAACCAAGATTCCATCTTTTTGTGACATTCCAACTCAGGTAATGATTTGCCATAAATTTTGTGGCATAGGTATTATCTTCAGTAACTTCCGGTCTCACATCTTTCAGCCACATATACGTGTTGGTGTATTTGATTTTCCAGAAATTGGTATTGATCTTAAAAAAAGGATATGGGCTTGTGCCATCACCCTGCAATAAAGACCGGTATCCGTCGCCTAAAAAATTTCTGCCAAAACCCAACTGTAGGTTAATGAACTTACTTGGAGTATAGGAAATATTCGCTTCGGCCATTGGAAAATCATAAGCATCTTCCTTAAAGCCTTTTGCTATCCCGATACCAGGAATAATTGCCGGATTCCCGCCTGATGGCTTGATCGATTCCGCATATCTGTTATAATAATCCGCAAAACGTCCCTGACTTTCAAATATTGAAGCGTTAAAACTTAGTTCTTTTCCAATTTCTCCCTGAATTTGAATACCGCGGGTATTCTGATACGTATAATCTGCCTTGCTTGGATCGCTTTTACCTAATCTTAAATCCAAAATAGGATTCATAGTAAACCAATAGCCATCGCCTTGAATTGCCACAAGATTTTCATTCCAAAGTTTTCTTCCCCACCAACCCTGTTTGTTTTTTTGGATTAGCTTATTGGCTTCTGCCAGGTCATAATATTTTGACACTTCTGCATACGTATACGGTTTGGATGCCGTATGATTATTACTTCCTACCTGATTTAAAGCTCTATCAAACTGAGCATAAAGACTGTGTGAAAAAGGAATATTAAGGTGGCTTTGAAACTGCGGATTATCGAACTTTTTGTAAACTATGCTATCAAATTCCGTCAACTCCTTACTTCTGTCTTTTACAAGAGCAGTTGTCTTTTCTTTTTTAGCACCGGCAACGACAGTCGCCTGCTTTTCTAAAGGAATATTTATGCTGATTGTATATTTGGCATACGTTGGGTTTCCGCTATAAGTAGCCGGTTTAATTTTTGGCAATAATCCAAAAACCCGCTTGCTTTCTTCCACCAAAGAAGTATCGACCGCATCAATATATTGTATTTTAAAAACTCCGGCCGTATCGACTTCAAAAAGCACAATTACTTTGCCTTTGTAGTTTTTATCTGTTATTTGCTGTGGTACTTTGAAATTAGCAAACACAAAATCTTGTAGTTCATTATAAAAGCAGGCTTCAAGATTTTCTGATTGCTGCCCTTCGCATTTCGGAAAAACAGGAAACTGCTCTCTTTCCCATGTTTTATTCTGGGCCCATAATGAAAGACTTGATAAAAGCAAGACGGCAATCTGTAGGAGTTTCTTCATGTATTGACTTGCTGATTTAGTAATCGTTATTTGCAGCTTCTCCGTTTGCAATTGCTTTTGCAGAAGAAGTCCCGATTCTTTTGACTCCTAAGCGAATCATTTCTTTTGCTTCTTCATAAGTCCTTACACCGCCAGCAGCTTTTACAGGAAGTGGCGATGCATTTTCAAGCATCATGATTATTGTAGGAACCGTTGCTCCATTAGGAAGACCGTCTTCCGTTTTATAAAACCCGGTAGACGACTTGACAAAAACCAAAGCATAATTGTCTTCCGAAAAATTAGAAATAACTACATTTTTTACCAGACAGGAAAGATGCATGATCTGTTGGCTGTTTAAGGCTGCAACTTCTATAATCCATTTGACAACTTTATGATTGGATAACCCTAATTGGGTTCCTTTCAAAATTTCTTTCTTTACAAGATCCAGTTCTCCTCGCTTAAATGCTTCATAATCGCACACAAAATCCAATTCATCGGCTCCGTCTTTGATAGCTTGCTGGGCTTCTTCCAGCTTGTGCTCCAAAGAGTAATTTCCTTCCGGGAATCCAATAACTGTTCCGACTAAAACTTTTGAACCGGCTTCCAAAATCATCTGTTTTGCCATATGAACCATATTAGGGCGGATCATAATAAGCTTAAAACCTTCGTCAATCGCTTCCTGAACAAAACCCTTGACGATTATTTCATTTTCAGCATCGCTGATTCCAGCCTGTTGAGGCGTTTTTAAGTAGGTCGAATCTAAATATTGCTTGATATCCATATGATAAAAATAAAAAAATCCCACCGAAGCGGGATATTTTCAGATTAATTTTTAAATTTTTTATTGTAAACTGCCATTAGTGCCAATCCCAAGAATGCGCCAATTGTATTAGCAATAACATCTTTCATGTCAGCCTGCCTGCTTTCCGTAAAAAGTGACTGGCATATTTCAATCAAAATTCCAAAGAGAACCGAAAGAAAGAACACGAATAGAAAGAGCTTTTTTGTGTTTCTTATTTTTGTTTTTAGATACAGAAACCATAGTATCGAAAAAACAGCATAAAAGCACAAGTGTACGATCTTATCAAATTGGTCTACATTAACGACAGGAACTTCTGACATGCTCACCAAACAGGCAATTGTAATGGAAATGCTCCAAAAAACCGCCAGGGCAAGAAACAGTATTCTTTTTTTATTAGGCTCCAATTAGGCTTTTGTATGCTTCGCTATCCAATAATCCTTCTAATTCAGAAGTATCAGATATTTTTACTTTTACCATCCATCCATCTCCATAAGGATCTGTATTTACTTTCTCAGGAGATGATTCAAGAGTTTCGTTGAACTCAATGATTTCACCTGAAAGTGGCAAGAATAGATCTGATACAGTTTTTACGGCTTCTACTGTACCAAAAACCTCATCTTTATCAAGAGTTTGGTCTAAGGTTTCAACCTCTACATAAACGATATCACCTAATTCTTTTTGTGCAAAATCTGTAATTCCTACAGTTGCAACATCGCCATCTATGCTAACCCATTCGTGGTCTTTCGTATACTTTAAATTTGCTGGTATATTCATTGTTTGTTGTTTTGGGCAAATGTATTATTAACTTATATATTTTTAAAATGTTTTCCGAATTAATTTCCAAAGTTATATCGTAGTGTAAAACCCGTACGAATATTGGTCAATGGGAACGAAGTGGAGATCACCGCTTTAGAGAAAGAGTGGTCGTAATAGAAAATTGCCGTCAGGTTTTTGCTAAATGCATAATCTGCTGTCAATTTTAACGACCAGATGTTCTGACCTCCTGCTAACTGGTTATTATTATAATCCAGATATCTTACGATTGTGTTTGCCTTTCTTAAAGAGAAATCTGCCTTAAGGTTGATGTCGCTTCGGATAGTGTTTGTAGGGTTGTCTGCTAATCTTGATGTAATTACTACATCTTTGAATCGATAACCTAAACCTAAGATGTATTCCATTCCTCTTACTTCTGTAAGAAGGTTGTTATCAAAACTCATGGATAGCGTTCTGTCTTTCTTAACCTCAGCCAATACTTTAAACGAGTTTTTCATCTCAAAATCTACCCTAATCAGTGGATTGAACTGCTCCGCAAGGTTAACGTTTGATATAATAGTTTTGCTTAGCAAGTTACCACTTGCATCAACCGCATCACGGTTTTGGTCGTATTCAAAATTAGAACGGAACGAGTTGATCGTATACGATGCTCTATATCCGTGTTGTAATGAGAAACGCTTGAATCTATCTTTGAAGAATTTATAGCGCATCAATCCGTTATATTTTATATTCCAGTTTGGAATTGGCACATCTCTGAAAGGCCCTAATTTAACTCCACCTGCATCTGCTCCTGTATAGGCAGCCAAGAATGAAGGCAATAATACCGACTGGCTATTTTTTCCAAATCCAACAGGGAAACCATCCGTGGTTCTTGGGAAGTCTGTAGTTCCGTAATAGCTTGTCGCCAAACGATCTGCAACAGTAAGCCTGTTATTTCTGAAATCATCAAAAGCTGCTGACGAATGTTCATCACTCTTTCCGAATGCAGTTTTGATCATTACAGTAGAGATAGAGAAGTTACCGTAATTGTATGGTGAACGCGAATGATAAACTCCATCTGCCGCATCATATTGTTCTGAGAAATTTTCAGTGTAAGAACGATCTGCTGTCAAGTCAATCTTAAAATCAGGAAACAAGTCTACGTTAGCAGTCATGTTTAAGATTTTTGAAGAAGTCTGAGTAAAGTTCTGGTTGAAATCCTCGTAGTTTGTCAACCAACCTCTTTTTGCTGCCTCATAACGTATGTCTGCCTGGCTTCCCATAACGAATCCTAAAGACGGTTTAGTCGTTCCAAAGAAACCAACTCCCGGTATGAAACCTGGCAGTACCGTACCTTCATTTTGAGTATAGTTAATCTGAATATTTTTAACACTGGTCAGAACTCCTACCAGTCCATCTAAAAACACATTGCTGCCAGACGTTTGCGGTTTATTAGCATTCGTAATTTTCTCTCCTGGTTTTGGCGGTGTCTGAGGCGCCGGCTTTGTTGGTGCTTTTGCTTTTTTGCCCAATCCTAAATACTTATAAAGAACATCCATGTTCAATGCAGTATTCAATCGGTGTGAACCATTATTCTGAATTGTATTTCCAAGACTGAAAGTACCTTCATCTGTAACAACAGTTGCCATAGCATCTGTTGCACGTTGCCAACTGTAATCTCCTGTATAAGAGTAGGTCGATTTTATAAATCCTAACGCCGGAATCTTATTCAGTGGCAAGTCATAGTTAACCGTTAACTGTTGCATGTGTTGGTTGGCTTCACCAATGTTCCAGAAATCATCCCAAATTGTAAAATCTTCCATCGGAACGCCAAATTCATCAAGATAGTTTCTTACAATATTATTGGTAGATGCCGTATAATTTACTCTTAATGCTTTTGTCAAATTATAATTGAAACCATACTGATAGTTGAACATGTAATTTCTTCTATACAATGGCGACAATCCAATTCCCTGAATATCTACATCTCGATATTCCTGTCTATTATATTGCCTCATAATATTAGAACTGAAGGTAATTGAAGATGGCAGATAGTTGAAATTAAAATCGCTCAACAACTTCCAATATTGGCTTTTCTTCATAAACTTCGAGTTCTTGAATGGTTCAACTGCTTTTGGTTGGAAAGCAAAAGTGTAATCCACAGAGGCTTTTACCTGCTGGTCAAGTAAGTTTTCAATTTCGTAGTTATGGTGTTCTGTTTCATTAAACGAATAGGATAATGTCAAGTTTTCCGGATCATAAAAATGCGGTTTCTGTTCTGCTCCTCTTTCTTTTTTGACTCCTATAAAGTTGATACTTTTTCTCTTCGTATAATCAATCGCCCTGCTTTCAATATTGTTTCTTGCTGCAGCATCAGTTGTATTATCTAATAACTGATCCAGGCGAATATCCTGATTGAACGGGTCGTATTCCGGAGTAATTTTTTCTTCACCTATAGCATAATTGAACGGAAGGTTAACGCCCCATTTTTTAGGCAATAGTTTTCCTAAGTTCACATTTGTCACGATATCATATTGCTTGATATCTTCACGGCTTCTTTCGTTTGGTCCTTGTTCTAATGAACCAAAGCCTTGCGTGCTCATCCTTCCTGTTGCAGAAATTGTAGCAAAATCAGCCAGGTTACTATCTAAGCTGGCAATTGCCGCCATTCCACCTTTATTGTCCATGTCCGCAAGACGAAGTTCGTTGAACCAAACTTCACCACGAATATCATCTGTATAGCGGTTTTTCAAACCTACCATCAGGGTTCGTACCAATCCAAAGTTTGGATTTCCTTTAATCCCTAATCGCAACGGATTGATTCTTCCTGCTAATGACGGATCCAAGACAAAGTCATCTATATATTTTACACCCAAAGCATCTGGAACCAACAATGGATTATTCGGATCCATAGCCATGATTTTCAGCTTGGTCAGTAACGACAGTGCCAAATCTATCTGGTTGGCTTCCGGCCAAACCTGTTCTGCTGTGAGCGATGAGCTTTGCGGCGTTACTTTTAACGGAATCTCTACCTGATAGAAGTTTTGCGTAAAGTCATTACCAAATCGGATGAACGCGACCATTTGATCGTCTGCCAAAGGTTGTACGTCAGTAGGCACTGGCAATGCTTCGGCGTGTAAGAACATTTTTAACTTCTTAAACTGACGCATGTCAACACTTACATTCTTAAATACCGCTCTGGAATCGCCAGGTTCTAAACCTCCAAGTCCAGGAAGCGCCTGATTTGCTTTTGTCACTCTTAAAGAAAGTGACTGTTCATTTTGATTTATAATCGTGTTGCTGTTATACAATTGCTCTCTAACAACTCCCGGAGGCGTTACATATTTGATAGGCGATCTATCTCCATTTTCCTGAACGTTAACTGCTAAAACGTCTAAAGCAGTATCGTCAGCATTGTTGATATTATCATCCTGTTCGTTCGGATCAAGCGTCTTAACATATCTTCTCCATTCGCCACGAACCAACTCCAAAGCACCAAAACGAAGTGTGATCTGATCGTTGAAACCTGTAACAAACATTCTCATGAAACGAATCGATCTGAAATCAGAAATACTTCCAACAGTATTGTCTGGTTGTGAAACCGGAATCTTGAACTGAATCCAACGCGCTCCTGTAGTTTCTTGTCCCGGAATACTTGCTATTGTTTCTCTAATATCAGTAATATATGGACTTGACCCAACTACCATGTTTGGTTTTATTTCAATGCCATATTCATAATAAGCATTGATTTCGTTCATTGTATTGTCTCTGTTGATATCTTCAGTATCTGGCAAAGTCGTTGCTCCTCTATTAGTATCTCCAACATCTATAGGAGAGTTCCCTTCCAAGCCATTATAATTTTTATAACGTTGAATAACATCTCCTGTAACACTTAGAAAATATTGGTAATTATCTGCTGCCGGATCTGGTAGTGATGCAAAACCAGGAAATTGTGCCGCTTCTTCTGCATCATTCAGACCGTCAAGACCCACATCCTGAAAACGTCTGTTGCTACCATTGGTATCAAACGCATAAATCAAAGATTGCGAAATTGGAATTTTCCCCCAAATTGTTGAGAATGTAGCCTGTGTTGAACCAGCACCAGGAAGTCCGTTTTCGTATTGTTTTCTTCCGTCTTTTAAAACATCTTCTGAAATTTCCCCAAGGTTGAAATATAATCTTCCGGTATTGGCTACATTGGCAGAACCTCTTTGATCATTGTAATAAGGATCCAACATCCAAAACTGTATGTACTCCACGTTTGACTGTTCAAAGTTTGTGGAATTGATGGCTCTCATGATTCCACCAAAGTTGTCGACAGCCTGTTCTGGTGTAAAACTATTTGTTGCCTGTGCTAACGGGTTAAAGTTATATGGACCTCTTTCTCGTGGGAAATAACTTAAGTCCAAAGTATTGATTACTGTTTGCTGACCAACTGCAATATCAGTAACCGGGAATAATTCTCGGCTATAGATTCTTCTTGTACTATATAACTTAAGGTCGTCTTCTGAAACGCCTCCCGGTCTTTGTACATAAAATGTAGGATCAATAGAATACCATGCCAATTTTCCTCGTTTATAACCGTAGTTCAAAGTAGTCAAAGAACCTCCAAAGTCGTTATAATCGCTCATGGTTGGTTTCTCAGGCACACTCGATAAACTCCATGCAAATGGAGAACGCATATCAATAGTAGTCTGTGATCCTTCAAAGTCGTCTACATACACTGTAGATTCGCCCTGGAATCTATCTGCTTTTGGAGTATCCGGTTTTAAGTAAGCTACTTCTCCTCTAAAGGAAATATTTGAAGGAACATCCGTATCGATATTAGGAAGCTTGTTTACCAATCGTGTCAAAAAAGGAACTTCTGATGAGAAATTGGTATTCAGACCTATGATTGTATTGTTTACAGATTCCTGACCATAATTTGATTTTTGAGTAAATGGTCTTTCGCTCATTTTTAATAATGTAGCGCCAACGATAAACTTATCGTTAAATTTATGTTCTACGTTAACTCCGAAAAATCTTCGTGTCTGCTGTCCGAAAACAGAGTTGTTTTCTAATGAAATTTCAATTGGAGTCCCGGAAGCCTGCAAAGAAGCATCTAAAATATTAACTCTTCCTAACTGGTAGTTTACGGTATAATCAACACCTTCAACCAAAACTCGTCCTCCGGCAGTTACTGTAACCGAACCTTGAGGAACGTTAAACGCACCAATAGCAATTCCATCTCCACTTGTTGACTTGAATTTTCCTTTTAACTGGAACTTGTTCTTGTCGCTATCCTGAAGTGCCGCTGCTTGTGTACTACGGTACATCGATCGGTATACATATTTATTCTGGTTGCCGTTATAGTTCCCTGGAGCAGGAGCATTATAATCCTGCGTTGGGCTTGTTCTTAATTTGTTGAAGAGATGCTCTCCAAAAGGCTCTACCGTTGTAAAGATGATCCTTCCGTTTTGCTTATCTACTGTTAATCCTGGTATAAAATCGAAGAAACCATCACCATTAGGCTGAGGGTCGTTTGTATAGTTTAGTCTGTCAACATTGAAAACGCGCAACAAAGGTATTTGATCCACGTCAGCCGGCAATGGGTTAGCCGCAGCAGGAGAAGCCGGAGTAATATAGTTCAATGGCGACGGATCCGTGTACATGATGTTCAGCTTAAAATCTTCCTGCTCTAACTGATAAGCGCCCGGAAGAGCATAAATGTTTTTCATCATTAAGTTCCAGACCGGCTTGTTGACATTAGTCAAGTTACTTTTTAGCATTTTCAAGATCAGGCTTTGGGTAGTCGGAATACCGTTGCTCACTTGTGTAGCATCAACTCCATCAGTACCAAATTCTCCAACCTGATACACCTGGTCACCTATTGTATATTGGTAGGCAACAGCCAAGACTTCATCATTAGAAAGTCGCTGTGTTAAGGAAATATACCCTAACTGTGGATGGAAAGTATATTCACTTGCCGATAATTTTCGGGCATTTTCCAATTTAGAATAATCCGTTCCTTCGCTAACTGTAACACCTGTAAATCCTGCACTTGCTGTTGCAATTTCTCGGATTGCCGGACTCAAAACTCCTGTCGTTCCTATTTTTGCCGGATCGTATCTGTTGTTTGAGTTTTTTGAAGGTGTATTTGCAGGAGCTGTAAAGAAGCCTGCCGGAATTGGAGTTGCCGCCACTACTTCATTATCATCCTGACCATTAAGTTGCGATTCCCCTAAATCCTGAATAGCTATGATATTTCTCAGGTTATTGTCTGTAGTGCTGACTCTGTTCTGGCGGTTGGTCACCCAAACTTCGATTCTTGTAATTTGTACACGACTGTCAATCAAAGGATAATTTCGCAGTGATCTGTCATATTGATTTCTAAAATACTGTGAAAGGAAGAAGTGCCTGTCAGCGTCATAATCCAATGCAAACAATTCAAATTGCTGCACCGTTCCTCCACCTTGTGCAGTAACCGTTTTGGTCTGGGATTTTTGTTCTGAGAAGATTCCCGTAATTGTTGTCTTTCCAAATTGGAATTGTGCTTTAACACCAAAAAGACTTTGTGCTCCACGAATCAGCGTACTGTTCAGTGGCAAACTTACGTTTCCGACTTCAATTTTCTGAATGATATCATCTTCCGTAGGTGTATATTCCAGTTTTATCAGGTTTTGGAAAGCAAAAGTAGATTCTGTATCATAATTTGCATTGACATTCAACTTCGTTCCCACTTTTCCCATAAGGCTCATACTGATCCTCTGGTCAAAATCAAAAGTGGTCGTACTTCTATTTCTTGGCGATAACGCGGGATTATCTTGTTTTGTATGTCGGATTCCCAAATCCATCTCAACAGAACCTGTTGGTTTGACATCGATTGTATTACTACCAAAAATGGTTTCAAAGAAACTGGAATTGACATAATATCGGGGCAAAAGGTCTTTTTTCTTGGCATCGCTACCATCTTTTTTACCTTCTATCGCATCTGATTTTTCCTTAAAATACTTACGCATTGATTCCCTAAGCACCAATTCTTCGTACTCTGTTGGTGTAAGAACTACAGGATAATTTATATTAAAACCATTAACGGTATTTGTATAAATATAACGATCTGTAATCGGGTCATAGGTATATGCCTCTATAATACTAGGCGGGTTTTTCAATTCTACTCTTCCAACAGAATATCCTGTTTTGGTAGTATCCTGAACTTCCTCGTCTTCTTGTGCTTGTATCGTTACACTAAAAAAAATCGAAATCAGCCAAAAGCCAATTTTCAAGTTACAGGCAATGCCGTTAGTATAGTTAGTTTTCAAGTATTATAAGGTTTTTAAGGCTAGTTTAATAATGTTTTCAATGCTTGCGCTTGGATTTTCCTTAACAATCTTTTCTACAGTTTTTTCCGCCAATTTTCTGTTAAATCCAAGAACTTCCAAAGCAGATAACGCTTCGTCTTTGTTTGTATTGTCTTGTGAAATAGAAACTTCATCTAAATCATACACTTTTAACACTTTGTCTTTCAAATCCAATATAGCTCTCTGCGCTGTCTTGCTTCCAATTCCTTTGATGGATTGAATAGTTGCGACATCGCCGGAAGCTATAGAATGGATTATCTGCTTTGGCTCCAATGAAGAAAGCATAGTTCTTGCAATACCTGCCCCGATTCCGGAAACAGACAAAAGCAGTTTAAAGATTTCTCTTTCTGATTTTTCGGCAAATCCAAACAGGATATGCGCATCTTCCTTAATCTGGAGATAAGTAAAAATCTTAATGTTTTCCGAATCAGGAAGCAAAGAATAAGTATGAAGTGAAATGTTTACATGATACCCTACTCCATTGCAGTCAATAACTACTTCAGTAGGATTTTTTTCCACTAATTTTCCTTGTAAATGCGCTATCATCAATTGTTAAATAAATCCCAAATGTAACGAAAAACTTTTATTGAGCCTCATCTAATTGCTCATCAACAAAAAAATACGTTAAAAATTGACTTTTATGGATTTCTGCTTTTTTTCTTTTTCTTGTGCATCAACAACAGCAACAGCCGCCATATTTACCATTTCTTCTACGCTTGCGCCTAATTGGAAGATATGTACCGGCTTGTCCATTCCCATCATAATTGGGCCGATTGATACTGATTTGTCTAATTCTTTCAGCATCTTGTAATTGATATTTGCGGCTTCAAGATTAGGAAAAATAAGCGTATTTACTTTTTTTCCAGCTAATTTAGAGAATGGGAATTTTTTCTGTAGCATCTCTGAATTCAGTGCAAAATCTGCCTGAATTTCTCCATCAACAATCAAGTCCGGATAGTATTTATGAAGATAAGCAACAGCTTCTGCAACTTTTCTCGCGCCGGCATCGTTAGACGATCCAAAGTTTGAGAAAGATACCATTGCTATAACAGGCTCCATTCCAAACATACGTACGGTTTTAGCTGTCATCAATGCAATCTTCGCCAATTCATCGGCTGTCGGATTTGGATTGATGGCTGTATCCGAAAGGAAAATCGGGCCTCTTTTTGTCATCATCATGTTAGTAGTGGCAATTCTGGAAACGCCCGGTGCTTTGTCAATAAGCTGCATCATTGGTTTTACAACAGATGGATAACTTCTGGAGTAACCTGAAACCAAAGCATCTGCTTCGCCTTCATTAACCATCATGGCAGCAAAATAATTTCTTTCACGCATCCATTTTTGTGCATCCAACAAACTGGTCCCTTTTCTTCTTCTGGATTCCCAGAATGAATTGGCATAACGCAATCTTCTTTCATCTTCTTCAGGAGTTTTCGGATCGATGATCAATACATCAGCATCAAAGCCCAATTCTTCTTTCAATTCCAAGATGATTTCGCGATTTCCAAGAAGAATCGGAGTTCCGATTTTTTCTTCCAAAACAATCTGCGCTGCTTTTAATACATCTAAGTGGTCTGCCTCGGCAAAAACCACACGTTTTGGATCACTCTTAGCGCGGTTGGCCAATAAACGAACCATCTTATTATCGGAACCAAGACGTTCCATCAATTCTTCTTTATATTTTTCCCAGTCTTGAATTGGATGTGCCGCAACTCCTGAATCCATTGCTGCTTTAGCAACTGCAGGAGCAACAACAGAAATCAATCTTGGATCAAATGGTTTCGGAATGATATAATCTCTTCCAAATACCAATTTGGTTTCTCCATAAGCAATGTTTACCTGCTCCGGAACTGTTTCTTTTGCCAATAACGCCAATGCTTTTACAGCGGCCATTTTCATTTCTTCATTAATTTTTGATGCACGCACATCAATAGCTCCTCTAAATATATAAGGGAAGCCCAATACGTTATTTACCTGGTTAGGAAAATCAGAACGACCAGTCGCCATGATGATGTCCTGACGGGTTGCGATGGCAAGGTGATAATCGATCTCCGGAATTGGGTTTGCCATTGCGAATACGATTGGGTTTTCAGCCATCTGCATTAGCATTTCTGCTGACATTACGTTTCCAGAAGAAAGTCCAAGGAAAATATCGGCACCTACCAATGCTTCTTCCAATGTGATGCTTTTCTCGCCGTTAGCATATTTTCTTTGCATTTCAGATATATCGGTCCTGTTTTTAGAAAGAGAACCTTTTCTATCAAACATGATAACATTTTCAGGATTGATTCCTAACAAAACGTATAAGTTAGCACAGGCCAAAGCAGCCGATCCGGCTCCTGAAACCACCACTTTTACATCTTCGATTTTCTTTCCTGCCAATTCCAAAGCATTAAGCAAGGCTGCTGATGAAATAATTGCAGTTCCGTGCTGGTCATCGTGCATTACCGGAATATTCAATTCCTCAACCAGTCTTCTTTCGATCTCGAAAGATTCCGGAGCTTTAATATCTTCCAGATTGATTCCTCCAAAAGTCGGAGCTATATTTTTTACCGTCTCAATAAATTTTTCAACGTCTTTTGTATCAACTTCAATATCAAAAACATCAATATCTGCGAAAATCTTAAACAATAAGGCTTTCCCTTCCATTACCGGTTTTGATGCTTCCGGGCCTATATCTCCCAATCCTAAAACGGCAGTTCCATTTGAAATTACCGCTACCAGATTCCCTTTTGCTGTATATTTATAAACATTATTTACATCCTTCGCAATTTCAAGACAAGGCTCGGCTACACCCGGCGAATAGGCTAACGACAGATCTCTCTGGGTTGCATATGCCTTGGTTGGAACGACTTCGATTTTCCCAGGCGATGGTTTCGCATGATATAATAGCGCTTCTCTTCTTTTACTGTACTTGTTCATTTTTGTATATTTTATTCGGACTTACAAAGGTAAAAGTCTGATTGGAACTGAGAAACTTTTAATGCTATTCTTTTATAAAGTTTATTGTTGCTGTTCGTTAATAAAATTTCTTGAAAATTTAGGGTAACAAAAACCCTCCTCTATGTATCTATCAAAGAACAACCAAAAGGAGGAAGCCGAAAATCCTTTCCAAGAGTAGGCAAACAAACCAATTTAACTTATGAAAAATTTTAAAAATTTTAAACCGGGACATTTTTTAATGGCTGCACTATTTGCAGGTTTTGTCTTTTTTACTTCATGTAGCAATGATGATTTCGTTCAACATGACGAAACAACAAAGGCTGCAAGGAACTTTCAAGACACTCAGGATGTCAAATCTGCCGGCAATCTCCCAGCCGCATTACCAGGCTGCCCTGAAAACCTAATCAGCGACGGATGCAACTTTACTTCTGGCTCCGGGATCGACCAACAAAATTTTTACACCATGATTAGTATGTTGAACAACTGTAGGACAGAAGCCTTACCTTCAGGATGTAGTCTGAGCGACACAACAACCCGAATAATTGTAGCCAATTTAAATGGTTGTTGTAATAGTGCAAGCGTATTAAATGCACAAATGAACGCATGGAAACAATTAGCCATAAATGCAAGACCTGCTTCTGATTATATCATTACAGGTTATCAATTGATTCGGTATTATTCTGTAAGTCCTTATGATTACAGATTGGATATAAACGTTACCTATCGCAAAAAAACATGTCCTTTTACTGAAAATCCAGGTATTCCAATTAAGGTTATAAACCTTTAAGCTAAACAAAACAGGCAGGCTGTTTGAATTCAAACAGCCTGTTTTTTTTCTTATTATAAAGTGTTCTGTATCAATCCGAGATAAAAGTATCTTATATAGGAATTATGCTTAATATTTTTTAACATTGTGTAAAGTATTCAGAGAGACAAAAGCCTATCCTTTTGCAATCTCTGACATTTTACAAATCCCTTACAACTATGAGAAAACTGCTTTTATTGCTATGCGTCATTACCGTCAGCCTACAATCTTGCCAAAAAGAAAAAGGCGAAACTTCCAAAAAAGAGGATGAAAAATTAAAAACAGTATTAGAAAACTACTATCAGGAAAGGCTAAAACTTTTTCCTCTGGAAGCTACCAGTGCCGGCGACAACCGTTATAACAATCTGCTTCCAAACGATCTTAGCGATGACTATATCGCTAAACTAAAAGCGTTTTTCACTCAATATAAAGAGGAACTGGCAAAATTTGACGATTCCGGTTTATCTGAAAATGACAGATTGAGCAAAGCAATCCTGGCTTGGGAATGCGACGCAAATCTGGAAGCCCTGACATTCAGAAAGGACCTGATGCCTATCAACCAATTTGAAGGAATGCCTTTAATAATAGGCCAATATGCCAGCGGTTCGAGCGCACAACCATTTAAAACCGTTGAAGATTATAACAATTGGCTGGAAAGGCTAAATGGCTTTAACGATTGGGTTATTACTGCCGAAGCCAAAATGAAAGAAGGTGTTTCAAAAGGATATGTCCTGCCAAAAGCATTGACCTTAAAAGTAATTCCTCAATTAAAAGATTTAGCCAAAGAAGACAAGACGCATATATTTTATGCTCCGTTGAATGCATTTCCAAAAACATTTACGGATGAGGAAAAGAAAACCATTACCGACAATTATACAAAGCTGATTACTGAAAAATTAGTGCCTTCGCTCAAAAACCTATACAATTATGTGAGCACAGACTATCTGGCAAAAAGCAGGACTACTAGCGGCATTAATGATATCCCACAAGGTGATGCTTACTACAAACATCTGATCAAACGTTACACAACTACCGATCTTACAGCCGATGAAATTCATAAGCTAGGCTTGAGTGAAGTGGCGCGTATATCCGCTGAAATGGAAAAGGTCAAAAATCAGGTTGGGTTCAAAGGAAACCTGAAAGATTTCTTTAACTATGTTCGTGACAAAAAAGAGCTGATGCCATTCACAGAACCGCAACAGGTAATCGACAACTTTAATGCCATCCACGAAAAGATGAAGCCAAATCTGGATAAGCTTTTCGATTTAAAACCGAAAACACCTTTTCTAGTCAAAAGAACCGAGGCTTTTCGTGAAAAATCTGCAAGTGCTGAATACAATCCGGGATCGGTTGACGGAACAAGGCCGGGTATTTTTTACGTGCCAATTCCAGATGTAAAGAAATACAACTGCTATGCAGATGAAGATCTGTTTTTACACGAAGCAATTCCGGGACATCACTACCAAATTTCATTACAACAGGAAAACACAAGCCTACCAGAATTCAGAAAAACGATATGGTTTAATGCTTATGGCGAAGGCTGGGCACTGTATACTGAATCGCTCGGAAAAGAACTGGGCTTATACCAAGACCCGTATCAATATTTCGGAATGTTAAGTGCTGAAATGCACCGCGCCATCCGACTTGTAGTAGATACCGGAATGCATACCAAAGGGTGGACACGTGAACAGGCGATCCAATATTCTATGGAAAATGAAGCTGAACCTGCCGAAAGTATCGTTGCAGAAATCGAACGCTATATGGCGATTCCAGGACAGGCTTTGTCGTATAAAATAGGCCAGTTAAAAATACGCGAACTTCGTACTAAAGCTGAAAAAGAATTGGGAGCTAAATTCTCTATAAAGGAGTTCCACAATCAGGTTTTAGATTCGGGATGTCTGCCTTTAAAAATACTGGAAGACAAGATTAACCTTTGGATTCAAAGCAAGAAATAACAAAAAAGCCTCATTGTATGAGGCTTTTTTTATTTTAAAAAATCAATGTTCCGTTTCAAACCATCATATTTGGCGCGTTTGACAGCTGAGTTTTTAAAAACTGCCCGAAATGTTTCTTCCGTGATTTCTTCCCAGTCTTTTTTAGTTAGGGAAAGCAATTCCGGGTTCGGATTGAATAAGGGTTCATTATGCGGTTTAGAGAATCTGTTCCACGGGCAGACATCCTGACAAACATCGCAACCGAAAGCCCAATCATCAAATTTGCCTTTCATTTCCTGAGGGATATTATCCTTTAATTCTATTGTAAAATAGGAAATACATTTGCTTCCGTCAACGACATAAGGTGCAATAATTGCACTGGTGGGGCAAGCATCGATGCATTTCGTACATGATCCGCAATGATCTGTTACCGCATTATCATATTCCAGTTCCAAATCGACAATCAGTTCCGCTATAAAGAAAAAAGAACCTACCTGTTTACTCAAAAGATTGCTGTTTTTTCCAATCCAGCCCAAGCCGCTTTTGGCTGCCCAGGCCTTATCCAAAACAGGAGCCGAATCTACAAAAGCCCTTCCTGAAACTTCGCCTATATTTTCCTGAATCGAAAAAAGGAATTCTTTTAGTTTTTCCTTTATGACAAAATGATAATCTTGTCCGTAGGCATATTTTGAAATTTTATAGCTGTCTGCTATCTGGGTTTCTTGCGGGTAATAATTCAATAATAACGAAATAACGCTTTTTGAATCGTCAACCAAAAGTGTAGGATTTAGCCTTTTATCAAAATGGTTTTCCATATAGCCCATTTGTCCGTGGGCATTATTCTTTAACCATGCTTCCAATCTTGGTGCTTCTTCTTCCAAAAATCCTGCTTTAGATATACCACAAGAAATAAATCCGAGGCGCTGGGCTTCGGATTTTATAAATTGCGTGTATTTGGATTTTGGATTTATGATTTTGGGATTTTGGATTTGTGATCTTTGATTTAAGATTTATGATTTTAGACTTGTGACTTTTGATTTAGGGTTTGGTATTGTTTAGGCGGGATTTTATTGATTTGGCTGTGCTGACAAAGATTGCTGTTAGTTCGTTGCCTTCTTTCCAAATTAGGTTTAGCTGTGAGCAATCAATCCATTTTTTCTCTTGAAGAATTTCTATCCAAAATAACGTTTCATCAGCTTCTTCAATGACAATTGACATTTTGGAAATAAATTCCCTATCACTTCTTGCCCTACAAACAGCCCTGTAATTTGCTCCTACCGAAGTACCGCTTCTGACTACCTGATAGGCAATTGCCCTTCCTGAAATTGTATTTGGCAGTTTTTCTACCATATCAATTACCATTAACGAGAACTTTTTTGTTCTTGCTTTTAATTCTTCCGAGGTCATGCATAATTATTTTAAATGGCTTATATCCTATTCTATTCAATCCCACAACACAAATCTCAAATCGGAAATCTCTAAAAAAGTCCTCCTTGTATATTAGCTCGAACTTTCCCTAAATGTTTATAGGCTTTTTCAGTAACTTCTCTTCCTCTGGGTGTTCTAATAATAAAACCTTCCTGAATCAAAAACGGTTCATAGACTTCTTCAATCGTTTCGCCGCTTTCGGAAACTGCTGTTGCTAAGGTCGACAATCCTACCGGACCACCTTTAAACTTATCGATAATTGTCGTAAGGATTTTGTTGTCCATTTCGTCCAGTCCATGGGCATCGACGTGCAGTGCTTTCAATGAAAATTTCGCAATTTCTATATCAATTTTCCCATTTCCTTTGATCTGTGCAAAATCACGAACTCTTCGTAATAAGGCATTGGCAATCCTAGGAGTTCCTCGGCTTCGTCCAGCAATTTCAATTGCCGCTTCCATTGTAATTGGCATTTTTAAAATTGCCGAGCTGCGTTCAACTATTGAGGTCAGAAGTTCTGTTGTGTAATATTGTAAACGGCTCTGGATACCGAAACGGGCACGCATCGGTGCTGTCAGTAATCCCGATCGTGTGGTAGCGCCAACAAGTGTAAACGGATTCAGGTTTAACTGAACGGTTCTTGCATTTGGTCCAGACTCAATCATGATATCAATTTTGAAATCCTCCATTGCTGAATATAGATATTCTTCAACGATAGGGCTCAAACGATGGATTTCATCAATAAAAAGCACATCGCGTTCTTCAAGATTGGTGAGCAGTCCCGCCAAATCTCCAGGCTTATCCAAAACAGGACCTGATGTAATCTTGATACCGGCTCCCAATTCGTTTGCCAAAATATTAGCAAGCGTAGTCTTTCCAAGACCCGGAGGTCCATGGAACAATGTATGGTCTAATGCTTCATTTCTAAGATTAGCCGCCTGGACAAATACTTTCAGATTTTCTAATACCTGTTCTTGTCCCGTGAAATCATCAAAGGACAAAGGCCTTAATTTTTTCTCAAAATCAAGTTCTTCCGGATTGTAATTGCTGCTTGTTGGATCTAGATTCGCATTCATCTGGCAAAGATATAGAAAATGTTCGTTTTTAGTCCGGGCTAATTATCCTACATTATAGCCTTTGGCCAAAATCGATTGCCATTCCGGGTGTCTTTTCAGATAGGCCGCAACAAACGGACAAAGCGGCGCCAAAGTGTAGCCATTATCTTTTACATAATTCAAAGCTTTTCCAACTATGCTACCTCCTACACCTTTACCTTCCAAAGCTTTTGGAACTTCGGTATGCGTAAGATACATGATGTTGTCTTTGTTTATAATGTACTCAATAAAGGCTGTATGATTTTCAACTTCCATTTCGAATCTTCTTTTATCCTGATTTTGAACCAATGGAATGTCTGCATATTTATCGCTCATAGCAAAAAAATTTAAAGTTAGGGAATGAGGAAAGGTACAGAAAAAATCGACATCAGTCAAAATAAGGTTTTTTTAATATCTTTAACACAAATTAACAAACAACCTTAAAAAATTATATGAAAGACCAACAAGAAGACAATCATTTAAAGCGAGAGTTAGGATTATTGGATGGAACGATGCTCGTTGTGGGTTCCATGATTGGTTCCGGAATTTTTATTGTGAGCGCCGATATAGCCAGGCAAGTTGGTTCTGCCGGATGGCTGACCTTAATTTGGGTTATTTCCGGGCTGATAACCGTTATTGCCGCAGTGAGTTACGGAGAGTTAAGCTCAATGTTCCCAAAAGCAGGCGGACAGTATGTTTATCTTAAGGAGGCTTATAATAAACTGATTGCTTTTTTATATGGTTGGAGTTTTTTTGCCGTCATACAAACCGGTACGATTGCTGCCGTTGGTGTTGCTTTTTCAAAATTCGCGGCTTATTTGTATGAGCCTTTGAGCGATGAAAATATTCTGTTTACGATTGGTTCTTTTAAACTGAATGCAGCACAGATTGTTTCAATCATCACGATTATACTGCTGACTTATATCAACAGTCGCGGTGTTAAAAACAGCAAGACGCTTCAGACTGTCTTGACTATCATTAAAATACTTTCGCTTCTTGGCCTGGTTGTTTTTGGATTGTTTATGGCAGCAAAAGCAGATATATGGAATGCCAATTGGGCTGATGCCTGGAACACCAAATCATTTGATTCCAAAACAGGTTCCTGGTTGCCTATTGGCGGTACTGCTTTGATAACCGGAATTTCCGCCGCTATGGTGGGTTCGTTATTTTCCAGCGATGCCTGGAATGGCGTGACTTTTATTGCAGGAGAAATGAAAAATCCAAAACGCAATGTGGGGCTGAGCTTATTTTTGGGAACTTTTATCGTGACTGTTCTTTATATTCTTGCCAACCTGATGTATCTGGCTGTTGTGCCGTTTGAAGAAATTGCTTTTGCAAAATCGGACCGGGTGGCTGTAGTCGCATCCAACTATATTTTTGGCAATATAGGCACATTGATTATCGCTATCATGATTATGATTTCCACTTTTGCCTGCAATAACGGACTAATCATGGCTGGAGCAAGAGTGTATTATACTATGGCAAAAGACGGATTATTTTTCAAAAAAGCTGCCGCACTTAATACGGCCAGTGTTCCCGCCTGGGCTTTATGGGCGCAATGTATCTGGACTTCGGTTTTATGCCTTACCGGAAAATACGGAGCCTTACTCGACTACGTGATGATTATTGTTATTATTTTCTACATATTGACAATTTACGGCATATTTATACTTCGAAAAAAGATGCCTGATGCAGAACGGCCTTATAAAGCATTTGGTTATCCAGTACTTCCTATACTTTATATCATTACTGCTTCTGCCTTATGTATTTCACTTTTGATTACAAGACTTGAAACCTGTGGTTGGGGTGTTGCCATTATGCTGGCAGGAATTCCAGTTTATTATTTTACGAAACCAAAGGCAGGAGAAGATGAATTTTAAAAAACCAGCTTCTTAATATTTCTTTCAATAGTTGCTTTATCGGCTTCCAACTTAGCCAATTTTAAAGCGCTTTTAAAATGTGCAAGTGCCTTATAATTATCGAAGTCGGTATAAAGATGTCCCAATAGTGAAAAGTAAAAGTGGCTGTCTTCCAATTTTAGTTTTTCTGCTTCTTGTATCGCCAGTTCCTTGTCATGAACTTTGGCCAATGCAAAAGTACGGTTGAGTGCTGCGATTGGCGAATATTCCAATATGAGCAGGCTGTTGTATAGTTGGAGAATATTATCCCATTTTTCATCAGTGTCTTCTTTCTGCGTATGCCAATAGGCAATTCCGGCTTCTAAATGATATCTGGTTATTTTATCTCCTGTTGATGCCTGATTTAAGAAATAGGTTCCCTGGATAATTAATTCCTGATTCCATTTTGACTCATCCTGGTCGTCATATAAGACGATTTCGCCCTTCACATTGGTTCTGGCATCGAATCTTGACGAGTGGAAGCTCATTAAAGAAAATAGTGCGTTTATGGATGGTTTATTGGTGGTTTTATTTTCCATCAACAAATGGACCAACCGCATCGCTTCTGCGCAAAGATCTTTCCGCAAGATGATATTTTGCGAAGAGGAGTAATATCCTTCAGAAAACAACAGGTAAAGAGTTGTGAGAACGGGTTCCAGCCTGTCATTGATTTCTAACATCGTAGGCTGTTCGATTTTAATGTTTTCTATCTTTAGTTTTTCCTTAGCCCTATTGATCCTTTTGTAAATGACTTCTTTGTTTGTCAAAAAGGCGTCAGCGATTTCCTGAATTCCGAAACCGCAAAGCAGGTTTAAAGCTAAAGCAACTTGAGACTCAACTGAAATACACGGATTACAGACTGCGAAAATCATCGCTAGCTGGCTATCGGCAATATTTTTAGAGGACAAATCAATGACAATTTCTTCTGATATCTCGGCTCCGTACTTTAACTCAGGTGATAATTTCTGTTCAAAAAACACATCCCGCTTGAGGTAATTTTTGGTTTTATTTTTGGCTACCGTATACAGCCATGCTGTCGGATTCTCCGGCACACCATTCAGGCTCCATGTTTCTGTGGCGGCGAGGAATGTATCACTGACAACATCTTCAGCTATTTCTATGTGTTTAATCCCAAACAGATAACAGAGTACCGAAACCAATTTCCGGTACTCTGTCCTGAATAAATTATGCAGCAGTTGGCTGTCTTCCATCTTACTTATATTCTGCCTGAACTGCCATACGTACTTCTACACTGGCTCCCCAACTTAAAATAGGACATCCTTTAGCAATTTCAACGGCTTCATCGTAGTTCTCAGCTCTGATGAGGAACAAACCTCCTACAGCTTCTTTTATTTCGACATAAGGCCCGTTGGTTACTATATTGTCTTGTTTCACAACCCTGCCGTCCAAATCCCATCTTTTAGGAGGAGCAACTAACTTGTTTTGGGCTGCTATGCCGCCAATCCAATCCTGAAAAGGTTTGATTGCCGCCTGCATTTGTTCCGGTGATGGTATTGCATCTTTGCTAACCATATCTCTTCGGATTATTAACACGAATTCATTCATCTTGTTTTGTTTTTGATAGTATTAAATGTAGTGAAAGTTTCCAATTTAAAAATCAACCGAACTGGCCAACTTTGTAGGTTCCGATAGCATGAGGGAAAGCAATATTGATTCGGTTCCAGGTATTGATGGTTGTAATTGCCAAAGTCAAATCGATTAATTCCTGTTCTGAAAATTGGGCTGCTACTTCTGCATAACCGGCATCTGTTACTTCACATTTAGTCAGTTCTTCAGCCCATGCAAATGCGGCTCTTTCTTTTTCGGTATAGTAGGGTGCTTCTCTCCAGGCGCTCAAACCATAAAGACGCTGTTCTGTTTCACCTTTGGCACGAGCGTCTTTTGAATGCATATCCAAGCAATAGGCACAGCCGTTGATTTGAGATACTCGGAAGTATACCAATTCTAAAAGTGCCAATTCTACAGGCGATTTTTTCAGGTAGGCACCAATACCGAAAAGTGTTTTCATTGCCTCTTGTCCTTTTACATGAATGTTGATTCTTTGTTCCATTTTATTTGAAGTTTTAATTGTTATATACTGTAATGACAATCGAGATTTTGAAATTGGACAAAAACCTAAAACTTTTTTCAAAAAAAAATCCGTTTCAATTTCTTGAAACGGATTTTGGTATTTTTTTATATGATTTATGAATGGTGAAGTTCTTCTTCACCTTCTTTCATTGGCACAGTTTGCGGAACGAAATCTTCATCAAAGCCAGGCTTACTGTAATCGTAAGGCCATCTGTGAACTTCAGGAAGTTCTCCAGGCCAGTTTCCGTGGATGTGTTCTACCGGAGCTGTCCATTCCAAAGTATTTGATCTCCATGGGTTTTGAACTGCTTTCTTTCCGTAGAAGATGCTTACGAAGAAGTTCCAAAGGAAAACCAACTGGAAAGCTCCTCCAACTAAAGCAAATACAGTAATCAATACGTTTACGTTTTGCAAGTCATCAAATAATGGGAAAGCTGTGTTTGTATAGTAACGTCTTGGAAGACCTGCCATACCGATAAAGTGCATTGGGAAGAATACTCCGTAAGCACAGATTGCAGTTACCCAGAAGTGAATGTAACCTAAGTTTTTGTTTAGCATTCTACCGAACATTCTTGGGAACCAGTGGTAGATTCCGGCAAACATTCCGTAAAGTGCAGAGATACCCATTACTAAGTGGAAGTGAGCTACAACGAAGTATGTATCGTGAACGTTGATATCCAAAGTACTATCTCCAAGGATGATACCTGTCAAACCACCAGTAATGAACGTAGAAACCAATCCGATTGAGAAAAGCATCGCAGGGTTCATCTGCAGGTTACCTTTCCATAAGGTCGTAATGTAGTTAAATGCTTTTACAGCAGAAGGAATTGCAATCAACAATGTTGTGAAAGTAAACACTGATCCAAGGAACGGGTTCATACCTGAGATGAACATGTGGTGACCCCAAACGATAGTTGAAAGGAATGCAATTGCTAATATGGAGGCAATCATCGCTCTGTAACCAAAGATTGGCTTACGAGAGTTTGTTGCAATAATTTCAGATGTAATACCAAGAGCTGGCAATAATACGATGTATACTTCAGGGTGTCCTAAGAACCAGAATAAGTGCTCGAACAATACCGGAGAACCTCCTTGGTAGTGCAATACTTCTCCTGCGATATAAATATCAGAAAGGAAGAATGAAGTACCAAAGCTCCTATCGAAGATCAATAATAATGCAGCTGATAAAAGAACCGGGAAAGATACAATACCGATAACAGCAGTAATGAAGAAAGCCCAAATTGTAAGTGGCAATCTTGTCATTGACATACCTTTAGTTCTTAAGTTGATAACTGTTACTACGTAATTCAACGATCCCATCAAAGAAGAAGCGATGAAAATAGCCATAGAAACCAACCATAATGTCATACCTGTACCTGAACCTGGAATTGCTTGCGGCAATGCAGAAAGCGGAGGATAAATTGTCCAACCTGCAGAAGCCGGCCCTGATTCAACGAAAAGAGAAATCACCATGATCAAACTTGAAAGGAAGAACAACCAGTATGAAATCATGTTCATAAATCCGGATGCCATATCACGTGCACCAATCTGCAATGGAATCAAGAGGTTACTAAACGTACCGCTCAAACCAGCAGTCAAAACGAAGAATACCATGATTGTTCCGTGAATTGTAACCAAAGCAAGGTAAGCATCGTTTCTCATTACTCCTCCTGGAGCGAATTTCTCTCCAAGGAAAAATTTGAACACGCCAAAAGATTCTTCTGGCCATGCCAATTGCATTCTGAAAAGCATTGACATTCCCACACCAATAACTCCCATGATGATACCAGTAATCAGATACTGTTTAGCAATCATCTTGTGATCGATACTAAAGATATACTTCGTGATGAAGGTATCTTTATGGTGGTGTTCGTGTTCGTGATCGTGTCCGTGATCGATATCGTGACCTACTGCTGACATATATTATAATTTAAATTTTATTTAAAAGATATACTAATTATTATTTGGCTACTACAACTTTAGTTGTGTCTGCTACTGGAGCTTTTGTCGTATCCGCTGGTGCAGCTGCACCTTCTTCTGCTTTTGGCTCTTTTTCAGCTTTTACTGCAGAAACCAATGTTGGCTTATCGCTTAACCATTTTTTGAAATCAGCTTCGCTTTCAACTACTATCTTCATTTGCATGTTGTAGTGAGAAGGCCCACAGATCTTGTTACATAGCAATAGGAAATCAAAGTTGTAAGGATCTAATCCTGGCTCTCCTTTTTTCACTAGCTCTACACTTTTCTTAGCTCTAAGCTCGTTGATGTGTGCTACTTTTTCAACAATATCCGGATGCTGACGCATTTCAACTGTAGTTTTTGTAGGAACAAAGGCAAACTGAGTAACCATACCTGGAACACAGTTCATCTGAGCTCTAAAGTGTGGCATGTAAGCAGAGTGCAATACATCCTGAGAACGCATCTTGAATAATACTTTTTTACCTTTTGGTAAGTGCAATTCATTTACTACTTTGTCATCTTGAGCATTTGGATCTGATATATCAACGCCTAAAGTATTAACTCCCTCAATATATCTTACGTTAGCTTTTCCAAGTACGTTATCCTCACCTGAATATCTAGCTTCCCAAGAGAATTGTTTTGCATATAATTCAACAACAATAACATCTTCGTCTTCGTCAACAAACATAATGTTAGTCCAAGCATACAATCCGTACAAGATCAAACCAGCCAAAACGATTACTGGAATAATAGTCCAGATGAACTCTAATTTATCGTTATCCGCAAAATACAATGCTTTTTTTCCTTGCTTACCTCTGTATTTGAACGCGAAGAAATGTAAAAGAGCCTGAGTAATGAATTGAACTATGAAAATCAAAATCATCGAAATCCACATCAGGTTATCTACATCTTGCCCGTGCTCTGAAGCAGAATTGCTCATTAACGGGAAGTGTCCAAACTGAATTATACAATAAATTGTCGTAACATATATGAAACCCAAGAAGGCAAACATCATATATCCATTAATATTATTGTCTCTATCATTGGCAACTTGTGAATTATCACTTAGACCGCCAATTTGAGTCAAATCGAAAATTTTAGTTAATTGCCAAATTGCAACAGCTAATAAAACTAAAACTATAATTACCAACAAACTTGTCATCTGTTTTTTTCTTTAAATATTAATAATGAAAATGTTTACTTTCCTCGATAAATGGATTTCTCTTAGCCAATAGAGGAGATTTAGATAGCGCTGTAAAGACTACAAAGATAAATAATCCAAAGAAGAACAATATCGCTCCTATTTCACCTGCACCGATGAACCAACGGTCACCTACAGTAGCCGGCATAATCATATTATAGAAATCAATGTAGTGTCCTGCCAAGATTACGATACCTGCCATAACAACAATCCAAGTCAGACGTTTGAAGTCTGTATTGATCAAGATCAACACTGGGAAAAGGAAGTTCATAGCAACCATTCCGAAGAAAGGCAAGTTGTATTGTTCAATTCTTGTGATGAAGTAAGTTACTTCTTCAGGAATATTCGCATACCAGATTAACATGAATTGTGAGAACCATAAGTATGTCCAGAATACGCTAATACCAAACATGAATTTAGCTAAATCGTGGATATGGCTCGTGTTTACATATTCTAAGTATCCTCTTGATTTCAGGTACAATGTAACCATAGCGATTACTGTGATACCGCTTACGAAGAAACTTGCGAAAACATACCATCCGAACAATGTACTGAACCAGTGAGGGTCAACAGACATAATCCAGTCCCAAGACATGATAGATTCTGTTACAATAAAGAATACTAAGAATGCTGCTGACATCTTGAAGTTCTTTTTGTAGAAAGCGTTGTCGCTTGCCTGATCTTGAGCCAAACAGTTCTTTCTTGAAAAATATCTGTACAAGTTCCATCCGATGATGAAAACCGCAGCTCTGATCAACCAGAAATATTCGTTTAGGTAACCTGATTTGTTTGCAATCAATTTGTCATATTTAGGGTTTGCAGGATCTAATAAGTCTGCATCCATCCATACGAACAAATGGTGTACGTGGAAAGCTCCAAGTACCAAAAGAATAAATACGATAACAGAACCCCATGGCAAATAAGCCGTGATTCCTTGCATTACTCTAAATAAAACCGGAGACCATCCTGCCTGAGCAACTTGTTGGATTGCATAGAATGCTAACGCACCCAAAGAAATCAACATGAAAAACAATGCTGCTACATAAACGGCTGCCCAAGGCTTGTTTTTTAATTGGTGGAAAACGTGCTCTACGTGTTTTGCATGTTCCGCTGCGTGAGCATCATCATGACCGCCTTCAGCTTTGTCATGACCATGAGCTGCTACTGCAGCATGATCCGCATGGTGCTCTTCTGTCGCTGCAACTGCATGAGCCGTATCTTTAGAAACTGAAATTGTATCTACATGAACTGGATCTGCCATAGAAGCTTCAGGTTTAGCTTCAGTGGCTGCTACTGTCTCATGAGCTTCTGTAGCAGTTCCGTGAGCTTCTTGCTTACCATGAGTCGCTTCTTCATGATGCGCTCCATGTCCGCCGTGCTCTTCTGCTTCTTTCTTAAGGATTTCCTCTACTTCAGCTGTATTTTTTGGTGCACTTAAAAAACTATATCCTACCCCAAGGATACCTACAACCATAAGGATAATAGAAAAGGTTTTTAATTTGCTTGAAAATGTGTACATATCTATTAAGATCAGTTTGTTCTACAATTATAATTCACTTTTTAGTTTCATCACATAAGCTGCAACCATCCAACGCTCTTGAGCAGTTAATTGATTTGCATGAGAACCCATTGCATTCAATCCATAAGTCTCAACGTGGAAAATACTTCCTTCTGTAATAACTCTATCAGCATAGCTAGGAACCCCTAAGAATTTTTCTCTTTTTACAAGATTTCCTTTTCCATCTCCTTTTTCTCCGTGGCAGATTGCACAGTAGATTGCAAACAGCTTAGCTCCTTTATCAGAATTTCTAGCGATTGAATCCAAAGGAGATTTTAGATTGGCTTTTGCCAATTCATAACCAGCTGTTGAATTTTCATATTCGTAAGGTTCGAAACCTCTTGGAATTGATCCTTTTGCAGGCAATTGCCCTTCTTTTCCATCTTTAAAAGCACTAGACTCAGAATAGGTTTCGTAGCCTACTGATTCATACATGTTAGGAAAGTATTGATAATTTGGCTTTTTCTTGTTGTGACAAGAAACTGCCGTTATCGCGATTCCTACTAAAAGTGTTATTTTATATAAACTTTTCATATCTACTCTTAATGCTTTTCTATTACTTTAACTTCTACTGCTCCAGTATTTTGAAAGAATGTAACTAATTCATTCTCGTCTCCATGAACTGCAACTTCCATCAAAAAGTGATCGTCTGTAGTTCTCACATCTGGGTTTTCTGCTTTTTTGAATGGCCACAATCTACTTCTCATGTAGAAAGTGATTACCATTAAGTGGGCAGCAAAGAAAACGGTCATCTCAAACATAACCGGAACGAAAGCCGGCATGTTTTCGATATAGCTAAAACTTGGCTTTCCACCGATATCCTGAGGCCAGTCAGAAATCATGATGTAGTTCATCATTGTTGTTGCCACAGAAAGACCTACTAATCCGTATAAGAATGCGCAGATTGCTAATCGAGTTGGAGATATTCCCATTGCTTTGTCCAATCCGTGAACTGGAAAAGGCGTGAAAACTTCTTCAATATGGTGATGAGCTGCACGTGTTTTCTTAACGGCATCCATAAGCACGTCATCATCATTATAAATAGCGTATATAACTTTATTACTCATGGTGTGAATGTTTATTTTCTTCTCTTTGTTTTTTATAGTTTTCTCCAGAAGATTTCAAGATTGTCTTAACCTCCGCTTGAGCAATCACAGGGAAAGATCTAGCATATAACAAGAATAATACAAAGAAGAAACCGATTGTTCCGACAAATATTCCAATATCAACGAATGTTGGTGAGAACATTGTCCAAGAAGATGGAAGGTAATCTCTGTGCAATGAAGTTACGATAATTACGAAACGTTCAAACCACATACCGATGTTTACCACAATCGAGATAACGAAAGAGAACATGATACTTGTTCTTAATTTTTTGAACCACATGAACTGAGGAGAGAATACGTTACATGTCATCATCGCCCAGTAAGCCCAAGCGTAAGGACCTGTTGCTCTGTTCAAGAATGCATATTGTTCGTATTCAACACCTGAATACCATGCAACGAACAACTCAGTAATATAAGCCACACCTACGATAGAACCTGTAATCATGATTACGATGTTCATCAATTCGATATGTTGTAGTGTGATGTAAGCTTCAAGGTTAGAAACTTTTCTCATGATGATAAGCAAGGTGTTTACCATCGCGAATCCTGAGAATACCGCTCCAGCAACGAAGTATGGAGGGAAGATTGTAGTGTGCCATCCTGGAATTACGGATGTTGCGAAGTCAAAAGATACGATTGTGTGTACCGAAAGTACAAGTGGCGTTGCCAAACCTGCAAGAACCAAAGATACTTCTTCGAAACGTTGCCAGTCTTTTGCTCTACCGCTCCAACCGAAGCTCAAGATTGAATAAATTCTTTTTGTAAAAGGAGTGATTGCTCTGTCTCTAAGCATTGCAAAATCCGGAAGTAAACCTGTCCACCAGAAAACCAATGATACAGAAAGATACGTAGAAATCGCGAATACGTCCCAAAGTAACGGTGAGTTAAAGTTAACCCAAAGTGACCCGAACTGGTTTGGGATTGGCAATACCCAGTATCCTAACCATGGACGACCCATGTGAATGATTGGGAAAAGACCCGCTTGGACAACCGAGAAGATGGTCATTGCTTCTGCAGAACGGTTAATCGCCATTCTCCATTTTTGACGGAATAATAAAAGTACTGCGGAAATCAGCGTTCCTGCGTGACCGATACCAACCCACCAAACGAAGTTAGTGATATCCCAAGCCCATCCAATTGTTTTATTTAATCCCCATGAACCAATACCAGTAGAGATGGTATATATAATACAGCCCATTCCCCAAAGGAATGCAACTAAGGCGATTGAAAATACAATCCACCATTGTTTGTTGGCTCTACCTTCAACAGGTGCAGCTACATCTACTGTTACATCGTGATAAGATTTATCACCAATAACTAAAGGTTTTCTAATGGGTGCTTCGTAATGAGACGACATAATCCTTTATCTTGTTTCTTAATTAATTATTTATGACTAGGTATTTCTAACTTTTACGTGATAGAATACATTAGGTTTTGTTCCAACATGTTCTAGCAAATGATACATTCTTGGGTCTTGCTCTAATTTAGCAACAGGACTTTCTTTCTCATTTACATCTCCAAACACCATAGATCCAGAAGTACATGCTGCAGAACAAGCACAAGCATCATTGAATTCTCCTTCTTTCACCGGTCTTCCTTCTCTCTTCGCTTTCAAGATGACAGCTTGAGTTGACTGGATACAGAATGAACATTTTTCCATAACCCCTCTTGAACGAACAACTACATCAGGATTCAATACCATACGACCTAAATCGTCATTCATGTGGTAATCAAACTCAGAGTTTTTGTTGTACAAGAACCAGTTGAAACGACGTACTTTGTACGGACAGTTGTTAGCACAGTAACGAGTTCCAACACATCTGTTGTAAGCCATGTGGTTTTGTCCTTGACGTCCGTGTGAAGTTGCCGCAACAGGACAAACAGTTTCACAAGGAGCGTGGTTACAGTGCTGACACATTACCGGTTGGAATGCTACCTGAGGGTTATCTGAAGGGTGTTCCATTTCTCCAAATCCTCCAAGAGATCCTTTATCTCCGAACAATCCTTCGAATCCTTCTTTTTTCTCGTTGTCTTTTGCAAAAGTTTCTTCAGAAGAATAATATCTATCAATACGCAACCAGTGCATATCACGGCTTCTTCTAACTTCAGCTTTTCCAACAACAGGAACGTTATTTTCAGCATGACAAGCGATGACGCAAGCACCACAACCTGTACATGAATTCAAGTCAATAGATAATTTAAAATGGTGACCTATGCTTCTGTCAAACGATTCCCATAAGTCAACAGTGTTTGCCTTAACAGGATTGTGATCTAACGAAACCATTGGTGCAGGATTCCATACACTAGCATCAACTTTAGGATCGTTGAATACGCTAAGAGTAGTTTCCTTTAGGATATCTCCTCTACCCATCAATGTTCTTTGCAACTGAACGCAAGCAAATTCGTGATCACCACTAACTTTAGTGATTTTTGCACCCTGGTTTGCATTTGAGTTTGCATATAATGTGTAGGCATTAACACCTACCTGCATTTCTTCTTTTAATGATTCTTTACGCCCATAACCTAAAGCTACAGCGATTGTTCCTACTGCCTGCCCTGGCTGGATGATTACCGGAACTTTGTCCAGTTTTGCTCCACCAACTTCAATAGAAACATAACTTCCGTTCAAACCACCGTTTGCTACGTTGTAGTTTTCTAAGCCTAATTTTTCAGCATCAGCTCTGGAAACTGTTACATAGTTATCCCATGAAACACGAGTAATCGGATCCGGGAATTCTTGCAACCATGGGTTGTTAGCCTGTTGACCATCTCCCATTCCGGTTTTAGTATAAAGCAATAATTCAAATTCACCTTGCTTTTTAGCCTGAGCCAAATCAGAAGCCGCCTTAGCGAAATCTGCATTACCACCAGAAACAGCAGTTACAGGTGTAGAGTAAACACCATCATGAACTAATTTGTTCCAAGTTGTTCCTGAAGCGATTGAAGAACCAACAGCTTTTAGGTAATCGTAATAAGATGTAGAATTATCAGACCAAAGCAATAAAGCTTCCTGGAATTGTCTTGAATCGAATAATGGACGAATCGTTGGCTGCATGATGCTGTAATTTCCTTTAGAAATTGTAACATCTCCCCAAGATTCTAAGTAGTGAGGTGCTGGAGCAGCAATTGTAGAAAGAACAGCCGTTTCATCTTCTTTTAAAGAGAAATCTACTGATAATTTTACTTTTTTCAAGCCTTCAGCAAAATCTTTTGTAGCTGCAAGTGTGTAAACTGGGTTCACACCATTCATAATTAACGTATGAACACTTCCTGCTTTCATATCAGCTACTAATTGAGCAACTGCTTTAGCATCACCTTTTCTGGTCAATCTAGCACCAGAAGGATTAAATGCTTCAGATTTCAATGCATTGTTGATTGCAAACACAAGCAATTGTGCATTTAAATCATCCAAACCAGAAACCAAAACTCCTTTTGATCCTGCAGATTTAAGCTGCTGTGCTGCTTTCATCACGTCTTCTTCTCTTGCTATTTTTTGAGTACCAACAGAAGCACCAGTGATAATATTGTATATTTTAACCAAAGCATGTTTTTGGTCGGTAGTTGTCAATGGGATACGCTTATCAGCATTTGCACCTGATAAAGACATATTTGACTCCAATTGGATGTGCTTAGACATTTTTCCGTTTTTCGGAACACGTCCTTTTGCATATCCTGAGTCAAATCCTCCACCTTGCCAGTCTCCTAAGAAGTCAGCTCCTACAGAAACGATTACTTCTGATTTAGAGAAATCGTAATCTGCCAAAGCTCTTTCTCCATATGCCATTTGGAAAGCATCCAAAGCATTTGATTCAGAAACCGCATCATAAACTATATGTTTTGCAGAAGGATTTTTTGCAATGAATTCAGCAATCAGTTTGTCTGTAGATGGACTCGCCATTGTACCGGTAAGCAATACTACCTGACCTCCGTTTGCTTTTGCATCATTTAAGCTCGCCTTAACTTTTGCATCAACATCAGACCAAGAAGCAGCCTTGTTTGCAATTTTAGGTTGTTTTAGACGAGTACTGTCGTATAAAGAAAGGACGGAAGCATGAACTCTTGCGTTAGCACTAAGCTTCACTCCGTCAACTATATTGTTTTCAACTTTAATCGGACGACCTTCACGAGTTTTGATTAATACGTTAGCAAAATCAAATCCGTCAGCCATAGTCGTTGCATAGTAATCCGCAACACCAGGAATAATTTCTTCCGGCTGTACTACGTAAGGAATCGACTTAATTACCGGACCTTCACAAGCTGCCAACGATGCAGCCGCTGTACTAAATCCTACATATTTTAAGAAATCACGACGTGATGTTGATGTTGCTGATAATGATTCTTTGTCTCCTAAAAACTCCTCCACAGGAATTGGCTCTGCGAACTCGTTATTTCTGAGCGTCTCAACAATAGAACTATTATCGTTTAGTTCTTCAACACTTTTCCAGTATTTTTTGTTTGATGACATCGTATATATATATTAGCTTCTTAATAATTGATTAATAGTGACACTTACCGCATTCTAGTCCGCCCATTTCAGCGGCAGTAAGTTTGTCTTTACCATACTTCTTAGCAAGTTCAGCATGGATTTTTTCGTAATATGCATTACCTTCCATTTTAACATCTGTCTTACGGTGACAATCAATACACCATCCCATTGTTAGAGGTGAATGTTGCTCCATGATTTCAAATGTCTCAACAGGACCGTGACAAGTCTGACATTCAACACCAGCAACTGAAACGTGCTGAGAGTGGTTGAAGTAAACAAAATCAGGAAGGTTATGAATCCTAATCCATTTTACAGGCTGTGGTTTTCCAGTATACTTTTGAGTTGTCTTATCCCAACCAACAGCATCGTATAGTTTCTGAATCTCTCCATCGTAGAACGCTTTGCTATGTTCTGGAGTTGCAGTAGTTTCAGCAACTTCTGATATATTCTTGTGACAGTTCATACAAACATTCAAAGAAGGAATACCCGCAGTTTTACTAACTCTTGCAGAAGAGTGGCAATATTTACAGTCGATACCGTTATCACCAGCGTGAATTTTATGAGAATAGTGGATTGGCTGAATTGGCTGATATCCTTGATCAACACCAACCTGCATTAGATATCCGTATACGAAATATCCACTAGCCAGCATCAAGAAGATTACAGTAACCAAAACCAAGAATTGATTTCTAGCAAAAGCAATCCAGATTGGAATAGTAGGCTCTTTCTTAATTGGCTCAACTCCGTTTGCTTTAGCAATCTTGCCAAGAACATTGTTCACTAAGAACAACATTACAACCAGCATTGCCATAACAAGAGCTAACGCACCAAGGATTACATTGTTAGAAACACCAACACCACCTTGTTGCATTCCGCCATCTGTAGAAAGATCAGCACCAGCTACCTTAGGCTCCGCTTTAGGCTCAGAAGTATATGCCAAGATATTATCAATATCAGCATCAGACAACTGAGGGAATGCAGTCATTACTGACTTGTTGTTTTCGTTAAAAACTTTTACTGCAGCAGCATCACCAGCTTTAATCATTGCCTGGCTATCTTTAATCCAAGCATGAAGCCATTTTTTGTCATGTCTTTCAGTCACGCCTCTCAAAGCCGGACCTGTCATCTTCGCGTCTAATTTGTGACACGCAGCACAGTTGGCATTAAAAAGCGCTTTACCAGCAGCAGCATCGCCAGCACCTGCAGCAGGAGCTGCGGCCGCGGCAGCTGGAGCAGCTGGATCTTGAGCAAAAGATGAAACGGAAAATGTTAGCATTAGCGCTAAACTGAACAGTAATATTCTTGAAATCGAATTATGGTTACCCACCTTTTTCATATTTAAAAATGATTATCGACTAATTTTTGGTATGATTTTTTCTCCTAAGAAAATAACGAGAAAATTCAATACGTTCTTTAAAACTTGCACAAAAATACGACTTATGAACTATTCTCAAAACCTTAAATAAGTCTTAAATACCAATTTATACTAATTCTAAATAATTTTTTTGGATTTGGTTAAAAACAGAAATATTACATTTGTACAAAATTAACTTCATTATGAGAATTTTAAGTCCGAAATCCCTATTCTTAAATGCTTCTTTTATAGCATTTTTAACAATTCCCGCCCATTCACAAGAAAAAAATATTAAGGTCACACAAGACCCAAAATTTGAGCAATTGCTCAACGAAAAGCGCAAAATCAACTCTTCTTTAACAGTAAATGAGAGGTATAAAATCCAGATTTTTAATGGCGACAGCGAGAACGCTAAAAAAATGCTTCAGGATTTCAAAAAGGAGTTCAAAACCCTAGATGGTACGATCGTATTCAACACACCAACCTACAAAGTGTGGATTGGCAATTTTAAGACCAAAATCGAAGCGGAGCGTAACTTGGGCGACCTAAAGAAAAAGTATCCAAATGCGCTGCTTATAAAGCCTAGCAAATAGATTAAAACGATAGACAACAAAAAACCCGATGCTTTCACATCGGGTTTTTTTATTTGAATTATTTCAGTTTCTTCTTAACTGCAACTTCCTGGAAGGCTTCGATAATATCCATCTGTTCGATGTCATTGTAGCCTTTGATCTGGATACCGCAATCATATCCTTTAGATACTTCTTTAACGTCGTCTTTGAAACGTTTCAAGGCTGTCAATTCGCCAGTGTAGATAACTACTCCGTCACGGATTAAGCGGATTCTAGAGCTTCTGAAGATTTTTCCGTCAGTAACCATACATCCTGCAATCGTACCCACTTTAGAAATCTTGAATGTTTCACGAATTTCCGCAGTACCGGTGATTTCTTCTTTCATTTCAGGAGAAAGCATTCCTTCCATCGCATCTTTCAAGTCGTCAATCGCATCATAGATGATTGAGTAGTTACGGATATCGATTTCTTCTTTCTCTGCCAATTGTTTCGCATTACCAGAAGGTCTAACGTTAAATCCGATAATAATCGCATCAGACGCAGAAGCCAGGTTAACATCGGTTTCAGTAATCGCACCAACACCTTTATGTATGATCTTGATTTCGATTTCTTCTGTAGATAGTTTAGAGAATGAATCCGCTAATGCTTCAACAGAACCGTCAACGTCTCCCTTAATAATAATATTCAATTCTTTAAACTGACCTAATGCAATTCTTCTTCCAAGTTCTGCAAGAGTTGTATGTTTCTTAGTTCTGGCAGATTGCTCACGGATCAATTGTGTTCTCTTAGCTGCAATTTGCTTCGCTTCTCTTTCATCTTCAAAAACATTGAACTTGTCACCAGCTGTTGGTGCTCCGTCCAAACCAAGAATTGAGATTGGCGTTGAAGGTCCTGCTTCTTTAACCGCATTTCCTCTTTCATCATACATAGCCTTAACCTTACCGTGGTTTTTACCAGCCAATACGTAGTCACCTACTTTTAATGTTCCGGCCTGAACCAAGATTGTAGTCACATAACCTCTACCTTTATCAAGCTGCGCTTCTACAACAGTTCCTACTGCTGGCTTAGAAGGATTGGCTTTTAAGTCAAGGATTTCTGCTTCAAGTAAAACTTTTTCCAAAAGATCTTTAACTCCGGTACCAACTTTAGCCGAAATGTCATGTGATTGGTATTTTCCACCCCAATCTTCAACCAATAAGTTCATTCCCGCCAATTGCTCCTTGATTTTTTCAGGGTTAGCTGCTGGCTTATCAATTTTGTTAATCGCAAAAATCATCGGAACACCAGCTGCCTGAGCATGGCTGATTGCTTCTTTGGTTTGCGGCATGATATCATCATCAGCTGCTGCAACGATAATTGCAATATCGGTAACCTGAGCACCTCTCGCACGCATCGCCGTAAACGCTTCGTGACCAGGAGTATCAAGGAATGTAATTTTCTGTCCGTTATCAAGAGTCACCGCATAGGCACCAATGTGCTGCGTGATTCCTCCTGATTCACCCGCAATTACGTTTTCTTTACGGATATAATCCAACAGGGAAGTTTTACCGTGGTCAACGTGACCCATTACGGTAACTATTGGAGCTCTTGTCACCAAGTCTTCTTCTCTATCTTCAATAATTTCCTGAGCTTCTTCAATATCAGTCGTAATAAACTCAACATCATAGCCAAATTCATCTGCAACGATTGATAAAGTCTCTGCATCCAGACGTTGGTTCATGGTTACCATGATTCCAAGAGCCATACACGTACCGATAACTTTAGTAATTGGCACATCCATCATAGTAGCTACTTCACCCACAGTAACGAATTCTGTTACTTTGATTGTTTTGCTTCCTTCTTCTAATGCTCTTTGCTCATCATCCGATTTCTGACGGTGCGTATCTCTTTTGTCTCTTCTGTATTTAGCCGCCTTAGACTTGTTTCCTTTACCTTGAAGTTTTTCTAAGGTCTCTCTGATTTGGTTTTTAACCTCTTCTTCTGTCGGCTCAACTTTTGCTACAATAGCAGGTCTGTTACCTTTATTGAAACCCGGTCTGGCATTTCTGTTTGCGTTATTTCCGCCCGCATTATTGCCACCACCCGGACGAGGGCCATTTCCAGTCTGCTGACCTTGTTGACCACCTCCTTGCGGAGTTCCAGGTTTTCCAGGAATCCTTTTCCTTTTATTCTTGTTATTATTGTTGTTGTTTGCATTAGCACCAGGAGCACCAGGTGTGCCCGGTCTATTTGGAGCCGGCTTCGGATCTTCTTTCTTCTTTTTAGGCTTGTTAAATTGAGACAAATCGATTGTCTGGCCCGTAAAAGTAGTTCCTGTCAATTTCTGATACTGAGTCGCTATCGCCTCTTCCACAACAGGCTGATCATTATTAGTAGTATCCTTAACCTCTGCTTTTGGCGCAACTGTCTCTTTTTTCTCTACTGCTTTAACAACTTCAGGCTTCGCTTCTTCCTTAGCAACTTCTACAACTGGCTTCGGTGTTTCAACCGGAGCAGCTTCTTGTTTTTCAACAGTTTCTTTTACAGGTTCAGCAGGTTTTTCTGGAGCAAGAGTTGGCTCAGTGGCTTTTGGTGCTGGTTCAGTCGCTGGAGCTTTTTGTTCCAAATCGATTTTCCCCACTTGCTTAGGACCGCTCAATACAGCCTTAGCTTTGATAACTTCTTGACGTTGGCGCTCTTCTTCTTGTTTGCGTTTCTCTTCTATTTCACGCTCTCTTTCAACACGCAATGCCTCTTTTTCTTTTCTTTTCTCTTCCCCAACTTCTTTTGAAGCCTCTTTTCTCCCCTTATCGCCAGCAAATTGACTTTGCAGAATGTCATATTCCTTGTCAGATATTTTTGCGTTTGGGTTTGCATCAATAGCAATACCCCTATCCTTAAGATAGTCAACGGCTCTATCCAGCGAAATATTCAATTCCCTTAAAACCTTGTTTATTCTTATTACTCTTTCTTCAGACATAAAACCTTTTTATTATTACCTTTTTTGTTGTGTTGTTGCTGAGTTTAGTCTTCGAACTCTTCTTTTAAAATCCTGATTACATCAAGGATAGTTTCTTCTTCTAAATCCGTTCTTCTAACTAAATCATTAACATCTTGTTTCAAGATACTTCTTGCAGTGTCAAGGCCGATTTTTGCAAATTCCTCGATAACCCAAGCATCGATCTCATCAGAGAACTCTGTCAATTCAACATCATCTTCTTCTTCAGCTACATTGCCTTCTCGGATAACATCCAATTCATATCCAGTCAAAAGACCCGCCAATTTGATATTGTGTCCACCTCTACCGATTGCTTTCGATACTTCTTCCAATTTCAAGAAAACATCAGCTCTTTTTGTCTCTTCATTTATTTTGATAGAAGAAACTTTTGCAGGACTCAATGCTCTTGTAATAAACAATTGCGTATTGGTTGTATAATTAATTACGTCAATATTCTCGTTTCCTAATTCACGAACGATACCATGAATTCTTGAACCTTTCATACCCACACAAGCTCCAACCGGATCAATTCTGTCATCGTACGAATCTACAGCTACTTTTGCTTTTTCACCTGGAATTCTAACCACTCCTTTAATTGTTATTAATCCGTCAAATACCTCTGGGATTTCCTGCTCAAACAATTTCTCCAAGAACTTTTCAGATGTTCTTGACATGATAATCTGAGGCTTATTCCCTTTTAATTCCACGTTCTCGATAATACCTCGAACGTTGTCTCCTTTTCTAAAAAAGTCAGACGGAATCTGTTTTTCTTTTGGAAGCACGATTTCGTTTCCTTCATCATCCACCAAAATTACGGCTCTTGGACGTACGTGGTGCACTTCGGCAGTATAAATATCGCCAATTAAATCTTTAAATTGCTTATAAAGATTTGTATTGTCATGTTCGTGTATTTTTGAAATCAGGTTTTGGCGCAAAGCAAGGATAGCTCTTCTTCCCAAATCGATTAATTTAACTTCTTCAGAAACTTCTTCTCCAATTTCAAAATCCGGCTCGATTTTTCTTGCTTCGGTCAATGTAATTTCTTCATTTTCGAAATCCAGATCCTCATCAGCTACAATAACTCTTCTTCTCCAAATTTCCATATCCCCTTTATCAGGGTTGATAATGATATCGAAGTTATCATCAGAACCATACTTCTTTTTCAATGCATTTCTAAACACATCTTCCAAAATCGCCATAAGCGTTACACGATCAATCAGCTTGTCGTCTTTAAACTCTGAAAATGACTCGATTAATGCAATATTCTCCATGCCTATTCTTTAAATTAAAATGTTATTGTAACAATTGCTTCTTTTATGTCGGTATACGGAATTTCTTGTCTCTTCTCGACAGTTTCTTTCCCCTTACCTATTTTTTTCGGTTCTCTTGCAGTCCAAGCCAATGTGATAAATTCTTCATTAGCATCAACAAGTTCTGCAGTTATGATGTCGGTTGCAGTTTTTACCTGTAGCGTCCTGCCTAGATTTTTCTTATACTGTCTTACCAGTTTTAGCGGAGCCGAAACGCCTCCCGAAGCTACTTCCAAAGAAAAATCCTGTTCTTCACGGTCGAGATTGTGTTCTATAGCACGGCTGATGTCAATACAGTCCTGCAAAGTTACACCATTATCTCCATCTAAAGTAACAATAATTTTGAAAGCATCCGTAATTGTAAGATCAATAAGAAAAATGGACGGCTTTTCTTCCAGTCCTGCTTTTAATAACTCGCTAACTTTTTCCTTAAATGTCATATTTTTATAAAAAGAGGGGACAATTAGTCCCCTCATTATTTAAGTTTTAATAAATAACGCTGCAAATATAGTGTTTTTTTTCTATATTGAAAATCATTGTAGTATATTGTGCCATATTAAATTAAATTCTTACCTTTATGTAAGAAAAAACAAACTGTATAATCACATACTTATACTTAAATTATGAAAAAAATTTTAGTTCCAACCGATTTTTCTGACCATGCAGAATACGCCCTAAAAGTTGCCGCCCAGATTGCTAAAAAAAATCATGGAGAGATTGTACTTCTTCACATGCTTGAACTGCCGGGACAAGGAAGTGATGCCATTGGTTCCGGAAGTGACATTCCTGAAATCATGTTTTTCAAAAACAAGGCTATCGAAAAACTGGAAAGCCTGATGGACATCAGCTATCTTGAAGGAATACAGGTTTCAGAAATTATACAGTTCGAAAAAACATTCGAAGGAATCATTAACATCAGCAAAAAAAACAATGTAGACCTTATCGTTATGGGCTCTCATGGAGCCAGCGGTTTCCAAGAAATGTTTATTGGATCAAACACTGAAAAAGTTGTTCGTTCTTCTGATATTCCCGTTTTGGTTATCAAAAAAGAAGAAGGAGAATTCAGTGTAGAAAAATTTGTTTTCGCTTCTGACTTTACCGACGAGATAAAAAGCTCTTTTGCTAAAGTGGTCGATTTTGCAAAAAAATTCAACGCTCATCTGAATCTGGTAATGATCAACACTCCAAACAGCTTCAAGCCTACCGACCTTTCTAATAAAATCATGCAGGATTTCGTTGCCAATTTCGATATCAGCAACTATACGTTCCATATCTACAATGATACGAATGTCGAAAAAGGCGTGCTGAATTTTGCAAAAAGCATCAATGCTGATTTAATCGGAATGAGCACTCATGGAAGAAAGGGACTTTCCCATTTCTTCAATGGAAGCATTAGTGAAGATTTGGTCAATCATGCTCAAAGACCGGTCGTTACTTTCAAGATTTAATCCCAACCGATTATAAATAAAAAAAACCTCTCAAATATGAGAGGTTTTTTGTTGGCCTACTAGGACTCGAACCTAGAACGACTGAACCAAAATCAGCTGTGTTACCATTACACCATAGGCCAGCAGTGCTTGATTGCGGGTGCAAATTTAGCACAAAAAACATATTGCGCAAATTTTTATTCAATTTTTATTGAATATTTTTTTTTTAGCTTTTCGTTACATAAAAAAGCATTTTCTTTGCAAGTATAAATTTTATTAGTTCTGTATGGTATCTTTCAACTTTAAAAAATGGAATACAATTTTGGGATGGACTACTTTTGCTATTGCATTAGTAACTTACTCCCTGACTGTTGAACCCACATTAAGTTTTTGGGATTGCGGCGAATACATATCCACTGCCGCCAAGCTCGAAGTAGGCCACCCGCCTGGAGCACCACTATACCAAATGATGGGCGCATTCTTCGCTATGTTTGCGACAAATGCCTCACAAGTGGCTTTGATGGTGAATATGATGTCTGTTTTTTCTAGTGCATTTACCATTCTTTTTATGTTCTGGTCGCTGACCTTATTATTGAAAAAGCTGGTTTCAAAATCTTCCGAAATCGATAAAAACACGGCAATCGCTATTTTAGGAAGTGCTTTTGTAGGCTCTTTGGCTTATACTTTCTCAGATAGCTTCTGGTTTAATGCTGTTGAAGCAGAGGTTTATGCAATGGCCAGTTTGCTTATAGCTGTACTATTCTGGCTAGGATTACGATGGGAACAGGATATGGATACTCCTCGTGGAAACCGTTGGCTGCTCCTCATCTCATTGATTGTAGGACTTTCTTTTGGAGTTCACTTCATGGCATTGCTTACAATTCCTTCTATTGGATTCTTATACTATTTCAAACATTACAAGACCGTTACAGTCAAGAACTTTATCATTGCAAATATTGTAGTAGTTTCGATTTTGCTTTTCATATTCAAACTGCTTCTGCCTTTGACAATGGGATTCTTTGGAAAAACCGAAGTTTTTATGGTCAACAGCCTGGGAATGCCTTTTGATTCAGGAACTATTTTTGTCGCATTATTACTTATTGTTCTGTTCTATTTTGGATTAAAATACACTAAACAAAAAGGTTTCGTACAATACAATACCATGATTTTGTGTATCCTTTTCATATTGATTGGATTCTCTACCTGGATGATGTTGCCAATACGTGCCAATGCGAATACAGTTATCAATGAAAACAAGCCATCTGATGCGAGAGAAGTTCTTGCTTACTATAACAGAGAGCAATATGGAGTAAATCCGTTATTTTACGGGCCACAATTTTCAGACACATATGCAGGACTAGATAAGGACAATCCTTATCTTGACAAAGCTCCTAACTACGAAAGAGACTACAAAACCGGAAAATATGTAATCGTAAACAATTACAAAAATGCCGAACAAAATACAGACGACAACCACAAGGCTTTCCTTCCAAGAATGTGGAGTCCGGAGCATGCTGAAAACTACATGACATTCACCCATGTATTAAACTTCAGAATGAACCCTAATTATGCTTACGAGGAAGAACTTCCTCGATATGGCATCAATCCAAACGATTTGTCAGAAGAAGAATTGGCACATTACACATCGCAATTGCGTGCTGAAATGGAGAAAAACGTTGATGAGTTCCGTAAAGCCTATGCTTCAGGACAGATCGACACCGGAGGATACCATAAATTCCTAAAATCTTATGGCGATTACCTAATCATCGACAAGCCAACAACAGCAGACAACTTCAAATTTATGTTCGAATACCAATTTGGATATATGTACTGGAGGTATTTGATGTGGAACTTTACCGGAAGACAAAACGACAATCAAGGAAAATACGACAATCTGGACGGTAACTGGATGAGCGGAATCAATTTTATCGATGAAGCGCGTCTGGGATCGCAACAAAACCTTCCATCTGATGTATTGAATAACAAAGGACGTAATCTATATTATTTCCTGCCTTTCCTACTAGGAATCATAGGATTGATCTATCACGCCAATAAAGACCTGAAAAGCTTTTACGTTCTGCTTGTCTTGTTCCTATTTACCGGATTGGCATTAAAAATTTACCTGAATGAAAGACCATTCGAACCTCGTGAAAGAGATTATGCTTTGGTTGGATCTTTCTATGTGTTTGCCATCTGGATTGGATTTGGAGTCTATGCTATATTTGATTTTGTCAAAAAATGGCTTAGCCCAAAAATTGCCGGACCTGTTGTTATTGCAGTGACATTATTGGCAGCGCCGGTATTAATGGCTTCTCAAAACTGGGACGACCATGACCGTTCTGGTAAGTACACTGCAATCGCTATGGCGAAAGCCTATCTGAATTCCTGTGAGCCGAACGCCATCCTGTTTACCATTGGAGATAATGATACGTTCCCGCTTTGGTATGCACAGGAAATCGAAAATATTAGAACCGACGTTCGTATTGTAAACACCAGCTTGTTTATGACCGATTGGTATATCGACCAGATGAAAGCCAAAGCTTACAGTTCTGAACCGTTGCCGATAAGTTTCAAACACGAACAATATGTTGGAGATAAGCTGGATTATTCAATCCACAGACCTCAAACTGACAAGAGATGGAACATCAATGATTTTATGAATTTCCTTTCATTGAACGACCCAAGAGCGCTGTATGAGCTTCCTAACGGACAAAAAATCCACTATTTCCCGACTAACAAGATCAGGATTCCAATCAATAAGGAAGAAATTATTGCCAACAAGGTAGTTTCTCCTAAATACAATGATTCCATTGTTCCTTATATTGATATTGACATCAAGGACAGGGCACTTTATAAAAACCGCTTGATGATGTTAAATGTCGTAGCCAACAACAACTGGAAACGTCCTATTTACTTCACAGGAGGGAGCTTTGGAGACGATGATTATCTTTGGATGAAAGATTACCTACAGTTGGATGGAATGGTTTACAAGCTTGTTCCTGTAAAAACATCACTTTCAAAAGCTCCTAGCCCTATGGATATGGGACAGATTGATACTGACAAGATGTATAATATCGTAATGAAATGGGATTGGGGCAATAGCGGAAGCACGAAGATTTATCATGATCCGGAAACACGTAAAAACAGCATCAGCTACAGAACAAATCTTGCCCGCTTGATGGAACAGCTAATCAATGAAGGCAAGCCTAAAAAAGCGAAAGACATTATTGATTTGGCTATGAAACAAATGCCAATAGACCAATATGGCTATTATGCTTTTGTGGAACCTTTTGCTGGCGGCTATTATGAAGTAGGTGAAAAAGAAAAAGCGAGGGAAATCCTGAAAAAACTAATGAAAAAGTACCAGGAAAACCTGACTTATTTTAAAACGTTCTCAGCTACCGAACAAAATGATTACTATGTTGACATTGTTACCGATATTGAACGTTACAGAGGATTGCTTGAGGTTATGAGAGATCGCGGAGACAAAGAATTCTACGAAGCAAACAAAAAAGACTTCAATTCTTATAACGCAATGTTTAAACGTTTTGAACGAGATAACGAATAAGACAAAATTCCCGATTTGGGATTTAGGATGTGCCAATTTGAAATTCAAATTGGCACATCTTCTTTAAAAAGATTTGAGATGGGTTTTTGGGTAAAAACAAATTGGTTTATTAAATGGGCTTTTCCAAAATATATTTGGGACATCCCCAACAATGCTAAAACAATCTATCTAACGTTTGACGACGGTCCGATTCCCGAAATTACAGAATGGGTGCTCGACCTATTAAAAGAGAATAACATAAAAGCCACTTTCTTCTGTATTGGCAACAATATTGAAAAACATCCGGGCATCTTCCAGAAGATAATTCAGGAAGGTCATGCAATTGGCAACCACACCTTCAATCACCTGAAAGGATGGAAAACGGCTAAAAAAGAATATATAGAGAATACTGTGTTATGCGAAAAAGCCATTCAACAGTATGCAAATAATAATGGCCACAGATCAAAACTATTTCGTCCTCCGTATGGAAAAATAAAATTATCACAAGCCAAATTACTACAAAGACTTGGCTATACCATTATTATGTGGGATGTTATTAGTATGGATTTTGATAAAAACATCACACCAAAAGAGTGTCTTGAGAATGTAACTAAGAATACATCAAGCGGAAGCGTAATTGTTTTCCATGACAGCATAAAGGCTTTTGGAAACCTTCAAATTGTATTACCTGAAGCAATACGCTATCTAAAAGAGAAAGGATTTGTTTTTGACAAGATCAGTTAAAGCTGTTCTTGTACCAAACCAATTATGGTGTTGGCATCAAGCTCTCCTGATTGCCTCCAAACCATCTGCCCTTCTTTATAAATCATAAGCGTTGGGAGTCCTTTAATACGCAAAGCATCTGCCAATTCCTGATTTTTGTCTACATCAATCTTAATCACTTTTGCCTTGTCTCCCAAAGCAGCAGCTACGTCTCTAATTACTGGGTGCATTGAAACAGACTGTTCATTCCAATCCGTATAAAAATCAATTAAGACCGGTACAGAGGCATTGATAAGTTCTCCAAATTTTGACATAATCGAAAGTTTACTTTGACTTTATTTCTAAATTACAACAATTTTTTATACAAATGTAGCATATTTGCTGAATTATGCTACATTTTCACCTTTTTTTAGTGTGATGACGGTAATTTCTGGCCAAATCCCTACTCTGCCAGGATAAGCATGGAATCCAAATCCCCGATTTACATAGATATAACGTCCTAGATTTTCGTATAGTCCTGCCCATTGCTTGTATATATATTGCACCGGGCTCCACTTAAAAAAGCCTGGAATTTCAATACCAAACTGCAAGCCATGCGTATGGCCGCTCAATGTTAAATGGTATTTTGTTGCATGATTTTTTATCTCATATTCCCAATGTGAAGGATCGTGGCTCATTAATATCTTAAAGTCTGAATCCGTAAGACCTTCAGATGCTTTGGTCAGATCGCCTGCTTTTTTAAAATTATGCCCCCAGTTCTCTACTCCTATCAGAGCAATTTCATCGGTTCCGTTGCTGATTTTCACATTTTGATTGAGCAGTAACTTAAAATCAATCTGCCTGTGCAAATCCTTAATTGCTTCAAAATTCTCAAGTTTTGCTTTATCAGAAGGCCATTCTACATATTCGCCATAATCATGGTTTCCTAAGACAGAATATTTGCCCAGTTTTGGATCGTGTATTTTTTTAAAGGTATCAATCCAGGGATGCATTTCAGTCGCATGCGTATTCACTATATCGCCCGTAAACAAAACCAAATCTGATTGCTGTTCATTAATCAGGTCAATCGCATATTGGATTTTTTCAGGATTATCAAAACTACCGCTGTGTACATCCGATATCTGAGTAATTGTAGTACCATCAAAACTATCCGGAAGGTCAGGAAAAAACAAAGTCTGTTTAATCACCTTAAAGTTATACTTCCCTACCGTCATACCATACAAGAGTGAAACAAAAGGAACAGCTGCCACGCCAAGTGCCATCTGGCTAATAAATTTTCTCCTGTCGGGAAGAAAATGCCCTCTGTCATTATTGCCTAAAAAATGAGTAATAATACCAGAGAAAACACGATAAATATCTTCTCCAAACAAAATAAAAGTCACAACAAGCTTTGGCAAAAAAGTCAGCAAAACAAGTCCGATAGTTATTAATGATTGTCGGTTTTGCCCCACGCTCCTATCAAACTGGGTAAAAGAGTATATGACAAAAACGATGACAGCAAGTGAAATAAGTTGGTATGGAATCAGAATCCATTTTGCCCTTGTAATTGTCTTGAATGCCTGAAATGCATAAAGTTCGACCAAAACAACAAAAGCAATAAAAAATATCCAGCGAAGCATAGTATAGTTTAGAATTTAAGCAAAGTAAATAAATAATGCTACTGCTATTAATTTAATTGGATAAATTTTAACTATAACGGGATTTAACAACTAGGATTGACATCCAATTTTATAATTGAATTATCACATAATAAAATTTGTATGTTAAAATATTTAGAAATCGCAAATACGGAAAGCCGTAAAAAGAATATTTGGCAAAACTAAATTCTGTCTTATTTTTATTTAATCTAAATAAATAACTTTGTGACGTTTACAAACCCACACATTATGAAAAAAATATACTTAGTATTAACTACAATTTTTACCTGCGGCCTGATACAAGGTCAGATATTTGAGGAAGTCGCCAACCAGGCGTTTCAAGGCGTGTTTTATGGTGATTCTGCATTAGGTGATTTTGACAATAACGGAAGAATCGATTTTATAATTTCGGGCGCTAAACCGGGATATACTGGATTTTCAGGACTTTATAAAAATAATAATGGCGCTTTTACAGAAAACATAAATGCTGCCATCAGCCAGATAATGTATTCCTCTATTGCTGTTGGCGACCTTAATGGCGATAACAAACAGGATTTCATCATTACAGGAACAAAAACAGGAGAAAATCCATCAGTCGTTTTTGAAATCTATTATAATAATGGTGATGGTAGTTTTACTAAAAACACAACCTCCGGAATTCCGGGCGTAAACTTTGGCTCCGTAGCAATTGCAGACTTGACAAATGATGGTGTTGCAGACATTGTTATTAACGGAAACTTAGGTTCAGAATACACTACAAAAGTTTTCCAGCAAAACTCTGACGGTACTTTTACAGACCTAAACGCAGGACTGATGGGCACTTACTTTAGTGCTATCAAAGTTTTTGATGCAAATGCTGACGGGTATCCGGATATTCTGGTAACAGGATTCAGCAGCAATTATGTTCCAGAAACAAAGCTCTATACTAATGCTGGAAATGGGATATTTACAGAAAAATCAACAACCATACCTGGTATTTATTTTTCTTCTATCGATGCAATGGACATCAACAACGACGGTCATTTGGATTTGTTGATTTCGGGAACCGACTATACGCCTACTCCAAGCCTTACGATTTATGTCAATGACGGTTTTGGAAACTTTACAGCTCAGGAAAACAATTTTACCGGAACCTACAACGGGAATTCAAAATTTGTAGACTATAACAATGACGGCTTAATCGATATTTTCTCAATTGGGAGTAATGCAGCTGGTACAAATACAGTTGTCTTATACAAGCAAAATCTTGATGGAACTTATACTTTAGACACAGAAAACAGTGCTACAATTGTAGGTGTGAACATGTCAAAAGGGCAATGGCTGGATTTTGACAATGATGGTGACTTGGATTTATTAACCATAGGTTTTGAGGGTGGCGATGTGGCACAAACAAGATTATACAAAAACAAAACAATCAATCAGGAAACTTGCAGTGAGCCAGGAAACAATACAGGAGACTTAGGTTGCGTGACTTTCATTTATGAAGGAACAAGGGTAACTTATACTACTGTACGAGGAAGCGATGGTAATATCTGGCTACAGCAAAATCTTGGTAGTGCCAGCGTTGCCACAGCTCAAAATGATCAGGCCTCTTATGGCGATTTATTCCAATGGGGAAGATGGGATGACGGACACCAGAAAAGAAATTCGACAACAGGAACGGTTCCAACACCAAACAATCCATCAGGACTTGTAACCGGAAACGAAATATTTTATACAGGCTGGTGGTCACCAAACGCTTCAACTGACAAATGGGAAGCCGCTACTCCTTCAGCTGCAACAGATGTAAACGGCTGCGATCCGTGCAAAGCGTTAGGGAACGGATGGAAACTTCCAACCGAAGCAGAATGGGATGCTATCGTAACATCTCAAAATATGCAAAACCCGGCAACTGCTTTTCAGAGTGTTCTAAAGCTTCCCGCATCAGGATACAGAGCCTCATCAGGATCATTTAGTTTCGTAGGCACTAGAGGCTATTTCTGGAGCTCCACAACAAGTTCTACAGGCGCAAAATATTTATATGTAGGAACAACAATTGCCAATCCATCAGCAGGTGCGCCAAGGAGCCAGGCTGCTGCAATCAGATGTATGAAATATCCGCAAACAACACCAAGCTATTGTAATGTTTCTGTAGATTATGATGTAGAACCAATTACAATGGTAAATTTTGCCGATATCAATAACCTGACTTCAGAAGTTGTAAATGCTACTCCGGCTTATGAAGATTTCACTTCAATTGTAGGAAACGTAATGAGAGGGAACACCTATCAGCTTACCGTGAAAGGAAATACTGTAGGCCAATTCGAACATGACATCAGAGCCTTCTTTGATTGGAACAAAGATGGAGTTTTTGATATGCAGACAGAATATTATGCCGCTGTACTGACTCCATCAACAGGAACTGATGCAGTAGAAGCAACCATCAATATTACTATTCCTGCTACAGCTGCTATAGGAGATACCAGGATGAGAATCATCAAAGACCAATGGAATATTTATGAAGAGGGAGATTTCGATGCCTGCCTTAATGCATATTATGGACAAGTAGAAGATTACACCATAAACATTCAGGAAAATTTAGGCACGATTGACTTCAGCAAAAATGATTTCATAGTATATCCAAACCCAACAAGTAGTATTGTCAATATCCAGACAAAAGAAGCCATCAAGAACATTAGCCTTTACAACCATTTAGGACAGCTTGTTGCTACGCAGAAACAAGTTCAGATCAACCTGACAAACCTTGCCAGCGGTATCTATATGGTTCGTATAGATTTTGAAAACGGACAAACTGCCAATAAAAAAATTATCAAGAAATAAACCCAATAACGCTAGTCCCAAAAGTTTGGGACTAGCGTTTATAATTAATCATTTATACTTTTACATGCAAACAAATTACACAAAAACGCTTGCCTTTCTGCTTCTGGTGCTTGTTTATGGAACAACATCAGCACAGATTGTCAATTATGGATTCTCGCAAAGCGCCGGAACCTTTGTAGATTTAACCAATCCGACCCTAATTGCAGAGCCAACAGCTCTGACGGGTTCAGCATCAATCGACGACAATAAATACAATGGAGTTGCTATTCCATTCAGTTTTCCTTTTAATGGAACTACATTTACTGCGCTAAACATCCATGCTGACGGTTTTATCAGCTTCGGAGCAACATCACCAAACGGTAACACTCCCATTTCAGGCAGCCTGACAGCTTATGACGGAGCCATTGCAGCAGTTGCAAATGATATGCACGCCTTATACAATATTGACGGAAGAACGGGTAGTATCAGTACCCAAGAAGTAGGATCAGCACCTAACAGAGAATTTGTCATTCAATGGATGCATTTCAGACCGTATTTAAGTTCTACATCAATCACCAGCTATTTTGACTGGAGTTTCCAAATTCGTTTAAAAGAAAATGGAGAAATTAATATTGTTTATGACCTGAAAGTAACCGGAACACCAACTTCAGCAACAGCACAGGTTGGACTTCGTGGAACTACAACTTCTGATTTCAACAACAGATATTCTACCGGAGTTGCTACAAGTAACTGGATGGTTTCTGCTCCTGGTGCTTCAAATACTTCATCAATGACGTGTAACTCCACTTCATTGCCTAGTTCCGGTTATACATACACATGGGTTCCGCCTTCACCTTGTGTGACTCCTGCATCACAACCTACTGCCCTGACATTTGACGTTCAAGGCATTATCATAAACGGAAGTTTTACAGCATCAAATCCTAGAGCTGACAAATATTTAGTATTGAGAACTCCACAAGGAACCGCTCCTGGTCTTCCTCAAAACGGGACAACTTATGCTACAGGAAATAACACTACGCTTAATGCTTATGTAATCTACAATGGCAGCAATACTAATTTTACAGACAATGCTTTTAGTGGTGTTCAAGGAAATACTGCTTATACTTATACTGTCTATGCCATAAATACTGCCTGCACAGGAGGACCAGTTTATAATACTACAACACCATTGACTTCAAATGTAATAAGTTGTCCGGCTCCAATAAATCAGGTAACTTCTGCAAATCCTACTATGAATAGCTTTGTTTTGAATTGGACAGATCCTACAAACGGAAATGCAGTTCCTTTCAATTATGTTATTGAAGTGGCAACAAATAACGACTTTTCAAGCCCTGTTGCTGGTTCGCCTTTTACACAAACTTCATCACAGACAACATTACTTGTTACCGGATTATCAAGCAACACCAAATATTTTTACAGATTAAGAGCTGTAAGCAATTGCAACGGCGTTTATTCTTCAATTGGAAATATTTCTACACTATGTGAATCCGTTACTGCTCTTCCCTACACAGAAAGTTTTAATGCTGCTGATCTTTCATGCTGGAGTACAAGCCTGGTTTCTGGAACAACTAATTGGGCCTTATCAACTGGAACTTCAGAAGTTCCGGTCAGAGTAACCGGCGAAAGACAAATGAACAAGGCCTATAACAGTTCAAATGCCTTACTTATCAGTCCTCAATTCGACTTTTCTGCACAAACACATGAATTGATTCGCATGAAAGTTTGGATTTACAGAAACACGAGCGGTCATGCTACAGATGTTGTAAAATTCCATGTTAACACAACAAACTCCCTAAGTGGCGCGACAGAAATACTTTCTGTCTCATTAAAAACAACTCTTGAACCTGCAGTTACAGCAGCAGGATGGTACAACTATACTATTGCTATTCCACAATCATATTATGCAGCGCCTTTCTTTGTAATCGCTCAAGGAATAACGAATGGAGGTTCTTCGTCTTATGGATTGGGTATTGATGAGTTTTCATTAGAAGCCATTGCTAATGCAACAGTACCAACCTCTATTATCGTTACAACACAAAACAGCGCTCCGGCAGAAATCACAACTTCAGGAGGAACATTGCAATTAGCAGCAAACGTATTGCCTGTAGAAGCAAACCAAAATATAACCTGGTCAATTGTAGAAGGCAATACACTGGCAACAATCAGTTCTACCGGATTATTAACGGCTATTGTCAATGGTCAGGTAAAAATCCGTGCTACTTCTGTCATTGACAATACAGTTTTTGGAGAACTACAAATACAGCTTAGCAACCAGCCTTTGGTATATTGCACGCCAAACTTCTCACAAGGAACAGAACCTATTACATTAGTTGAATTTGCTGGCATCAGCAATACTTCTCCTGCTTCAACATCAAGTCCGGCTTACGAGAATTTCACTTCAATAGTTGGAAACGTACAAGTCGGAAACACCTATCCTATCCGATTAAAAGGAAACACAAACGGGTCGTATTCAGGTTATTTCAAAATCTATATCGACTGGAACAATAACGGAACTTTTGAAGATAGTGAAGGTCAATCGCTAGGCTACCTCACCAATTCAACAGGAGAAGACACAGTAGAATTAAATGCTGAAATTACGGTTCCAGCAACAGCAACACTCGGAAACGTTCGAATGAGAATAATGAAAAAATACCAATCATCAACAATTCCTGCCTGCAATACGGACAGCTACGGACAGGCCGAAGATTACACATTAAATGTTGAGGAAAATCTTGGTGTTGGCGGTTTTGATAAGACTAATTTCAAACTATATCCAAACCCAACAAATAGCATTGTCAATTTGTTGACCGATTTAGAAATCAAAGATGTAAAAATCTACAACCAACTTGGACAACTAGTTTCAATCCAAAAAACATCACAGATAAACCTGTCTGATGTTACAAACGGAATTTATATTTTCCATATCGATTTTAAAAACGGACAGACTGCCAGGCAGAAAGTCATTAAAAAATAAAGTAATACGTTAGATCCATATCCTTTTTAGTTAGTTTTTTGTTTTTTTATGAAGAACCGGTGCCAATTTATTTAGCATCGGTTTTTCTATTTTTACGTCTTAAGTTTTGTATTTTTGAAAGCTATAGAAACCATTTTTTATGTCACAGCAAAAACGCCTATTTCTTCTCGATGCCTACGCTTTAATCTTCCGAGGCTATTACGCATTTATTAAAAACCCTAGAATCAATTCTAAAGGGATGGATACTTCAGCCATTATGGGATTCATGAATTCCCTTTTGGATGTGATTAAAAGAGAAAAGCCGGATCATCTCGCGGTAGCATTCGATAAAGGAGGCAGCCAGGTAAGAAGCGAAATGTATGCTGAATATAAAGCCAATCGTGATGCTACTCCGGAAGCTATTCAGATTGCAGTTCCTTATATCCATGAATTACTAAAAGCCATGCATATTCCTATCATAGAATATGCCGGATGCGAAGCTGACGACTTAATAGGAACTATTGCAAAACAAGCCGAAAAGCAAAACTATAAAGTATTTATGGTTACTCCTGATAAGGATTTTGCGCAATTAGTTTCAGAAAACATATTTATGTATCGTCCTGCCCGAATGGGGAACGGAATCGAAATCTGGGGCGTTCCTGAGGTGTTGGCAAAATTTGAAATCGAAAGACCGGAACAGGTAGTCGATTTTCTAGGAATGATGGGTGATGCCGTTGATAATATTCCCGGACTTCCAGGCGTGGGAGAAGTCACTGCCAAAAAACTGCTGAAAGAATTTGGCACGATGGAAAATCTTCTTGAAAACACGCATTTGCTGAAAGGCAAGATGAAAGAGAACATAGAAGCCAACAAAGAAAAAGGAATCCTGTCTAAAAAACTGGCCACTATTATTACGGATTGCGATGTAACGTTCAACGAAACCGATTACGAGCTTACCCGTCCTGACATTGAAAAAACCGAAGCTATTTTCCAGGAACTTGAATTCAGGAGAATGGCCGAGCAATTCGATGCAATTTTCAGACCGGGAAGCGCTTTGCCTGCTGCAAACACTCAGTCGGAAGCCAAGCTATATAAAAAACCACAGGCAAAAAATGAAGACCAGTTCGACCTTTTTGCTACTGCTACAGACGAAACAACCGGAGAAGTCAAAACCAGTTTTTACAAAACATTAAAAGACACGGAGCATTTCTACCAATTGGTTGAAGGCGACATGGCAATAAAATTCCTGTTGCAGAACCTGTTAAAACAAAGCAGTGTTTGTTTCGATACGGAAACTACGGGAATCGATCCGCTAATTGCAGAATTGGTGGGTATGTCATTTTCTTGGGAAAAAGGTAAAGGCTTTTACGTTCCTTTTCCTGAAGACCAAACCGAAGCACAGACTCTTGTCAACAAATTCATTCCGTTTTTTGAAGCAGAAGGAATTGAAAAAATAGGCCAGAACCTAAAATACGACCTAAAAGTCCTTGCCAATTATAACGTCGAAGTCAAAGGACAAATATTCGATACCATGATTGCCCATTATCTGATTAATCCGGATATGCGTCACAACATGGATATTTTATCCGAAACCTATCTCCAATATTCTCCACAGTCAATTGAAGAACTGATTGGAAAAAAAGGGAAAAACCAAAAAACTATGCGTGAAGTTCCGGTGGAAGATGTCAAGGAATATGCCGTAGAAGATGCTGACATAACACTCCAGCTGAAAGATGTTTTCAGTAAGGAATTGGATAGCACAAACACTAAAAAATTATTTGAAGAAATAGAAGTACCGCTGGTTCCGGTTCTTGCCGCTATGGAAAAAGAAGGAGTCAATCTCGATGTTGAATTCTTGCACGAGCTATCCAAAGAACTTAAGGGCGATATCCAAAAGCTGGAAAACCAGATTTATGAAAATGCAGGAGAAAAGTTCAATCTGGCTTCTCCGAAACAATTGGGAGAAATTTTATTTGACAAACTCAAGATTGGCGGAACCAAACAAAAAAAGACCAAAACCGGACAATATGCTACCGGCGAAGAAGTACTTTCTTATTTGGCATTATCAAGCCCATTTGTTCAGGACATACTCGATTGGCGACAATTAGTAAAGCTGCTTAACACTTATGTAGATGCTTTGCCTTTACAAGTCAGCCCAAAAACAGGAAGAGTTCATACCGATTATATGCAGACGGTAGCAGCAACAGGCCGTCTTAGCTCCAATAATCCAAACTTGCAGAATATTCCAATCCGTACGGAAAGAGGCCGTTTGATTCGAAAAGCATTTATTGCAAGAGATGAAAATTATACTTTAGTTTCTGCCGATTATTCTCAAATAGAATTGCGCATTATCGCAGCATTGAGTGGTGATCCGGAAATGGTAAAATCATTCCAAAATGGAGAAGATATTCACGCTTCCACAGCTGCAAAAGTTTTCAATGTTGCTTTGGAAGATGTTACCCGCGAACAAAGAAGCCATGCAAAAACTGTAAACTTTGGAATTGTTTACGGTGTTTCTGCTTTTGGATTAAGCAACCAGACATCGCTTTCAAGATCTGAATCTAAAGATCTTATTGACGCCTACTATCTGACCTATCCACGATTGAAAGCCTATATTCAGGAACAAATTGAATATGCGAGACAACACGGTTATGTACAGACAATATTAGGAAGAAGACGTTATCTAAAAGATATTAATTCACAGAATGCCGTTGTTCGTGGCGCTGCTGAACGAAATGCTGTCAATGCTCCAATACAGGGAAGCGCAGCAGATATTATCAAAATAGCCATGATAAATATCCACAAACGCCTAAACGAAGAAAACTGGAAAAGCAAAATGTTGCTTCAGGTACACGATGAACTTGTTTTTGACGTTCATAATAGTGAGCTTGAAAAAATCCAACCAATGATCAAGCAGGAAATGGAAAATGCCTTTAAACTGGATGTTCCATTAATCGTAGATCTTGGCAAAGGACATAATTGGCTGGAAGCTCATTAAACCTGCTAAATGTAACAGAAACAGGTAAAGTACGACCTATAAACAATCATTCTAAATCACACAATGAAAAAAACAGCCCTATTTTTATGCCTGCTTTTATGCCTGAATTCTTTTGGACAGGATCGAATCAGCAAATCAGTCAGTATTCCCTTTACCTTATTGGGAAGTGGCCATATTTTAGTAAAAGCGAAAATAAACAACATAGAAGGAAATTTCATTTTTGATACGGGTGCCGGACTTAATCTATTGACAAAGAAATTTGCAGACAACATAAAAGATCTAAAAAAAACAGATGGTTTTTATACCGGCCATAGAGCTACAGGAGAACAGATTATAGCGGATTTTTGGGACACCGAAAGTTTTGAAATCGGAAGTCAGAAATTAAACGCCCAAAAATTCACAGTCCTTGACATGGATTTTCCAGTAGATGGCCTGATCTCGTTATTGCCTTTCAGAAACATTCCGATCTCAATTGATTATAAGAACAAAGTATTGATTTTAGAAACAGAAAAATCAGTAAAAGAACTGGCAAAAAAAGGTATTTCTCTTCCAATCCAGGTTTCAGATGAGTTAGGAAAAGCTTTAGACATTGCCACCTATGTAAAACTTAATGACAAACTTGTTGTACAGATGAATTTAGACAGTGGCGCGGGCTTTAATGTTTTCAGATTTAATTCAAGATATATGCAGTCGTTGGGGATTGACCCTTCAAAAACAGAAATGAAACATCAGAAAAGCGATTTCAAGCCGACCGAAGGAAACAATTATTATTACACCAATCTTTCTAAAATAGCCGCACAATCAAATAATAAAATTTCAGTTTCTGACTTCAAAGCTACTTTTATCGAAGGATTGATTTATGAAGCTATCGGAAGCATAAACTGGCTTGGAGATAAGATTACGATTGACATCCAAAATAAAAATATGATCATCAATAATTAGGATTTATCACTTAAAAAAAGATCCCATGAAAAAAATATTCTTATTCCTGTCTATTTCCCTATCCTTAAATACATTCGCACAAAGCGAAACGCGATTTGAAAAAATTGACAGCCTGATGAATTATCTGGCTTCGAATAATAAATTCATGGGAAGCCTCGCTATCCGAAATAACGACGAGATTGTTTTTGAAAAATCCTATGGCTATGCTGATGTAAAAAACAAAATTAAGGCAGACAATCAGACACGATACAAAATTGGTTCCATCACAAAAACATTTACATCTGTAGTCATCTTACAACTTATTGAAGAAAAAAAACTGACGCTCGACACCAAACTATCTAAATTCTTCCCTACGATACAAAATTCAGAAGATATAACTATTGACAATCTTCTTAGCCACTCTAGCGGCATTTACAGCTTTACGAACGACCTCGATTATCCGGTATATGCCAAATTACCAAAAACACGAAGCGAGCTAATGAAGAAAATCAAAGCAGGCAAGCCTGTTTTTGAACCGGGAGAAAAAGCAGAATATAGCAATTCCAATTATGTAATTCTGGGATGGATTATTGAGGACCTTACCAAAAAAAGCTACGCAGACAACATCAACACCCGAATTATACAAAAATTAGGATTAAAAAATACCGGGTTTGCTACTGGTGCAAAAAACGAAGCCCTTTCCTATGAATGGGATGGAAAAAACTGGAAGGACGCCCAAAAAGAAGATATGTCTATTCCGGGCGGAGCCGGAGCCATTTTATCGTCTGCTTCTGATTTAACCAAATTTATCAATGCCCTGTTTTCAGGAAAATTACTAAAACAACCTTCTTTAGATTCTATGATTACTATCGAAAAAGGATACGGAAAAGGAATTTTCGCTATGCCTTTTGCCGAAAGGAGATTTTATGGGCATTCGGGCGGAATTGAAAGTTTTACTTCCAGTTTAGTGCATTATCCAAAAGAAAAGCTGAGCATTGCATTGCTTGACAACGGACAAGGTTATGACACGGACGGAATAATGATTGGAATCTTAAGTATTTACTACAAAATGCCTTACCGATTCCCTAATCTGAAAACTGCTACCGTAGATGTTGCCATCCTTAAAAAATACGAAGGGACCTACTCCGACCCTAATTTCCCGTTAAAGATTACGATCAAGGAAGAAAAAGGTGTGTTGATCTGTCAGGCAACCGGGCAGGAATCTTTCCCGCTCAATCCTTTAAGCGATACAAAATTCAATTTTGATCCTGCAGGTCTGGAATTGGTCTTTTCGCCAAATGCTATGACTATACTGCAAGGCGGTCATGAATTTAAACTCACTAAAGAAAAATAAAAACATAAAAAAGCCCACTATTAAGTGGGCTTTTTTATGTTATGATAACTTTCGGGTAGATTCTCTTTGGCGAAGTTCGGTTTTTATAACCGTTGTTCGATACGTATATTCTTCCTCTTTACTTTCCAATTTTTCAATAAGCATCGCAGCCGCTTCTTCTCCTATTTCAATACCATGCTGGCTGATGGTAGAAAGACTTGGTGTTAATCTGCGCGACCATACTCCGTCTGCAAATCCAATCACACAAAGTTCATCCGGAATTTTGATTCCTTTTTTGATAGCCATTTTCATTGCCATAGTTGAAGCATGTTCGTCTAACGCAAAAATACCATCAATTGTTTGGTTATTGATAAGCTCATTCAGCCTGAAATCAAATTCGTCCGGATTATCGGTGCGGATTATCAAATCTTTATTGATTGCAATATCATTATCATGTAGTGCTTTTGCATATCCTTGCGCTCTTAATTTTGCCACGCTCAAATTATCAATCGCTGTTAGCAGCGCTATGTTTTTGCAACCCAATTTTATCATATGATTCACGGCATTTACCGAAGAATCAAAATCATCAACAATTACTTTATCGCAATTGATCTCGTCAGAAATCCGGTCAAACATTACAATAGGAATGCCTTCAGAAATGGCATCCTTGAAATGCTTAAATTCTTGCTGTTTTTGTGTCTCTTCAGCAATAGACAAGATAAATCCATCAATCGTTCCATTGCTAAGCATGTCTATCGTGTGAATTTCTTTCTTCAAAGATTCGTTAGTGATACAAGTAATCACGTTATAACCTTTTTCGTTTGCTTTCTTTTCAATTCCACTAAACACTTTCGCAAAAAACGGATTCAGGATATTTGGAATGATAACCCCGATAGTCTTTGTGCTTCTGTTTTTCAGATTGATGGCAATATTATTAGGCTTATAATTTTTAAGTTTTGCAAATTCCTGAATTTTAATTTTTGTAGGCTCACTAATTTCCGGGCTGTTGCTCAACGCTTTAGAAACTGTAGAGACAGACACGTTCAATTCTTTGGCTATTTGCTTTAGGGTTGCTTTTGGTTTCATCACTGTTCATATAATAAAGGAAATGTAAAGTAAGTGAAAAATTGGAAATTATTCTTAAAATTTAAATTAAACCTTAAAAACAACGGAATAGCTATTGTGCAATACCAGGCTTTCGAGAATCAATCTATTTTTGAAATAATAGCTCACCACACCTTCAAATTAATAAAAAATCAAAAAAAATACAGTTTATACAGAATAAAACCAACGCAAACACTTCTCAACATGGTAATTATATAATATTTTCTTAAAACCATTAACATTCTTTCTGCGTAAGTAATTTAATTAAGGTTCCTGTTGGCACCTGAAATCGACCAATTAATTATTAACCTTTTAAATGCTTACTTATGAAAAACGCAGTAACTGTAAAAGAACAGCTTACTTCGGGAACCAACCGAAGAAGTTTCTTAAAGATTAGCGGACTCACGATGGCAGCTACAGGATTGCTCCTGACCGGTTGCAACAATGACGATGACTCCACAAACAATGGCCCTTATGCCCCGGGAGTACGAAATGGCAAATTCGATCTTGGTAGCGGTGATCTTGGAGTCTTGACCTATGCATATGCATTGGAACAACTTGAAGCCGATTTTTATACTCGAGTTGTCAACCTGAATAATTTTGGAGCACTTTTTAATAGCGAAGAACAGCAGGTGCTTTCTGACTTATATGCTCATGAAGTAATTCACAGAGAATTCTTTAAGGCAGCTTTGACCGGAGCCTTATCCAATCCTTCTACTCAACTTCTTCCTGCACTACAATTCAACTTCAGTACCGTGAACTTTAATAGTAGGAGCTCTATTTTAGGAACTGCAAAAGCCTTAGAAGATACGGGTGTTGCAGCTTATAATGGAGCCGGAAGATTAATCACAAGTACAGAGTATTTGTTACTAGCTGGAAAAATTGTTTCGGTCGAGGCCAGACATGCATCTGCCATAAGGAGCTTGATTAATCCTAATTCGAATGATTTTGCAGGCGATGATGTTGTTAACGCTTCAAACGGTCTGGATGTTGCTAAAAACCCATCGCAGATACTTCCGGTGGCCGGTGGTTTCATCACAACAGAATTCACAGCTACCTATTTACCTTAAACACTAACCAACAAAATTAGAAATTATGAATCTATTAAAATTTATAGAGTCCTTTACTGATGACAACTTGATGAAGAGTACAGGCTCCCGAAGAGACAGTTTTGGGCAATTTGGACAATTAGGCAAAAATTTAGCCCTGGCCTCAATCCCATTAGGACTGGCCGCATTTACCAACAAAGCCTTTGCTTCTGATATAGGACCTACACCAAGCACACCGATTGGAGCTTTGCAACTTGCCCTGACGTTAGAATATCTTGAAGATGAGTTTTATCGATTAGGATTAGAATCCGGCGTTATTCCAACCGGCGGAAGAGACGAAAAAGTATTCATGCAGATTGCGAAGCATGAAGCCAGCCATGTAGAATTTTTGATTGCCGGACTTGGAGCCAATGCAGTTACAAAACCAACATTTGACTTTACAGTTGGAGGCGCTTTTGATCCTTTTAATACAACAGGAATAGGAGCCACAGCAGCATATCAGCAATTTTTAGTACTGGCACAGGCTTTTGAAGATACCGGAGTAAGAGCTTATAAAGGACAGGCTGGTAATCTTATATCGACACCTGATTTATTGACTGCCGCTTTACAGATCCATTCTGTTGAAGCCCGTCATGCATCAGAAGTAAGACGACTGCGAGGACTCAAAGGATGGATTACCGGAAACCAAAGAGGAGCCGGAATGCCATCTGCTACACAAGCAGTTTATGACGGAGAAGAAAATGTAATGCAGGCAGGATTTAACACCAGCACAGTAAATAACGGATCATTAGGACCTGCCATTCCGGGATTGGCAGGATCAGAATCCTATGACGAACCGCTCACTACACAACAATCTGTCACTATAGCCAATCTGTTTATTGTATAAAATCACTTATTCCTATATTTAGCAAACCATCTAAGCCATTTAGATGGTTTTTTTATTCCAAAGCTAGCTTATACTATCTTATTGAATCAGCAAATCAAAAATAATCCGTACATTTGCCTTACTTCATTTCCAGATTTTCAATCTGATAATCAGCCTTTAAAATAATCTTTTATATGTGTTTGCATTTAAAAATAATTATTGTACTTTTGCAACCCCTTTATTGGGGATGGAATGTTTAATTAAAATAAATTATTGTGAACACATTAAGCTACAAGACAATTTCAGCGAACAAAGCCACTGTAACGAAAGAGTGGATTGTTGTTGATGCTGAAGGTCATAACTTGGGCCGTCTTGCTTCAAAGGTCGCTATGATCCTTAGAGGCAAATACAAGCCAAGTTATACACCGCACGTGGACTGTGGAGATAACGTAATTGTTATCAACGCAGAAAAAATCAACCTTACAGGTAACAAATTGGATGACAAAATTTACATGCGTCACACCGGTTACCCAGGAGGTCAAAGAACTTTGACTGCTAAAGTATTACAGACAAAAAACCCTGCATCTTTAGTAGAAAAAGCAGTAAAAGGAATGCTACCTAAAAACAAATTAGGCGCACAACTTTTCAGAAATTTAAATGTTGTTGTAGGTTCTGAGCACTCTCACGAAGCTCAAAAACCTAAAACTGTTAACCTTAACGATCTTAAGTAATGGCTACAATTCACAAAATCGGTAGAAGAAAAACCGCTGTTGCTCGTGTTTATGTTACAGAAGGAACTGGAAACATCACGGTAAACAAAAAAGAATTTACAACTTACTTCCCGACTGCAACTTTACAGTACAAAGTTTTGCAACCTCTTTCTATGACTGAGAATGCTTCAAACTTTGACGTAAAAGTAAACGTTTATGGTGGTGGTTCAACTGGTCAAGCAGAAGCTGTAAGAATGGCATTGGCTCGCGTAATGTGCGAAGTAAACGCTGAAAACAGAGCTATCTTGAAACCAGAAGGTTTATTAACGAGAGACCCAAGAATGGTTGAGCGTAAGAAATTCGGTCAGAAGAAAGCTCGTAAGAGATTCCAGTTCTCTAAACGTTAATATTACCCGTCTTTTCGGTAACAGAAGAGACATCGTTCATTTATTATTCAAAACAATGTTGTTAATCCCTGTCGAGGCAGGAAATTAGTTTAGCATCTAAATGTATTCAGCCGGTAAGCCGCCATTTATACATTGCTAATCAACAGAACGTAAACTATTATTAAAATGGCAAACAAAGTAGAAGTTAAAGAATTACTAGAAGCAGGTGTTCACTTCGGACACATGACTAGAAAGTGGGATCCAAACATGGCTCCTTACATCTATATGGAGCGTAATGGAATCCACATTATCAATCTATATAAAACTGCAGCTAAAATCGAAGAGGCTAATGAAGCTTTGAAAAAAATCGCTGCATCAGGTAGAAAAATATTATTCGTTGCTACCAAAAAACAAGCAAAAGATATCGTAGCTGAAAAAGCAGCTGCAGCAAACATGCCTTACATCACTGAAAGATGGCCAGGTGGTATGTTGACTAACTTCGTAACTATCAGAAAAGCGGTTAAAAAAATGGCTTCTATTGATAGAATGAAGAAAGACGGTACTTTCATGACATTATCTAAAAAAGAACGTTTACAGGTTGATCGTCTTCGTGCAAAATTAGAGAAGAACTTAGGTTCTATCGCTGATATGTCAAGACTTCCTGCTGCATTGTTCGTTGTAGACATTAAAGCTGAACACATCGCGATTAAAGAAGCTCAAAAATTAAACATTCCAGTTTTCGCAATGGTAGATACAAACTCTGACCCAAGAGAGGTAGATTATGTAATCCCTGCAAATGACGATGCTTCTAAATCAATTGAGAAAATTTTATCTTTAGTAACTGCTGCTGTTATTGAAGGTCTTTCTGACAGAAACACTACTTCTGACAAAGAAGTTGAACAGCCAGTTGACGAAGCTACTGACGCTCCAAACGAGACTGTAGAGGCTTCAACTGAAGAATAATTTAAATTAGATTCCAATTTTTAAATTCCAATTTCCAGATAAATTACAATACGTTGATAATTTAATAAACTTGGGATTTGGAATTTAGACTTTGGAATTTTTTATTTTTAACCCTTAAAAAAAACACACTAAAATGGCAACTATAACTGCTGCAGATGTAAATAAATTAAGAACCCTGACTGGTGCTGGAATGATGGACTGCAAAAAAGCGCTTGTTGAGGCTGACGGTAACTTCGATCTAGCTATCGAAAACCTTCGTAAAAAAGGCCAAAAAGTAGCTGCTAACAGGTCTGATAGAGAATCTACTGAAGGTGCTGCTATCGCTGTTGTAAATGCAGACAAAACTTCTGGTGTTGTTATCTCATTGAACTGTGAGACTGACTTCGTTGGAAAAAATGAAGGTTTCGTAAAGTTGGCTACAGATTTGGCTAACCTTGCTTTAAACTTCAAAACTAAAGAAGAATTTTTGGCAGCTGATTTCAACGGAATCACTGTTGCTGATAAATTAATCGAGCAAACTGGAGTTATCGGAGAGAAAATCGAAATCGGTTCTTTCGAAAGATTAGAAGGTGCTTTCGTTGGATCTTACATCCACGCTGGTAACAAAATCGCTACTTTAGTTTCTCTTTCTGCTAATGTTCCTGGTGCTGAAGAAGCTGCTAGAAACGTTGCTATGCAGGCTGCTGCTATGAACCCAATCGCGTTAGACGAGGCTGGTGTTGATGCATCTATCATCGAAAAAGAAGTAGAAATCGCTAAAGATCAATTGCGTCAGGAAGGAAAACCAGAAGCTATGTTAGATAACATCGCTAAAGGTAAAATCCAACGTTTCTACAAAGACAATACATTGGTAAACCAGGATTACATTAAAGATGGCGCTGTTAGCGTTTCTGGATATGTAAAATCTGTTGATGCAAACTTGACAGTTACTGGTTTCAAAAGAGCTGCTTTAGGATAATCTCCTGAAACTATCTTATATACTGATCCCGCTTCATCCGAAGCGGGATTTTTATTTATATTTGGATCAAAATCGAAGCAATGGAAAAAATCAGATGCAGATGGTGTATTGGCGATAGCCTTTATGAAAAATACCACGACGAAGAATGGGGCGTTCCGGTACATGACGACCAGAAACTCTTTGAATTCCTGATTCTGGAAACCTTCCAGGCTGGCCTAAGCTGGATTACCATACTCCGCAAAAGAGAAAATTTCAAAAAAGCCTTCGATAATTTTGACTACAAAAAAGTAGCCCAATATACAGAAGAAAAAATCCAGGATCTGATGCAAGATTCTGGCATTATCAGAAATCAGCTAAAAATCCGTGCTGCCGTAACCAATGCCAATGCATTTATGGAAACACAGAAAGAATTTGGAAGCTTTTCAGATTATATCTGGAAGTTTACCGGAGGCAAGCCTATCATAAACCGTCCAAAAGCACTATCGGATGTTCCCGCTACAACTCCGCTTTCTGATGAAATCAGCAAAGATTTGAAAAAAAGAGGATTTAAGTTTGTAGGCTCAACCGTTATTTATGCGCATATGCAGGCCACAGGAATGGTAAACGACCATATTGAAGAATGCTGGACTAAAAAGTAATTTTAAGGCCTACTCTACGCTTATAAGCTATTGCTTTTTACAACATCACCGTTTTTTAATTCTTCTGCCTTATAACCTTCAATAAAATTGACATTTACAGGTTCTGATTTCCAGCTTGTGTTTCTAAAATAAGCAACAAAGTGCAAATGCGCCATTGTAGTCCATCCTGTCATGCCACATAGTGCAATGGGCTGTCCGGCTTTTACAAAGTCACCTATGGTGACCAGAGCGCCTTTCTCTTTTAAATGGATATATTCTGTAAACAGTCCCGTTTCCGGATGGTAGAGCGTAATAAAATTGGCGTAATTTTTCCATGAACTGTCTTTTCCATGATGCTTGTACTTATCGACAAGACCTACGACAAAACCGTCTGCAGCTGCACATATCGTATCTCCAGTTTTTAAATCAAAATCCAGAGCCAGTTTTGACAATCCGTCTTTATGTGAAAAACTCCCATTATGCCCTTGAATTACTTTATACTTCTTTCCTTTTTGAAACGGTAAAGTCAGCCTGGTTTCTTTTGGAAATGACATTGCATTTCCCAGCATATAATTTGCCCCAGAATTGTATTGTTTGGCTTCGCTTAAAAAAACACTGACTCTTTTTTTTTCACTGGGATTTAGCACTACCATTCCTTTACTTTCAAAACGTTTGTTTAGCAAAGTATCATTCAAAACTATCCGCACGGGACATTTCAATAAATTATCTAACGTGATAACCAAACTATCACCAACAACTTTCTGAGAATAGCCCAATGGTGAAGCATTAAACTTGGCCAGTGGCAACTTAACTGAATTGCAGGCATATAAAACGGACATCACTAAGGCAATAATTATGAAGTTTTTAGTCATTGTTAGCCTTTTTTAATAATCCCCATAAAATCTTCTCTGGAAATTTCCCTTGCACCTAAACTTTCCAAATGGCTATTATGAACCTGACAATCCAAGAGCTTATAATTGGCTTCTTTTAATTTCCTGACCAATGAAACAAAAGCTACTTTTGAGGCATTAGAAACTTTTGAAAACATACTTTCACCACAGAAAACATGTCCTAAATCAACACCATAAAGTCCTCCAACCAATATGTCATTCTGCCAGATTTCTACCGATTTGGCAATTCCCATTTCATGGAGTTTTGTATAGGCTTCAATCATCTTTTCCGAAATCCAGGTTCCCTGCTGTCCATTTCTTTTTATTGTGCTGCAATTTGCAATAACATCTCTAAAACTTTGGTTGAATGTCACTTTAAAGATCTCTTGGTTTAAAATATTCCTCATGCTTTTGGAAACCTTAAATTCTTCAGGAAACAAAACCATCCTTTCAGGTGGCGACCACCAAAGAATAGGCTCATCATCATCAAACCACGGAAAAATACCGCTCTTATAAGCCAATAGGAGCCTTTCTGGCGACAAATCACCGCCAATGGCTACAATTCCATCATCGTTGGCTTCTTCAACCGGAGGAAAAAACAATTCTTTACTAAGGAAATACATTCTTATTTTCTTAAAGTCACAAAAAAACCGCAATATTTGCGGTTTTTCGATTTTCTATTTTTGAATTAAAAAGGCAGGTCGTCGTGCTCTTCTTCTTTATAGTTATTTGCTGGCTCAAAAGCTTCTTTTGCCGGCATTGGAGGTACTTGCGCAGAAGATGAAGGTGCTTCAGCTTGCAATTTCTCGATTCTCCAGCCTTGAATACTGTTGAAATATTTGGTTTCCCCTTGTGGATTTATCCACTCTCTACCTCTTAGGTTGATAGAAACCTTAACAGGCTCGCCTACTGTATAGTTATTCAACAAATCACATTTATCCTGCGTAAATTCAATCATGATATGCTGCGGATATTGCTCATCTGTTGTAACAACTAATTCTCTCTTTTTAAATGACGCACTAACTTGCTGTTCGGCATTTATCACTTTAACTCTTCCTGTAACTTCCATAATCTTCTTTTGTTTTTATTATTTATATGGCTTGTAAATCAGCCCTCTCATTATATTTTTTCTGACAATAGCACTTTCCATGCTGCCATCACTTCATTATTATCAAGATATTCTTTTGCTTTTAAATGCACTTTCTCCTGATCATCAGAACTTAATACGCCTTTTACGGCAAAATTCTGGTCTACAAATATAGCAACTTCTTCGGTTGTAGGCAATGCTTCTACGTTGCCCAATTTCCCTAAATCATTACCGTCAAAAACCGGACTTTCTTTTATAAAATCTGGAATTTGGTCAACACCAATACCTAATGTCGTCAATGGTTTTTCTACTTCAAACAATCCCATATTCGAACGGGAATACCAGTTTCCGCCTAAACGTGAAACCAAATCAATCTTATGCTGGTCAACACCTCCGTTTTCATCTAAAATCTTTTCGTCAATATGCATTTTGACGATTTCGCAGATGATTAAATTTCCGGCTCCGCCTTCTGTTCCAAGACTGATAATTTCCTGTATTTTGCATTCAAACTGTACAGGAGATTCCTTTACACGGTACGGTTTTACCATATCCGATGGAATGGCCGTAAATCCGGCTTTCAAAAACTCATTCACACCATCGCCATATTCTGTACTTGCCAAAGACGCTTGCTGCACCATGTCATAATTAACAACATTAATAACAACTTCACGGGTAGCTTCAGCATTAATCAGCGTATGTTTTATAGTATTATCCCGAACTCTCCTTGACGGCGAAAAAATCAAAATTGGCGGATTTGCGCTAAAAAGATTGAAAAAACTAAACGGCGACAAATTCGGTTTTCCGTTACTATCTATCGTACTGGCAAAAGCTATCGGCCTTGGCCCTACTGATCCCTGAAGATACCCCTGCAATTTTGCGGTTGGAATTTCCTTCGGTATTATACTAATCATAAAATTCTGCGTTTAAACAAAAGTAATAAATTGCATCAAGAAGAATAAGCGAAGTGTTTACGATTTATAAACAGTTTCAAAATTCGACTTTATATCTTTTGCTTATATTTATACCTCAAAATAAAATTTATGCAGTTTTCTGAAAAAAGAAATGTCACACGCTGGATTATCATCATAATCTCCTTTCTCATCATTTCCCTGATTCTTTGGAATACTTACACTTTTTTCCAGATTTTTAAAAACGAGGAACATGTCAAAATGCAGATTTGGGCGACTTCCTTAAAAACGATCAACAATGCCGATTTGCTCAATGACGATATTGAGCTTCCAAGACAGATTGTTGATAAAAATACGACCATCCCTATCGTATTGACTGACCAGAATGGAAACATTATGGGCATGAGAAATATTGATGAGACGATTGCCAATGATTCTATTAAGGCAAAAGCTTTTTTTAAAAATTTCAAAAATGAAAACGATCCGATTATTCTTGAATATCTTCCGGGTGATGTCCGATACATATATTATGGAAACTCTTCCCTGCTAAACAACCTGAAATATTACCCAATAGCCTTATTCCTGATTTTGGTCATGTTCGGGTTATTGATTTTTAATTTCTACCGCGCCAGCAGAATGGCTACCCAAAACAAGCTTTGGGCTGGTATGGCAAAAGAAACGGCTCATCAGATAGGAACACCTTTATCTTCATTGCTTGGCTGGATCGAAATTATGAAGGCTGATGATGTTGATGAAACTACGGTAACAGAAGTTGAAAAAGACATTGTACGATTACAGACCATAGCTGATCGTTTTTCAAAAATCGGGTCAGAGCCGGTTTTAGAAGAAAAAGACATTATTGCAGAAACGGAACAGTCGTATGACTATCTGAAATCAAGGTTTTCAAACCAGATTAATTTTTCGTTTAAGGCGCCAAATCATCCTATCATAACCTCGATCAATCCGATATTACATAGCTGGACAATTGAAAACCTGGTCAAGAATGCCATTGATGCTATGAAAGGCCGCGGCGGTCTGTCGATTGTCATTGAAGAAGACAGCCGTTTTGTAAAGATCAAAGTGACAGATTCCGGAAAAGGAATTCCTAAAAAACAATTCAAACAAATTTTTGAGCCTGGATTTACGACCAAAAAACGCGGTTGGGGATTAGGGCTTTCCTTAACAAAAAGAATCGTTGAAGAATATCACGATGGAAGAATTAAAGTCCTTTCATCAGAAATAGGAAAAGGAACCTGTATGCAGGTAAGTTTTAAGAAGCTATAAAAAAAGCCGCAAATTCAATTGAGTTTGCGGCTTTTATACTTTTAAAAAGAAATTATAAATTGGCTTGGATTTCTTTAGCCAGTGTTTCAAATTCTTCTTTAGTCAATTTCACTTTGTTTTGGAAACGCATTTCGTCCATTTCGTTAAGCGGAATCAAATGCACATGTGTATGCGGCACTTCAAGTCCCACAACAGCAACACCAACTCTTTTGCAGGCCACTGTTTTTTCCAATGCCTTTGCTACTTTTCTGGAGAATTTCATTAAGCCCAAATAATGGTCCTCATCCATATCAAAAATTTTGTCGATTTCTTTCTTTGGAATACACAATGTATGTCCCTTAGCATTTGGATTTACATCCAAAAACGCAAGGTAGTCTGCATCTTCTGTAATTTTATAGGCCGGTATTTCTCCGTTGACTATTTTAGTAAAAATCGAGCTCATTCTTTTTTAGATTTTAAGATTATGCTTTAAATGATTAGTCTCTGCTGATTTCTAAAATTTCAAATTTCAAGACACCGTTCGGAACTGTGATTTCTGCTATTTCACCCACAGATTTCCCAAGCAGTCCTTTTCCAATTGGTGATGTTACGGAAATTTTACCTGTTTTCAAATCCGCTTCGCTTTCAGCAACCAGCGTATATTTCATTTCCATCCCATTAGCCTGGTTCTTGATTTTTACATTTGACAATACCAAAACCTTAGAGACGTCAAGTTGCGACTCATCAATCAGACGAGCATTCGCATAAACTTCCTCCAACTTTGAAATTCTCATTTCGAGTAAACCCTGAGCTTCTTTAGCCGCATCATATTCCGCATTTTCAGACAAGTCCCCTTTATCTCTAGCTTCAGCAATAGCCTGAGACGCTTTTGGACGCTCAATACTTTTTAGCTGTTCTAGTTCCTCTTTCAATTTTTTTAAGCCTTCCGCTGTATAATAAGATACGTTACTCATAATTTCATCGTTTATATAAAATAGAAAAAATCCCATCACGACGGGATTTCTTTTCACAAAGATAGTATTTTTAATCCAATTTAATATTTAATACCGCTAGTATATAAAACCAAAGTTAATTAAATTAAATTTGTTTCTACAAATTTATAGAACAGAAATTTTTGCTATGAAAAAGATTATTGCCCTTTTGCTTATCAGTATTGCGATTTCAGCGTGCTCTGACAGCAAAATTAACAACCGAAACCCTTATATTCCCAACTATTCTTTTAGTGTTGAAATCAACTTAAACCTTCCGCTTTACAGCGATCTGCAATATACCGGAAACGGCAAGCTGATTACGCTTAACGGTGCCGGTGCAAACGGTATTATTGTTTTTAATGCTGGAGCCGGAAGTTTCAGAGCTTATGATGCCAGCTGTCCTAACCAATACGCAAGTAGCTGTTCGCGGCTTGTAGTTGAAGGGATAAATGCGGTTTGCCCATGTGACGATGTTAGATACAGCTTATTTACGGGGCTTGCGGAAGCAGATGTAGAATATCCAATGAAGCCTTACCGGGTTCAGGTTACCGGAAATATAATTCGGGTTTATAACTAAAATGCCCCGGATTTGTTTAAAGACAACAATTAATGCTCCAATTGACATTGTATTTGATTTATCAAGAAGTATTGATTTGCATATTGTTTCGACTGAACAAACCCGCGAAGAAGCTATTGCAGGCAAGACTTCCGGGTTAATAGGATTGGGCGAAAGCGTGACCTGGCGTGCCAAACACTTAGGATTTACACAATCGCTAACTTCAAAAGTAACTGATTATAGCCATCCGTCTTTCTTTGCCGATGAAATGGTTAAAGGCATTTTCAAAAGATTCCGGCACGAACATCATTTCGAAACCCATGCCGACCAGACCTTAATGACTGATATTTTCGAATATCAGTCGCCTTTCGGCATTTTTGGAAAATTAGCCGATTTTATTTTCTTGAAAAACTACCTGTGTTCCTTCCTAAAGAAAAGAAATATTATAATAAAAGAATTTGCCGAATCGGATGAATGGAAAAAAATCCTGAAATAAAAAACCTGACAGAATGTTGCATTCTGCCAGGTTTTCGGGAATAATTAAAAAACTAATTTTTAAAATTTCAATGTCATTCCGGCCAGGAAATTAATTCCCGCCTGAGGAAAATATCCGGCTCCTTCGATTGTCTTTATAGTACCCGGATTAGAATAGTCGTCATCATAGGTATAGAAATAACCGTTTGATTCATATTTATAATCAAAAATATTATTTACAAGTCCTGAAAATACTATCGATTTGAAAACAGTATTGGTCTTTATTTCATACGAAATATTCAAATCGCTCACAGAGTAGCTTTTCAACTTTGAGGCTTTAGAGTCTATATTTCCCATATACTGGTCTCCAACAAATTTAGACAGAAGCGAAACCTGCATGTTTTTTATTGGCAAAAACGTAATCGCATTTCCGACAATTACATTTGGAGAAAAAGCGATATCCGTATTTCCTAGTTTTTCTAAGACTCCATCACGCTGAAAAACAAAATCTTCATTCTTGTTAGCACTGACAGTAACATTTGGACGGAAAATCCATTTTTCTGCCACAAAAAGAGTAGCATCTATCTCCAATCCAAGCCTGTAACTTTCTCCACTATTTTGACGAATTGGCGCACCAACATCATTTAAAGCGCCTGTCAGGACAAGCTGGTCTTTATATCGCATATAGTATCCGTTAACATTCAGTTTTGTCTTAGGCGAATTATACCTCCAGCCTAATTCAAAATCATTTAGCTTTTCAGGTTTCGGATTTCCGGATTCGTAATCGCTTCGGTTAGGTTCACGATTGGCACGGGCATACGAGAAATAAATATTGTTTTCGTCATTGACAACATACGTAATCCCCGCTTTAGGGTTAAAGAAATTAAAATTATCATCTACCAAACCTGTATCTGCTCCTTTGGTTTTGTATCCAACATTCCTATACTGCATATCACCAAAAAGACTCCAATTTTCATTCAGTTTATAATTGATTTTTGCAAAAACATTGAAATCGGTTTTGGTTGAAAAATCATCGTAGTATTTGAAATTATACTCCGGCAGTATAACACTTCTCGTCCATAAAACATTTCCAAAATGGCTGCCTTCGTATTTGTTCCAGCCACCGCCCAAAATGAAGTCTACCTTTTCATTTTTATAATTTGTCGAAAATGTAGTCCCGTAAAAATCGTTATCAAGCCATTTTCTTCGAATCAGGTCGCTTTTCTTTATTTCTACACCATTTATTATCTGAGGTTCGATTCCATATTCCGATAAATCCTGCTTTTTCTTGTAGTTTTCATAATAGCCTTTCCCTTTGGTATAGTGAAAAGCAAGGTTGGTACTCCAGTTGTCTGAAAAGCGTTCGTTCCAATGCAGCTGATAATGATCCTGATTGTAATTATCCGTTTCGTTATCATAGAAACGCGTTACTCCGTTGTCATCAACATATTCTCCCGACGGATTATAAGTCCTGTCGTTTTTTAGTTTTTCCGGATCTTCCAATCCGTTCCATGCCTGGTATGTTTTTTCTTTTCCACCAAATACTAATGCTTTTATCAATGTAGTTTTGGCTATATATGTTCCTTGAAAGAAATACGATTTCAGATCGGAAGAAGCTCTGTCTATATAGCCATCAGATTTGATATTAGAAACACGCCCGGCCAATTCGAAATGGTCTTTAAGCAATCCGGTACTAAATTTTAAGGTGTGCTTTCTGGAATTAAAACTTCCGAAAGAGTTTGAAATCTCACCATTGGCTTCCGTTGCATACGAATCAGTAAGCAGGTTTAGGCTGGCACCAAAAGCTCCGGCTCCATTGGTAGAAGTTCCTACACCGCGCTGCAATTGGATGTTCTGAACTGACGAGGCAAAATCAGGCATATTGACCCAAAAAGTACCTTGCGATTCAGAATCATTGTAAGGAATTCCGTTAAGCGTCACATTAACTCTTCTTGAATCAGAACCTCTGACACTAATTGCAGAATATCCAATTCCATTACCGGCATCAGAAGTTATCACTACTGACGGCAGGTAATTTAACAAGGCTGGAATATCCTGACCTAAATTTCTGGATTCCAACTCTTTCTTACTGATATTGCTAAACGTAACAGGTGTTTGTGCGGTAACCCGCACAGCGGAAACCAAAACCTCATCCAGGTTTCTGGTTTTTGTAGTATCGACAACTACTTTTTCTTGGGCAAAAAGAGAAGCTGAAGCAAAAAATGCAATTCCGGTCATCATTTTTACATTCAATAACGACTCCGGCAGGCTTAGGCTTTTTTTCTTGGGCCTAGGCTCATTTTTTTTGAATAAAGTTTTCATTCGTAAATTTTCTTACGAATAAAAGGGGCAATTATTCTGTTGTTTAAATTAATTGATTGTACTTAATGACAAGCTTTTAAGCGTGCACTCTAAAAAGTTGTCATTCTCCCTTGGCAGCATTACCCGCCCAGGTTCGTTGGGTATAATCTCAGCTCGTTATTTAGAGCACCCCTTTGAGACAGGGCAAAGATAGAAAAGTATTAGATAATGCAGGTGAGAATTCCGATTTTTTAATTAAAAGTCTGGTTTTCTTCTGGATTCCTTTTTTTCAGACAATTTTCTTTTGCTCTGGATTCGTTTTTTGATAACGGCTTTGGGCACTTTTGTTGCCTTTCGTTCTTTTGGAACGATCAGATTTTGCTGAAGTAAAAGGAGTAGTCTTTTTATAGCAGTTTCTTTGTTTTTCAGCTGGCTTCGGTCTTCGTCACTGTTCAGGATAAGTATTTTATCATTGGTAAGACGTGACGCCATTTTTTCTTCCAAAATTGCAATTTCTTCTACAGAAAGTCCTTTTGAATTTCCCAAATCAAAAGACAGGACAATTTTTGAGGAAACCTTGTTGACATTCTGCCCTCCTGCTCCGCTGCTTCTGACAGCCTTAAACTTTAGTTCTGATATTATTTTTTCCGTATCCAAAATTATTGCGGCTGATGTGCCGGCTTTAGTAAGTCATTTACCGTTTTTACGGGATTAAAAGTAATAAGAGGCACTTCTACAAAAATGGTAATCCATTTTGCCATAGCTCCGTTCCAAAGTCCAGGCAATTCATAGGCTTTGATTGGCTTTCCGTTTTTATTTTTTTCTACAATAAAACCGCTTTCATTATCGATAAAATCTCTCAGATCGAATTTTTCGCCTCTATAGTTTTTCGTACCGCAAACCAGGTCAACCGGATTGAAATGTGTGGCACTTGCCAAAATTTTAGCCTGAGCAGGATTCTGAGCATCCACCTGTGAAGATTCTACAATTTGCAGAGAAACATTTCCCTTGGTATCTCTTACCCAAAATGGGCCACCACCAGGCTCTCCTTCATTTTTGACCATCCCACAAACACGGATAGGCCTGTTCAGAATTTCCTGTAGATGAACAACCTTGTTTTCTCTGGTATACTTCTGGAAATCGACATTAATAGAAATCTGAAGTTTTGTCTTTACAAATTCTACGATTTCGTCAATTGTTTCTTTTTGGATCGTTTCTGTTGACAAAACTTTTAAGAAAGCAAAAGTCTTCTCCTGAAATTCCAACAAGATACCTGCCAAAGCTTTTTTATACAAACTGATAAGATGTATATGGTTCTGGATTACATTGTCGATATTTTTTATAAAAATAACATCGGCATACAGTTGATTTAGATTCTCTATCAAGGCACCATGTCCTCCTGGCCTGAAAAACAAACTGCCGTCATCCAAACGGAACGGGTTATTTTGCAGGTCAACAGCAAGCGTGTCAGTTGTTTTGTGCTGATAGGAATAATCAACATGGATTTTAATAGCCGTATTGGCTTCAACCTTTGGCTTGACATTGTTTATAATTTCATCAAAAGAGCCCTGATGTTCTTCTGAAATTGTAAAATGCAAGTTGGAAAAACCATTGGAAAATGCATATGCGCCACTTTCATTCAAATGTTCTTCTATAGGCGTAGCTATATAATCGCCATATTGATGGAAAGGCAATACTGCTTTGGGTTTTGAAGCAAAATCAAAATGACTTGACGACAACATTGATTTTATAAAATAGAAAAAACGCGTGTCTTTGTCCCACTGCCTGTATTCGGGATATTTTGTTTGGGTATATTCCAAAACTTCTTTATAGAATGGAAATTTCTCCATTCCTATCAGGAAAATCGGAACAGAACCACAATGCTTTCTGTTTATATAGGCATTTATTGTTTCATTGCCCAGTTTGTATTCGTTGACAAATTCATTTAAGAATTTGAACATTCTGCTTGCCGCACCAGATGCAGGCACAAACTTCTGAAGTTTCAACTTGTCTTTTTTAGATTCGAAGAGATTGGCATAATAAACCGCTTCTTCTTCTGAAATTGGCATAATTCCATTACTCAATGAAGCTGGTCTTTCCAAAACTGCTTTTGGAATGCCCGTATTAAATACCTGAAGCTGATAAGCCACTGTATCCACACTGATTCCTTGATTATAAATCTGTACAAAATCGTAGGAATTAAATCCTAATTGTTTCAATTTTTCCAAATCTTCAAGAATGGCAATCGCTTTTTGCAATCTTTCTTCTTTATTGCCGGAAAGCAGTATATACGGTTTTTTATTTTCAATCAATGCTTCTTCAAATTTTTGGATAAGCATTTCCCGTTCCTCCGGTTTATCCCGCAAGTCGTCTTTTTCAAAAGGAACGTCAATATCTGTCAAGAGAAACAGGTCGTATTTGTGTTTTCGGGCTGCTTTATCCAAAACCGCATCACAGAAACCGTAATAGATCTCTGAAAAGACTTTTGTACACATCAGATTTGTATCGGCAAAAAGATATTTACCGGTATCAGACAAACCTTCTTTTTCCAGTTTCATTTGTCCGATTGCAATAGGAATCAGGTCTTCTGGCTGACAAATTTCTTTGGAACGATTCCATTTTTCCTGTAAATAATCGCGGGCAAATTCAGGAATCCAACCGGATTGAAAATGTTCTGCCAATTGTTCTGCCAATGTAGTTTTTCCGGTAGATTCCGGGCCATACAATGCTATTCTGATTTTATCTGTGGGCTGCTGTTTAAGATTTTCCTCCATTCTATGTAAGCTAAAATAGCTAAAATTGTAAAAATTACATACTGCAATGATAACATCCCCAAATCTCTATGCGCATATAATGGTACGGCTATGATATCTGCAATTATCCATAGCGTCCAATTTTCAATCTTTTTCATTGCCATGTACCACATTCCTGTAAAAAACAATCCCGAAGTAAATATATCTATATAATTCGCGGGCATGATTTCTTCGCCGAACAAGTGATACACCAAATATGTTACAACAATAGTAAGAAAAAATAACAATACTCCAATGATTTTCTGCTTTGTATTTGTCCTTGAAATCTTGACGATATAGTCATCTTCTTTCTTCCTTGTCCAATTGACCCAGCCATATACGCTCATTACCGAGAAATAAATATTAAGCGTCATTTCAGCAAAATAACCCGCCACATACAATAGGTAGACCGTAATCACAGTTGCAACAATCCCAGTAGGATATACCCAGATATTTTCTTTTCTGGCAAAATAAACACTAAGAATCCCGGTTATGAAAACTATCGCTTCAAGGATAATATCAACGACAGGCTTATTTTTATAAGCATTGAGGAAAAAATCAATCATGAAGCATTAAATTAGAATTTATAAAAAAATCAGGATCATTTTCAAAAGCTGTTCCTATGACTACCAAATCTGCTCCGGCTGCATAGGCATCTTCAATTCCCTGTATGTCTTTTATGCCTCCACCTACAATTAATGGTATTCCTATATTTTTTGAAACCAGAGAAATTGTCTCTAAAGGAACGGAAAGGTTTGCACCACTCCCAGCTTCCAGATAAACCAGCTTATTTCCTAAAAATTCACCTGCGAGTGCTGTTGCTACTGCAATATCTGAATTGTGCCTAGGTAACGGTATCGTCTTGCTTACTGAAGCTACAGCAGTCTGGTTACCACCTTCAATCAGTATATAGCCTGTAGAAATAATTTCCAGATTGGTTTTTTTCAGAATTGGTGCTGCCTTGACCTGATGTTCGATTAAAAAATCCGGATTTCTTCCTGATAATAAAGTCAGAAATAAAATGCCATGGGCTTCTATCGAGATTTGTGACGGATTTCCCGGGAAAAGCAAAATGGGAAGTGTGGTTTTTTGCTTTAATTCCCGGATAATTTCATCGATATTGTTTGTGAGCACTAAACTGCCGCCAATAAAAATATGGGTAGCCGGCGATTGGTTTATCTTAGGGATGATGTTTTGCAATGAATCCTGAGAAATCTTATCAGGATCGAGAAGAATTGCCAGAAGCCTTTTTTTCTCTTTTTTGGACTGTAGTATTTCGTTATAAATGTTTTGCATTGGGCTTACTGATTTCCTTTTTGAAAGGCATACACCAAAGTGTAATCTTCGATTTCTTCAAAACAGACATCAAATTCTATATTTAGGTTTCCAAAAGTCAAAAGTGCTTTTGCTTTTTGTTCTTTCATTTCAAAAGGTGCCACAAAAATATGGTCTTTAAAGCTAATTCCTTTTTCATTTCTGATTTTAAAGATGGCTTCTTTTATGCCCCAAATTACGGTTAACCTGGAAACATAATCTTCTTTTTTTTCTTTGTCCAGAAATTTGAATTCGCTTTCATCAACAAACTTTTCTGCAATGAGTATTACTTTTTCGCGGCGAAGCTCAATATCAATCCCTACGTTTTCATCACTTAAGATAATTGCAGAAAAATCAAACGAATGTGTAATGGAAATATGGGTTTCATTTTCCAGATGTGGCTTACCAAATTCATCATAGTGAAGCTGCGAATCATTATGCCCCGATTCCTGAAGCAGTTTCCTGACACTCAGAAATGCCCTTTGATGTACTTCTGATTTCATGGATTGCAGTCTGTCCAGCGTTTTTTCTTTTAATATAACTTGCGAAAAAAGCTCGTCAAAACTTTCCGTGATTTTCCAGATTATAACCTTTGTGGACGGGCTAAATTGTATGACTTTATATAAAGGCATTTCTAATTAATAAAAATTTGACGTTGCAGTTTTGCACAAGCACTTCAGAAGCTAAATTGAGGGTAAGCTTTAATATTCAAACCATTACCTCTTTGTAAACAAACCTTAAATAATTTTTTCGGATTATTTTAATAAAAAGTAATTCCGTAAATTTGCAAAAAATTTGATAATACAAATATATACAAATAGATGAGTACAACGACATTACCTTTTGTGGCTTACAAAGTGAAAGATATTTCTCTTGCGGCTTGGGGAAGAAAAGAGATTGAATTAGCTGAAGCTGAAATGCCAGGTTTAATGGCACTTCGCAGAGAATATAAAGACGAACAGCCTTTAAAAGGTGCTCGAATTGCAGGTTGTCTTCACATGACTATCCAGACAGCTGTGTTGATTGAAACATTGATTGCTCTTGGTGCTGAAGTAACTTGGTCATCATGTAACATTTTCTCTACGCAAGATCAGGCTGCTGCTGCAATTGCTGCTGCAGGAATCCAGGTTTATGCTTGGAAAGGGTTGAACGAAGAAGAATTTGACTGGTGTATCGAGCAAACTTTGTTCTTTGGTGAAGATAGAAAGCCATTGAACATGATCTTGGATGACGGTGGTGATTTGACTAATATGGTTATTGACCGTTACCCTGAATTAGTTGCTGACATCAAAGGTCTTTCTGAAGAAACCACTACAGGAGTTCACAGACTTTATGAAAGAATGAAAAACGGAACATTGCCTATGCCTGCAATCAACGTGAATGATTCTGTTACTAAATCTAAATTCGACAACAAATACGGCTGTAAAGAATCTGCTGTTGATGCGATTCGTCGTGCAACTGACTTGATGTTGGCCGGAAAAAGAGTTGTAGTTTGTGGTTATGGTGACGTTGGAAAAGGAACTGCTGCTTCTTTCAGAGGTGCTGGTTCTATCGTAACTGTTACTGAAATCGATCCAATCTGTGCATTGCAAGCCGCTATGGACGGATATGAAGTTAAAAAATTGGATACTGTTGTTGCTAATGCTGATATCATCATCACTACAACAGGAAACAAAGATATCGTAGTGGGTAAACACTTCGAGAAAATGAAAGATAAAACTGTTGTTTGTAACATTGGTCACTTTGACAACGAAATTGACATGGCTTGGTTGAACAAAAACCACGGTGCGTCAAAAATCGAAATCAAGCCTCAGGTAGACAAATATACTATCAACGGAAAAGATATCATCATCTTGGCTGAAGGACGTCTTGTAAACTTAGGATGTGCTACAGGCCACCCAAGTTTTGTAATGAGTAACTCTTTCACAAACCAGACTTTGGCTCAAATTGAATTATGGAAAAACAGTGCTGCCTACAAAAATGAAGTATACATGCTTCCTAAGCACTTAGATGAAAAAGTAGCTGCCCTTCACTTGGCAAAACTAGGTGTTGAGTTGGAAACTTTGAACAACGAACAAGCTGCTTATATTGGAGTTGAAGTTGAAGGTCCGTTTAAGCCGGAATATTACAGATATTAATCTATTTTTGATTTAGGATTCTTGATTTGAGATTTCTGAAAATAGATTTGAGATAAAAAAACCTCGCTTTTCGGCGAGGTTTTTATTTTTATCAGAGCTTGGCAAATTTGCCGTCGTGGGTAATCTTATATTTGAGGTATTGGGCAAAAGTGACGCCTTCTTCGTCTGATTTAAAATCTTTAAGATGGATAATCTTGTCTGAATCGATGTAGAAATATCTTGATGATTGTCCTAAGTCGCTTCCATTAAGATAGGATATAGGCAATTTGTCGATCACTTTTCCGTCTTTGATACTCAACAATACGTTCTGAGTTTGACTTTCAGGATATTCGCAGGTTTTGCAGTCTATTTTTCCTTCATATAGCACAGATACTATTTTGTAGTTTTTGCCGTCAAAAACCTGTGCGCTTTTTAATTCTATTTTTGATTTTTTATTCTTCACCTCTCCAGAAGGAATGAAATCTTTGGCTACAAAAGTTTTTGCTTCCGGATAATCAATTTTGAAAGTACTTCTGGCAGGATTATCCTTGTCCTGAAACAAAAACAGGCCCAATTTGTTGTAGAGTGAATCTTGCAGATAATTATCTTTTGTCCAATCTGCAGGGAATTCATGAAGCACATCTTTATCTCCATAAGGCAGGCTTACTTTAGAAGATTCGCTTATTCCTCTAACCGTATTTACCTGACTGATACTTTTACTACAAGAAAGAGTGGCTAGAAAAACGAGTATGGGAACTATTTTTTTCATCCTATTGGTATATGTTATGAATCGAGTTGCTGTCAAAATCTCCGGAATGCAAATGGTCATTATGGTCTGTCGCATACCTATGTGCATTTCGTAACCAGGCTTGCTGTGTCGTTCCGGCAATTACCTGTGCAAAATTCCAATCTACAAAGGCATTTAATAAATTCTGTTCGTTTTGTCGATTGGCCAGATAACTCGTGTCAACACTATCTCCATTTGGATGTGCTAAACTCGGGTAGCTAGTCGCATCACCAAAACACATTCCTGTTGAGTTTACGCCTGCTAATCCGTATTGTGATAAAACGCCCACAAATGCAGCGAAACAATCTGGATTACAGAATCGTCGTTGCGTATTGGAAAATCCATAAGCTATAACGCTACCATTTACAGTAACATTTAGTGTGTCCGGCATTCTGACCAAAGGCACATTAGTTCCTGAAGCCGCATAGCGGACAATTCTCAAGGCGCCTGGAAAAGCTCTGGCAGTTCGATCATTCCTGTGATTTCCTGTTGTTACAATAGCATTTGCAAAAATATGGTTGGTTTGGGCCGCTCCACCTGCAGGAGCATTTTCTGTACGGAGCGCTCCCGGAGGCACAGCTCCAAGCTGTTGTCCGTTATTCCTTCCCATGACAGATGTTTTGTCGCAGGTAGCAATAAATACTTCATTGCCATAAATATCGTAATGATAATAAGTAACTTGTGTAGAACTTGGATTTTCCAGCTTGCTGATTTTCCTTCTGACCGTACCATTCATAGGAAGAAAATTATAAGTTCCGTCTGTATAGGTATTTCTGTTGTTTGCCGCTCCAGATAAAACTCTCGCATAAATTTCATAAAAGTTCCTATTCCCTACCCTAAATCTTCCTTGCGCATCACTATTCAGGAAAATACCGGCTTCTTTAACTTCTTCAGTACTATCAGGGCCGTAGGCACACGCTTCATTATCTGTTCTTTCCACCACTACTTCCAAATTGGCCGTGTGTGATGCCGCAGCCGCTATATTGGTTGCCCAGGTATTGAAATCGGTTCGTAAGGATGGTCTAAGCTGTAGTTTTATGATCGCTTTATTTTCATGATCGGCCAAGTTCGTATAATGATCGTGCGTTCCAGTTGGATTTTCTGTTGTCCCTTTATTGTTCAAGGCATCAAAATTACCAACAACAGCGGTCATTTTTCTTCTGACTTCAAAATTCTGGGTTGCCGGATTAAACCACATTAGATTTAGAGTTTCCGTACTTCCGGTTAATGTATTATCTGCTGGTCTGACAACGGCATCTATAGACAAGGTTGCCATATTTTCCGTTTCGATAATCAGATAAACGGTCTTACCCAAAACAGAATCATAGGGCGTGTTTTGTCCGCCTTCTTGTTGTGCATGAAGGGAATCTATACGGGTAAACGCCACATTCGCTCCTTGTTGGGTAACGGTCTTTTTTGCAAAATAAACGCGAGTTATCTTTTGCAGGCTATCATCTGGTGTAACTGGCGAATACGGCGGATTCAGCGTTACTGTTTGTCCTGTATCATCAATTGTTATCGGCATCGTTTAATTCATTTAATTGATAGCTTATTGTTTTTTTATAATTGTCACCGAGTGAAAATTCAATCTCGATACTTGCTTTTTTAACTGCTCCGGTATTCATGTTGAAAATAAAACTGCCCTCATATTTATCAAGCATAGGTTTGTCTTTTTCGGAATCAAATGAGATTTCTTTCTTTTTTATTGATTTAAAAATCATGTCGTTGTAAAATGGTGCAATCATTTTTCCTCTTACTCCAACTTCAAGTTCCCGTTCTTTTAATTTTATTTTTTTTACCCGGGCTTCCTCCCCAATATTAACGACAGCATTTTCTACAAAATTTAAATATCTTACACTTCTTTTTTTAATTGATAAAGGTGTATATCTGTCATAAAACGGATTCAGAAACAGGCCATGCTGTCTGTAATTTTTTATATCTAAAAGAATTCTTCTATCGTTGCTATAAAAATCCCTAAGGTATTGAAACATTTCTTCCACTTTTGGCCCAACATTGCTTTTGGCTAGTTTTTCTATTTTTTCTTCCAGCCTTTTTTGAATCTGATGTTGGTTTACCAGTTTATTGATGTTTAAATGTCCATCTGTTTCTAAAATTATATCATCATTTACCTCAGCAATTCGTCCTAAAAAATCTTTTTCTGTCAAAGAAACGGTTCTGTTTTTATACTCAATATCAAAGACTTCCAATTGGACTACATACGTTTCAAAATCTCTTTTTAATATCGTTGAATGTATCGTTTTCTTAACCTCACTTTTCAAAACAGTGCCGTTTTCTGTTGTTGTTTCAAGCATCGAAAATTCATAAAACTGCAAATGTTCTTCCAGATACAAGCTGATATCTAATTCTTTTATGCCGTCAACTGAATCGGTAATATTTCGCATACTAAGACTTTTGCTTTTGAATTATATTGAAATTTAAATCGATTACTGCCACTTCATTTTAACACCTTTCTTTTTGTTGGCTATGCATTCTTCAATTGTATAGTTTACCGGACAATCGAAACAATCTTTATTTGTAAAAACATAGCTGTCATTTAATGTAATCGTATCTTTAATTTTAATTTTCTTTTCACTTTGACATATAGAGTTGGCTGGAAGTGATTCATAATCATTTTCACCAATTTTTATATCTTTTGATCCATAGCTGTAAGTAAGCAATCTGACAATATAATCTTTATTCACTTCCATTTCATACGCCTTGGACGATGAAGTACTTGAATATTTAATAATCGTATTATTCCCATTCGTTACAATTTTGTCAATTGCAAAATCCTGTTCTAATAAGGACTGATTGTTTATCATTCTATTGGAGACCGGAACTTTAATTTTTATGTTTCCAATTTTGCTATTGCTTATCGTATAACATGCCTTGCAATTGTAGGTTGTTGGTTGAGTAATTTTGCCAATAACCTTATTGCTTTCATAGACCAAAGTCGAATCTGCAACAGGACTATTTTTCTCTGTTACACTGTGATTTTGGGCTTTACATGAAAGCAAAACCATACAAGTAATTAATAAGCTGGTTGTTATCTTCTTACGCATTCGGTGTCATATTTAAAAAATTCTTTAGTCCATTTTGTATAATTTTTCCTTTCCGCCAAATTATTTTCACCTCCATTTATCGCTACCGTAACTAATCTTATATTTTCATCCCCAAGTCCTTTATCCATTTCAGCCAGAGTCGTTGGTTTGTATACGGTTGAAAACCATCCTGCCGAATTAAAAGCATGGAATAGCTCTTGAGATATTTTTTTCGCAAACGTTTTTAGTCCATCATAAAAAGCGGTATCTAATCCTGCAGTAGTTGCAGCCGGTCTCTTTGCAACACATTCGCCAACGCCTTCATAACCGCTTCTTGTGGCGATATACGTATCATAAAAAGTTGTTGTATTGATATAATCATAATAGGCCAGATAATTGTAATCGTGCGTTATTTGTTTCATACCTCTACCCTGAAAATCCACTCCTCCTTTATAATTGTCCGGCACAGAAGATCTACTTTCATAAGTGTAGGTAAAACTTATTGTTTCCAAATACATCTGTCCTAAAAAGTGAATTTTTCTTTTGCAGGTATTGATGTCAAATTTTTTAAACATGGTATTCATTTCATTGACAAATAATTGAATCTTATCTCTATTGTCTGAAATCTTACCGGTTGAAATTGAAATTTCTGCTATTTTTTCACTTCCGCTATTAAAGAAATGATCTCTCTTGCTGACATAATTTTGTTTGTCTCTAAGATGATAAATCAGGTCTATCATTTCATCAACAGTAATATCTCTATTGCAATAACATGGTGTTCCTGAAACTTCAAATTGTTCCTGTTGTTTATTTAAAAATTCATGTGTTTCGTCAGGAAATTTTATTTCATCTGTGGTTTCCGTTACTTCTCCTTTTAAATATACAAAAGCATTTTTACCGGTTCTCTTATCAAATTTTTCTACCAGCTTTTTTAAATCAGCATCCGCTTTTGGACGTAAAGTAATTTCCTGTTCGTATTCGCTTTTATCTTTTGTAATAGAAAATTCAACTTTGTCTTTTTCCTGATCTCCAATAAGGAATTTGACCGGAGCATCATAAACTGCTTCAGGGTTTGCTAATTTGTTTTCATTGATCTGAACGGTCAATTTTGCTTTATCTCCATGGCAATTTGCTACAATATAAACCTTTTTGCCAATCGTCGCTTTTGGGATTTTCACCATTTCAAATCCATCTTCTTCCTGTTCTTCCCAAGTTAATTTTATTTGATCATTTGGCTTTAAAGCAGCCGTATGATCAGGATCGGCTGCCAGATTCCGAACGGTCTTTTTTTCAGCTTTAAATGTATCTGTATATTTCTTTTTTACATCGGCAATTTTTCCGCCACTCTTTACGGTATAGGTTTCTTCCTTTGGCGTCCATTTGAATTTTTTCTTTTTTTCGGCAAAATAAATGGCAATAACATCCACCAAATGATCTACAACGTGTGGCGTATCATATACTTTTTGATTCGGATTTGCTGAATACGATTCGTTATTTTGTTCTTCACTTTGTGCCATTGCAATTTGGTTTTTTAGTTGAAGTCACTTCCTTTTTTATAGTGGGATTTAATTTTCTTTATGAGTTCCGTCCTTATTTTAGGATTCAAATCACTCATGGATTTATTTAAATCTGCATTCAAAACACAGTCATCTTCTTCCGTGCATTTAAAAGGAATGTGATACAAATACTTTTTGTCGTTATATAAAATAATATAAGATAGCTTTTTCTCTGAGTCTGAATTACTGCAATAGGAGAACGGAATAAAAACAACCTTGGCTCCTTTTAAGCTATAAAACCAAATATTTTTTTCGCTAAAAGCAATCATTTCCATTTGGTAATCAGGATCATCAAATTGCATATTTAAAGAATGCTTTTTGTTTTTTAAACTTACATCAATCATTGTTTTATGTCCATCAAAAGGAGGCTCGTCAGGATTGCATAATGCATTTACGTTTACTGTCAGCTTGTTCGTTCCATTGCAGTCTTTCCATTCTTTTGAAATTGAAATCGAATCAACTTGCACAACCTGTGATACAACTTCATTTGGAAAAAAAGCAATTAGGAATAAAAAACTAAGTAACGCTTTCACTCTTAAGCTCTCTATAATAGATTGGTAATTCATAATCGTCATCGGTTATTGTATATTCGGTTGGATAAACACTTGAATTTCTTGCACTGTAGGCACTAACTTTAACGGCATCTCCCTGATTTCCGCCCAATCCAAATAAATGGGTTCCTTCTTTATTTTTTGCTACGGCAAAAGTGACGTGCTTTTTATTGTTTACTACACATATCGAGCCTAAAGCTAATTTGCCGCCATTAGTGGTTTTAGCCCAAACCGGATCATCAAAATGGTCTGGCAGCGTGACTGTTTTTCCATCTTTTACAACTTTCTTATTTCTATATCTTGTATTGGTATGTCCATAGCTGTAAGCTCCGGGATCACATTGAGCTGAAAAATTGTTTTGGGTTAAACACCAGCCAACAAATGAAGCACACCATGCATTGGTAATCGTGGCACAGCCAGAAGGCTTGTGTTCTCGATTTACCTGATGGTAATCGTTAATTATAGTATTACAATGAGTAGCTTCTGTTACTCCTTTTTCCATTTCCTTTCTGGCTGTTGTTAGCCAGGCTTGCTCTTTGTTTTTTATTTTGAAATATTTGCCCTCTTCTTTTAAGAAGGCATTTTTAGTACCTGAACCACTATCAACGCCCATATATTCTACCTCTGGTTCTGAGCAATTTACTTCTACATAAACCAACGCTTCCTTGCCTGCATCACTGTCAATGAGTTTTGCCAGATCAAACGACAAGTCATCCGGTTTTTGGTTTAGCATTAATTTCAAAATGCCTTTGTCTTTAAAGCTGTCTTTATTTGATAATGTAGTATCCGACGCTAATTTTCCTACCTCAACTTCAAATTCATTTTTAGCCGTTACATTTTTATAATTCTCAGGTTTTGTAATGGCATCAATGTCTTTTAAGTCAATAAAACTTATTGCGGTATCTACATCTGAAAGTACTTTTCTGACGCCGCTTTTTATTTTTACTTTTAATTTTTTTCCTGCTAATCCGACGGTTTCAATAACCAATGCAACACCATAACTTAATCCGCGTTCTTCAACTTTTGTTAAATTGAAAGTGGTAATATTTTTTTCCGTTTTTAGTTCAAATTTTGCGAAATAGGCATTTATAATTAGTGGAGATGGCTTGATTGCGATGCTATCAACATTGGGTATCGGGCTTGCTACAGCCGTATTGAAATCAGGATTGCAGGTTATGGTCGATTCTTTGACTAAAACTTTCTGTTCCTGTACCGTTGTCGTTCCCAATTTTTCCCACGGACTTAATTTTATGACACTCATGCAAGGTGGCGGCTGCATGTTTTTTGCAGGCCATTTGGGATGACCGCAGGTTCCTTTAAATTGAAGGTTGACCATATTGTTACCATCGCCTTGTGTGGCCCATAACTTATCCTGGATATTCAACTCGTTCGAAGTAACTTTCAACTCGCCCAACTGCTGTGCATATTCACATTTTAGCTTGGCACCATGCATGACTACTTCTCGCTTTTCTGAAGGAGAATCTCCGGAATCTTTTTCTTTTCGTTCCGCTCTTTTCTTTTCGAGTTGAGCCTTGTGTTGTTCTGTAGCCATAACTTATACTATAAAACAAGATTATCCTTTACTAACTTTCACATCTTTACCGCCCTGGATTACCGTTAGCGTGGTTCCTCTCAACTTTAAATCGCCTTTAGAAGTCTGTATATCTGAATTTCCTGTAATCTGCCTGTAGCTTTCTCCAACATTATCGGTCTTATCGTTTTTAACCGTAACATTTTTATTCTCGGAAGATTGAACATAATTTTTCCCGATGGTTTCTGTCTTATTACTACCAATGGAGATATTTTCGTTGGCTCCTATTGTGGTTGCCATGTTTTCTCCAACATTGATATCCAGATTTTTACCTACGGTTATCTTCATGTTATTTGGTGCATTGACATCAATATTTCCTTTCCCATCCATGAGCCATGTATTGCCGCTCGGATCTTCAATAAACACGCTTCCGGCCGCATCGTCCATGATAATTTTTGTTCCGGAACGGGTCTGGATTACTTTTTTATCATTGCCAGATGTACTGTATCCGCTGGAAGCACTTCCGTTGTACATCGCACCCAGCACAAAAGGTTTTTCAGCATTGCCGCCTTCAAAGGCAACCAATACTTCTTCCCCAACTTCAGGTACAAAATAAAACCCTTTACCGCCGCCGGAATGCGAATTGACCATTCGTATCCAAGGCGTACTTTTTCCGCCATCTTTCTGCCAGGCAAAGGCAACCTGAACACGTCCAAGTCCGGCAGGATCAGCATTAGAAGTTACTGTTGCCGGTTGTGATTCTGCCGTTGGAAAACTGTGAACGTTTCCATAAGGCGGGGCAACAACTGTGTCCGGCACAGCATCAAAAGTATTATGATAGGTACCTGATTCATCACATACGTGCATGATATCGGTAATGATATAATTTCCAAAATTTTGCTCCTGAAGCCCGTCAAGGATATTTCCTGTCAAGGAAAAAGCAGGTTCTTTAATTGAGATTACGTCTCCAATACGAAGTCCTGTTTCATCAGAATCGCCTTTGGCCGTAACCATATCTGCGGTTCGTGATTGGAGTTGGGTGGTAACCCTGTCGATGAGATGTGTTCTGGAATTTCCTTCTTCAAGGGAATGCGAATACAACATTGTGGAGCTGTTTGTAAACAGTTTTTTTGACGATTCAAAAATTGTTTTTGAGTAGCCATCTTCCGGTTGGTAATTTACTTCCATAGAACTGGCTTTCTGGGTTTCACCATTTGACGGATCATAGCCCAGATATTCGAACCCTAACGATTTTGCCCTCATTTCAATATTGAACGAATGCAGGCTTCTTCCGTATTCCAGTGTAAAGTTTTTTGATTTTGGCTTGCCGAACTGAAGCTCTTCTCCATTAAAAAAGAACCATTGTCCTTTCTTTTGTGCCATTCTGCGCAAGAATGAGAAATCGCTTTCTGCATACTGAACGGTATAAGGCAGTGCCGTATCTTTTGGAATTTCAATTGTAGGTTTCAGACTGTCTTCGGAATAGTCTTTCAATACTTCCTTGGCAATTCCTGACAAGGTCTGATCATTAAAAGAGCGGGTGTTTGGCGGCCCTTCCAATAAAATAGTAGGACTGTATCCATTGATAATAATCCCGCCTGAAGCGCCTGAAGTCCTTACCATTTGGGCTTCAGTGATGATTCCGTTAAACACTAACGGAGAACTTGTCATCATGTTTGAGGGCTTGATGTTGATGACGACTGATTGTCCAACATATTTTTGTGCCTTGTCTATTGCCTGCCCTACAAATTCTTTTGGCAATGGCTGCAAAATAGAAAAATGATGGTGTGCATGCACCTTCTGGTTGATGACAAGTTTAGAAAAGCGGGTCAGGTTTTCTCCCCCAATCTGTATCTGAATCTGAGTGCTGATCGACATAGCATTAGATTTTAATGGTTAATAGATTTCGAGGGGGGAAGTATGTTGAAATATGTGTATGAATTTACTGTTTTTATGGCTTAGAATTAATTGATTTAACATTTTATTAAGAAAAAATATTCCTGTAACATTCTGATTATAAATCCTTAACATTATTCAGGCAAAAGCCATCCATTTTTAAAAAAACTTCGTAAAATCGCTGTCCGCTTTTGGTTTTTGGCTTACTGTTTTTTTGTGCAATTTGGACTGGTATTTTACAAAACTGTATTCTTTTGCTGTGGAATACTGCTCCCATTTGACTATAACAGAATCAGAAAGCGTCTTTTTGTTTTGGTATAATTCTGATTCTATAGAAGACCTGTCGTTTGTTTCTGAGATGTCGTATTTAAAATATTTTTGATTGGCCTTGGCTTTTATCTTCTTGTAATTTTCTCCTTCTGCTTTTAAGAAATTGCCTTGTTTATCATATGAAAAATTTACTTTTCGCTGGAAGAATTGCGAATCGGTTTGATAGTTCCTGTTTTTGACAGCAACTTCCAATATCTTAAATCCTTTGTCTGATTTTGCCTTTGCCTGTCCCCAATTTTTGTTTAACGGCTCAAATAGTGGCTTATAATCGCCTAATCCATCTTTTGTCAAGGCTGCTATTTCAAGAATCGAATTTTCTTGCAGTACTTTTTGCATCAGAAATTTATAATAGGCTTCATTAACCTTATACGTATCATCGTTAACAACTACATTATTTTTTTCAAATCTGACTTTTACGGTTTCTTCAGGTTGAGTGTCTTCTTTATAGTAAAACTCAATCGCATTTGGATTTTCAGAAGGTTTTTTAAAGGTATATCGGTATTGTTTTTCAATACGTTTTGCATCATCTTGTGCCGCCTTATAAATAACTACCGTATCATTATTTTTAGGGAAAATGCCATAAAAATTATCGGTTGTTTTTTCTCCATTTTCAACAGTAATCTGCTGCACCCATGTAATAGTATAGTTTTCTGCGGCCATTTTTGAGACACAGAAAGATAAAAGCAACGTACTAAGAGATAGGATTGCCGTGGTGATGACCTTATTTTTTAACTTCAGTTGCATTGGTTAATCTTGTTGGGGTTAGTTTCCAGAAAACACTTTTTCCGGCAGTTATGGTTCCGGAAATTCCATTTGGTGCTTTGACGCCTGTATCATAATAAAAACTGCCGCTCGTCCAGTTGGTCTTATCAGTGAAATCAGAAGCCGGAATAGCATATCTTATTCTGTCGGCAACTTCTACTTCCTGGAACAACGGCTTACCATCTTTTCCTTTTTCTTGTTTGCCGTCTTTTCCTATAACAGGTTTTTTGACTTTCTTTTTAGTATGCTCATGGGTTCCTTTATCTGTTTTGGCATCATGGTTCTCGTTGTCCTTATATCTGGTAGAAGTTCCATTGGCTTTCAAAAATTCATCATAGACATCTTTTGGAATTTCGACGAATTTATATTCGTCAAATTTATTCTGTCCTAATTTATTGTACGGATTGGTTTCAGAATTCCCCCAAGCTAAAAAGTCAGTTCCATCCCAAAACTCAGCTCCTTTTGTCAAATCGTCTTTACCTTGCAATACATAAAAAAGTGCTTGTCGGGTCAGTTTTGATTTGTTGTCTTTTTTGGTTTGCGACATTTCTGTTTTATTTGGAACAGAAGAATATCCTGTCGAAAGCAATTTTTTCCAGGTTGTGCCTGTATTTTTCGCCCTATTGAAGCTGGCATAAGCGATGCATTTTAATTCCTTCAGGTCTGCATCGCCTGCTTCGTGATTGACAATGTATGCAACATAGCAAAAATCCGAATGGGTAATATTTTTTCCGTTTTCTTTCAGCAGTTCAGGACTTTTAAACACTTCTACCGGTTTTCCTTTAGAATCGTTTTTAGTTTCTTTTCCGGAACAAACATAGACATCGTTAACGCTTCCTTTGTATTCTTTTTTGTCTGCCTTTCCTTCAAAAGTCCCGTCTGTATTATAGAAATGTCCGTTAATCAGAACTTCTTCCTCTTGCGGTACAGGTGCGGCAACTGCGGCAACCTCAGCCGGTGCGCTTCTTTGTCCGCTATCTGTAATTTCTATGGTGCTTCCGCCATAATTACACGGAATCGTGCTTTTTTTCAACAACGGGAATTGATCCTGAACTTTAAGCGTGCCTACATCTTTCCAGTCTCCCAATTGCATTACTGAGGCACATGGGGCGGCACTATTAGGGCTTTTCATACAGGTTCCCATAAAAATCAGACTCCGCATGTCTTTTTCAACAACTGTGGCTGTCAATTTATCCTGAGTTGTAGGCGTGTCAAAATTAACCTTCAGGATTCCCTGAGGATTGGTGCAAAGCGTACACTGCGTTTTTGCCATATCAATGACAAGCTTCAAATCTTCAGAGACTTTATCTTCTTTTTCGCGCTCTTCCCGCTTTTCGGCTATTTCTTTTTTATTATTTTCTTTGACATCTTCCATGGCTGCATATTTTGTGCTTTTCTAACCTAAAAAAAGCGTGGCGTATTTGACAGATTGCATATCGTCTTCAATTTCAATCAAAGCTTCCTGCAATTGGTAATCTGTATATAGCAATTCGCCTTCGTATTTATTCAGGTTATCCGAGCTGCCTTTTATTTTATATTTAATCCCATCTTTCTTTTCCGGATGGATCTGCTCTTCAGCTTTACAGTTTTTAAAATCATCGACTATTTTTTTCCTTACGATTGGCATTTCCCATAAAAGATAATTACCAAAAAGGCCATGAAAATAAAGCCCAAACATTTTATAGCTTGACAAAAATTCAACCAGCCTGGTTTCATCATTCAGAATTCTGGAGATCTGGCTAAAATAGTTCTGTATAAAGTTTCCTTCATATTCTACTGCAAGCTTGCTGCTTGTTTTATCCCATCTGGAACTCAGTTCTTTTATATTAAAAACACGGACAATTTTTCCCGTATAATCAACTCCTGCTTCAATTTCGTCAAAGGCGTATCCTATTTGCTTTATCAAATATTCATCGGCTACAGCTACATTGCTTTTTATTGAAATTTTAGCTGTAAAAATCTGGTAGATATCCAAATATCCTTCTCTTCCAATTGGCATGATCTGCACGTCTCTGATATACGATTTCTGTACTGGACTTCTCTTATTCGAAAAATCGTCTACGATTGTTTCAAACCGATAGCTATATCGTGCTCCAACCTTAGGCTCGAGATGGTATTCTTTTAATCCGTGAACTATAGAAATCATTCTTTGTACTCTTAATATTCGCCTCTAATTCTGTTTTTTGCCGGTTCCATACCAAACCAGTCTCTTGATGCCGACCAGTGGAAATACTGGTTTCGCAATTTTCTCAAGAGTGTTTGCGGATGATAGGCTGTTACCACAACTTCTTCTATGTTTATTACGTTTGGATCAGGATCCGGTTCCGGTTCTTTTCCTAATCCAATAGGCATGGTTGGCCAGTATTGCTTTTGTCCATCAAATCCAGTTGCATTTTGTTCCTGGTAGACTTTGCTTTTTTCCAGCTCTTCCAACAGGTTTTGCAGATTTTCTCTGTCGATTTTCTCCTGCTTCCTTTTTGCCAATTCTTCATCACTGACAAACTCCCATTCTGAAATCTCATCGTTCATATAGCCTTCCAGATAGGATTTCGCCTGTTTTAATATCTGATTACCCTCAACGCTGTACTGAATCGTAAGGTCATCAATCAGTGCGTTACTTTTTTCCTGCGTTTTCATAATGTCTTTGCCAAATTCTTCCATGAAATGCAATGGCAAATAGCTGTATTCTTTTCTGAGATATCGCGTTCCGCTCAGCTTTCTGTAAACCAATCCGCTTGTTAAAAAATTCCAGAACTTATTGTTTATTTCTATCTGGTCATCATGAAACCAACCTCCGGCAATTAATTCCTGCCTGTATTTTTCAAGCTGCCATAATGGTTTGTGGTTTGATGTTTCAATTTCATCTTTGTATTCTGTTTCATTTTCATAAGCGCCGCCTATATCGCAATGCACACCCGGAAGATTTTTTTCAATCGCCCTGTCCTTGATTTGCTTAATTCTCGTCAATGAGAAATTTTTCCGGTGTTCGTCTTTTGCCGTGAAATGCACCATTTTCTGGAAATAGCCCAGATTATTCAACTGCAATTCTTCTACGTCATCATCAAAGTGAGTGGAAAATACTTCTGTCGCGGCTTTCTTAAAAAAACCGTCATCCTTCAGTTCGCCATTGACATCGTATTCTCCCAATCTTCCTCCTCCTTCACCATAAGAAGAAACCGTATCATAAATTCCCACGAATCGTACTACAAGAGTAATGTCTTCCAGCTCTTCAGCGGTTATATCTGTATTTTTTAGGATGCTGTAACCCAAATGTCCCATTCTTGGCAGTTTTCCTTCAACCAAAACTTCTGAACTTATTTCAAGTCCATCTGCATCGCCAATGGTTCTTCTGTATTTTCTGACCGGCATTCCTTCAGAATACGGATCGATTGGATAATAGCCGTCCGGCATATTAAAAGGCTTAGGCTCATATTCTTTTTTGACATTTACTTCATGCACAAAATTTCTGGCAGAAGCGGCGCCACGGCTAAAACCAAAAGCATCGACAGTTATTTTTGTCAGAACTTTGTTCCTGTTATTGCCTTTCTTTTTTTCTTCATTAATTTTATTGGACATGATTTCGCAAGCCTTTCTTACTTTGGCTCTGACTCCGGTCAATCCTGCTCCAAATGCAAAACCGTCCTGGCTGTCTTTTTGCTTATCATCCGTACCCATACCTTCAACATAGATCCGGTATTCCTTGTCGCAATACTTCCACATTCGGGCTACGTTTGTGTAGTCGTTACTGTAGCTGTTATCGGTTCCCATCTTGTCCATATAGGTTCTGTGGGAACCGATTAAGTATTGTTCATATTCTGTAGGATTTGCAGGAACGCCCTTCTTCATCAGCTTTTTGTATGCCGCTTCGTCTCTTTTTACTGATTCAGAAATCTGATCATCCGTTAGATTTTCAACGCCACCGTTCCTGTATTTCCTTCTAAGTTCCGTGTTTGTCTTATTGTTCAAAGTTCCATCGATAAAGACGCCAAAAGTCATTTCCAGCTCTTCTTCAGGAGCTTTTGATTCACCAGTGTTATATACAAAACTCTTACCCATGGTCATTCTATTAATTATCGCAGTCCAAAAATTTTCAATCTATTTTTTACGAGATTTAAAAATATTGATGTTGTTTTCTTTTAATGGTATTGTCTTATCATCTGTTTTCAATGCAACAGCTATGTAGGTATTTGTCTTATTTACCGTAAGTACCAACGTTACTTTTGCATTTGGGTCACTTCCATAAATAACCGCAAATGCATTGAAAATTTCTTTTTCATTAAAATCGAGAGAACCGCCGTAAAGCTGTCCTTGCTGGTCGTTCCATCCCAGGCTCAATTGCTTTGGAATAGCTCTTTTGCTAAAGGCTTTTTCCGGAAGGTTTTCAGGAAAAATTTCATCCCGTTCTCCGTTAAATAAAGTATAGCTGAAATCAGCTGCTTTTCCGCCTTCGCCTACCACAAAATCAATTTTCCAATCGTACTGTTTTCTATAGGTATCCCATAACCCGAACGGAATTGGTTTGTTTTGATTTGCTTTCTGAACTTCCAGCGGTACAAAACTTTCTTTTGACATGATTCTCTTGACATTGGCTTCATCAAAAAGAAGTTTGTCATGGTCGTCGAGCTTGGCAATTTCCTCTTGCGGAATCGTAATTTTCTCTGCCTGATATCTGCCTATTTCAACTTGTTTCCCTGCTCCGGCCAGCCATACTACGGCTATTCCACCTGGTGCAAAACCTACAATTATGGTTCTATAATTTTCTTTTCTTCTGCCCCATTTTTTATTATTCTCTTCATAACCTTCCTTAAAGAACTTTACCAATTTATCATAGTCGATTTCAGTATCAATGTCATAGAAAATATTTTCTGCATAAGAAATCCAGGTCACATTGAGTCGGTTTGGAACCGGTTTCTCACCAGAACTCATTCCGCTCCCCAGTTCTCCCCAGTTTCCAGCATCAGGACCAAGACTTAAACTCACATAGCTGCCGTCTTTTGCCTCAAGTCCGCCTTTATAAACCTCAACCGGATATCCTAACGGACTATTGATGTTTTCTTCCCAGTAAAATTTTTCTACATTCATTGTTTTTGTACTATTGTCTTTAAGTGCTTTGTCTTTATTGTTTTTATCCGTGTTATTTTCTTTGCAGGAACTACTGCAGGCCAACAACAGCAATAAGAAGAAAAAATAGGGTTTCGCTAGTTTCATTTTTATGGTTTTGGCCTAAAAGAGTTATCCTTTATTTACTTTAGCATCTATAGCTCCCAGTACTTTGGCAACTCCGGCGCTTTGGAAAAATATGTCTCCCTGTTCTGCCTTATGCGTTGTAGTTCCGGTATTTTCTTTCAGATCTCCGCTAACTTTGACCGTCTTATTCTGGTCAATTGTCTCAAATGCTTCCTGAGCCTGGAGCTTGTCTTTTAATGTAACGTTGGTAGTCCTGTTTTCGCCAATATTTGTAATCATGTCCTTGCCAACAGAAATATTAAAGTTTTCGCCAATGGTAAATGTCATATTTTTAGGAGCATTTACATTGATATTTCCTTTTCCGTCCATTAACCAGGTATTGCCGCTCGGATCTTCAATAAAGACACTTCCTTCGGCATCATTCATAATCACTTTTGTACCCGATCGGGTTTGGATTACTTTTTTATCGTTTCCTGAAGTATGGTATTCGCTCAAAGCAGAACCGTTGTACATGGCTCCCAATACGAATGGTTTTTCTGCATTTCCGCCTTCAAAACCAACCAGGACTTCCTCTCCTACTTCCGGAATAAAATAAAATCCTTTTCCGCCTCCGGAATGCGGATTAGTCATACGAATCCAAGGTGTATTGGCTCCTGCATCTTTTTGCCACGCAAAAGCGACCTGAATCCTTCCAAGTCCGGCCGGATCATCGTTTGAAATTACAGTCGCCGGCTGGGACTCTGCAACCGGAAAACTGTGTACATTGCCATAAGGCGGCGAAATCACCGTATCAGGCACGGCATCAAATGTGTTATGATAATTTCCTGATTCATCGCAGATATGCATAATATCCGTAATAATATAGCTTCCGAAGTTTTGCTCTTGCAGTCCGTCTAAAAGATTTCCTGTCAGTGAAAATGCCGGTTCTTTAATGTCAATCACATCACCAATTCTTAATCCCGTTTCGTCAGAATCACCTTTTGCAGTTACCAAATCCGCAGTACGGGACTGCAATTGGGTCGTTACACGGTCTGTCAAATGGGTTTTTGAATTTCCTTCTTCTAAAGAATGGAAATACAGCATCGTTGATGAATTTGGAAATAGTTTTTTTGACGATTCGAATACGGATTTCGAGTAGCCTTCCGGCTGGTAATTTGCTTCAGAAGAGCTTGCCCTTTGGGTTTCTCCATTGGATGGATCATAACCCACATATTCAAATCCGAGAGACTTGGCACGCATTTCAATATTAAAGGAATGGAGCGATCTTCCGTATTCTAAAGTAAAGTTTTTAGATTTTGGTTTTCCGAATATCAGTTCTTCTCCGTTGAAGTAAAACCATTGTCCTTTTTTCTGTGCAATCCTGCATAAAAAAGAAAAATCGCTTTCTGAATATTGTACCGTATACGGCAAAGAGGCATCTTTTTGTACAGAAACGGCCGGTTTCAGGCTGTCCGCTGAATAATTGCCCGTCACTTCCTGAACGATGTCAGTAAGCGACTTGTCTGTATATGATTTTGTATTAGGTGTGCCTTCCAATAAAATAGTCGGACTAAAGCCATTGATGATTATACCACCGGAAGCTCCTGCTGTTCGAACCATCTGAGCCTCGGTAATAATACCGTTAAAGGTTAATGGAGAAGCCGTCATCATATTGGACGGATTGATTGTTATTTTTATGGCTTGACCAATATAACTTTGAGCCTTATCAATAGCCTGGCTTACAAATTCTTTAGGCAAAGGTTGCAGTAGTGAAAATCTGTGGTGCGTGTGCACTTTTTGGTCTATCACTAATTTTGAAAAACGGGTTAGTGTTTCTCCTGCTATTTCTATTTTTATCTGAGTACTGATTGGCATGACTCTACTTTTTTTAATAAACTATTTTATTCTTTCTTATCGGAAACCGTTTTGGGAATCGATTTTAGCTTTTCCTTCGCTCTAGCATAATCCGGCTGGATTTCCAATGCTTTTTTATAATCTGCAATTGCCTGTTCTTCTCTGCTTAATTCCAAATAAAAGTCTCCTCTGTTCGTCAGTATCTGAGCACTTGGAGGTGCTGCATTTAGAGCCTGTTCATAAGCTTTCAGGGCTTCATTCTGCTGATTCAGTTCTCTGAATAAAGATGCTTTAAAATTATAGCCAATGCTCCAATTTGGATAGGCCGAATTGAGCTTTTCTATTGTTTTTAGCGCTTCTTCAATTTTGTTATTTTCCGCCAAAGCTGTTGCTTTGTTTATATAAAACCATTTGTTACCGGGATTTATAGCCAAAGCTTCATCAAAAAGCAATACAGCTTCATCATATTTTGCTTCTTTGGTTTTCAGCTTCCCGATAAAATTTTTGATATCGGCATTTTTCGGATATTTTTGATCCATTTCAATAGCCAATTCCAATGCTTTTTGGGCATTATTTTCACGAATAGCCTGGCTGACTTTCTTATTTAAGTCCTGTATTTCCTGAGGAAAGGTTTTTATCCTTGCAGAAAGTTCAGTATTCTCTGCTTTCATTTCCTGCATATAGGCGTTGTCAAGATCGGAAACAACATATTTTTTTTCTTGACCATATAATTGCATAGCCAAGAAAAAAAATAGGAATATGTATTTTTCTCTAATCTTCATCTTATTATCTGATTACCATCCGGGCTTCAGATTCTGTAGTCCTGATTTTTCCAAAGGCATAAAAACATAGGTTGCTTTATAATTGTCTGTGAAATGCTTGTCGTTAAACTTTCCTTTTCCGTCAATAGTTTCACTAACAATTACCAATTTACCACTCTCTACATAACCATAGCTATATACTTCCACATCACGAGGCACAGTGATACGTTCTATCACAATCTTATTGCCTTGCAGACGATAGTATCCTTCAAGATGTGTCATAAATCGAGCCTTGTTGGTTGAAGCAATATGTTTCTCAACACTTTCAAGATAGTCTTGCCCGGTTTTTATTTTCTTGTCTAAATCAACAGTAAGATTTGCCTGTCCGGTATTGTAAAATTTATAGAAAATATGCTCGTCAGCCTTTCGCTCTCCCGTGTCTTTACTCCAGATTGATTCCAGAACGTAAACTCCATCTGTACGCAAAAGCACATCCGAAGCAAGGGTGAAATTTTCCTCAAACAAATGGTAGTCTTTCTTGACATACGTTTTTTTGGAGCAGGAAAAAAAGAGAGGCAGTAAAAGCATCATCCATAAATTACTTTTCATTAAAATCCTGTATTAATATTAGGTCCTGTCTGTACTTCCCAATAATTTGGTCTTTCAGACGGGATCAGGTGAAAATTTATAAATCGGTGAATCAAATCTTGCGAGTACATATGACCTTGCCCAATTCCATTGATCCCTATACTACCTTGAGGCGTTCTTGCATGAAAAGAAGTCCTTCCCTGGTTTAGGTCAAATGAATGTGCATTAGGATTCCATCCAACTCCTCCTCTTTTGGCATTTAAAAACTCCTGACCTACTTCAGTAGCTGATGTTGGCGTATAATTAAATGCTTTGTCTTTGAATTTTTCGAATCCGCTGCTTCCAAGGTGTCTCTGCTCAAAATCGGCAAGACTTCTTTTAGCAGCTTCCGAATCAGTAACACTTTCAGAATCGGTGTCGGCTGTAAAAACATCACTAGCAATAATCATCTGATAATTGCTTCTGTTGTTTCCTAAAATTACTTTTCCGCCTCCGGTCCACCAACGATCGTGTCCATCGGCAATTCCGATTTTCTTAAACCCGCCAAAGTCATTGTAAAACTGGAAACCGAAATCTCCGGCTCTTAATTGTACAAAACCCACTTGCTGATTTCTGTCGTTATTATTCAAGATTAGGCTGGTTCCAACTGTTCCAGAATATTTATAAGTATCTTCCATTCCTGTTCCGCTATCCATATGTAACGGATAAACGGACATAGGTGTAGTATTACCTGCGCCGACTGTTAGTTTTCCGGTCATGACGACATCAAAATTCATGGCATTGCTGCCTGAAAGTGCCCCCATGCCTCCATTATAGGCATTGATGGCAATATTAATACCGGGATCAACCGGGCCAAATCTTCTGCTAACGCCGACACCAGCCGTACCGCTAAAATACGATTTTGGGCCACCGCCGAAATGCCAACTCAACCCTACAAAAAATTTAGTATTAAGTTCGTCCATACGATTTATTTTAGAATTTCAACGGCCAGTTTCTGGCAAATTGAGAACCGTTCATATTGATTTCTTTTGCTGAAATCACGATTTCAATTCTCATGGACATCGTATTATAGGCAACAAAAGCCTCATCATAACGAATGCAATAGGCTTCTTTGAATTGAAGCTCACGCATTTTTGATATGGCGTCACGCCTATAAAAAGTGAGTTTACCGTTTTTAGTCTGGGAATTGCTTACCATCCAATCAAACAGCATGGTGCTCTTTGTAGATTCTACAACGATTCGGATTTTTCCGCCGGCAGGATCAGCAGACGGCTTTCCGCTTTTATCTGTATCTTGACCAAGAGTGCATTGAAATTCCAAGACATTCAATACCTCTCCGTCAATTTCAAGCTTTGCTAAAAATGACATAAGTAGATAGATTTAAATAATTAAAAAAACTGCAAATAGTACGATATAATGATAAAGGGAATGTAACAACACAGACCCTTCATCATTAAAAACTTGAAAGTAATTCTAATTGAATTAAACCCATTCATTAACGTGCTCACCGCCACCCATAGAAATTTCTTTTGCAGAAATTGTAAAGGTTTCAGTTAAAGGATTTCCATCCTGAGCATTGAAAGACTCTCTGTATTTTACCAGATATCCTTCTTTGAAGTTCATTTCTTTAAGTTTAGCGTCAGTATCACGCTTAACATACTGGATTGATCCGTCTTTTCTTTCGAAGTTATTGGTCATCCATTCGAAAAAGAATGAATCTCCAGTTGATTCGACAGTTAAATTGATTGTTCCCCCGCGTGTAACAGAAGATGGGCGACCACTAGCATCTACTTCTTGATGCAAATCATACGAAGCGTTCAAAATGTTTAATTCCTTTCCGCCAACTTTTAGTTTTGATTTGAATGACATAATAAAAAAATTTAAAGATTAAAATTTATTAATTGTGATAGAAGTTGGGGGATTTTTCTATTCTACTATTCTGATTTTCAGTTACTCTAAGATATTAATTTTTTAAGTTACTTGCAATTAATTTGAGGTTAAATTATCAAGAAATTAAAGGAAACACGCTCTTTTTTAACATTATAAAACGGTTGTAATCTATTTCTTATTTTGATTCGGCATATTCAGTATCCCAATCATTACCATCGTCTCCTTTTTGACCATCCATTTTGATAAGGAAGTTTTTAGCCGGGAAATAAGGTTTCAATCGGATATCCAAAAAGATCCTGTCTTTCTGATTTGGATCTTGCTCAAATCGCTTGATTTCAAAATCTTCGATAAGTTTATCTGGTCCTGCAACATTGTCTAAGAATTTGACAATCTGATTTAGGATTTCTTTTCTTGTTTTGGCATTAAAGTTCTCAAAAGCTCTTCTGTTTAAAAAGTCCATCAGCACTTTAGTCACATAATCAAAAACCCGGACAACGGAATAGGTTTGTAAACCAAGGTTGTCACCGTTGAAAAGTGTTTTGCCTGAAAAAGCCATAACTTTTCCATATTCATTAACCATTGGAATCAATCCTAAATTTTCAAGATTGGCGATTTCGCTTTTCTTTAGATCGAATTTTACTCCGTCAACTTCGTTGATTCCTCCGTATTTCTTACCAGCAGTTACCTGAGACATCAATGTGTTGTATACTTTTCCTGCCAATGCAGTCGATGGCGGAATAAATAAATGGTCTTCTTCTTCAATTTCATCGTGTTTTCCACGACCTACCAGCCAGTTACACGCCATCATTACATTAGAACGATAGGTATCACCACCGGTTAAGTTTGCTGATTCGAACATTTCCATAACATCATCCGGTTCATCCAAATGTTGGAAATCTGTAATCAGCATTACTTTATTATCATAAGCAATTTTTGCCCATTTTTCAATAACCTTATTAGAACCCAAATAACCCGGAATTACCAAAAGCGAGTAGTTTTGGCGTAAATCCAGACGGTCAAATCCGTTTACTAATTCTTCCTGGATATTGTCGATAAAGCGAGAATTGTCAAGATCTTTTAATTGATCTAGTTCTGCGTTCATGATCGCCACATTCTTGACTTTGCTTTCTTCAGTATTTTTATAGAAAAGGGAGAGTGTTCTGTAGTTTTCTTCTAATTCTTTTGATTCTGCAACCGCAATAGCAAGGTTTTTCTTTAGTGTTTGTTCAGCAACATCTGATTTTTTAGCACTTTCAGAAACCAAATCCAACAGATTGTCTGTTGTCTTTAATGATTCTGCCCATAACTTAAGCACTGTTTTTAGTGCCTGGCGTTCTGCTTTTTTGCTGCTTTCGCTTAAGAAAATATTTTTACGTGCTTTACGCTCAGGATTTAAATTCTGTACGCCTTCAATAGCGCCTTCCAATAAATCGAAGCCTCCATACTGTATAAAGGATTCAACATTTTGTTCAAGAGTTCTGGTTGAACGTTCCTGATTTGCCAATGTTGTATTTGTTGCTTTCGTGTTTTCTTGATTTGCCATGGCTTAATTATTTATCAGATTGTTCAATTTCTTTTATTAATGCCTCGATTGTCTCAATAATTGACTGTCTGGCTTCGGGATCTTGAAGCGCTAATTTTAAAACCTTGTTGGTTTTTAGCTGCTTGATCATTTTTTGATACTGCTCGTTCTTAGTTTTTAAGTCTGTCAAAAACGGACTTTGCCCGGTCAGACCACTAATCGAAAAGTCTCCGATATTTTTAAATCCTAATTCTTCACGAGTAACCTTACCGTCTTCATCTTCAAAAGCCACATTGATTTTTGGATCAAAGTGTTCAAAAACCTCATCCATATTTTTTAAACCTGTAACGATTTCCGGACGCACAGGCGTATTAGGCGTTAATTTTTGGGCTATTAAAGTTTTATTTTGTGGGATTTCGAGAATGCTTTCCTGACCTTCCTGTCTGACTTCGTTACCCCCGATTCCATAACTGTTTGAAAATGAATTTGCCATGCTGTCTAGTATTAAATATTAATTTATTGTATAGAGAAAGAGCTTTAAAAAATTGTTCTGTATCTGTAGTTCAAGTTGATGACGGTCACGCAGCCATCCTGGTCTTTTTGCAATTCGATTTTTTTGATGTTGATATTTCTGTCACGGATTGCTTCATCCAGTTCTTTCAGGGAAATCGTCTTTCCGTTACGCAGCTTGACTAGTGGTAAATCATCATCGCAGAAATAACGTTTTACATTATCAAAAGAAAGTTTGTCCTCGCAAATACCCATTAATATGGCCTTAAACTTTTCCTCATTAATGCCCGCAATTTCAGCACTGCGCTTTGGTGCTTCTGGCAATTGCTTGAAATAATCGCCTACGATATCGGCTCTCGAACTGCTTCTTCTTGCAAGCCTTTCAGAAACAACATCTTTGCTTTCTTTTTTGGCAGGCAATACGGTTATTTTTTTCTGCTTTACATATTTAATATCGCCATTTACAACCAGCGATACTATTTTTTCACCAGGCATCCTGTATACATAGGTAGGATTCCTGTCAATTGCATCAATCTTGATTCCGTCCCCAAATCTCCATTCCCATGATTTAGCATGTGCAGTAGAATCTTTGAATTGCACTTGTTCGCCTTCATAAACTACTGTAGGAGCGAAGAATTTAGGCAATAGGCTTTCATCAATCACATCATTCTTTGGAAGAATGGTAATCGTCTTTTCAATCGTACAGCTATTGTCTACCAAAAGCTTTATGGTGTATTTTCCTGGCTTAGAAAATGAGTGCGCTACTTTTGAACGATACGAAATTTTACTTCCGTCGCCAAAGTACCATCTCCATTCATAGGAGTTAGGTGTAATATCTGAAAAAGTGATTAGCTCTCCTGCTTTAAAAGTAGGAGCATCGATTTTGAACTCCTTTACGGTGCAAATCGCTTTGTTATTTATTTTAAAGGCCAGCAGCCCACAAGACGTGACAAAAATTATAAAGAAGAACAGTATAATTTTTCCATCAAAATGGGTCTTTATTTGATTACTCTTATTCATTTTATAATATTAATTATAAATTGCTGGGGGCGATAAATAAGCGAAATTTGTCTTATTCCAAATTTATAAAAATTTCCTTTGGTTTTTCATGTTAAAATACTTTATCAAAAAAATTATTGTTAAAGTCACAATGATTTAACATACCTTTAAACCGTCAATGCTTGATTTTCCTGCATTCCTAATTAATGATAATATTTTGTTAAATTCACTTTGTCTAAATGTTAATTGTGATTTTTATGGGTAAAAAGTATTAATTTAACATCATAGAAATGGAATTTAAATCCTAAATGTATAAATTAGTTCCCAAAATTTTTATATTTAGATAATCAGCTTCCCCCTTCAAAAGCTCAATAAATTTTTATCTATCTAGTTAAGAGTTTCAGAACTAAAACGCCATTTAATATGTTTAAAAAGTTTATTTTTTTAAGCCTTGTGAGTGTAAGTTTTGTCTCTTGCCTGCCCAAAAAAGACTTTGTCATTACCGATGATTTTGTTAAATCGCAAGCTGGAAACAATAGAAAAAACTCAAATGCAAAATATTCCTATAATACTGCTTTAAGTGATGAAGAGCGAAAGTATTTTGCGAAAAAATTAGAAGTAAGTGAAACCGAAATAATAAACGAGAAACTATACATTTTTATTAAAAGCTGGGAAGGCACGAAATATATTTATGGGGGCGAAACGCGAACTGGTATCGATTGCTCAGCTTTGATGCAGGAGCTTTATTCGCATGTATACAAAAAAGACCTTCCTAGAACTGCTGCAGAAATGAGCATGGACAACAGGATTGAATTGTTTAAGTCAGACGAAAAATTACGGGAGGGCGATTTGGTCTTCTTCAGGATTACTGAGGAAAAAATAATCTCGCACGTTGGAATTTATCTCAAGAACAATAAGTTTTTTTCAGCTAACCAAGTCGGAGGTGTCGAAATCTCAAGCTTAAAAAAAGCATATTGGAAAAAAAATTTCGTGGCCGCAGGCAGATTTAAACAATAATTTTAGCTATGACAAAAAATCGATTTTTTGTAGAAAATCACAGAAACTTGACTCCTTTTGATCTAAAGGCCGAGCTGTTATTTGATGCACTTCTGAAAAACAAAACGGACGATTTGGATATCGTCCTGAAAGCGAATGGCGTTTTTTACAGAAAATTCAGCAAGGATACGATGAATATTACAACTGATGTAAATGATTCGGATATCCTGCACATCAATACCAGCCGTGACGGTTTTTATGACATATTACCGGAAAGCATCACGCATAATTATAGAAATCGCGATCAGCGGAATGATCCTTCTCAAGAATTTAAGATTCGCAAAAAGGAAGAGAAAGAAGCACGCCATTTCTATAATCCGTTGGAAAATGAGCTATTCCGGTTTCGCCATCAGATCGAAAGACATGAATCTGATTTTTTCTCCAAATTAAGCACCAACGGAATTGCGGATATCATTCGCATGATTTTAGGCGTCGAAAAAAACATTCCGGATGTGCTGACCGTAAAAATGTTCTATGCTCTTATGAAGCTGAAAGGCAACTCAGGACAAAACGTTTCTGATGTCAGCAAAATGCTCGAAAAAATATTGGGTGAAGAAGTCACTTACACTTCTAAAAATATCCAATTAGAGAATGGCCATGACATTGAGGAAAATTCAGGCGAAATGATTATGGGCATTACGACTACTTTACAAAGCAACCAGGAAATCTTTCTGAAAAAATACAATTTCATTGTGGGCCCATTAAAAAATCCGGATAACCTTCCCGATTATTTTGACGACCACGTATTAGAGAATTTTTTGACAACGTTCTTTAACCTTTTCCTTCCTTTTCAAATGCAGTACTCTTTTGAAATTCAACTGAATTCAGAAGACGAACTTTTTGCAATGGATGATACGATTTATAAATCAAGACTCGGAATATCAACAGTAATATGAGAAAATATCTAAACCACATCGGCGGAACCGAAACTTTAGTCTATATCTTTTTAGCCATTGCAATTGCGATGATTATCAGCATGTTTATTGGTATGAAAACACCAAAATTCAGGCAGGAGAAAAAAAGCTATTTTATTTATATTCTCTGCCAGGGATTAATCTTCCTGATTTTTGGAGCCATATTATTCAATTTAAAAGACACAACAGTAAATATTCGCTTTATTTCGTTTCAGGTATATTTATTAATTGCCGGAACTATCCACCTGACATTTTTCCATTTGTATTTCAAGCAATTTGATGCCAAGGAGATTTATAAGGAAATTTTTATTGCTCTAGTAACGGGAATTTTCATGGAAGCCTTCGCTATTATGTTGATCGGGCATTTCCAGGAACTGCCTTATATGTATTATTACTTAGGAGCCATGCTCTTTTTCCTGATTCCGACACTTTGTTTCTGTCTTTTCAGAACTGCCATTTCAATTCCCGCAAAACTTCATAAAAGATGGTTCTATCCGGTGAATTCAAAATATCCGGCACCACAAATTTCTGAAATGAGAAATATAATTATCGTAAATTTAGTATTTACGAAAAAGGCAAACGACTCAACGATTATCAATTTTAAAGTAAAAGCACCTCGCGCCTTTGACTTTGGAAAACTGTTTTATTATTTCATAAACGATTACAATGAGAAGAATCCTAACAGCCAGGTCCGCTTTTTGGACGATAAAAACCAACCGTATGGATGGTATTTCTACACCAAACCAAAATGGTTCAGCTCATCCGATTACATAGACCCCGAACAAGCAATAGACACTAACAACATTAAAGACGGAGCAACGATAATTTGTCAACGAATATAATTTCATTAGTTATGGCTGAAAATATAAAACACTTTCCGGTAAACTGGATCGATGGAATGAAGATAAACAAAAACCATTTCATCACTTTACAGGACAACATTGAAGATTTGGTTCGAGATGCGCGCAATCTGGGCGTAAATGAGCTGAATTATGGCTTATTGTCGACACATCTGTCAAGACCGTTCCAGTATTCAATTTCCATCGATGCTCACAACGAACTAAGCGTTAGCATTAAACTTCTCAAGGCAGTAACTCCAGGTGGAGGAAGAATTGAGATTACCGATTATACCGGAGAATTTAACGAGAAAATCGAATTGAAAGATTTCGACCTTAAAGAAAACAATTACTTTCTTTTACTGAATGTCGATCCTTTCCAAAGAATACCAACAGGAGAGCAAAACATGGAGGAAGTGCCACCGCGTTTCCCAAATGCCATGTCGCGTTATTTCCTGACAAGCGTTATTGAAAGCGAAGTCAACCAAAACAATATTGGTGCTTTGCAATTTCCTTTGGCTAAATTCAAGACTTCGGCAAACAACTATGAGATCCTGACAGATTTTATTCCGCCAAGTCTTACGATTAACAGCCATCCTACCCTGATTACCTTATTTGAAAACTACGAATCTTTCTTCAAGCAGTTGGAGTTCAATTCGGTTCAGATTTCCCAAAAAATCAGATTTAGGAATAGCACCGAAGATGAAAACCTGATAGCCAATATGGTTTTTGAAGCCTGCGAAAAGATTTTGAGTTATGTAGCCCAAAATATTACACGAAGCAAATGGGTAAATTTCTCCATGAAACCGATGGAAGTATTAGAAAACACGGTTAGTCTGGCACGAATTATCAAAAACAGTTTTGATTCGTTTTCGGGAGACGGAAAAGAAATGCTTTTCAACTATTTCTCAGAATGGACAGAAATTTCCAGCGGTGATTACGAAAGGTTATTTTCAGAAACCATAAACACGAAATACAGGGCTTATGACATTGAGCCAACCGTAAACCAGGTCAATACTTTTATTTCAAAAATCGACTATCTGTTTACTATTTTAAACCAGCTCGATTATATCGGCAAAAAACGCGACACGGGAATCTTTGTCAACGAAAATATCGTCAGAAACGAAAAGCCAAGTTTCTTCGGAAATAGTGACAAGGACAACAATGCTCCAAATTCATCGCCAACCTTTTTAGCAGAATAAACCAACCCAAAATCGACACCAAAAATGGATATCTTAAATAGAAAAGAACGAACTTCCGCATTCCTATTGTTCCTTTTGATGTTTATCATCACAACCGGAGTATTGTTTTTTGCGATATTTTTCAATTACAAACTGCCGTTGAAGGAAAATGAAGTTCTTAAAAGTGAAAATGACAGGATTCTGACCGAGTTTAACTTCCAAAAGCAATTTTCAGACAGGCTTGAGCATATTGGCGTTTTGATTGATTCATTGGACAAGGCTCCTGAAAGCTTCCAGTTTATTGAGCAGAACATCAGCTTTGAGTTAGTTGACCTAAAAGAAAAAATCCCTGCTGATTCTGATCAGGGTTTAAAACTATATGACAATGTCATCCTGACAATTAACGATTTGGTCAAAACCAAGAAATTGCTGTTGCAAGTCAATGATTCTAAAAAAGAAATCGATTTGCTTAATAAGCAATTAAAAGAGTATGAAGAAGAAAATAAAGAATTGCTACGCGATCTGAGATTGACACAGCAATTGAACAGAAGGACGAACTAAATCAGAAAATCATGGTCACAGAAGATATTTTGCAGGCAATTCATATTGCAAAACAATATGCGAAGGATAATTTCAACCAAAAGTATGCTCCTGCCCATTTACTAAAGGCGCTTTTGAATCCGCAATTCAATTTCATGAGAGAACTTGACGCCAAAGGAATCGATGTGTTCTATTTGGATGAATGGGCCGATATCCGAATCAGCGAATATCCAAAATCTTCAAAACCAAGCGATGATCCGGCTCCGGACAGTGGCATGAATGCCGTGCTATCAGAAGCAGAAGATATTGCAAAGAAGACTGGCGATGAAATCAGCTTTGTTCCCATCCTAAAAGCGTTGGTTACTCCGGGCGTGGGATTTTCACACGACCAACTAAAATCATTGCCGTTGACTCCTTCTGATCTTTCATCAATGTTTGATTCAGGAACTGCAAAACCGCAAAACAACTCTGAAAAAATAAAAACCGGCCCTACAGGAAGTTCTACCTTAGACAAATACTGTACGGATAAAATAAAACATCTTAAGTCCAGGCAATCTATTCCGATGATTGGGCGTGACGAAGAGCTAAAAACAATTACAGAAATATTAAACCGAAAACTGAAGCCTCACGTTATCGTAATTGGGGAATCTGGTGTTGGAAAATCGACACTTATTGAAGGTTTTTGCCATAAAATTGGCGACAAGTCTATTTTGGCAGCCTTTAATAATGCGAATGTTTTTGAAATCAATATTGGGCCTTTATTCGCCGGCGCATCCTACAAAGGCGAAGTAGAAGACCGTTTGCAAAAAATTTTCAACGAGGTAAAAGGCTATGAAAAACCGATACTTTTTATAGACGATATCCACGAACTGTTTGATTCCAATCAAGGTAATGGAATTGGCAGTATTATCAAATCGGAGCTTTCTAAAGGAGACATCACTTTTATAGGCGCTACAACCACAGAAAAATTCAGAAAATCGCTTGGCAAGGACGATGCACTTTCCAGACGTTTTGAAACTTTGGAAATTCACGAACCTAATCAGGAATTGGCTTTGCGAATGATTAAAAATGTGATCTCACATTATCAGACACACCATGATTTTAGCATCGATGAAGAAGGACTAAAAGAATCGATCCGACTTTCAAAACGCTATCTGAAAGAAAAATCACTTCCGGATTCTGCACTCGACTTGATTGACAGAACGATGTCGTCTTTAAAAGTCGCTAAAGAAACCATCAAGAAAGAACTACCGGAATTAAAAAAACAGCTTTCGGCTATCAATGATATCATTGAAGAAATTGAAAAAGAAGAAAAGATAGTCTGGCTTCATTCCGATATCCAGAATAAAACCGGAAAGCTATTTAGTGAAGACGAGGATACTTTCTCTTCTGTAGCCAGCGAAAAGAAAATAGCACATCTGGAAAGTCTGTTAGAAAGCCTGGAGCGTTTGAATGAAGAAGAAAACATTGTTTCAGCATCACATCTGTCGCACGTAGTTTCCGGAATTACCGGAATTCCGGCTGGAAAAGTAAAATCAGACGAACGCGAACGATTGCTCGATATAGAAAATACTCTAAAGAAAAGAGTTATTGGTCAGGATCATGCTGTAAAGGTAGTTTCCGATGCTATTTTGGAATCCCGTTCCGGACTGACAAAACCGGGGCAGCCAATAGGTTCCTTTTTCTTTTTGGGACCAACAGGAACCGGAAAAACAGAATTGGCAAAATCGTTGGCTGATTTCCTTTTTGGCGATGAGAATGCCATTATCCGATTGGATATGTCAGAGTTTAAAGAAGAACATTCAGCTGCGCTTTTATATGGAGCGCCTCCGGGATATGTAGGTTATGAAGAAGGCGGACTTCTTGTCAACAAGATCAGACAGAAACCCTATTCTATCGTTTTATTCGATGAAATTGAAAAAGCCCATAAATCGGTTTTTGATGTGTTTTTACAGATACTTGACGAAGGAAAACTCCACGACCGTTTAGGTAAAGAAGGTGATTTTTCGAACTCGGTTATTCTTTTTACGTCCAACATAGGTTCTGATTTTATCGTAAAATCGTTTGAAAAAGACATTATTCCAAAATCAAACGACCTTATCCAGTTAATGACAGGCTATTTCAGACCAGAGTTTTTGGGCCGTCTTACAGAAATCATTCCGTTTGCGCCTATCAGCAAAAAAAGCGTTTCAAGAATTTTCGATATTCACTTAAAGAAAGAGCTTTTGCAGCTTTTGGAAAAACTAGACATTACGCTGCATATAGACGAAAAAGACAAAGAGCAGATTGCCCTGATGGGTTTCACGCCAGAATATGGCGCACGACCAATTAAAGGTACCATCCGCAACCAGCTAAAAAGACCATTATCGCGCATGATTATTTCCAATGAAATCAAAAAAGGCGATTCGTTGAAAGTCACGCTGAATGAAGAAGGAGAGATTAAATTTACGATAGAACATGAAAGACCTATATTACAAGATTCCAATTGATTTCAAACGGCTGTCCAGCGGTGAAGATATCCGGAAAGTCACTATCGAAGAATCTCTGGCGCAATATATCTCTCTGATTATCACAACGATTTTTGGAGAATATAAATATGACGACGATTTTGGCACCATTATCTGGGAAACCGATTTCAATCTGTTGTCTAATGCCAACCAGCTGAAAGACATGATTAAGGAATCTGTTCATGAAAAGGTAAAACAATATGAAAAGCGACTGACTGTTACAGATGTAACGCTTGGCGTGAGTGAAGATACTGTAAGCTATGAGACCAATATTCGCGTAAAAAAACGCCTTGACATTGTAGTTTATGGAGTTATCAAAAAAACAAACCAGCCTTATTATTACAAGAGTTCTTATTTTCTAGCGCCGTTTTCATTTAAATAAAAGCATCATCAATGAATTCATTATCAAAAGACCAGATTAAAGACCGACTACTCAAACGTGCTGCCAAACAATGGGGCTATTCTGATGTGGAATTGGAAAATGTCTTTGACCCTATCGTCAATTTGCTTTTTGATGTTTGCGCCAAAGAATTGGAAAAAATTTCCAACGAAATCTTCTCCAGCCGCAGAAGGATTACGGAACGATTAGTAGATATACTTACGCCTACCGCATCAGCAAAAGCAACACCGGCAAGGGCGATTGTAAGAGCCTATCCGGTAGAAAACGAAGTAACGCTGAACGATTACCATCAGTTTTACTTCCAGAAAAAAGAAGCAAATCCATACAATCCGACAGAAAATATAATCAAGAACTATTTTTTCGGGCCAACAAAACCCGTAAAGCTGAACCGTAACAAGCTGAATTATGTAATCCTGCCTAACGGAGTACAGCAGATTGTGAAAGAACAATTCAGGGAAACTGTCAGCAGCAACAATTATATCAAACCGGCTCCACACGGAACCATCTGGCTTGGGCTAAAACATCAAGGCGATGGAATCATCAAGGATCTGATGTTTTATTTTTACCTGAAAAACATCCATAACCGGAATACGTTTTTTCACTTCCTGCCACGAGCGAAATGGTTTCTTAATGACCATGAACTACAGACCGTACAAGGATATAATAATGACGAAAAATATTCTAATAATCACGGAGAACTGATTCAAGAAGAATTTTATCATATTGAACGGACGCAAGAACACACTAACGATTATTTCCGAAAGAATTTTATCACCATAAAAGACATTATTAATATTGGTGACAACCATGCGTTGCCTGCTGAATTGAGTAATTTTATCCCTGCTGAAGACCTGAAACTTTTGGCTGATGAAAAGCTAATTTGGATTCGTATTGAGTTTCCTAATGTCATTGGAAAAGATATTCTTTCTGAAATCTTTTGTGCCAACAACTGTTTTCCTGTTATCAACAAAAAGTTGAATGAGGTACAAGGGAATATCAAAAACCTCCTGAATATTTATCCGCTGAACCTGAACGAAGAATTTTTCCTTGAACTTTTCTCGGTTACAGATGATAAAAACAATGAATTTGATGTTATCAAAAACGATGATGAAAAAGGTGATAATGACTATGCCTATCTCCGTTTTGGAGGCATTGCCCGTTTTGATGAAAGAAATGCAACCGAAGAAATAAATTACCTTATCGATTTGATTCGGGATGAAGCCGCAGCATTTTCCAGACTAGGACATGACTTTACGGATAACAACCTGAAAGAAATCAACCAGATTATTTCACGTTTCAGAAATAAGATGTCACAAGTGGGCATGCAAAACATCAATAATCCGTATCTGATACTGAATACTACCAGCAACTCCAATAAAGGAACCCTGTTTGCCAAATATTGGACAACCAATGGTGAAAGTGCAAATAAAATAAATACTTTTTCAAGATTGGTAGCTCATAAAGGCTCTGATTTCGAAAGAGACAATATTATGTTTCTGTCAACTACCCAAGGAGGAAAAGATGAACTTTCGAATTCGGAGAAAATTTATGCCTATCGTGAAAACCTGGTATCTAACCAAAGAGTTGTGACGCGTCAGGACATCATTATCCTTTGCAAAAATCATTTTGGCGATGCCATTACTAAAGTAGATGTAAAAAACGGCATACAGACCAGCCTTGACAGCAATGTAGGCTATACGCCAACCATTGATATTTATCTCGAGAGGAAAGACAAAGATTACTATAATGAAGAAGAATGGTATTTCCTGAGTGAAGATTTAAAATTGATGATTGAAAACAGGGCAATAAACATAGTTCCTTTCAGAATTATCTATTCTTAATGTTGGATATCTTTCTTTTTTGTTATTTTTATAAGAACTAAATAACAACCTCATGAAAAAAGTAATGTTTGCGGTAGCGATAGGCGGTATGTTTCTCGCTACATCTTGTAAGAAAGAAGAAAAAGTCACTACAACGACTGATGATGGAAAAACGACGGTGACCACCACGACAACAAAAAACGGCTTGGATCTTGAATTAAGCGAAAAGGCAAAAGCCAATCTGGAAGAAGCCGAAAAGAAATTGGCCGAAGCTAAAGCAAAAGGCGATAAAGAAGCTGAAAGATTAGCTCAGATCGCTGTTGATAAAGCTAAAAGCGCATGGGAAGCAACCAAAGATGGTATCAAAGAAACTTCTGAAGACATCAAAGAAGGCGCCCAAAAAGCCAAAGAAGACATGAAAGAAGGTTATAACGAAACCTTAGAAAAAGCAAAAATCAAATAAAACAAAAAAGCCCATTCTTTCGAATGGGCTTTTTGTATCTAAAAATCTTGTTTTCTTATGCTTCAAATGGAACAATAGAAACGAAAGATTTGTTATCAGATTTTTTCTGGAACTTAACAACTCCGTCAACTTTTGCATGTAAAGTATGATCTTTACCCATGTAAACGTTTTCTCCTGGGTTGTGCTTAGAACCTCTTTGTCTAACGATGATGTTTCCAGCAATAGCAGCTTGACCACCATAAATCTTAACACCTAAACGTTTCGATTCTGATTCTCTACCATTCTTGGAACTACCGACACCTTTCTTATGAGCCATGACGTACTGGTTTTAAATGTTAATTATTCTTGTGTATCTTCTTTTTTAGCCTTAGCTACTTTTTTCTTTGGAGCTTCTACTGCTTCTTCAGTTGCAGGAGCAGCTTCTTTCTTAGCAGCAGCTTTTTTAGCACCTGAAACAGTGATTCCAGAAATTTGGATTTGAGTCAAGTACTGACGGTGTCCATTTTTCTTTTTGTAACCTTTTCTTCTTTTCTTTTTGAAAACGATTACTTTGTCTCCTTTTAAGTGTTGTAACACTTTGGCTTCTACTGAAGCACCTTCTACAGCCGGGGCGCCTAAAGTGATTGTTCCGTTATCATCTAACAAAAGAACTTTTGCAAAAGAAATTGCATCTCCTTCTTTGTTAGCTAAACGGTGAACATAAACCTTTAAGTCTTTGCTTACTTTGAATTGTTGCCCTGCTATCTCTACGATTGCGTACATAACAATAATGTTTAGTTAAATTTTAAGGTTGCAAATATACGATTAAATATTAATCCTGCAATTGTTCTTATAAAAAAATTCAACCTTCAAAAAGACAGCACTTTAACTCCCCCAACAAACATTTCGTAATGTAAATATAAACCGCCGTTAAAAAGTTATATTTTCATGAATAAATCTTAAAAAAAAACTACATTTGGCGTAACAAAACACACATTTGGCACACTAATGCCAAAATCAATAACAAATTTATTAATCGTTATGAAAAAATCATTAATGGCTTTGGGTTCAATTCTCATGCTCGGGAGTGTAGCTTCAGCTCAAAAAGTAGCTTTTGAAGAATATACACTAGAAAATGGTCTTCATGTGATCTTGCATCAAGACAAATCAGCTCCAGTTGTTATTACCTCGGTAATGTATCACGTTGGAGCCAAAGATGAGAATCCGGAAAGAACTGGTTTTGCTCACTTTTTTGAACACCTTTTATTTGAAGGTACAAAAAATATCGGTCGTGGAGAATGGTTCAAAATTGTCTCTGGAAACGGAGGAACTAACAACGCAAACACTTCAGACGACAGAACTTACTACTATGAAATTTTCCCTTCAAACAGCCTTGAGTTAGGTTTATGGATGGAATCTGAAAGATTGATGCACCCTGTAATCAACCAAATTGGTGTTAATACACAAAATGAAGTTGTTAAGGAAGAAAAAAGATTACGTGTAGACAACCAGCCTTACGGAAATCTTATCACTGCCGTAAAACAAAACATGTTCAAAAAACACCCATACCGTTGGGCTCCTATCGGTTCTATGGAACACCTAGATGCTGCAACTTTGGAAGAATTCCAGGCATTCAACAAAAAGTTCTACGTTCCTAACAACGCGGTTCTTGTTGTAGCTGGAGACATTGAGTACGACAAAACCATCAAATGGGTAAAACAATATTTTGGATCAATTCCAAAAGGAAAAACAGATCTTACAAAACAGACTTTTACCGAAGATCCAATCACTCAACCACTAAAGGCTACTTACGAAGATCCAAACATCCAAATCCCGATGTTGGTAACTGCTTACAGAACGCCTTCAATGAAAACTCGTGATGCTAAAGTTTTGGATATGATTTCTTCTATCTTGAGCGACGGAAAGAGTTCAAGACTTTACAAAAAAATCGTTGACCAGAAGAAAATGGCATTAGAAATTGGCGCTTTCAACTACAGCCAGGAAGACTATGGTGTTTATTTCATCTACGGTTTGCCAATGGGAGATACTTCTCTTGACGCACTTACAAAAGAAATTGACGAGGAAGTTACCAAACTTCAAACAGAATTAATTTCTGAAAAAGATTTCCAGAAATTACAAAATAAATTTGAGAACCAATATGTAAACAGCAATTCTTCAGTAGAAGGAATTGCAGAAAATTTAGCTACATATTACATGCTGTATGGCGATATCAACCTTATCAACACTGAGATCGAAATCTATCGTTCTATCACTCGTGAGGAAATCAGAGATGTTGCAAAAAAATACCTGAACCCAAACCAAAGATTGATTTTGGATTACGTACCAGCAAAAGACAAAGCTCAAAACTAAGATATACATCATGAAAAAAACAATATTCATTTTATCAAGCTTGTTCTTAACTCTAATTATGCAAGCACAAGACAGACCACAGCCAAAACCAGGACCTGCTCCGGTTATCAATATTGGAAAGCCTCAGACTTTTGAATTGAAAAACGGATTGAAAGTAATGGTTGTTGAAAACAACAAACTTCCAAGAGTTTCTTATAATCTGACATTAGATAACGCTCCTTATGCTGAAGGCGACAAAAAAGGTGTTGCTGAAATTACCAGCGCATTGATTGGAAGCGGTACTAAAAAAATGTCAAAAGATGCTTTCAACGAAGAAATCGATTTCTTAGGAGCTAACATCGGATTCAGCGCTAACGGAGCTTATGCTTCTGGGCTTTCTAAATATTCTGACAGAATCCTTGAATTGATGGCTGACGGAGCTTTAAATTCTGTTTTCACTCAGGAAGAACTTGACAAAGAAAAAACAAAATTAATTGAAGGTTTAAAAACTCAAGAGAAAAGCGTTCAGGCGGTAGCTTCTCGCGTGGAAGATGTTTTGGTTTACGGAAAAAACCATCCAAACGGAGAATACCTTACTGAAGAAAGCATCAACAAAGTAACTTTAAATGATGCGATCTTGAACTACACTACTTACTTTGTTCCTGCTAATGCCTACCTGGTTATTACAGGTGATGTAAAATTCAAAGACGTTAAGAAGGCAGTTGAGAAATATTTTGGCTCATGGAAAAAAGCTACGGCTCCTGTAGTTACTTATGCTGACCCAAAAGATGTTCAATACACTCAGATTAACTTTGTAGACATGCCAAACGCGGTTCAGTCTGAAATTTCTTTGGTTAACGTTTCTAACCTTAAGATGACTGACAAAGATTATTTTGCTGTTCTTTTGGCAAACCAAATCATTGGTGGTGACTTCAACAGCTACCTTAACATGAACCTGAGAGAAGCTCACGGATGGACATACGGTGCTCGTTCAAGCATTAGAGGAGACAAATATGTTGGAAAATTCAAGTCTAACACTCAAGTTAGAAATGCTGTAACTGATAGCGCTGTAGTTGAATTCTTCAAAGAATTGAAAAGAATCAGAACTGAAAAAGTAGCTCCGGATATGTTGAAAAACGTAAAAGCGGGTTATATTGGAAACTTCGTAATGCAGATCCAAAAACCAGGAACAGTTGCTCGTTATGCTTTATTGACTAAAACACAAAATCTTCCTGCTGATTTCTACGAAAACTACATCAAGAATATCAATGCAGTTACGGCTGACGATATCATGAGAGTAGCTAACAAATATTTCCTTGCTGACAACACAAGAGTTATCATTACAGGTAAAGGAAGCGATGTATTGCCAGGTCTTGAAAAACTAGGAATCCCAATGTTCTATTTCGATAAATTCGGAAACCAGGTAGATAAGCCAGTTGCTAAAAAAGCAATTCCTGCTGGTGTAACAGCAAAAACTGTATTTGACAATTATATCAAAGCAATTGGCGGAGACAAAAATGCCAAATCAGTAAAAACATTATTCTCTACACTAACTGGAAAAGTTCAGGGAATTGATGTTACTATGACTAGAAAATCTTCTGCTGCCGGTAAAAAAGCTGACGAAGTTAAAGGTATGGGCCAAACTTTAAGCAAAGAAGTTTTTGACGGATCAAAAGGATATGAGACAGCTCAAGGTCAAAAAGAGGACTATGATGCAGATAAAGTTGCTAGCGCAAAATTCTATTCTCTTCCATTCCCGGAATTGACTTTGGCTACAAAACCTGGAATCACATTATCAGGAATCGAGTCTATTGACGGAAAAGATGCTTACGCAATCAAAGATGGCAAAAAGACACTTTACTATGATGTAACAACAGGATTGAAATTGGCTGAATCAAACGTTGAAGAAATGCAAGGACAGCAAATGACTCAAGTAGTTTCTTTCTCTGACTACAAAGATGTTAAAGGCGTAAAAGTTCCTTTCAAAACAACATTAAACGTTGGTATCGAAATTGAATTGACAGCTTCAGATATAAAAATCAACGAAGGTGTTACTGATGCAGATTTCAAATAATCCAAATCAAACATAAAACCAAAAAGACTGTCAGAAATGGCAGTCTTTTTTTATGTGTAAAGTTTCTATCAAAGGAAAGACATGAAAATATTTCCACGCAATAACTTTGCTTTTCTTTATAAACTTTGCGGCTCTGCGTCTTTGCGAGCAACTATTTCACGCAAAGGCGCAGAGCCGCAAAGCATAAAATATAATTGCGAGCTTATTTTTTAGCTGACAGATAAATCCCAATCAGTACAATAAAAGCACCTAACGCCTGAACCAAAGTAAGGCTTTCTCCGTCCAGAATACCCCAAAAGCAAGCTACAATTGGCAGCATATAAGTTACGGAAGAAGCAAAAATAGGCGATGAAATCTGAATTAGCTTAAAGTACAGCACATTCGCAACGCAGGTTCCAAACACGGCAAGAATACTTACAAACAGCATCGAGGTTTTTACATTTGGCAGATGTGCCACTTCATGAAAATTCGTAGAGAACAGAATTACAAGTGCCGGAATTAGCAAAACTGCAAAGTTGCCTACCGTAATACTTAAAGGATTTACATCCGAAAGATACTTTTTGATCAGGTTGACATTAACAGCATAACAGATGGCACCACAGACAGCCAAAGTCGCATACCAGTAATTTTGTCCCGGATGGTTTACAGCTCCACTCAAGATTAATAAAACGCTCCCGAACAAACCAATCGTTACCCCAAAAATCTGCCTTCTTTGAAAGTTTAATCCAAAAACCAACGCACCTAACACCAACGCTGCTAAAGGTGTCAGTGAATTCAAAACAGCACTAATCGAACTATCAATCTGTGTTTGGGCTAATGAAAAAAGAAATGCCGGAAAAAAAGTTCCCATCATTGCCGTAACCGCAATATACTTCCATTGATGCTGCTTGATGTTTTTCAGACTTTTAAAACCTACGGCCAAAAGGAAAGTAGCCGCAAAAATCATCCGCAATGAGCCTAGCTGAAATGGCGTCAGCCCTACCAAACCTTTTTTGATAAGAATAAAAGAACTTCCCCAAATTAAGGAAAGGAAGAATAAGATAATCCATTTAGACGGCAAAGCTTTCATAACTCGTTTTTTACAGCCCAAAATTCTGTCATTTTAACGGATTTCCCGTTTCTTTTTTTATTAATTTTGTAAACCTTTAGATTTCAAAGGAATTGTTAATTCAAATTTAAATACAACACTATGAATTTTTCAAAATCATTACTTATCCTTGCGCTTTCAGGAATGCTATTCGTAAGCTGCAAAAACGAGCCAAAGGCAACAGAAACGGGAGAACCGACAGAAACTGCTAAAGACACGACTACAGCGAAACCAACTGCTGAAAACCTGCAAACTGCAAGTTTCCAAATCGACGGAATGTCATGTGCTGTTGGATGTGCAAAAACTATCGAAAAAAAACTAGCTAGCCTTGACGGTGTACAGGATGCTAAAGTTGATTTCGAAAAGAAGACAGCTACTGTAGCGTATGATGCTTCAAAACAAACTCCTGAAACATTGGTTGAAACAGTAGAAGCTGTTGCAGGCGGAACTACTTATAAAGTTTCTAACGTAAAATCATCTGCTGACAAAGCAATGCTTTACAAAGAGAAAGAAAAAGAGAAAAAGAAAAAAGACGACAAAAAAGCTTCTTGCCACGATGATAAGTCTAAAGATGCAAAAGGCGGATGCTGTTCTGGCAAGAAAGCCTGCAGTTCAGATGACAAAAAAGCCAAAAACGCTTAATCTTTTCAATTAAGATAAAAACAAAAAAGAGAACCAAATTGGTTCTCTTTTTTTATTTCCATTTTAATGTTTCCATCAACACTTGCATGTCGTTTTTAACATAGCTGCTGGCTGGCATTATTGAGTCAAAATTGGGTTTTGCATAAAAATATACAGAACCGGTCACAAAATGCCTTATGCTGTCTGTAGCATAAAACTGGGCATTAGTTGCCGCATTACCTCCAACCCTGTAGAACATGCCATAAACCTTGCTCTTTTCATTCAGGAAAGGCTGCTCAACAATATCATCTGCCTTAATAGTATGTTTGTAGGTCAAAGTCTGGGCATCTCTCAAATGTGCTTCGATATCGTTCTTAACAGGTTTGTAAGTAAGATAAATCGTAGCTTTCATTTTAGGATAGCTGATTGTAAAATCACAATTTCCTTTTTGTGAAATAATTGCATCTTCGTTTATATCAAACGTAAAAGGGCAATCATTTTCAAAGTGTACATATTCGGCCCTGGGATAGTCCAGCCTTAATTGCCCGGCCGGTTTTGGAACTGTCTCATTTTGACAACCCCATACGGAAGCAAGAATACATCCGGAAATAAAAAGGCCTATACTTTTTCTAAACATTGATTAATATAAATCGTCTTCTGCTGGTGAACCGGAGTCAAAATTAGCCGATTTCACATCTACTGAAGATCCTTGTTTGCCAGCTTCAATATCTTTCTTTGTTGTCAGGAAAGTAAATTCAGTCACCTGAATTTCAGTAGTATATTTCGTAACGCCTTCTTCTGTCTGCCATTGGCGGGATTTTATCCTTCCTTCAACATATATCTTGTCTCCTTTAGACAGATATTTTTCACAGATTTCAGCTGCTTTATTGCGAACAACAAGATTGTGCCATTCCGTAGAGGCAATCTTTTCATTTGTCTGCTTGTTAATATATATTTCATTCGTAGCCAGCGGAAATCTGCCGATGCAGTTACCGCCTTCAAAATAGTGCATCTTGACATCATCGCCTAGGTGCCCAATTAAAATCACTTTATTTAGCGTACCATTCATTTTTCGTGGGGAGTTAGTAAACCTTCAAATATAATAATTTCTGCCAAACTTGGTAAATTATGGCAAATCTTTTTCTATAAAATTATGAATTACAATCGGAAATGGCAAAGAAATCATTGATTCATAACAAATTGCATTTTCAATAACACCTTGAACACGCACCTGAAAGAAGCGTATATACAAATGCTGGTGTGATAATTTATGCAAAATAGCATCGTTTTTTAACGGCTTTATTGATAAAATTTCAAACTTTGAACCATATTCTTCAAAAATTAATTTCGAAATTTCATCAAAATCAATTTCAGCGGCAGTTTCAATTACAGGAAATTCATACAAATTATGCCAGATCCCTTTTTCAGTTCTCTTTCTTAAAACATACTGTTGCTTATCGTCTGAAAAAACAAGATAATTAAAATAGCGGCTCCGCACTTTTGTCTTTTTCAGCTTGACTGGAAGTCTGTCTACCTTATTTTTTTGCAGAGCAAGACAACCCGAATTTAACACACATCTTTCGCAATCCGGATTTTTAGGAACACATTGCAGCGCACCAAATTCCATAATTGCCTGATTAAACAAAGCAGGATTATCATGCGGAATCAGTTCTTTTGCCAGTTCTGAAAATTCTTTCTTAGCTCCGCTGGAAGCAATATCCGTTTCAATATCAAAATAGCGCGACAGCACACGAAAAACATTACCATCAACTACAGGAACTACTTCATTATAAGAAAAAGAAGCAATAGCGGCAGCCGTATATTCCCCTACTCCTTTTAGTTGGAGCAACTCTTTATAATTATCCGGAAATTTCCCTCCCAACTCAAAGGCTACCATTTTTGCCGTATTATGAAGATTTCTGGCTCTGGAATAATAACCCAATCCCTGCCAAAGTTTCAAAACTTGTTCTTCATCGGCATTTGCCAAATCAAAAACAGTTGGAAATGAAGTGGTAAATGACAAAAAATAAGGCAAACCCTGAGCAACGCGCGTCTGTTGGAGCATAATTTCTGACAGCCAAATAGGGTATGGATCGGCCGTATTTCGCCATGGCAAATCGCGTTTATTTTGTAAATACCATTGGATTAATAAGTTAGAAAATTCCATCAGATAAAATTGGTTAGCAAAAGTAAAAGTTTATGTTATTAAATTTTAATCGTTTATGGTTGAAATATTGTTTTTTTAATTCATATATTTGCAACCTCAAAATTTTACACAATAAATTTAAAATAGAAAGAAAATGACGAAAGCAGATATCGTTGCGAAAATTTCAGAAAAATTAGGTCTTGAAAAAGGAGATGTTCAAGCAACAGTAGAATCTTTTATGGACGAAGTTAAAAACTCTTTAGAAACTGGTGATAATGTTTACTTAAGAGGTTTTGGTAGTTTCATCATCAAAACAAGAGCTGAAAAGACAGGTAGAAATATCTCTAAAAACACTACAATCAAAATTCCTGCACACAATATTCCTGCATTCAAACCAGCAAAAGTTTTTGTTGAAGGAGTTAAAACCAATACCGAAGCAAAAGTAAACTAATTTATTAATCACTAAATTTTCAAAATATGCCAAGTGGTAAAAAAAGAAAAAGACATAAGGTAGCGACTCACAAACGTAAAAAGAGAGCGAGAGCTAACCGTCACAAGAAGAAAAAGTAGTCTGACTACTTTTTTCTTTTTTAAGAATATTTTTAGTTCATTGAAATTTGAAAATAGAATTGTTGAAGAAAAAATAAAAAATGAGGCATTATTCTGCCTTTGATTTTCGCTTCCTGACTCTATTTTCTCCGGGTACAATACCTGTTAAATTATTGTTTAATCCATCTGTAAATAAGATTTTAGGTTTTGGATTTTAGGCTTTAGATTTTTAAATCTATACTCTTCTCTCTCTACTCTATTTTCTGAAAAAACAGATAAAAATTTACAGTGTGAATAAAGAACTGATCATCAGATCTGGTTCGGATGCCGTAGATTTTGCCTTATTAAAAGATGGAAAACTAATTGAATTACACAAGGAAGAAGAAAAAAGCAACTTTCAGGTAGGTGATATTTTTATTGCCAAAATCAGAAAGCCTGTTGCGGGACTTAATGCTGCTTTTGTAAATGTAGGCTTTGAAAAAGATGCCTTTTTACATTATCACGATTTGGGTCCTAATCTGACTTCTCAGTTGAAATTCATAAAACTTGTAAGCGCAGGTAAAATAAAAGATTTCTCCCTAAAAAACTTTCCTTTTGAAAAAGAGATAGATAAGGACGGTGTTATTACTGATGTAATCAGCGCTAACCAGTCTATTTTAGTACAAGTTGTCAAAGAACCTATATCGACCAAAGGGCCAAGAATTAGCTCAGAGCTTTCTCTTGCAGGCCGATTTATTGTTCTCGTTCCTTTTTCTGATAGAGTTTCTATATCACAAAAAATAGAATCCAAAGAAGAAAAAGATCGTCTTAAACGACTCGTACAGTCTATCCGACCAAAAGGATTTGGTGTTATTGTGAGAACAGTAGCAGAAGGCAAAAAAGTAGCCGAACTAGACAAAGATTTGCAGAATCTGCTCAGCAGATGGACTGCAATGTGTAAAAAATTACCAACTGCTCATCATCCGTCAAAAGTATTAGGAGAGCTCAACAGAGCTTCCTCCATCTTACGAGACGTTTTCAATGATACCTTTACAGGAATTCATATAGATGACGAAGAGTTGTACAATGAAACGAAGGATTATCTGCAAGAAATTGCACCTTCAAAAGAATCAATAGTAAAGTTTTATCAATCCAAAGACACGCCTATCTTCGAAAAATATAACATAGAGAGACAGATCAAAACTTCCTTCGGAAAAACAGTATCAATGAGCAAAGGAGCTTACCTGATTATTGAACATACTGAAGCCTTGCACGTTATAGACGTCAACAGCGGAAACCGTTCAAACAAAGCTTCCAATCAAGAAGATACAGCCTTAGAAGTAAACCTCATCGCCGCTGCTGAAGTGGCACGACAGCTCCGCCTGCGAGATATGGGTGGTATCATTGTTGTCGATTTTATTGATATGTCTAATCCAGAAAACCGTAAAGTCCTTTTCGATTTTCTGAGAGAAGAAATGAGCGATGATAAAGCTAAACACAAAATCTTGCCGCCTAGTAAATTTGGTTTGATCCAGATTACGCGACAAAGAGTACGACCAGAAGTAAATATCAAGACCAGAGAAGAGGACCCTAACAATGAACATGGGGAAATTGATGCTCCGATCTCGATTGTAGATAAAATTACTTCAGATGTCGAACGACTATTGAAAGCCCACAAAAAAATCGTGCTGAATGCGCATCCTTTTGTGGCAGCATACCTTACTAAAGGTTTTCCATCATTACGTTCAAAATGGTTTTTTGAACATAAAAAATGGGTGAAAATAATACCTCGTGACGCTTACACGTTTTTAGAATATCATTTCTATGACAAAAATGGAAATGAAATCAAAGATTAAATAAAAAGAACCGCCTTTCGCAAGATTGGCGGTTTTTTTGTTTGTAATATTGATAAGACATTGATTGTATATTGACCCGGATTCTTACTAAAAACTTCCATCTTAGTTATTAAACACCTCCATCAAGTTATTTCACTACAATTGGCTTTTTCCAATCAGCGACTACTTTTATTCTCTTTTAATCGGAGAAAATGGATTTTGGGCTATCTTAATTTCCCATAGGTTTCTATCCTCAATAGTCAATAAATTACCATACCATTTGAAAAATTCAGATTTATATTTTAACAGCGACCTGTCATCTTCTTTTGTGCTTTTATTTAACAGCTTAGCTATTTCAGAATAGGCCAATATTAAAGGCGTTAACTGATAAATATTGTTATCACTACGTACTATTGGTTTATAATATTCTAAATCTTTTTTAGAGTCGACATTAAATTTTTTATAGATTTTATTGTTTTGATTAAGTTTAATAACCTCTAAGAAGCCATTAAATGCTTTCTTCTCGTCTTTTTTAAACCTATCCCCTGTAAATACAAAGAGCCAACAAAATAGGAAGCCAATTGATTTGAGGTACTTTTAGTTAATGCCTCCAGTCCCACTGTTTCATTTTTCGGAATACCCAAATGTTCATATTCTCCCGTAATCTGGAAATAGGCCAGCGCTGCCTTAGCATCACTTTCGTGATAAATTTTCACATACGAATCATTTTTTAAATCTTCAATTGCTGATTTTCTCATTTCATCAGTAACAATTACATCGATTTCATATTTTTTACTGAATAAAATTAGCATTGCCCGTTCAAATCCATTTCCATTAAGATATTGTTTGAGTAATGCATCTTTTTTATTGAGTTCATTCCATTGCTCTAAATATTTTCCATTTATTGCATAACAGGAAGCCAAAACACCATTTAGAGACCCTCCAGAACTTGTATTATATTCTTTATTGGCTATTGCCATTTTATAATACTCCTCTGCCGATTCGTATTTTTGCTTACCATAAAAACTAAATGCAACCCAGCTCTGCATTTTATAATCACCCTTATCTGCAAGATCTATCTCATTAATAAATTTTTGCTCTTCATTTCTCTTATCATCTTCTATTCGCTGCAGGCGTTCTTCTTTTTCTCTTTTTCGTGCCTCAGACCATTCTTTTTGTTTCTGAATCCCGTCAGAAATAGTATTTGTCAGCTCGACGGCAGTTTGGGCTACATAAGTATTGCCATCGGCTTTATTTTGGTTTAGTGCATTTTGCACCTGTTGTCGTTCATTGTCGTTTGAAGCATATTTTAAAGCATCATTAAATCTGTTTTTAGCAACACCAAAATTTCCATTATTTTTTAAAGAAATACCCTCATTGTATAACCTATTGAATTGCTGTTTTCGATTTTCTACATTTTGCTTCTGTATCTCTGCATTTTTATCAGCCATTTGCTTTTCGAGATCTGCCTTGCTTTGGTTATACTCGGTATGATCGTTTTGTTTGGTTCCTTTTTGATTATTGTTAGTTGTGGATGAATTTGCTTCTCCGCAATTTGGCTGATTTGGTGAACCATTATCGCATTGGGCATAGCAGCCATCTTTACAATTGTTGTTATTGAAACACACATTGTTTACATAAAAGATAACTAAATTCACATTAGGACAATAGGTAGAAGTATACGTCTGTCCAGGTGTTAATGTTTTTCTATACCTGGTAGTTGTCTCATTTGCATTTTCACTCATGTTATAACTAAATGTTATTGTCGAGCCGTAATTATTTTTTATTTCGATTTCATTGGTGTATTTATCAGAATTGTCGGTATAGTATGATTTCCTAATTTTCCAACTTAAGCCTTTAAAGCAATTATGTGAGGAAATATTCCAGGAACCAACTCTATGCCCAACATTATCTCTTTCTTGTGCATAAACAAGACCTACTTGAAGTAAAATTCCAATAATTAACAGTATTTTTTTCATAACCCGTAGTTTACATTCAAAGTTATTCAACCTGGTAATTCAAAAAAATAGCTATTGGTAGCTATTTTTCATGTTTTATATTCAGTCTTCAATTATGAATTGGGAAACCAATTCTTCGGCATAGAGCAATTTGATAAAAAAGATGTCCGGACACTTAGTTACAGAGAAACATTACATATTCTGGTTAAACAATGAAATGACTATCCAAAGAGAAATTGCCAGAATAGAATGGATAACGCTAGTATAAGAAAAAGAAAATATAGGATGTAGAATTTATAAGCTCCAATACTAAACCAGAATTAAAGGTAAAAAGAATATATTATTCTTTTACAATTTCAATCCTCCTACTAATTTCGTTTCCGGCTTCATCTGTTACGGTGATGTAGTATTTTCCGGTTTTTGCTTCAACAGACATCTCATGAAAGGTTTGCGTAGTACCCAAAAACTTGTCATTCAGATACCAGAACAGCTTTGCTCTTTGGTCGGAATGGGCTACTTTTAAAACAAACGGCTGGATTTCGCCATTAAAGTTTTTGGTGAGATACACTTTTCCATTTTCTTTTGGGTAGATAAAATCCATAGAATACGAAGATGCTCCCAGACAGTCTGCCCTAAATGGCGGCAATGGAACATAGTCTATATGTTTGGTCTTATAATACAATTCCATAACCGGAGGCAATACAAACCAGGGTTTTGCAACCATCTTATCCACTTCTTCGCAATTGCTGTTTACCTGATATTGTCCTGAATTATCAAGATGTACTAATTTATGATACGGACAAACTGTTGTCTGCTTGCTTTTGAGTGGAATCCACTGTTTGATTTTTGGACAGTATTCACCGGCTATATGCCCGCTTAATTGGCAAACCTCTGCTTCTTCCAAATCATCATAAGGAGTTGCAAACCATTTTTTTCTTGGCAAAAGATTAAATACGTCAAATAAGATAGGCGCGGCACTTCCTACTCCGGTCAAAGACGGACGTCCTTCACCAGAAGCATTCCCAACCCATACTCCTACTACATATCTTGAATTTGTTCCGATGGCCCATCCGTCGCGATTTCCAAAACTCGTACCCGTTTTCCAGGCAACTTCCAATGAGGAATCATAGAATTTCCACGCTTCATCGCCTTCCGGACGGTTGACTTCTTTCATAGCATTATACGTCAGCCAGATAGATGCAGCTCCTAAATTTCTTTTATCATACGACTCTTTACCAAAATCTAGTTCTTTGCCATGCGACCAATTCAACTCCTTAAATTCATCCGTACGGTATTTTGCCGAATGTGTCGTAAAGTAATTTAAGGTAGATGTTAGTCCTGCATAGGTTTTGCTCAGATCCCAAAGATTACTTTCTGCTCCACCAAGAATCAACGACAGTCCGTAATGGTTCGGATGCTTGTTGATGTCCCTTAATTTAAACTGCTGCAGTTGGTCGTAAAAACGGTAGACACCATGATCTTTCAGCATCAATACTGAAGGAATATTCAGCGAACGCGACAAGGCGCGATGTGCCGGAACAGCGCCATCATAGGTCAAATCGTAGTTTTTAGGACTATAGCCCGCTATCTGCGTTGGAATATCCGCAACCAATGTATTAGGCAATATTTCACCCGCATCCAACATCGAAGCATACAGCAATGGCTTTAATATACTACCGGTACTTCTTGGAGCCGTAATAATATCGACATCTTTTTGATGGTCTTTATCGGTTGGTGAATTCCCAACATAGCTCAGGATATTTCTTGTCTCGACATCTACAACAATAATAGCAAGGTTATAAATTTCTGACTGTCTGTATTGATTATAATATTGCGTAGCGATTTGGTTGACGCGATTTTGAAGCGCATATTTGACCGTTGTCTTTACTCTTGTGCCTTCTTCCCTCTTTGCAATATTTTGAAGCAAATGTGGCGCTATTTGAGGCAAATCATAAGGTTTTTGAGGCAAATCTTCGAGTATTGAAAGCTCATACGTGGTTTTATCGATTATTTTTTCTTCGTATAGCTTTTTTAATAGCCCGTTGCGCTTATCCAAAAGTTTTTGTTGGTTTTTTCCGGGATAAATCAAACTAGGTGCGTTTGGCAGCACTGCTAATGTTGCTGTTTCAGCCCAGGATAATTGGTAGGGCTGCACTCCAAAATAACGCCAGGAAGCCATTTCCAGTCCCACTACGTTTCCTCCATACGGAGCATGGGCAGCATACAATTCCAATATCTTTTCTTTGGAATAGCGAAATTCCAAACGGGTTGCCAATACCAGCTCGACCAGTTTTTCAAAATAGTTTCTTTTCTTCTCGCCTCTCGAAAGTCGGATAACCTGTTGTGTCAGCGTACTTCCACCACGAACTACTCTTCCAGCATCGTGATTTTGTTTTGCAGCTTTAACCATAGCAATCGGGTTGAATCCCGGATGCTGATAAAAATGCTCATCCTCAAAATAGACAATACATTTTTTGAATTTTTCAGGTATCGAATCTTGTGCCGGAAATCGCCATTGTCCGTCACGGGCAATTTTAGCCCCTAATAGCTCGCCTTCTTCGCTTTCAATTACGGTGGAATAAGGCTGCTCAAAAAGTGTTCTTGGCAGACAAAAATAGTAGGCAATGAAAAGCAATCCGAAGAAAACAGACTTCTTCGGATTGCGTTTTATCATATCAAGGATGCGTTTAAAAAACGCTTTTATCTTGCTTTTCAATTCCAGCTTAACTATTAGGCTTCTTTACAGAAGTCTTTACTTTCAAGGTGCTTATTTTACTACGTTAATCCACTGTCCTCGTGTTCTGGCAAAATATGAATTGTCATACATCGCCTCGCATTGTACTCCAGGAAGGTAATATCTACCTAAATAAGATGCATTCAGAAGGATCTTGAAGGTTTTGGTTTCATTCGATCTCAGCGTAAAATAAAAATTCGTACGGTCGTCACGGATATCCGTATAATCTACTTTGTTATCAGCAAAACTTCCATAGTCTGTGAAACGTGTATTGACAATTTCCCAACCCGAAGGAATAATCTGCGTCAGTGCAACGTTTTCAACCGATTCGCCTTTGGTATTGGAAACCGTAACTTCTGCAACAAACTCTGTTCCTTGTGCCAATGAAGCGACATTGATGGCATTTCCTTTTCTATCACGGAACGTAATATCTGTAGACAATCCTCTTTGCTCGGTTTGTTCCTGACCTATTGGCAAGATTCCGCTTGTAATTACTTTTATGTAAAGGGTTGTGTTTTTATTATTTTTAACCGTAACCGTATTTCCGCTTCCGGAAACCTGCAATGTTCTGTCAGCAAATGTTTTTGCTGTTTTAATTGTTTCCGATTTGCCTTTGCTGGTATAGCTCACATCAATGCCTTTTGTGCCGTTTTGCTGAGCAAATTTCGACATCGCATACAAACAATACGCCGTAGTTTGTGTTGACATCCATTGGTTTGAAGACATTTCTTTCGCCAATTTAGTCGCCATAGTAAAGGCTTCTGTTTTTCTTCCTAACAACAGCAACGTCTCCAAAGCCATAGCTCTGTTTCTTTCGCTTGAGCCATAATAATAGTAATAACCATACATCGAATCTTCATCTATTTTACTTTGTCCAAGTAATGTCATTCCTACATTTTTCTGTCCGGCTAAAGCATACGTAGCAGCAAGTCTTAGTTTGGTATCGTTCGTAATTCCTGAAGTTTCTCTAAGTCTGTTCATCGATGACAGATCCGGATTACCCGCCAATGCCAATGTATACAGTCTGTACGATTGTGCAAAATCATTACGGTAACCTTCGTTATAGCGCCATTGTTTTGCTGTTTTTGATTGATAGGCAATCCATTGTTTTTTCAGGTTAGCAGGAAGTGCATAACCTTTTCTTTCCGCTTCAATCAGGAAGTGCCCCACATAGGTCGTACTCCAATCATCCGGCGTTTGGTTTCCTTGCCAATACGCAAATCCTCCATTGGCCAATTGGAACTGTGCCAGTTTTTGGATTCCTGCCGTAATGTTCTTTTGGATTTTTGCTTTTCTTGTCACGTCTATATCAGCAATATCACCCAAATACAATTGTGGAAATACACTGGATGTAGTTTGTTCCAAACATCCGTGCGGATATTGAATCAGATAGTCAAGTCGCTTGTTAAAATCCATTGAAGGAAATGCCGACACTTCCAGTTTTGCCGTATTTGTTCCGGCTACTCCAAAAGCATCCCAGTTGATTGTTCCCGAACTATTTGGTTCCAATACCAATTCTTTATAATCCTGCGTTACAGGATTCGGATTCAGAATATCCAATTCTACATCAAAGCTGGCTTTTTCTTTTCCGGAAGTAGCTACCACCGTCACTTTTCCAATTCCGGTCAACTCGCCAACATTCAAATCAAAATAAGCAATCTTTTCATCAGGCTGTGCAAACGACAATGTTTGTTTTGAATTTCCTATTACTTGGAAACCATTATTTGTTTTCAACTGTAGGGTAACGTTTTTAACCTGTTTTTCCATTGCAAAAACCGTTACCGGCAAGGTTACTTTTTCACCCGGAGAAACTTTTCTTGGCAATGATGCCAATATCATCAACGGATTTCTGACCGGAGTTGTCTTTTCAACACTTCCATAGGCACTGGTTTGCGCGTCACCTGCTACGACCATTGTTCTTACGGAACCAACATATTTCGGAAGTGCAATCTCATGTGATTTTGTCTGTCCTTTTGATAATGAATACGGCCCAAGATAAATTACTACCGGTTTAAATCGGTTGGCTTTTTTAGCTTGTCCACCGCCTAAATCTTCATCACCACCAATACTAAAAATCTGATTTACCTTACCGCCATACGCTCCTATAACATCATCATAAATATCCCATGTTTTCACACCCAGAGCTTCTCTTGAATAAAAACTGTTCCAGGCATTTGGTGTCTTAAATCGGGTCAGATCTAGCAATCCTTCATCAACAATTGCAATGGTATAGGTCATTGCCTTCCCATTCTTCTCGCTTACTTTTATTGTCGTTTTCTGCTCCGGTTTTAAAACTTCCGGCATGGCTATCTGCGGTTCTAAAACTGTGTTTTTATCAACCACTTCAATCGGAATAATTCCATACAGACGAATTGGCGAGTCATTTTTTGTTGAGGCATGAGGTTGCAATAACGTGATATGGATATAGACGTTAGGCGCCATTTTCGAAGTAATTGGAATTTCAACCTGCGTTTCACCCTTTTTACTTTCTGCCCATAATGTCTGAACTACCTGCGCACCACTTTCAAGTGAAATTAAAGCACGTCCGCCTTCACTTGACGGGAATGAAACAACCGCTTTTTCACCCACATTATATTTTTCCTTGTCTGCCGAAAACACCAGCATTTTTGCCTCTGCTCCGGTAGTATTTCTTGTTTTTCCAGACCAGATTGGCCAGTCAATCATTACAGTTTCACCTGACGAATGTCCTCCGTTAGGATCTGTAACTCTTACAAGGTAGCGTCCCCATTCATCTTCATCTGTTTTAAATTGGAAACGTGCCTTACCGGAACCGTCTGTATTCAATACCTGAGAATAGAACGGCGTATTTGTTGTAGAGCTGCTATAATTTGACAAATCATCAGAAGCATCCCACCACCAGCGCCATTCTACCTTATAGACTCTTACTTCCAGATTTCTGACCGCTTTTGGCTTTCCGTCTTCATCAACCGTCACTACGTCAAATGCATTGCTTTTTCCGGTTTCGAGCATTCCATATTTGTTTGGTTCCGGAGTTTTTATTCCCACATAGGTTTGGAAAGGCGAATACGTTGCTGAAATAACATCAGTACTGAAATCACCTCCATTTTCATACACCTTAGTAATAAATGATGCTTTTAGCATTCCCGGTGCCTGCGATTGCAATCTTGGCTGGATGCTGACATTTGCTTTTCCGGTTTCATCAATTTTCCCGGAATAGATGTTTACTTCTTCTGTAGAAAACTTACGCGCCGGATCGTCAAAAACATATTTGCTATAATTTTTAAACGTGGTTTTTTGCTGGGTAAATTTCGCCTGCATTTCCAGTTTCAAATCTTTTGCGACAGCTCCATGCAACCAGGCCACATCAACTCTGGCATCGTTTTTATGGAAAGCCGATAGCATTTTTCCATCAAAGCCATTTTTAATTTTCAATCGGTTTGGTTTGATGGTTTCAATTTTTACCGCTTTATAAAAACGCGCACCTCCCACAGAAACAACCGCTTCATAATTCCCTGTTGGTGCGTTTGGCTGTGTTTTGAAAGCAAATTTGTAATGATTCTTGTCTGTATATTTCTGAACTTTCTGGTAGACTACTTTTCCATTCGGATCTGTCAGCTTTAATTTGATTGGGTGGGTATTTGGTAATCTGCTTGATTTATCGTTCAGGATGAATGACAGGTAAATTGTATCGCCTGGGCGCCATACGCCTCGTTCTCCATAAATAAATCCTTTTAATCCTTTTTGGATTGCTTCACCATCTACATTAAAATTACTGACTGACTGTGAGTTCCCATCATCCAGTTTGACATAGGTCGTGTTTTTGTCTTTTTTGATTATCACAAAAAATGCTTTTTTATCAGTACTAAAATTCACTATACCATCGCCATCTGTAGTTTCTGATACCAGTTTTTGTTTCTGGTAGTTATACAATTCAACTGTTGCGCCTGAAACCGGCTCAGTTGTTACGATATTATTGACTGCAAAGAAATACGAACCATTTTCGCCACGTTTTGCGATAACACCCAAATCTGTAGCCAATATGTTCGTAGCCACTTTATTGTTGGAATAATACGATTTATCGCAAGGATTGTCTCTTTCATTCCAGTTATAGTCGTAGTCATAGTAGTCATAATCATAAGAATCGAAAGTAGAAAAATCTTCCGGTTCCTGATCTTCATCGGCTACCGGTTCTTCTTCAGCAGGAGTATCGCAGGTATATAGGGAATAAGATCTTTTGATGGTAAATTCCACACGGTAAATAGCTCCCTGTTCCGGTTTAATCAAGGTAGATAAATCAAGGGAATAGCTATTCCATTTTTTGTAATTGGCAAGCTTGTTGGTTGTCAGCTCTAACGTCTTTTTAGCTATTGGAAGTGCCACTTTTCTCAAGTCATAATTGCCATTCAATTCATTATCCTGTAAAAACTGAAGTACATTATTTTCAAAAATACGGTACACTTTTACATCCACTTTTTTCAAATTGGCTGCTTCAAAATTTACTTTTAGGTTGTGGGAACTTGGCAGGATTGTACCGCTTTTTATAAAACGCACTTCCGGCTTGATCTGCTCAAAAGTAATTTTTGCGGCATAGCCTTTTTTCATTTTATAGCCATCGGTATTTTCAATTCCCTGGAAAACTTCCAGCAGTAATTTACCATCAAGAGCTACATCCGAAAACACTTTTAATACGTTTCCATCTACTGCATAGCGCAAATTATTTGCTGTTTCAAGAGATACCAAACCACTGAAATTCTGGTCTTTTTTTAATGGATCTGAGAAATTGATTCGAACCGATTGGTTGTTTTCATCCCCAATTCTTACGTCTACAATGGTAAAATTATTTTTACCTGGAATTGTAAATTCTTTTTCTCCTTTTTGATCTATATCTGCCGAACTTCCGTCCCATTTTATTATAATTTTGCTATCGTCTACTCCTCTTTGTATCTGGTCGACAACAAAAGAAAACTCCGTAGGCGAACTAGCCTTATCATTGAATTTTATTGGCAACTCTTTACCGTTCTGTGTAGCCGACACTAGTTTTTTGGCTGTAGCCAAATCCATATTATCTGCAGATTTCAGGACCATATTCAGAAATTGCGTATCTTTTGTATACGATTGCAAATCCTGAATTTCAACTTTGAAATCCTGTTCAACGGTTTTAACCGTGAAATTAAAATCAGCCAGTTCTTTTGGAACATCAATCAATTTATCCAAATGAAGTGTCACCTGATATTGCTCGCCCTGTTTTAGTTTCTTCTTTGGCTGGAATGCCAGAATATTATTTGGCAATACGACAACCTTACCGCTAACACTTGGAGAAATATCAAATATATCCTCGTCTAATTCCTGATTAGGCTTCCATTCTGCTTTTGAGAATGCCAAGCCAACCTGAATATCAGAGTTCGCGGAAATCATTCCCGACGAGAAACTGGTAACATAATCGCGATAAAGCGAAAAATCTGAATCAAAATCTTCAGGCGAAGATTTTCTACACGCATTTAACAAAAAAAACACCGAAACCAACAGTATTAGTTTTCCAGTTCTCATAGAATGATTGATTAAAAATTGAACGTAGGTTTTGTCCTTAGTGACATTTTCAGCATAACTGAATAATCCTTGTCTTTATTGTACTAAATATAGGATTAATTTTTAAATTTTTAACAAGAAAAAATCATGCCTAATTTTTTCTTTTGGGGGAGAATTTTTATTTGCGTTTTTCCAGAAAAAAACGTTTCATCAAACTGGAAGCTTCTGCTTCTAAAACACCATATTCCACGATAGTTTTTGGATGCAATTTTGTTCCTAAAGCCATGTATCCTCTCTGTTCGTCTCTGGCTCCAAAAACGATTCTGGAAATTTGGCTCCAATACAAAGCTCCGGCACACATCTGGCAAGGCTCTAATGTAACATATAAAGTGCAATTCTTAAGGTATTTTCCTCCTAAAAAATTGGCCGCCGCTGTAATTGATTGCATTTCGGCATGCGCTGTTACATCATTCAACATTTCAGTAAGATTATGGCTTCTGGCAATGATGCGGTTTTCAACAACTATGATAGCCCCGACCGGAATTTCGCCTTTTTCAAAAGCGACTTCAGCTTCCTGCAAAGCCTTTTTCATGAAATATTCGTCGGTGTTGCTGTTTTCCATAGCCCAAAAATAAAAAACAATATCGTAAATTTGGTTTTTAATCTGGAAATGAACTATACCATCCTGCAAAATATAAATTCTCCTGAGGATCTGAGGAAGCTAACCGAAGTAGAATTATCCGTTTTGGCACACGAACTTCGTGATTTTATCATCGATATCGTTTCTGTCAAAGAAGGCCATCTTGGCGCCAGTCTGGGCGTAATTGAATTGACAATTGCGCTTCATTATGTCTTCAACACACCTAATGATTTATTGGTATGGGATGTTGGACATCAGGCATACGGACATAAAATCCTAACCGGACGAAAAGACAATTTTGACACGAACAGGCAATGGGGCGGTATTTCCGGATTTCCAAAAAGAAGCGAAAGTCCGTATGATACTTTTGGCGTAGGCCACTCTTCTACTGCAATTTCTGCTGCGTTGGGAATGGCTATCGCTTCTAATCTGACTGGTGATTTTGAAAAACACCATATTGCAGTCGTTGGAGATGCCTCTATTGCTTCAGGAATGGCTTTTGAAGGTCTTAATCATGCCGGCGTAACTGACGCCAACCTGCTAGTCATCTTAAATGACAATGCTATAGGGATTGATCCAAGCGTTGGTGCTTTAAAAAACTATCTCACTTCTGTAAAGGAAGGAAAGAATCCGCGGGAGAACAACATGATAAAATCGCTGAATTTTGATTATTCCGGCCCTATAGACGGTCATGATATTGCTGCCGTTATTAAAGAACTGAAACGATTAAAAAATATCAAAGGCCCAAAATTTCTCCATATTATTACTACCAAAGGAAAAGGATTGGAGCAGGCTGAAAAAGATCAGGTAAAATATCACGCGCCAGGGAAGTTTGACAAGCTGACCGGAGAAATCATTCCAAAATCAGAAGAAAACCTGCCACCAAAATTTCAGGACGTTTTTGGCCTGACATTATTGGAACTGGCCGAAAAAAATGAAAAGATTGTAGGAATTACACCTGCGATGCCAAGTGGCAGTTCGTTAAAATTTATGATGGATGTGTTCCCGAAACGTGCTTTTGACGTTGGAATTGCAGAACAACATGCTGTGACCTTGGCGGCTGGAATGGCAACTCAGGGAATGATTGTGTTTTGTAATATTTACTCCACCTTTTTACAAAGAGCCTACGATCAGGTTATTCATGATGTGGCTTTACAAAATCTTCCTGTCATTTTTTGTCTTGACAGAGCGGGATTAGTTGGTGAAGACGGCGCAACACATCATGGCGCTTTTGACCTGGCTTATTTGAGATGTATTCCCAATATGATTATTTATGCTCCTATGAATGAAACGGGGCTACGCAATATGCTATATACCGCACAACTTGGACTGGAACATCCTATTGCTATCCGATATCCTAGAGGTCGCGGAGTGATTGTTGACTGGAAAAAACCTTTTGAAAAGATTGAGATCGGGAAAGCGAAATTATTAAAAGAAGGAAACAGAATTGCTATTCTTTCTACCGGATCGATTGGCAACAATGTTATCCCTGCTTTAACCAATATTGATGATCCAAAAGATTTTTCTCATTATGATTTCCCATTTGTAAAACCATTAGATGAAGTCCTCCTTCATACTATTTTTAATAAATATGACGTTATTATTACTTTAGAGGACGGAGCAGCAAAAGGAGGTTTCGGTAGTGCTATAACAGAATTTGCAGCTCAAAACAATTATACCAAAAAGATAGAAATTTTAGGTATTCCAGATGAATTTATCGAACATGGAAGTATTAACGAGCTACAACGTTATAGCAAAATAGATGCAAAAAACTTGCAAATAATTTTTGAAAACTGTCGAAATTATTGACTTTTGCACTGTCCTAAAATTTAATATGCCAGTTATGAGATTATCACCTTTAGCCTTAGGGTTATTTTTGCTTTTTTCTGTATCATCTATAGCACAATCTGTAGATACCATTCAATCCAAAAAACTAGATTCAGCTATTGTCAAAAAAGTTGTCACCCATTGGGAAAGGAAAAATATAGTAGGATTTGATTTAAATGAAATCGCTTTTGTCAACTGGAGTGCCGGTGGAAACAGCGCCATTTCCGGACTATTAAAAGGAACATTTACACGAAAATACGAGAACGGGAACTTAAGATGGCTTAACGAATTAATCGTGCGCTACGGAGTAAGCAAGCAAGATGGTGTTGAATTGCGAAAAACAGATGATGCTTTCCAATTCAACTCTACTTTTGGTTACAGAAGAGATACGACTACCAATTGGTTTCATAGTGCGAAGTTCAATTTCAACACGCAATTCACCAGCGGTTATTCTTATCCCAATACAGATATAGCGATTTCAAAACCATTTGCACCAGCCTATACGTTTTTAGGTATTGGAGCTGAATATAATAACAAGAAATACAACCTACAGCTTTATATCTCGCCTCTTACCTTGAAAAACACGTTGGTTTTAGATCAACGATTGGCAGATCAGGGAGCCTTTGGTGTTCATAAAGCCGTTTATGACGCCGTTACCGGTGTAAAGATTGAAGACGGTAAGAATTCCAGAACGGAGCTCGGTTTCCTTTTTACAAGCGGCTATAAGAAAGAGCTTTTCAAAAACATCAATTTTGAAAACAAGCTAAATCTCTACACGGATTATATCAACAACTTTGGAAATATAGACGTTGACTGGCAAGTGCAATTGGATTTTATCGTCAACAAATATGTGCGTGCCAATATCAACACTCACCTGATTTATGACCACGATATCAAGGCTAAAGAAGAAATCAACGGCCAACAGGTTACTGTAGGACCAAAAGTACAGTTCAAGCAAATGCTTGGCGTAGGATTGATTTACAGCTTCTAGGCTTTTTACAGCTTCTTACGTCCGTTTATCGTATTAAATAATTCTAACGCATTTCCATCGGTTAAAAGCGACACATAATGGCAGATGTGCAGTAGCCTTTTGTAAAGATCATTCTTTTCATCATGAAACTTGTCCGGTAGCATTTTTAGCAATAATCGGTCATAGTTTGATGCTTCATTATGAAACTGGTTATTAAAGGCGGTAATGAATTTATCTAATAAAGTCTGGATAATCTGGTAACCTACCAGTTCTTTTTCAATGACTTCTCTGCTTTGGTAGATGTTTTTTACGCTCAGCTTGATAATATCATTCATCTGGGCAACATACTTGCTTTTTTCGGTCAAGGCGTGGTGGAATTTCCCTTGAAGTATCTGTTCTTCATTTTCAACGAATACTTTTACGACATCACTAATCAAACTGCCTATTGCTAATGCTCTTAGGTAGCTTATCCTGTCTTCTTTTGTAATCAGGGAATTGAATTTTTTGGTATCTATACTATCTTTTACGAGATTGATAAGGTATTCCAGCGCAAAATCTTCTGAAACCAGACCTAAATTGATTCCGTCTTCAAAATCGATAATCGTATAGCAGATATCATCAGCTGCTTCGACTAAAAAGGCTAATGGATGTCTTTCATAACCGATGTCATTTCCTGACTTATTAGGAATCATTCCGAGCTCTTCGGCTACTTCTTTGAAAAACTCTTTATCGGTTTGGAAAAAGCCGTATTTTTTATCCGAAATATGGCTTGTTGGTTTTTTAGGCAATGATTCTTTTGGGTATTTCATGAAAGCACCCAAAGTGGCATAGGAAATCCTAAGTCCGCCTTCAATACCAGGACGGGAAGCCGTTAATAATGAAAAACCATTGGCATTTCCTTCAAAATCGATCAGATCCTGCCATTCTTTTTCAGAGAGCTGGTCTTTGAACTGTTTTCCGTTTCCGGTCTTAAAATATTCGCCTATGGCTTTTTCCCCCGAATGCCCAAATGGTGGATTTCCGATATCATGTGCCAAAGATGCGGCTGCAACAATCGCACCGAAATCATTTGGCTGATAGCCGTGGACTTCTCTCAGATGTGGATATTTTTCAATAATCTGTTTTCCTACCAATCTTCCGATAGAACGACCAACAACAGAAACCTCAAGACTATGTGTTAGTCTTGTATGCACGAAATCTGTTTTGGAAAGCGGAATTACCTGTGTCTTATCCTGAAGGCTTCTAAAAGCAGAAGAAAATATAATCCTGTCATAATCGACTTCAAAGCCCAGACGGGTATCGTCTTGTTCTTTTCGTAATCTTTTTCCTTTGTCGCCTTGTTTTCTTAAAGACAAAAGTTGTTCCCAGTTCATCATAATTCGTTGGTATTATTTCCTATTTCATCCAGAGAATAAAACAGTTCTTTTTTCTTTTCTAATAATTCTTTTTTTACGACATACGTTTTGGAAATGCTGTCGTGCCAGCCTTTATTTGGCGCTCCCAAAAATGAAAAACCATCAAAAGGAATCAACCTGCAAAGCGAACGTATTAATATTTCCTGGCTGTCCGGCTTTTCACCATTTATATCGACAACAATCGTTTTGGTAATAAATTTACCTATGGTTCTTGAAAAAAAGATTTCGAATACATTGTAATAAATCAATATAATCACGACAGCCGCACCATACTCTTCTATCTTATTCATATTTTCAATACGAGCAAGAATACTATCGTTACCTATAATAACAGAAATCATAGTCAATACTACCACTAAAGCAAACATCAGCGCTATCTGGCAAACATAGTCTATCAGGTAATTTGCCAGACGAGTACCTTGGCTTGCATATAAATCTTTATCCAGCCTAAACTGTCTTGAAGTTCTATAATCCATTAATTTTTAAAATTATTCTTTCAGGTTTGCCAAAAAGAAGTTTTTAGATTTCTTTGGATACTGATCGTGCGTCTTATCGCTTGGGTTTTCAATTACCGATTTGATATTTACTTCATCTCCAATCTTAAAATTGGCTTCGGTATATTGGTAATCCAGAAGATAAGGCCCGCAGAAATAATTTCCGTTTTCATCTTTTTCTATGATTCCGGTATAAACTCCTTTTTTTTGTTTTGACATTGGTCTATGATTAAAGTAAATAATTTAGTTTGTTATTATGACAGTTTTGCCATTTCGTCAAGGATGATGTTGTTTTTTACTTGTCTGAAAACAAAATCTTTGGCCTCTGAAAAAGAAATACCATATTTTCTTTCTACATTTTGATATTTCACCGGGTATTTTGACAGCAATGTATCATAATAGCCATCCAAAACCTGTTCTGAAGGTGATATAAATTCCAGTTTAAGTTCAAATCTTCGCAGTAGTGCTTCGTCAATCATCTGAATCTGATTGGTTGCTGCTATCAATATTGCATTTCTCGGGAAATTGTCGATAAGCTGCAACAAGGCATTTACGACACGTTTCATTTCGCTGCTGTCTTTATTGTCATAATCTCTGACCTGACCCAAAGAGTCAAATTCATCAAAAAACAGTACGGAATTCTCATAATTGGCTTCCTTAAAAATGTTATTGATGTTTTTTGCCGTTTCTCCTAATTTGGAAGATACTATAGTTGACAGGTTTACGATAAAAATTTTCTTGTCCAGTTCTTTTGCTATGGCTTTTGCCGTCATGGTTTTGCCACATCCGGTCTTGCCGTACAGAAAAATTTTATTGGCGACAGGAAGCTCATATTGATGAAGGATTTCAGAAAAACGGTGTTCTTTCAGAAATTGCCCGACCTGTTCTGCCACAGAATCTTCAAAGACGACATCTTCTAAATTTACATTTTCCCTATCCCTGAAATATAGTGTGCTCAAGCTCTTTTAATTTTGTAAGCAAATATACTAAGACTAAAACTATTGGTATAAAAAAACAGCCATCATTTGACGGCTGTTTTTTATAGGTATTGTGTTTCTTATTAAGATCCGCACATTTCGCAATCGTCTGGTTCTGCATTTTTGGAACGCTCCAACATAGCACGGAACTCATCGACAGCAATTGCCGGTTCTGCAACAGTTTCTACAGCTACTGGTTCTGCTTTTTTATCGTTATTAAGCGTAAACTTGATCGCATCAACTGCCGACTTGGTTCTCAGATAGTACATTCCTGTTTTTAATCCGGATTGCCAAGCGTAGAAGTGCATTGAAGTCAGTTTAGCAAAATTCGCATCCTGCATAAACAAGTTCAACGACTGTGACTGGTCAATAAAATAACCTCTTTGGCGTGACATATCAATAATATCTTTCATTGACATTTCCCAAACGGTTTTATATAGTTCTTTCAAATCTTGCGGAATAAGATCAATGTTTTGGATTGATCCGTTATGACGCATGATTTCTTGTTTCAAATCTTCATTCCAAAGACCTAGTTCTACTAAATCTTCTAACAGGTGCTTGTTTACAACGATAAATTCACCTGAAAGTACTCGTCTTGTATAGATATTTGAAGTATAAGGTTCGAAAGCCTCGTTATTTCCAAGGATTTGAGAAGTCGAGGCTGTTGGCATTGGCGCTACAAGCAATGAGTTTCTCACACCATTTTCCATTACTTCTTTTCTTAAAGATGCCCAATCCCAACGACCAGACAAATCTCCATCTGTCAATCCCCAAAGATTGTACTGGAATTCACCTTGTGAAATTGGTGAACCTTCAAAAGTAGAATATGGACCTTCTTCTTTTGCCATTTCCATTGAAGCAGTAACTGCCGCAAAGTAAAGCGTTTCGAAGATTTCCTGGTTTAGTTTTTTAGCTTCGTCAGAAGTAAAAGGCATTCTCAAAAGGATAAAAGCATCTGCCAAACCTTGAACACCCAATCCAACCGGACGGTGACGCATATTTGAATTTTCTGCTTCCTGAACCGGATAGTAGTTTCTATCGATTACTTTGTTCAAGTTTCTTGTTACGCGTTTTGTTACATTGAAAAGCAATTCGTGATTAAATTGTCCATTTTCAATAAACATTGGCAACGAGATAGAAGCCAGGTTACATACCGCAATTTCATCTTTAGAAGTGTACTCCATGATTTCTGTACACAAGTTAGAAGAACGGATTGTTCCCAGGTTTTTCTGGTTTGATTTGCGGTTTGCTGCATCTTTATACAGCATGTATGGTGTTCCGGTTTCAATTTGAGATTCCAGAATTTTTTCCCAAAGTTCTCTTGCTTTGATCGTTTTTCTTCCTTTGCCCTGGGCTTCGTAAGAAGTATACAGCGCTTCAAATTCTTCACCGTAGATGTCATACAGTCCCGGACATTCGTTTGGACACATTAACGTCCATGTAGAATCTTCCTGAACACGTTTCATGAACAAATCAGACGTCCACATAGCGAAAAACAAATCACGGGCACGCATTTCTTCTTTTCCGTGGTTTTTCTTCAGGTCAAGGAAATCAAAAATATCAGCATGCCATGTTTCGATATAGATGGCAAAACTTCCTTTACGTTTTCCTCCACCCTGGTCTACATAACGAGCCGTGTCATTGAAAACACGCAACATCGGAACGATTCCGTTTGATGTTCCGTTTGTTCCACGAATGTATGATCCTGTTGCACGAACGTTATGGATTGATAGTCCGATTCCTCCTGCTGATTGTGAAATTTTTGCTGTTTGTTTTAGCGTATCGTAAATTCCATCAATACTATCATCCTGCATTGCCAAAAGGAAGCAAGAAGACATTTGTGGTTTTGGAGTACCCGCGTTGAATAATGTTGGCGTAGCGTGCGTAAAGAACTTTTTAGACATCAGGTCATAAGTTTCTAATACAGCATCTAAGTCATTCAAGTGGATTCCTACCGAAACACGCATCAACATATGTTGTGGTCTTTCTACAATTTTTCCGTTTATTTTTAACAGATACGAACGTTCAAGCGTTTTGAATCCGAAATAATCGTAGTTGAAATCTCTATTGTAAATTACATGAGAATCTAAGAACGCTGCATTTTCCTGAATCACATTGTATACTTCTTCTGAAAGTAACGGAGATTCCTGATTGGTTCTTGGATTCACATAGAGATACATGTCCTTCATCGTTTCTGAAAACGATTTTTTGGTATTTTTATGAAGGTTAGAAATTGCTATCCTTGCTGCCAATTGGGCATAATCAGGATGGGCAATTGTCATTGCAGCTGCGGTTTCAGCTGCAAGATTATCTAACTCTGAAGTTGTAACGCCATCATACAACCCTTCGATAACGCGCATTGCTACTTTTACCGGATCAACAAGATCGTTCAAGCCGTAGCATAATTTTTTAATTCTATCCGTAATCTTATCAAACATTACCGGCTCTCTGTGACCGTCTCTTTTAACTACATACATAAGTTTACAAATTGGTTAGGGAATGGAAGACCATTCGGGATTATTAAAAAGATTAAAACAATCCGCCAAAGCGGCATTAGTTCTGATAAAAAAGAAACCTTTTTCTTTCTAATTAAAGAAAGAAAAATACTTCTGTATTATCAGGAAATGGTTTAAAAGACAAAAGGGGTGTCTGGCTTCTAAAAAATCTAGAAATCGGCGTCGAAACTAATTTTTTGCGATTCGCTGTCGTTTCCTGTACCGCTGTTTAAAACTCCAGCTTTTTGATATTCTGAAACTCGTTTCTCGAAGAAATTCGTTTTACCTTGTAAGGAGATCATATCCATAAAATCAAATGGATTCGCAGAGTTATATACTCTTGCACATCCTAACTCTACTAATAATCTATCGGTTACAAATTCCAGATATTGTGTCATTAAGTTTGCGTTCATTCCAATCAAACTCACCGGAAGAGATTCTGTTATAAATTCTCTTTCGATATCAAGAGCCTGCACTAAAATTTCTGTAATCCTTGCTTTTGAGACTTTGTTTACCAGGTGGTGGTTATGTAAATGCACTGCAAAGTCGCAATGTACGCCTTCATCACGTGAAATCAATTCATTTGAAAACGTAAGTCCCGGCATTAATCCGCGTTTTTTCAACCAATAGATAGAACAAAATGCTCCTGAGAAAAAGATTCCTTCTACTGCTGCAAAAGCAATCAATCTTTCGGCAAATGAATCGGAATCGATCCATTTTAAAGCCCAATCCGCTTTTTTCTTAATCGCAGGAAATACATCCAATGCGTGGAAAAGCTGATCTTTTTCGGCTTCATCTTTTACATACGTATCAATCAGAAGAGAATAGGTTTCGCTGTGGATATTCTCCATCATGATTTGGAATCCGTAGAAAAATTTAGCTTCCGGATATTGAACTTCATTTACAAAATTTTCTGCAAGGTTTTCATTCACAATACCGTCTGATGCAGCAAAAAAAGCTAAAATGTGCTTGACGAAATATTTTTCCTCATCATTCAGCTTATTGTTCCAGTCTGATAAATCCTGGTGCAGATCAATTTCTTCTGCAGTCCAAAAACTAGCCTCCATTTTCTTATACCACTCCCAAATATCATGGTGTTTTATTGGAAAAATCACGAAACGGTCTTTGTTCTCTTGTAAAATTGGTTCTATCGCTGCCATACTATCTTGACGTTTATTGTGTTATAGGATTTTATTCTTTGATTTCTTGACACTACAAAGATTGTCATTTGTATCCGTAAATGAAAGTCAAACTTATCCACAATTGGGCATAGTTTTTAACAAGAGGTAAATTAATTCTTACTTTTTGAGTTTTATTTAAATAACTGAAAATAAGCTATTTATAAATCAAAAAACAACGCTAACTCCCATGAAACAAAGGAATTTGAAACCGGAGAAAATTAAAATTTTGAGATAAAAAAAGGTTATTGGTTTTTAAGCTCCTGAGCTACCTTTTCAAGTTCGGCATACCAGTCTTCACCAAAGCGACGAATGAGCGCTTCTTTTACAAATTTGTAAACCGGAACCTCAAGTTCTTTACCTAAAGAACAGGCATCATCACAAATTTCCCATTTGTCATAATTTACTGCTGCAAATTCGGTAAAATCTTTGATACGTATCGGATACAAATGGCAGGATACTGGTTTTTTCCAATCAACAACACCTTGATTATAGGCTTGTTCGATACCGCAAAGTGCGGTTTTCCCATCAAAAATTACATAAGCGCAATCTTTATTGTCAATCAGCGGCGTTTCTAAATCGCCATCTGTTCCTTTTACCCAAGTGCCTTGCGCTTCAATAGCCTCAATTCCTTCTTTACGAAGAAAAGGTTTTACTTTTGGGTAAATAGCTTCCAGGATTTTTGTCTCTTCTTCATTTAATGGAGCACCGGCATCACCATCTACACAACAAGCTCCTTTGCAAGCCGAAAGGTTGCATACAAATTCCTTTTCTAAAATGTCTTCAGAGACAATTGTTTTTCCTAGTTGAAACATGCTGCAAAGATAGTTTTCAAATGTGAAATAGCGTGTTAATTTTTGAATTTCCGGCTTTCTGGAAACAATTTGCTTATTTTCAATAACTTAATTTGAAAAAAATCATTAAAAAATTAACGATTCATTAATGATTTTTCATTTTTAATGAAATAATTTTGCAGCTTCAAAAAAGCATCGTTATGGGATTCGATTGGAGAGAAATTTTTACTGCTAGTATGGTTCTGTTTGCTGTTATCGATATCGTTGGCAGCATACCTATTATTGTTGACTTACGTTCAAAAGTAGGACATATTCAGTCTGAAAAGGCTTCTATCGTTGCGTGTGTCATTATGATTGCTTTTCTTTTTGTAGGTGAAGAAATCTTAAAACTGATTGGTATCAACGCCAGCTCGTTTGCTGTTGCCGGTTCTTTCGTTTTATTTTTTCTTGCCCTGGAAATGATTTTAGGAATCCGCCTTTATAAAGAAGACAATCCGAGTACTGCTTCTATTGTTCCAATTGCTTTTCCTTTGATCGCAGGAGCCGGAACCATGACCACAATTCTGTCTTTAAGAGCAGAATATGAAAAAATCAATATTATATTCGCCATAATCATTAATATAATTGTAGTTTTCGCCGTCCTAAAGTCGTCTTCCAAGATAGAAAAGCTGCTTGGAGAGAACGGACTGGGCGTTATCCGAAAGATATTTGGCGTTATTTTGCTGGCTATTGCTGTTAAATTATTTGGCGCCAATGTTAAAGGGCTTTTTATCTAACATAGATTTTATTAATTTCACCATTCATAATCAGGAACCCCTTCTTATAATGAAAATTTTTACTTACATATTAATCTTCCTTGCGCTTGCATTAATCATTTTCAACATTACTATTCTAGACTTTGATCATTTGTTCGAAGGAGACAGTGTTGTTGGATTGATAGGAATTGCTGCTTCATTTTGCGCCATTTTCATTCTTCTGATTTTCAGAATGTCAAAAATGATTGAAGAAAAAACAAAAGACAAATAAGACATGTTTGACGTTTTAATTATTGGCGGAGGCGTTTCAGGAATGTCCTGTGCCCTTGTTTTGGGTTCTGCCGGAAACAAAGCTTTTGCTGCAGATAAGAAAATCGGAATCTTTACACACCAGAAAGCTTCAAATCTTCAGGATGCTGTTTTCAATAATGCCTATGGAATTCCAGCCGGAAAATTAGGTTCGGAACTTTTGGAGGAAAGCAAAGAACAACTTGCTTCTCTCTATCCGCATGTAGAGCAGATAGAAAACGAAAAAGTCATGAAAATCGAGGGATCTTATCCTGATTTTACGGTTGTGACTAATAAAGGCTCATATCAGACTAAAATTATTGTAGTAGCCATTAACGCTACTAACACTTTTGCAATTGAAGGTTTGATGGATTATGTGATCCCACACAAAAAAGCAATTGTAGAAAAAAACAGAATACAGTTAAAAAACGAAGATCATTTCGTTACTGACGGGATTTATGTTGCCGGGACATTGGCAGGATTGAGAAGTCAGCTGTCTATTGCAGCAGGAAGCGGTGCTTCTGTTGCTACGGACATCTTAACTTTATGGAATAGCGGTATTCATTCGCAAGTACACGACAGCATTAGAAAATAAATTTTTGAGTAGGGGAAAAGTTACTGAGGTGCTAAGGCGCTAAGGTTTTGCTTTTTTGTACGAAAAAGAGTTTTACATAAAATAAAAAGCATCCTTTTCGGGATGCTTTTTATTTTATTTCATTTCTTGTTTGTTTTCCAGAACCGCCTTAATCATGGCGTCTTCTTTTAATACGATTTCATAGTATTTGTCGTCTCCATACAGCTGTCTGGCAAATTCAGCAGCTAAATAACGCTTGACAAGGTTTTTGGTGTGTTTCAGATCCAAAAGAACTCCATTTTTGATCAGATACTTTTGGAACGTATTGAAATACGTATCTGTCTGCTGCATTTTTGCCTGAAACTGCTGGAACGTCAGGTTTTTAAAATCATTACGATTTTTATCCAATTCTTCAAAAGCAAAATAACCCACCAGTCCGGATTGCATCATATAAGCAATACTTTCTTCGCCATGTTCTACTTCCAGCGGAACAAAGATATCCGGAACAATTCCGCCGCCGCCATATACAGTACGTCCTTTTGGCGTCTTGAATTTTAACGTGTCTGCTACTTTTATGCTGTCTGATTTATATAACTCGCCGGACTCAAAGCGTTTTTCAAATTCCTTGAAATATTCTTCACTTCCTTTTTCGTACGACTTTTGAATTGAGCGTCCCGTAGGTGTATAATATCTCGCAACGGTCAATCTTACTGCCGATCCGTCTCCTAATGGCATTTCACGCTGTACCAATCCTTTTCCGAAAGAACGTCTTCCTACTATCAGTCCGCGGTCGTTATCCTGAATAGCTCCTGCTAAAATTTCACTGGCCGAAGCACTATTTTCATTAATCAGGATATATACCTTACCCGTTTCAAAACTTCCATCGTTGGTAGCATACGTTTTGTCTACTCTTCCTTTTTTATTTTTGGTAAATACAATTAGCGCATCATCTTTCAAGAAATCATCAGCTATTTCAATTGCTTTATCGAGATAGCCACCTCCATTATCCCGCACATCGACTATAAGCGTTTTTGCTCCTTGTTTTTTAAGATCAAGAAGACCGGATTCGAATTCACTATATGTTGTTTCGGCAAAACGGTTTATTTTTATGTATCCCACACCTGGATTCACCATTACAGCTATATCCACACTTTTGATAGGAATTACATCACGTCTTACTTTGACTTTAAGTTTTTTATTTTCATTCTTTCTATAGATGGTAAGTTCCACATCAGAACCCACACTACCTTTTAGTTTGGAGAAAAGTGTATCGTTAGTAATCTTTCGTCCAAAAAGCTTGTAATTGTCTGCAAAAAGAATTCGGTCACCCGATTTGATGCCTGCTTTTTCTGAAGGCCCACCTTCAACCGGTTTTATAACAGCTACAGTATCATTATACATGTAAAAATTGACACCAATACCCACAAAATCACCTTTCATGCTTTGTGAAACCTGTTCAAATTCATTTTTAGCAATGTAAACGGAATGAGGGTCCAACTTATCTAATATGCCTGTAACTGTAAGATCAACGATAGAATCTGTATTGACATTATCAACATATTCCCTGTCTATAAAGTCAAGGAGTTTGTTTAATTTGTTTTTGGGATTGGTTTTGGAGAAAGCGATTCCGTGGGTCGGAAAATTAAGCATTCCGCCCAATACTACACCTATTGCCAGAGCAGCAAAAATAACAAGTGGTAGGTATATCTTATTGTTTTTCATTCATTTCGGTTTCTGAAATATGAACTACCTCAACGCCAGCATCTTTTAAAAATTGTATTCCGGAATCATCTTTATAGCCTTCCTGATATACAACTCGTTTTATTCCCGATTGATGGATCAGCTTGCTACATTCTTTACAAGGTGACAATGTGATATACAAAGTCGCTCCTTCACAAGATTGTGTCGAACCGGCAACTTTAAGAATGGCATTCGCCTCGGCATGAAGCACATACCATAAAGTCAGTCCATCTGCTCCTTCACAGGTATTTTCAAATCCGGATGGCGTTCCGTTGTAGCCGTCAGAGATAATCATCCTGTCTTTCACAATAATTGCGCCAACCTGTTTTCTTTGGCAATACGACAGTCGGCTCCATTCTTTTGCTATACGAAGGTATGCCTTATCGTATTTGTTTAGTTTATTCAAGTTCATACGTTTTACGAAGAAATTTTCACAGAGATTACCTGACTCAAACTAGTTGTCGCTTTGAAACCATTCTGCATAGGACGTTTCTGTTTCCTGTAATCTCAAAGAATGCAGGGCGATATTTTCTGGCAATCTGCTCTTGATTTTCTCGGCGAAATCAATCACCATATTTTCGCTTGTTGGCTGATAACCGACTAAAATCACATGATGGCCTCGGCTTTTTAGTTCTTCTGCCAATTCAATGTGTGGAGTGTTTTTATTAAAAACGGTTGCATGGTCAAAAACATCTACAACTTCTTCACGGACTATCTTTTTCAAATCCGAAAAATCAATCACCATTCCAAATTTCACGTTGGTAGAATCTGAAATTGGTGTCCCTATTACCGTTACCGACAATTTATAACTATGTCCATGTACATTTTTACATTTTCCGTCGTAGCCATACAATGCATGTCCCGTTTCGAAACTAAATTGCTTGGTAATTCTGATTTTGCTCATTCTTTTTTATTTCTGCAAATTTAGTTACTTTTTGAATTGGTTCAGGGCATTTCTGCTAAAATCTGACAAAACCAATTTCCCTGAGATTGAAGCTCTTTCATACAAAAGTGTATCCCAGTTTTCTGTTCCTTCCCATAGTACTTTTTTCATTTCAGATAAGGCTTCGGGATTATAGGATGCTAGTTTTGAAGTAAAGATTTCTAATTCTTTATCTAAGTCTTCTTTTGTTTCAAAAACTTTGGCGTACAGTCCTTTTTCCTGAGCCCAATAGGCATTTTTCCATTCGTCTGCCGCCAACGTCATTTCGCCTAAAGCACCTTTACCGATTTTTCTTGAAACAGCCGGTTCAATCACAAAAGGCCCGATTCCGATAGCCAGTTCCGATAATTTGATAGCACTGTCAACAGTTGCAAAAGCATAATCGCACGCCGCTGCCAATCCTACTCCACCACCAACAGCCTTGCCATGAATGCGCCCTACAATTAGTTTAGAACATTTACGCATCGCGTTGATGACGTTTGCAAAACCTGAAAAGAAGCTGGTTCCTTCAATAAGATTGGACACCGCCAAAAGTTCATCAAAAGAAGCCCCGGCACAGAATGCTCCATCACCTTCACTTTTTAGAATAATAAGATTTACTTCCGAATTACTGCTCAGGTTATTTAATTCATCTGTTAATCGTTGTAATAATTCGCTTGGAAAAGAATTACTTGCAGGATGTCCGAATTCAACTGTTGCTATTTTATTTTCGATAACGGTATATAATGAGCCGTTTAATCTTTGTGTAGTCATAAAAAAATATTTGCAGGTAAAGTTACGCTTTTGTAAAATAAATTCATCAGGAGGTATTTGCTTTTTGAAAATTAATTACCTTAATTTGTGCCAGCTTTGGGGATGTAGCTCACTTGGCTAGAGCGCTTGGCTGGCAGCCAAGAGGTAGTGGGTTCGAATCCCATCTTCTCCACTTAAAAGGACAAATCGATATTTTTATTGGTTTGTCCTTTTTTTATCCATTACAAAAAACCCGATCTTCTTAGACAACAATAAAACGATATGAACATGGATAATAAAAACTTAATTCCAAATTAAACTCAAAACGCAACTTTTACATCAATAAGACATCTCCTATATAAATATTTTAAACCATGAAACATTATCTATATTTACTCTGTATATGTTTTTTTACTTTACTAGTATCCTGCGACAAAAATGTTGGAGAGACTGGTGTAGTAGAAGATGCTATTACAGGTGAAAGATTAAAAGGTGTTGTCGTAAAAATGAATTCAAGCCAAGGTTCTAGAATTGACACAACCGATATTGATGGATATTTTAATGTTTTGAAGTTTTTTAGCTGTGGTATAGCAAGTTGTAACACTGATTATGATATCATGTTTTTAAAAGACGGATATGATACTTTAAGAATCTCACAGGGATATAGTCGTTCTGACAATGCAGTATTTGTTACGGAAGGAAAAAAAGACACATTATTGATAAGATTAAATGTGCGGGATTAGGAAGTGTTTCAATTCTTGGAAGACTATTCTCATGGTTTCCTTTTCTTGGATTTTTCGATAAGATTCAGCACGGTTTTTCCTGAAACACCAATCTGTCGGCTAATAAATCATCGAATATAGGTTTTATCATAAGTCTTAAAACATTTTTTACTGTAACTGACCCACTTTTTACATTACTTCTTTATAATACAGCTTATTTCGTAGCTTTGTATATTCCACTCCAAAAAGAAAAAAATGGCAATTTTAGTAATAGAAGACGATCAGAGGGTAGCCGAACTCATACAAAGAGGCTTAGAAGAACAAGGCTTTGCCATTACTTTGGCCTATGACGGACTTTCAGGAAAGAAGTTAGCTTTGCAAAACGATTATGACCTGATTATTACAGATATTATTTTGCCAAAAATGGATGGAATCGATGTATGCAGGCAAATACGGGAAAGCAAACCTGATATTCCTATTATCATGTTGACAGCTCTGGGCACGACAGACGATAAAGTAGAAGGATTTGATGCCGGAGCAGACGATTATCTGGTCAAGCCTTTTGAAATGCGCGAACTGCTGGTTCGTATCCGTGCCTTGCTAAAACGCAATACTAAAACAGCAAATAATACAGGATTTATTGTGCGCTTTGCGGATCTTGAAATGAACCTTCACACTAAAATCGTGAAACGGGACGGACAAGAAATAAGCCTCACGCCAAAAGAATTTAAGCTGTTGGAGTATCTGATGCACAATCCGGAGCGAGTATTATCACGAGTTGAAATTGCCGAAAAAGTATGGGATACACATTTTGATACAGGCACTAATTTTATTGATGTTTATATCAATTATCTGAGAAAAAAAATCGATAAGGATTTTGACAAAAAATTGATACACACCAAATCAGGAATGGGATTTATCTTGAAAGCAGAATAATGAAAATCAGGACACGGCTTACCTTGCTATTCACACTTATTACAGCGACTATCTTATTGATTTTTGCCGCAGTTATTTATTTTACTGCCAAAGAAAACAGGGAAAAAGAGTTTTATTTACTGCTAAAAAAAGAAGCCATTACCAAAGCCAATCTCTTTTTAAATGCCAGAGTTGATAAAAAGAACTTACAGGAAATCTACCATAACAACAGGAGAATACTAAATGAAGTAGAAGTCGCTATTTATGATCCCTCTTTTACCTTGCTTTATCATGATGCCGTTGATATCGATTATGTAAAGGAAACCAAACAGATGATAAACGAGATCAACCAAAAAGGAGAAATCAGTTTTTATCAGCAGGATTGGCAAGTTATCGGACTTCGGTATGAATTCCAGGGCAGCTATTTTATTGTTACCGCTACAGCTTATGACCAATATGGCTATACCAAACTCGACAGCCTGTTTAAGACCATCATTATTGTTTTTATCATTTCTGTCCTGTTCATCTACATCGCCGGGCGTTTCTTTTCGAAAAAAGCATTCGGGCCGGTAAAGGAAATGACAGAAAAGGCAGCAAATATTTCAGCTACCAATCTTGACTTACGCCTAATGAGCAACGGAAGCAAAGACGAGCTTTCTGAGTTAGCCAATACATTCAACGAAATGCTGGATCGGTTGGAGAATTCATTTGAGGCACAAAAACATTTTGTTTCCAATATTTCCCATGAATTAAGAACGCCTCTTGCAGCCATTATTGCCGAATTGGAATTATCTACCCATAAAGACCGTACAGTTCTCGAATACAAGGACGTGGTCACTAATGCGCTGGCGGATGCCAAAAAACTGGCACGTCTTTCAAATAGCCTGCTTGACCTGGCAAAAGCAAGTTATGATCCATCTGAAATTTCTTTTAAGCCTGTCCGCATAGACGAAATATTATTGGATGCACGCTCACAAGCACAACAGGCAAATCCCGATTACAAGATTGATATCCACTTTGAAAGCGATTTTGAGAACGATGACCAGATATCTGTAAACGGCAACGAGTATCTTTTAAAAGTAGCTTTTGTAAACCTGTTTGAAAACGGCTGTAAATTTTCAGATAACAAGCAAAGTACCGTTTCTTTTTCCTATGGCAATGGAAAAATCTTATTGCGTTTTGTCGATAAAGGTATTGGTATTTCTAAAGATGATATCAAAAATATCTTTACTCCTTTTTACAGGGGCAAAAATAAAAAATATGCAGATGGAAACGGCATTGGCCTTTCGCTTACACAAAAAATTATAACACTCCATAAAGGAGAAATCAACGTTGCTTCTTCTCCTGAAAAAGGAACGGTGTTTACCGTTGAGCTGCACCAAATTACTTCTAATAATAAAAACAAATAAGCATGAAACTTCTTCCAAACATTGACAAATTCGGAAACATAGCCCTTTTTCTAACAGCAATCTTTTCACCTTGTTGTTTTCCTATATTTGCTTTTGCAGCTTCGGCTTTGGGATTAGGAAGTTTTGAGCTTTTTGGCGGCTGGTCGATGTGGATTTTCCAAATAATGGTTCTGATAAATATTGCCGGACTTGTCATTTCTTATTTCAAACACCGTTGCTTATACCCGTTATTAGTAGCCATTCCAAGCGGACTATTAATTTTTTATGGCTATCATTTTAACGATAGCGATTATTGGACTTATTTTCTATATGCAGGCATGCTTGGACTTTTAATAGCCACTTTTTGGAATTACAGACGAAACAAAATGCATACTTCTTGCGCTACCTGTACAACATCCGATAACAAAACGGCAGAACTCAACTCTACAATAACCTGCCCTGACTGCGGACACAAAAAAGCGGAGATTATGCCAACAGATGCCTGCGTCTATTTTTACGAATGCGAAAACTGCAAAACAAAATTAAAACCGCTTCCAGGCGATTGCTGCGTATATTGTAGTTATGGAACCGTAAAATGTCCTCCCATTCAGGCAAATTTGAATTGCTGTTAGTACAACTATTCTGTCTCTAATAAAATTCTAATTTTTTTCTATTGATTCTCTAACGGCCCTTTCCATAGGGAATAAAGACTTTTGTGCCGATAAAAACAGGCATAATGATTTTCCGTTTCAAACTCCCAGTATCGATTGCACTTCTTTTCGTGTTTAGTCACACGATAAAGGCGCAGGACAAATATACCCTGCAACGGGCTCTGCAAACAGCAAAAGCCAGCAATCCCTTTTTAAAAACCGAACAATTTGCTATAGGTATCGCTCAAGCGGAAGCCATCACTTCAAAACAGTGGTATAATCCTAAATTAGGGCTAAACTATATCAATATTGCTTCTCAAAAAAATGCAGCGCCCAATTCTGATTTATACAGTGCCATAAACAACCAATATGCTTTCCAATTAGGAAAAACTTTTCAGGTTGCGGGACAGCGCAAGCACAAAATAGATATGGCAGGCAAGAATATCACCTTTGTCGAAAAAAGCTATGCAGAAACAGAACGCAACTTATTTCTTGAAGTTGCCCAAAAATGGCTTGAGGTATGGGTAACCCAAAAGCAGCTGGATATTCTGACTTCTGCCAAAAGTAACATTGACAGCCTTGTTATTACCAATCAAAACAGATATAAAAATCAGGTCATTACTCAAACTGATCTGTATCGTACTCAATTATTATCCAAGCAATATGCCATCCAATATAAAACAATGTTGCAGGAACATGCCAATAAGCAATCCGAGCTTCGATTTTTGTTAGGCATTAAAGATTCGTTGAATATTGATATGGAAGACCAATTTCTTTTTAATGATTCTGAAAATATAGATGGTTTACTTGCTCAATCTCTTGAGAACCGCAGTGACATCACAACTGCCAAAACATTGATTGAAGTTTCAGACAGCAACATCAACCTTCAGAAATCGCTTGCATTCCCGCAACCAGAAGTTGGAGTTATTTATAACCCTCAAAACACTATTCCGTATTGGGGTATTTATGCCACTTTCGACCTCCCTTTTTTCAATCGGAATCAAGGTGAGATAAAAAAATCAGCAGTACTGAAAAAACAGGCAGAGCAACATCTTTTTACGATACAGGAACAATTGCAAACCGAAATCAAAACTGCTTATGCAAGCTACAAGCAACAGCAACAGAACGTTCAGAATTTCGAAACCGTCATACAGCAGTCTCAGTCTATTTTAGACAATGTAAAATATGCCTATCTAAAAAGCGGCACAACCATTATCGATTTTTTGGAAGCACAACGTAGCTGGTTGGAAACACAGCAACAATATTATGAGGCTTTGCAACAATACCGCCAAAGCTACTTTCAACTGCTTTATGCAACAGGTTTAATCAATCAACTAGCAAAATAATGAAGAACATAAGATACCTATTACCAATGCTCCTGCTTCTTGCTTCATGCAGAAATGAAGAAAAAAAGAAAGAGGAAAAAAATACGACACCAACAGTTAGCAACGGCGGTCAGGAAATATCCTTTCCGGATGCGACAGCTCTTTCATTTTTCAAAACCGAAAAAGTAAACGATAACAATATCAACGCTGATTTGGCCGCTATAGGGAATGTCGGAGCCATAATTGTTTCATCAAACACCGGAGCATCACAAAACATCATATTATTTGAAAAACCAGAACTGGCAAGTAATTATACGCAGCTAATCCAGCATCAGGCAAATATCCGCCAAATCCAGAACATCAACATCCGCCAAAAACAGATCGAACTGGAGCGTACAAAAGATTTGCAGCAACATGGATCGGCCACAGGACAGGATTTATTAAATGCTCAGACAGCGTTAAGCATGGAACAAACGAATCTTGCCAATGAAAAAACAGCATTGATTGAGCATGAAGCCAAATTAAAATCTGGCGGCTTTAACCCGGAACTCTTACGTAATGCTAAAGCAGGAGCAGCCTATATCATCTGTGACATTCCTGAAAACCAAATCAGCAAGATAAACGAAGGAAGCTCCTGCTCTATCTCGTTTTCATCATTCCCTAATGAAACTTATACCGGAAAAGTTGAAAACATTGCCGATGTCGTAGATAATACGACACGAATGGTAAAAGTCCGTATAAGGGTAAACAATAGCACGAGCAAAATCAAAGCAGGAATGTTCGCCAACATTTCATTTGGATTAAACGAAGGCAATTCCATCACCATAAGCAAAACATCTTTAGCCACCGTACAGGGAAAAAATTATGTATTTGCTAAAAAGTCGGCTCACGAATTTGAACGAAGAGAAATACAAACCGGGCAGCAGATTGGCAACAGGATAGTTGTATTTAAAGGATTAAATAATGGCGATGAAATTGCCATTGAAGGCGTAATGCAATTAAAAGGATTAAGCTTTGGATATTGATTTATCTCAAAGCAAGTAATTATAAAATCAGAACCGATGACCATTTTAAGTTTTTCTATCCGCCTTTTGTTTGCGCTAGTCTTTGGTGCTTCTATTGGCATTGAACGACAGTGGCGGCAAAAAAGCGCCGGGTTACGCACCAATACTTTGGTATCGTTAGGTTCTGCAGCTTTTATATTGCTTTCGGTTTCTCTGACGGATAATGTAGGTGATCCAAGTCGTATTGCAGCACAAATTGTAACCGGTATTGGTTTTTTGGGTGCGGGCGTAATCATGAAAGACGGCTTAAGTGTTCAAGGCTTAAACACCGCAGCCACTATTTGGTGTTCGGCTGCCGTGGGTTCGCTTTGCGGTTTGGGCTTATTTGCGCAGGCAGGTATTGTTACTGCTGCTATTATGCTTACACACATACTTCTGCGTCCGCTTGGGCAAAAACTGAGCTCGCTTACATTTATTAAATCCGCTGCAACGCAAATTGACTATCTGTTCACAATTAAATGCAAAACCGAAGTCGAAAATCACATTCGGGTATTGCTGATGCAGATGCTCGGAAATGAAGAAAAACTATTACTAAAATCATTGACCAGTGATGATACTGATGATATAAGCCATGTAACAATAACAGCCGTTATCAAATCGGCAACGCCGCAGGATAACATGATCGAACGGGTAGCTAGCCGCCTGACCATTGAAGAAAAAGTAATTAAGGTAAGTTGGGAGATTATAGGAACAGAATCCGATTTATAACTATGATTTCAGCCATGCAGAGATATATTCCTCCTCCCAACTTTTCTTTCCAATAGTATATATATGACCAAACTGTTGCATTAATGCGGCTTCAAGAACCGTAAAGTAAGTTGGGAGTACCGGAATGCCATCAAATTTATAGTGTTAGTTTAAGCCATACAGCTATTCCTTCTCCCAACTTTTCTTTTTCAACTACATAAAAACATGTGCCCAATCTGTTTGCTTCAAGGTCTGGATATTTATTCATCAACAAATAAAGAGGATTATGATGATACACTTTAAAACAAAATTAAAAAACCCGCTCCACTCCATAATCAATTCCAGCGGAATGAATATGGGAACCGTCACCAAACTGCAAAATGCATCCAGCCAGGATGATAAGTTTGTGTATGCCATGCTGGAAACCAGTGAGCAAGGAATAACTAATGCCACGGCAGAAGAACGCAAATTGAAATTTGGAGTTAATGAATTACAGCACCAAAAAGCACCAAAGCGATTTATTCAGTTATTAAAGGCATTTGCCAATCCTTTTATTTACATACTATTGGTCATTGCTGCCGTTTCATTTATTATTGACGTATGGCTACCCACTGCTGAAGATCGTGATTTCAAAACCGTAATCGTAGTTTCTATTATGATTTTGGTAAGTGCCCTTTTGCGTTTTGTGCAGGAATACCGAAGCAATTCGGCTGCCGAAAAGCTAAAGAGCATGGTAAAGACCACGGCTACCGTATTAAGAAAGTTTACAGGTAAAAAAGAAATCCCAATCAGCGAACTTGTTCCTGGCGATATCATACATCTGTCTGCTGGGGACATGATTCCTGCCGATTGCCGCATTATGCAAAGCAAAGATCTTTTTGTTAGCGAAAGCATGCTCACAGGTGAAGCCTTGCCGGTTGAAAAAAATCATTTTCCGATACGCAATGCAGAAAAAAAGCAACCTACGGAACTCAACAATGTGTGTTTTATGGGTACAAATGTGGTAAGCGGTTCTGCTATGGCAATTGTTGTTGCTACAGGAAGCTATACTTTTTTTGGCAGCATCAGTAAGTCTATTGTGGGAGAACGTCCCGAAACCAGCTTTGACAAAGGAATTAATAAGGTCAGTTTTCTGCTCATCCGTTTTATGCTGGTGATGGTTCCGCTTATTTTTTTAATCAACGGTTTGTTGAAAAACGACTGGGCAGAAGCATTGCTCTTTGCCATTGCCATAGCAGTAGGCCTAACACCTGAAATGCTGCCTATGATAGTTACCGCTAATCTGGCAAAAGGCGCTGTAACCATGAGCAAACATAAAGTAATCGTAAAACGTCTGAACTCCATCCAAAATATTGGGGCAATGGATATTCTTTGTACGGACAAGACCGGAACTTTGACATTGGATAAAATTGTACTGGAAAAACACCTGAATGTTTACGGAATAGAAGACGATGAAGTACTTAAATGGGCTTACCTCAACAGTTACCACCAAACAGGACTTAAAAACCTGATGGACGAAGCCGTGTTGGAACACGCCGATTTGCACGACTATCTGAAAGTAGAAGAACAATACATTAAAGTAGATGAAATTCCTTTTGATTTTCAACGCAGACGAATGTCTGTTGTGCTTAAAACACATAATGGCAAGCATCTTCTTATTACCAAAGGAGCGGTTGAAGAAATGCTGGAATTATGCACCAATGCTTTTGATCCGGGTGATGACCGCAGCCTTCATATCGAGAATGACACCATCGTGCCAATGGACGATACGATGCGAAACACCGTATTGAATACTTCTAAAAAAATGAATGAAGAAGGACTTCGGGTTTTGTTGGTTGCCATTCGTGAATTTGACGGTTCACACCCACTCACCTATTCCGTTCAAGATGAAAACCAACTTACTTTAACCGGTTTTATTGGTTTTCTCGATCCTGCAAAACCATCATCAAAACCTGCAATTGAAGCCTTGCAAAAATTAGGTGTAAGCATAAAAGTCCTTACGGGCGATAATGAAATCGTTACAAAAAAGATTTGCAATGACGTAGGCATTCCTGTACAGCATGTGGTCAATGGCATCGATTTGGAAAAAATGACCGATGATGAATTATTACAGCAAATTGATACTGTTTCTGTATTTGCCAAGCTAAATCCCCTGCAAAAAGTAAGAGTTGTAAAAGCATTACGAGGCAAAGGCCATACTGTTGGTTTTATGGGCGATGGTATTAATGATGCCGCCGCATTAAAAGAATCCGATGTAGGCATCAGTGTAGATACAGCCGTAGACATTACAAAAGAAAGTGCCGATATTATTTTACTGGAAAAAGATCTTATGGTACTGCGTAAAGGTGTGATATATGGCAGACGGACTTTTGGTAATATCATTAAATACATCAAAATGACAGCCAGCAGCAATTTCGGAAATATGTTCAGTATGCTTGGAGCAAGTGCATTTTTGCCATTCCTGCCCATGTTGCCTGTACATCTGCTGATACAAAACCTGCTCTATGATGTTTCACAGATTTCTATTCCGTGGGACAGAATGGATGAAGAGTTTATCCAAAAACCAAAGAAATGGGATGCCGGTAGCGTCTCCAGGTTTATGCTTTTCATTGGCCCGATAAGCTCCATCTTTGATTTTGCCACTTTTGCTGTCATGTTCTTTGTGTTCAAAGCAAACACGGCTGAACATCAGACACTTTTTCAAAGCGGCTGGTTTGTAGAAGGACTGCTTTCGCAAACGCTGATTATACACATGATACGTACTCGCAAGATACCTTTTATACAAAGTTGGGCAGCAACTCCGGTAGTCGCTTTAACTTCATTGATTATGGTTATAGGCATCCTTATTCCTTTTTCACCTTTTGCAGCAGCATTAAAAATGCAGCCTTTGCCATTAAGCTACTTCCCATGGCTTATAGGCATACTGACCAGCTATTGCCTGCTTACGCAATTAGTAAAAAACTGGTTCATTAAAAGATTCAATTCCTGGCTATAATACAGGCATGTATTTACAGATAAAACAAATCCGGATATAGTAAAATCCTAAAAAAGCAAGTAATGATTAATAAGCTACTGATATTCTCCCTAAAAAACCGCTGGCTTGTGATAGTGGTAAGTTTTGCACTAATGGCAATTGGCTATTATTGTTTTACAAATCTGAAAATTGAAGCCTATCCTGATATAGCCGATACCAATGTAATTATCGTAGCGCAATATCAAGGCCGTGCTGCCGAAGAAGTAGAACAGCAGGTTACCGTTCCTATAGAAAGAGCATTGCAAAACACGCCCAATGTACTGGATCGAAGAAGCAGGACTATTTTTGGTTTAAGTGTCGTGCAGCTCACTTTTAAAGATGGTACGGATGACTATTTCGCAAGACAGCAGGTAATGGAACGCCTTGCAACAGCCGAATTGCCTGAAGGCGTATCGCCTGAACTTGCTCCTCTGTCTACGGCAGTTGGTGAGATTTTTCGTTATGTGGTCGAAGCGCCTCCAACCTTTTCGCCTATTCAGTTAAGGGATTTACAGGATTGGGTAATCAAGCCTTATTTGCTACAAACAGCAGGAATAGCCGACATTACTACTTTTGGCGGCCCTTTGAAACAATTCCATATCCTTACTTATCCGGACAAATTACGCAAGTATGGTCTTACAATTTCAGAAGTAGAAAATGCCGTAATTGCAAACAACCAAAACACTGGCGGAAATATCCTGGAACGTGGCGGTCAGGGCTTTGCCGTTCGCGGATTGGGAGCCATCAAGAATGAAAGTGATATTGAAAATATCGTACTCAAATCGGAAAACGGAGTACCTGTTTTTGTGCGGGATGTGGCAAGCGTGGAAATTGCTCCGCCGCCGCCAAGCGGAGTATTGGGCTATACCGTTGCCGGAGGAAATGTAGATGTAAATAACGGAGTTGAAGGAATTATTTTGCTTCGCAGATATGAAAATCCAAGTGAGGTATTGACAGAACTCAAACAACGAATTGCCGATTTGCAGCAAAGCGAATTGCCGGAAGGCGTAAAAATCAGAACTCTTTATGACCGAAGCTTTTTAATTGACCATTCGCTGCACACTGTTGGAACAACCTTGTTTGAAGGCGTTAGTATCGTTATCATCATCCTGATTTTCTTTTTAGGAAGCATGCGAAGTGCTTTGGTCGTGGCACTCACTATTCCTTTTTCATTGCTTTTTGCCTTTATCATTATGCGGCTTACGGGTATTCCTGCCAATCTGCTTTCATTGGGCGCGATTGATTTTGGAATAATTGTAGACGGTGCTGTAGTAATGGCAGAACATCTGATTAGGAAATACCGGAACGCCACACCAGAAGAAAAGGAAAGCGGGATTGTACAGATGACACTGCTTTCTGCAAAAGAAGTTGGCCGTGAAATTTTCTTCTCTGTAACAATTATCATATTGGCCTATATGCCTATCCTCTTAATGACCCGGGTAGAAGGCAAGCTTTTTTCACCAATGGCCCTGACTCTGGCATTTGCAGTTATTGGTTCTATGATTGCCGCACTAACCTTTATTCCGGTACTGATTTCTTTTGTATACAACAAAGCCATTTCAAATCCTGACAAACCATTCAAAGAACATAAAAACAAGCTGCTTGAATTTTTAGAAAACAGTTATGGAAAAATGCTTTCCAAACTTTTAAAGCATTACAAAAAAACAGTACTCATTGGTTTTGGAATAGTGTTATTCCTGATTTCATTCGGAATGAAATTAGGGACAGAATTTTTACCGGAACTGGATGAAGGCTCTATTTTTCTTCGGGGCAATTTTCCTGCCGGGATTACCATACAGGAAAATGCCAAATACGCTCCAAAGATTCGCAAGATCATTTCAAAATATCCGCAAATCTCTTATGTAATTACCCAGACTGGTAGAAATGATGATGGTACCGATCCGTTTCCTGCCAATCGAAATGAAATTTTGGTAGGCTTAAAGGAATATCATCTGTGGAATGATACCATTTCCAAAAAAGAATTAGTAAAGCAGATCAGTACTGAACTGGAAAACGAACTACCAAGCGTAAAATTTTCTTCCGGACAGCCTATTATCGATCAGGTAATGGAAATTGTAACCGGAAGTGCCGCCGATCTTGCAGTCTCAATTGTAGGTGATGATTTGACACTGATGCGAAACAAGGCAGATAGTATAGCCAATATCGTAAAATCAATGCATGGAAGTGTAGGTGTAAACATCGAACAGGAAGGAACACAGGAACAATTGGCTGTCAATATCAATCGGGAACAGGCAGCCCGATATGGTATCAATGTAGCCGATATTCAAAATATGATAGAAGCTGCCATTGGCGGTAAAAACATTTCCGTTCTATATGACGGAGCAAAACGCTATGATATTGTTATCCGTTATCTGCCTCAATTCCGAAACAATATTGACGAAATCCAAAAATTGCTTGTGCCTTCTTCGAGTGGTTCTCTTATTCCGCTGGAACAGCTTGCTAAAATTAGTTTTGTAGAAGGACAGACGAATATCTACAGGTACAACAACAAACGGATGATAACTGTGCGCACCAATATCAGAGGCAGGGATCAGGGCGGTTTCGTAAAAGAACTGCAAAAGAAAATAGAAAATGACATAACCATTCCTAAAGGCTACGAACTGGTATATGGCGGTCAATATGAAAATTTGGAACGTGCCGGAAAACAACTGGCCATGACTATTCCCCTGACATTGGCAATGGTTTTTATATTCCTTTTTATGCTATATAAAAACTTCAGGCACACGCTGGTTACAACAAGCTGCATTCTATTTGCTTTGGCGGGCGGAATTATAGCATTGCTCCTGCGCGGATATTATTTTAATGTTTCAGCAGGTGTCGGTTTTGTTTCTATTTTCGGAATATCAGTAATGGCAGGAGTATTACTAGTTTCAGCATTAAACAGGGCAACATCGGGCAATATACTATCAAAAAAACGGATTGAACAAACCTCTAAAGAACAATTAAGAGCATTATTATCTATCCTTATTCTAGCTATTTTCGGTCTTATCCCCGCTTCTGTTTCCAGCGGCATCGGTTCTGATATCCAACGACCATTGGCAACGGTAATCATTGGCGGCCTGGCAAGCACTTTGCTTTTTGCTCCATTACTTATTCCGCCTTTGTATTGGTGGGTAAATAATAAAACCCGAAATCGAGAAAATAAGCAATAATTAAAAAAGTCCCTTTTCTATAGATCAGGGACTTTTGAATTTATATAAAACTATTCGTTATTTCTTTACAAATTTTGTGACTGCTCCAGACACCGATCGTATAAAATACAAGCCTGAAGCTAGTGAACTTACATCAATACTATTATTCCCAGATTGTAAAGATTCCTGCTGTATTATTTTTCCTGTCATGTCAACGATTGTAATATTGGTTGCTTCATCCAATTGAGCAAACAAATGGTCTGTTGCCGGATTCGGATAAATTACCAATGCGTTTTTCTGAGCAAACTCTGGAGTATCCAACACTGAAAACTGGAATCTTGCGCTTATAGGATAATGATTAGAAGTCGTATTAAAATAATTGTTGATATTTTGGGCGACTGCTACCTCTTGTGTTACACTGTTTGAAATATAGTTTCCTGACAGTTCATTAGAAACAATAATGTTTTCAATAATCGGGCGAGTTCCCCAATTGGTGTTTGCATCAATTATGTCTTTAGTGATACTGTTATAATTGACTGCATCGTCAATAAAATTTTTATATGGCGAAACCGTACATCCGCAAGTGTTGCTTGATGTCCCTATAAGGAAATCGTTAAAGTCTCCAATAAGGATAAGGTTTTTTGAATTATACGCTGATCCATCAAGAATAGTTTTCAATGCCTGAGAAGCTCCCAATCTGCGTGTATAGCTTGTAGCATTGCCATCTTCTGCCTTGGCATGGATATTTACGAGAGATACCGGAACTAATGTTGTCCCTGAAACAAGATTTACATTATACAAGGCCGGATAACGCCCGTTAGACCAATTGAAATAATAGGAATTGCCTTGGGCAGAATTCCCGCTGCTTAACTGTGACGCGCTTACAAATTGTACTCTTGCCTTTTTATAAATAATTCCCTGTCTTTGATCGCAATCATCAGTAGTGGAAGGCACAATTTTTCCTTCCCATTGGTCGCTGCCCAAAAGCGATACTAGCGTTGTGATAGAAGGAAATGCCGTTGTATGGGAAACTTCCTGAATACAGTAAATATCGGAATTCATGGAACGCATAGCCGCTACAACATTATTAATTTGCAGCGTTTCGTCAGTTGGTCCAAATGTCGTACATCCCAGCCATTCCGTGTTCCAATTGGTAATTTTAAAAATCCCTGCGTTAGGATTTGTTGGCTGAGGTTCACCCGTAACTTTTACATTTTTGATCTCCCATGTAGCGCTCTGGGTGGAGCTGCTCATATAACGGAAAGCAATTCGTGAATTTTGCGATTTTGCCGCATCAGGTATCACAAGTTCACCAGAAGAAACATATTGCCACGCTGTTGGAACATTTTGATTAAGGCCCGTCAGTTCAACCCATGTTGTCGTTGCCGGATTACCCGTAAAATTAGAAGTGGCAAAAACTTTATACCAGCCTTGCGCCACGCCAACATTCAGCACAGCGGCATTTCCTCTGGTATGGCTGAACGTAAGTTTTACGTTATCTGTTTGTTGCAGATTCATTACCGGACTTACAAACCAATCTTCATTTTCAAAATTTTGTCCTCCGGCAAATCCATTGCACATCGCTCCATATAGAGAACTAAAAGTCCACCCTTGAGCACCTGTAACGCTATAAGCCGTAAACGTATTAAAACTGGCCTGCGTAAGCAATGTCTGATCCAGGATTGTAGTTTGTGCCGATAAGCTGGCACCAAAATTCGAAAGAACAAGTAAAAGAAATAGTCTAAAATATTTTTGCATTTTGTAGGGGTATCAATCTGGAGCATCCATATAAAAGCAGTTTCCAGAAAAAGTTAGTCGAGCGCAAACATACAAATAAAACTGACTTTTACTTTTATTAAAACATTAAGTTTGAGCACTTACTAAATTCAATACATCAAATAACAAATTGATTTTCTGCTATATAAATTTAAACTTTGCACCTCTGCTTCTTAGCGAGTAACTATTTTCACACAAAGACGCAGAGGCGCAAAGAAGAAAGCACGTTTACCTATTCTATTGATTATTATTATAAAAAAGCCCCTAATCTCACGAAAAGGGGCCTTTTTTTAAACCAATTAGAAACTATTTATTTCTTCACAAACTTTGCAGTTGCTCCAGAGACAGATCGTATAAAGTACATCCCTGAAGCGAGTGAACTTACATCAATACTATTGTTTCCAGACTTTAAAGTCTCATGCTGTATTATTTTTCCTGTCATATCAACGATTGTAACCTCTGTTACATCATTCAATTGAACAAACAATTGGTCTGCCGTTGGATTTGGATAAATTTTCAGTCCATCTTTTACAAATGTATCCACACCTAAATTAGTTATCTGAACGCAGTTTGATGTTGCAGAACATCCATTTTGCGTCACGATTACTGCATAAGAACCATTTGCACTTGCCGTGTAGGAAGCATTCGTTGCACCATCTATTGGTTGGTTATTGGCACAATTAATCCATTGATAGGTAGCTCCTGTAGCTGATGCCGTAATGGTACTTCCTTGTAAAGTTGTAGTCTTATTGACTAAATTAACCACAACTGTCATGGTTGCCGTTGTAACACACTGCCCGGTTGAAGGCGTAAAGGTGTATGTTGTTGTTGCCGTATTGTTAATTGCCGGGCTCCACACACCTCCAATTCCATTATTGGAAACAGTAGGCAGTGTAAATATTCCGCCAGAGCAAACCGGTGCAACCTGTGTAAAACTCGGAACAGTTGGAGCAGTAACATTCATTGTTATAGCATTGCTCGTAACGCTGGTTGGCGAGGCACATGCTGCATTGCTTACCATCACACAAGTAACACTATTTCCGTTTGCCAATGTTGTAGTTGTATATGTCGGGCTATTTGTGCCAACATTATTTCCATTAACTTTCCATTGATACGATGGCGTTGTTCCTCCATTAACCGGTGTTGCCGTAAAAGTAACACTTGTTCCCTGGCAAATTGTGGTTTCTGAAGCAGCAATTGTTACTGTTGGAGTACAAGTTACCGGAGGCGGCCCTACCAAACAGATCGTAAAAGGAAGCGTTATTATACCTCGATCTGGGTTCAGTACGCGAACATAGTACGTTCTGCCTACCACAAAACTACTTCCTGAATATATTGAACCATTTGTATTTGATGGAACACACTGAAGTCTATTCCCTGTACAGCTCTCTTCATAGATTTCCATTGCAAGATTCATTGACCAACCACTGTCAACTCTGATTACAGAAACAGACATTGTCTGACGTGTAGCTGTAAATTTATACCACACATCCTGACTGCTGTTAGCTGCACAGGAAGGAACTCCGCCATCCAGCAAGGCTCCTCTAAAGGTACCCTGAACATTTACACAAGTATTCGCAGGTGTAAGTTCTATAGCTGTCGCACAAGTATCGTTTGCAGGTTTTGGGAATGCCTGAAGACAGATGTTAAAAGGAAGTGTGATTATTCCCCTGTCTGGGTTCAGTACGCGAACATAGTACGTCCTGCCTATTACAAAATCCGTATTAAAATAGCTGTTTCCGTTGCTATTTGAAGAGATACATTTAAATCGGTTACCGGAACAGCTCTCCTCATAAATCTCCATAGCAAAATTAATCGACCAGTTCGTATCGGCTCTGGTTAGGGAAACCGCCATCGTCTGTTCCGTTGCCGTGAATTGGTACCAAACATCCTGGCTGCTGTTAGTTGCACAGGAGGGAACTCCTCCGTCCAGCAATGCGCCGCTGAATGTACCTACCGTATTTACACAGCTGCTGTTTGGCGTAAGCACAGTTGCCGTTGCACAACTGTCGTTCGCAGGCTTAGGATAAGCTCTAAGGCAGATGTTAAAGCCAAGTGTTATTATACCTCTGTCTGGGTTTAGCACACGAACATAGTACGTCCTGCCTACTACAAAGTCCGTATTAAAATAACTGTTCCCATTGCTATTTGAAGAGATACATTTAAATCGGTTACCGGAGCAGCTTTCTTCATAAATCTCCATAGCAAAATTAATCGACCAGTTCGTATCGGCTCTGGTTAGGGAAATAGACATCGTCTGTTCTGTTGCCGTGAATTGGTACCAGACATCCTGGCTACTTGTAGTCGCACACGAAGGAGCACCACCATCCAGCAACGCACCACTAAATGTGCCGACTGTATTTACGCAGCCGCTGTTTGGCGTAAGCACAGTTGCCGTTGCACAACTGTCGTTTGCAGGCTTAGGATAGGCCCTAAGACAAATATTGAACCCAAGTGTTGTTATGCCCCTGTCCGGGTTCAGCACGCGCACATAATATGTTCTTCCTACTACAAAGTCCGTATTAAAATAGGTGGATGCGTTGGTGTTCGAATCGACACATTTGAATCGGTTACCGGAGCAGCTCTCCTCATAAATTTCCATAGCATAATTGATCGACCAGTTCGTATCGGCTCTGGTTACAGCGATAGACATCGTCTGTTCCGTTGCCGTGAATTGGTACCAAACATCCTGGCTGCTGTTAACTGCACAGGAAGGAGCACCTCCGTCTAGCAAGGCACCGCTAAATGTCCCGGCTATATTTACACAGCCGCTGTTTGGCGTAAGTACTGCTGCTGTAGCACAACTGTCGTTTGCAGGCTTAGGAAAGGCACGGAGGCAGATATTGAAGCCTAACGTCATTATCCCCCTATCCGGGTTCAATACACGCACATAATACGTCCTGCCTATTACAAAGCCTGTATTGAAATAGGTAGATGCGTTGGTGTTCGAATCGACACACTTGAGTCGGTTGCCAGAACAGCTCTCTTCATAAATTTCCATAGCATAATTGATCGACCAGTTCGTATCGGCTCTGGTTACAGCAATAGACATCGTCTGTTCTGTTGCCGTGAATTGGTACCAAACATCCTGGCTACTGTTAGCTGCACAGGAAGGAGCACCTCCATCCAGCACCGCTCCTCTGAATGTGCCGGCCGTATTTACGCAGCCGCTGTTTGGCGTAAGCACTGTTGCCGTTGCACAACTGTCGTTTGCAGGTTTTGGAAATGCCTGAAGGCAGATATTGAAACTGCGTGTACTCAAATCGCCAGCCGGATTCATCACACGGACATAATATGTCCTGCCTATCACGAAGTCTGCACCGAAATAGACACCGACATCAGCGCTCTGTGAGATGCACTTGAATCGGTTTCCGGTACAACTTTCTTCATAGATTTCCATCGCGAAGTACATCGTCGAGTTCGTTACCGCTCTGGCTAAGTTAATAGCCATTGTCTGTTCTGTTGCCGTGAACTTATACCAAACGTCCTGGCGACTGCTGTTGGCGCAGGAAGAAACCGGTCCGTCGAGCAACGCCCCACTGAAACTACCGAAAGTATTCGTACAGTTATTATTCGGTATAAGCTGCTCAGCCGTAGCACAGCTGTCGTTTGCAGGCTTTGGAAATGCCTGGATACAGATATAGAAACTACGTGTACTCAGCTCGGGAATCGGATTCAGCACGCGGACATAATACGTCCTGCCTATCACGAAGTCCGTATTGTAATAAACAGAGATATCTGTACTCGGTCCGACACACTTGAATCGGTTGCCTGTGCAACTATCTTCATAGATTTCCATCGCGAAGTACATCGTAGAGTTTGTTACCACTCTGGCTAAGTTAACAGCCATCGTCTGTTCTGTAGCCGTGAACTTATACCAAACATCCTGGCTACTGCTATTGGCACAGGACGGAGTTCCACTGCTAAGAGTTGATCCGCTAAACGTTCCGCTTACATTATTACAGTTATTCGGAGTTAATTGAATTGCATTAACACATTCATCATTGGCCTTGGAGGAAATATGCCAAAAAAGAATAAAACATAGTAAAAGGTGTTTCATAAAGTATATTTGATTTTGATTGTTGATTCACGTCGGTAAATTTAGATTCCCAGCCACAAACAGCTATGTAGCCATGTTGCCAGATTGTGTACTATTGTTGCACATGCAAAAAAATTATTGATTTTTAAGCACTTGGCTCGGACTTTTCCCAAAGTATTCCGTAAAGGATTTTGTGAAATAGGACTGGCTGTTGAAACCACATTTATAAGCAATTTCGGTAATGTTCCCTTCGTTATTGAGCAAAAGATCTTTTGCTTTTTCAAGTCGGATCATGCTGATAAAATTGGTAGTAGAAAATCCTGTCAAGGCGACTAATTTTCGATGAAGTTGGCTTCTGCTGACAGACATATTATCAGAAAGCTCATTAACGGAATAGTCTTGATTGTCGATATTATTGACAATATAGCCAATGACTTTATTGACATAGGCATTTGGACTTTTAACCCGTTCTTCAAATATTTTTTCTGAATGTATGGCTTCTTTGTAGGTTTCTTTGTTTCGTTGAACCGTAGTAAACAGGTTTTTTATAGTCAGCTTTAATTCTTCAGGCGAAAAAGGTTTGGAAATATAGGCATCTGCCCCATGCTGCAAACCTTGCAAACGACTTTCCAATGATGCTTTTGCAGAAAATAATACAACCGGCAAATGATTCGTCAGTTCCTCAGATCGGATTGCTGAAAGCAATTCGATACCATCTTTTTCAGGCATCATAACATCGGAAAGAACAATATCCGGCAAATTTTCACGGATTAAGTCAAGAGCCTGCTGTCCGTTTTTAGCATGTATAATCTGGAAATTTTCTTTTAAGACAGCTATACTGAAAGCAGCCGTATCTGCATCATCTTCTACTAACAAGAGTAGTGGCGCACCTTCATTCTGAATAACCGAATCCATAACATTCGCTGCTTCTTGCACCGGAAAGGAAACCATAAATGTTGTTCCTGAAGAATTGCTTTCAAGATGGATCGTACCTTGGGCTAAATCCACTAATTCTTTAACAAGAGACAGCCCTATTCCCGTACCGTTGACATCTGAAACCTGATTTCCTCTGAAAAAACGACGAAATACTTTTTTCTGTTCTTTTTTTGGAATTCCCGGCCCCGTATCGCTTACGCGGATGTTTAATCTGCCTTGTTCTATTTGTGATGACACCTGTATTTCAGCTTTTGGCGGACAGTATTTTACAGCATTTCCGATAAGATTGGAGAGGATTTTTTCCAAAGCGTTGGACGGAAACGAATACTGTTTTTTCACATTATTCTTAGTATGTATAATCTGTATGTCTTTGGATTTGGCTTCGCTGGCAAAAGTATCAATCGTGTTTTCAATAAAATCGTCAACTAATCCATTGGTATAGTGGAGTTGGAAACTGCCTCTGCCCAATTTTGACGCATCGAGCAATTCGGCAACCAGACTCATTAATTTTTTAGAATTTCGTTCCATCAGACCAAGCTGTTCTTCGTTTGAACTGTCGGAACGCTGCTTCATAATCTGTATAGGTCCATCGATAAGCGTAAGCGGTGTCTTGATTTCGTGCAGGATATTTTCAAACATCCTGAGTTTTTCCTGTTCGAATTTTTGGGTGATCTTTCTTCTTTGGAAAATCAAATAGATAATAAATCCGGCTACCAGAAATAACAAAATCGAACCAAACAACAGCGCTGTACGTTCGCTTTTCGCTTTTTCAGCTTCATGTTTATGTACCTGGATTTCTTTTTCTTTTTTCTCGCTTTGGTATTTGATTTCGAGTTCTTCTATTTCTTTTTGTTTTGCCGCAGTAAAGAGGCGCTGGCGTGTTTCGTTTTCCAGTTTTTTATAGTGATAGGCATTTTTAAAATCTCCCATCGACTCATACAAAACACTTATCCTTTCAAATAATGCAGGCTTATACTGATCTTCTGGTCGCAGTTCATTCACTGCAATCGCTTTCTTCATGTACTCAACCGCCTTGTCATAATTTTTCTTCTCCAAATAGTAATCGCCCAAATTCTGGTGCGTAGTCATCATCGTGAGATGGTCTTTGTTTTTTTCGGAAAGCTCAAGTCCTTTTTCGTAATAATAAACACAGGAATCTGATTTTATTCCCTGATAAGCCGCTCCAAGAGAGTTGTAAACTGTAGCCAGATAGTTGTCCTGCTTGTTTTTCAGAAGTGTTTTTTCAGCATCTTTAAGCGTGTGTATTGCTTCGCCAAACGATTGGTTCATAATCTGCAAAGCTGCCAGATTTGCTGCAATGAAAGAATAATATTGGTAATCATTTGCTTCTTTCTTGGCTTGTGCTGCCTGTTTCAGATACTGCTCTGCTTTTTTAGGATCGTTCAGATAGAAGTAACAGGTTCCTATTCCGTTGTAAATAGTTCCGGCCAGAGATTTTTCGTTATGTTTTTCAGCCAGTTTAAGTCCTTCCTGATAGGAAGCGATTGCTTCCTTCATTTTGTTTTGTTTTTGATAAGCCTCGCCAATAAGAGCATAGGAACGAATCACTACGGAATGATCTTTTATATTTTGTCCAATTTTTTGGGCTGCCTGGCTATAATAAAGACAAGAATCCTGATTGTTTGCCAAAAAATGTCTTGCGAGCTCGAGGTTTAGCTCCCCTTTTTTCAGCCCATCTGCTTTTTTTATTAACGTATGCAGAGAATCTGCGGTATTTTGACTTCTTAACTGTTGAGGAAAAACAATAGAAAAGGCAATGATAAAGTAAAAAGCAAACTTTGCCATAGTGTTTGGGGGCTTGATTGAGTTTTTGAATTGTCTACAAAAATATAGAAATTCATCACATTTCCTATTTTTCAAGCGTTAAAGCAGAAGTATTGTTAGAAATTTTAGGAAAATAGCTTTTTACAGAATCTATTCGTAAAAAATCTCCGTTAGTCTTATGCTTTTAAATCCGCCCTATTTCTTTGCTCTTAAAGACAGATAATAATGCCACAACAGCATAGTTGCGACGGTACGGAAAGGCTGCCAATCGGCGGCCTTTTCTATTAAGATTTCACGTGAAGTTTCTTTAGGCATGTTTTTCAACTGCTTTAGTGCATTCACCGCCGCCAGATCACCTATTGGAAAAATATCGGAACGTTTTAGCACAAAAATCAGATAGACATCAATCGTCCAGTTACCAATGCCTTTTAACTGGCTCAATGTAGTTCGGATGGCTTCGTCAGATTGCGTTTCCAGCAATTGTAAATCAATTTGTTTATCCAGCAACGCCTGAGCCAAATGCTTTACATAAACCGTTTTTTGTCGGCTGAAATAACAGGCCCTGAACTCTTCATCAGACAAAGACAGTATGCGTTCGGGCGTAATTTCTCCAACATAATCCCTCAATTTATTAAGAGTTGTCAGTGCTGAGGCGATAGACACCTGCTGTTCCAATATGATATGCACCAAGGTTTCAAAAGTATTGGGACGCGACCAAAATGGCGGATAATCATATCGGTCAAGAATGTTTTTAATGTCTTCATCTTTTGCGGCAAGACTGTCGCAAATGTCCCGAAATTCGGAAGGTGTAAATTGGCTGAACTCCATAACAATTGATACTGTAAGAAAGCATAAAGCTAATCACTTTTAGAATAGTTTGCTACATAAAAACAGCAAAATAGAATAATCGTATTGGGTTTTAGGCAACACCACTGGCAGCTAACGGCACGCCTTTAATGGCTGTCCCGATTTGTGCTATGACATTTAATTCGATAATTTCGGAAGTATAAAAGTCAAAGAGAAATATTTTTTCAAAACCCGATGAAAAGGCAGCTGTTTTTATGGCTTCGTCAATAACAAACGACTTACAGTTGTTGTCAATAGCGCTCAATACTATCACAAGCCATTGTTTCTGGCCGGGCTGCACTAAATAGTTTTGGTCTATGATGTTCTGTACCTCTTCATAAGTGCATTCTAAAATCTTGAAATCACGATTTACAATTCGAAATTCTGATGAAGGCAGCTTTCTAATGTGTTCCACATATTTAAACAATATGACTTCTCCTTTGATTCCTGAAATAATCTCGCTTTTGAGTTTTAGGATTTCAGCGGCATCAAAATTGGCTTCCGGATTGCGAAACTCCACATTATAAAGTCCTTTATAGCGAGCACCAAGCTCTGAAAATTCAGCTTCGATTTCTGAAAGGATTTTTGAGATGGCGTTCTCTTTTGGCGTAAGAAACAAATCCGAAGTAACCACACTGACTTTTTCAGCCAAACCATCAGCATCTTCCAATTGGATTTCTCCTTTTTGAGTAATAATGGCTCGGTTGTCATACAAGTCGGCAAATTTCCATAAATCAACAATCGCTTTGATTTCCTGTTCTTTGGCGCACGTTTCCTGTTTTGAACTCTCGATGGCTGTAATCCAGCGCTCTATTGCTTGGATCGATTTCATATTTTTTTTATTTCAAAAATAGAGGGAACAATAAAGCTGACTGTTTTTTTTATACCAACACAAACTTATTTTATACAAAAACCGTTATTTAATAGATTTAATACCTTAACAGGCAAAAAACCTTTTTGTATAATTTAAAAGGCGGTTGGTATAAATTAATTGGGTGTTGCTTTTTTTTAGTCTTATTTCGCATCGTTAATATCTATAGCCTTGAAAAACACTTGTTTTCAAAATAATTTTATAAAATTCCTCATCGATCCAAAATATAGGATCTGGAGGCATTTGTCCATTATTTTATACATTATTGCATTTTCATACGATTCAGGAGAAATCAAAGAATATAGCGGTGATTTCCACTACTATATAAAATGGTTGTGGATTATCTATTTCCTGGCAATGGTTTACATCAATATGTATGTACTCGTCCCAAAACTTTTGTTCAAAGGCGAATATATTACCTATTTGGTGTGTCTCGTTCTGCTTATCGTATGCAGTTTCATACTCGTAAAAAATGGCCTGAATTATTTTGATCAGTATCGGATTACGCCACGAAAGGTTTTCTCTAGTTTTTTTCGGGAAATCCTGGCTACTTCCAACCTGCTCACTATTTTGGTTTTTTCGTCTACTTCTATAAAACTGTTCCAGCAGTGGGCACGTGATACGGAGCGTATCATTGAATTAGAAACAAATTCCCTGCAACTGGAACTCAAGGAATTGAAGAATCAGATCAATCCGCATTTTCTTTTCAATATGCTGAATAATGTCAACGTATTGGTTAAAAAAAATCCGGAAAAAGCTTCTGCCATTATTATGAAATTGTCTGATTTCCTTCGCTATCAATTGTATGACAATAACCAACCCTCTGTATTGCTTTTATCTGAAATACAATTCCTGAACGATTTTATGGAGCTTGAGAAGATTCGCCGTGATGATTTTAATTTCAGGATTACAATTGAGAACGAAGACAGTAACAGCAACATGATTTCACAACTGGTGCTTCCTCCAAACCTCTTTACTACATTTATAGAGAATGCTATCAAGCACAGTGCTGATCTTGAGCATCCTTCTAAAATAGACATTTCTTTTACGATTCATAAAAGAGAACTGGTTTTTATCTGCTCTAATACGAAACCTGCCGAGCCTATTGACGGACAACAAAAAGGAGGACTTGGATTGGTAAATACCAGACGCAGATTGGATTTGTTGTATGCTAAGGATTATAAATTAGATATTGACGACATTGATAAAAAATATACTGTAACCTTAACTCTGCCAATATGAATTGCATAATCGTTGATGACGAACCTCTCGCCAGAGAGGGCATGCTCCTGCTCCTACAGGATGTTCCTGAATTGAATGTGATTGGATGCTTCAATGGCCCAAAAAAGGCTAGGGAATTCATGCTTGAAAATACAGTTGACCTGATTTTTCTCGATATACAGATGCCGGGAATTAACGGATTGGAATTTGCAGAATCCATTCCGGAACAAACCCTTATCATCTTTACGACCGCATACTCGCAATATGCCTTGAAAAGTTATGAGGTAGATGCCATAGATTATCTGGTAAAGCCAATTATTAAAAATCGATTGGAAAAATCGATTAAAAAAGCATTTGCTTACCGCGAATTATTGTCCGGTAAGGAAGAAAAAAGCACATTGGAAAGCCTGGAAACTGACTTTATGCTCATAAAATCAGAGCGAAAATTCCATAAAATTCTTTTTAGGGATATTCTCTATATCGAAGGGCTAAAAGATTATGTCGTGATTTATGTCAATGACAGCAAAATTATCACGGCCATGAACCTCAAAACCATCTCACAGCACCTTCCTGAAACGCAGTTCATCCGCGTTAGCAAATCATATTTGGTCAATGTGCAGCATATTGATTCTTTTGACAACCATACCATTTATATCAAGACTTCCGAGATTCCGATTGGAGAAGTATTCCGTAAAAAATTCCTCGAACAGTATCTTGGGAAAAACATTTCGGACAGACTATAACAACAACCGTTTTAAAAACATGCTATGAAATCAAAAATTTTGCCTTTTGCAATACTGCTATGTGTTTTTGCAAATGCACAAGAAAAAGAACAATTAAAAGAAAATGTCAAGGCTGCCGTAACTGAAAGATTTCCATCTACCCGCTTTTTGGATTTCCAGTATCAGCAATACCTACCAACCGATTTCGATTCCAAATTATTAGACAAGGCCTTTGAAGAAGGAGAAATCAAAAATCATTACCGATTCAATGCCAATTCGAATTTTGTAATCTTTTCCAAACCGAGATGGAGCGTCACTACATCGCTCAATTACAAATATGAGGCTTTTGAACTGAACGATGTTGAAAATGTAGCTGGCGATGCTATTGCTCCTTATAACAAAAAACTAGATTTTCATTACCTGTCCGCAACGCTAAGCTTTACTTATTTCGCTCGTTTATTCAACAAGCCTTTTATCTATAATGCCAGTTTTACTGCTGACGGCAGTGAAAAAGATATTGAGCGTTTGAAAGGTTTTATAGGTGCGACAATTATTTTGAAAAAAACGGAAAGAACCATGATTGGCGTTGGAGCACTTATTTTTATCGATCCGGCTTCTCCGGTTCCAGCAGCACCAACTTTTATGATGGAACACCGATTCCAAAATTCGCCCTGGATATTTGACCTGATTTTACCACAAAGGCTTTTATTCCACAGACCAATATCTGAAAACGGGAAATTTTCTATAGGAACGGAACTCAACGGTGACGGTTTTTATGTCTACAACAATAATACGCCAGGCTTTGCAGATGTGTATGATTACCGGGTTTTAGAGCTTCGTTCGGGACTGACCTATGAGCATCATATCAACAAAACAATTATTGCTACTTTCAAGACCGGATTATCGAATGTTTTTAATTCAAGGCTGTCCGAAAGAGGAGAAAACACAAATGATTATATCTTTTCGACCAAACAAAATGGAACGGGCTATTTCAACGTAGGAATTTCTTTTATGCCTGACTTCAAAAAGAAGAAGAACTAAGTTTTTATTTCATCACTTTCATAAATATTTCTTTGATTAAGGCAATCTCGTCTGCGTAGATTGTCTTTTTTCTTGTAGCAAAATGAAGCGTGTTTTTTAAAGGCACTTTTCCTTGCCAGATCATTTTGATTTGACCGCTATCGATGTCTTTCTTGCAAAGGAAATCCGGAATAACTGACAATCCCTGGCCGCTGCTAAGACAACGTACAATAGAGTTTAGGTTGGGCACGATATAGTTGGGGCGAAAGTCGGGATATTTGTTGAAGTTCAATTGCCAGAATCGTCTCAAATGTTCCATATCTCCAGTTGTTCCATACCATTTCTGCTGCTTCAGCCATGATTCTATAGCTTCAAAATCTCCTGTTTCTTCCAATGTCTGGAATGTCTGTACATCCGTTTCATTGCCACCAACCAGCACTATTGTTTCCGATGAAAAAGGCTGATAATCGATGCTGCTTTTAGGAACCATCTGCGGCGTGATGATAATGTCCAATATTCCTTTTTCGAGATTTTCAACCATTTCCGGATATTCTCCAAATTGGATGATTACATTAAATGGCAAGGTTGCGATGTATTGTTCCAACGTAATCTGGAACGTCTCAAAACACATACCCACGCTAATCGTAGGCGTATGCTTCTCCGTACTCCGCTGGAAATTCTTTTCGGCTTCTTCCAATTTTGTCATCGCCTCGATAATAAAATTATAAAGCACTTTACCTCTTTCTGTAGGAACCATTTTGCGTCCCGTACGGTCAAACAGCTTATACCCAACATAATTTTCCAGCGAACTCAAATGCAGACTTACTCCAGGCTGTGAAATAAACAGCACTTCTGCTGCTCCGGTAAGCGTTCCTGATTTATATACGGCTTTAAATGTCCTGTACCATTCCAGATTTACCATAATTCAGCTATTATAATTATGATACAAAGGTATGAATTAAGTTATTTTAATAATAGATAATGTCGCCATAAATTTGCATCATCAAATGAATTAATACGATCATGAAAAAAATATTTATAATCAATGGCGGTCAAAAATTTGGCCATTCCGGCGGTAAGTTCAACGAAACTATCGCACAGGAAACTTTTAATTTTTTTAAAAACAATCCAAACTTTGAAGTACAGACAACAGATGTCAACAACGAATACGACCCTGCTGAAGAAGTAGAAAAATTTGTTTGGGCTGATGTTGTTATCTACCACACTCCTATCTGGTGGTTCCAGATTCCTCACGCCTTTAAACAATATATTGATGTTGTGTTTACAGAAGGCCATGCTACCGGAATTTACCATAGCGACGGGCGTTCTTCACAAAATCCGACAATCAATTACGGAACTGGCGGAATGCTTCATGGCAGAAAATACATGCTCACCACCTCATGGAACGCCCCAAAAGAAGCATTTACACTTCCGGGCGAATTCTTCCAACAGAAAAATGTAGACGAAGGCGTTATGTTTGGCTTCCATCGTATGAATGCTTTTACCGGAATGGCTCCGCTGCAAGGCATACATTTTCACGATATTGAGAAAAATGCCGATGTAAAAAGAGATCTCGCATTGTATAATGAACACCTGAACAACATCTTTTTAAACAAATCATATGATACATCTGACAGCAATAGTAAAAAGCAAACCCAAGCATACTGATGCAGTAAAGTCATTACTGATGAATATGGCGGTGCATTCTAAAAAAGAAACAGCCTGTATTCAATATGACCTGCATCAAAATAGCACAGAGCCTACTATTTTTGTTTTCCATGAAATCTGGAGCGATGAAAAAGGGCTTGAAGCACACAACAGTCAACCTTATATCCAGGAGTTTGTAAGAGCATCTGAAACTCTTTTGGATGGCAATGTAATTATATATAAAACACAAAAAATAGGATAATGGAATATAGAAAATTAGGAAATTCTGATTTGGAACTTTCCGCAATAACGTATGGCGCATTTGCAATTGGCGGTACTATGTGGGGCGGTAATGAAAAACAGGATTCAATCAAAGCCGTACACGCTTCACTTGACCACGGAGTTACTTCACTGGATACCGCTCCATTTTACGGAATGGGACTCAGCGAGGAATTGATTGGCGAAGCCATCAAAGGAAAAAACCGCGACAAAATACAGCTGCTCACAAAATTCGGATTGGTATGGGACGGAAGCAATAACGGAAAGGGAGATTATTTTTTTGATGCTGAAAGCAACGGAAAAACCTTTCCTGTATATAAGTATGCATCCAAAGCGAATATTATCAAAGAATTGGAAGAAAGCCTAAAACGTCTGGGTACAGATTATATTGACCTGCTTCAAATTCACTGGCCGGATTCGACAACTCCGATTGATGAAACTATGGAGGTTTTAAATCTGCTTATTGAACAAGGGAAAATTCGCGCAGCCGGCGTTTGTAATTATGATCTTTCGCATTTGAAAGAAGCCCAAAAAACAATACAATTGGCTTCGAATCAGGTTCCGTTTAGCATGCTGAATCGCGCTATCGAAAATGAAATTGTTCCGTACGTACTTGAAAACAATATCGGTATTATTGCGTATAGCCCGATGGAAAGAGGCCTGCTGACAGGTAAATATTTCAAAGATGCCAAACTGAAATCTGACGACCACAGAAATGGTTATTTCGGGCAGTTTTCTGCCGAGAAAGTCAAGACGCTTCTCGATAAAATTGAACCAATTGCCCAAAACAAAAATGTTTCTTTATCACAGCTTGTTTTGCGCTGGACAACCTTACAACAAGGAATCAGCGTGGTTTTAGCCGGAGCCAGAAATGCAGCCCAGGCCATAGAAAATGCAAAGTCTGTCGATGTTACTATTACCGAGGCAGAAATGAAACTGATTAATGATGCAATCAGCCAATTTTAATCTTTCAGAAATTTGAAACATTCTATTGTAATGTTATAATAAAAATGCCCCGAGGCAGTCGTAAATTTACCCATCTTATCATCATTTTAAGATGGGTAAATTTATTTTTATAAAACATGATTTTTATCATAAAACGCTGACCCAATGTATACTTAACTTTACAGTATAAATTTTAAAGCATCTTATCATGAAAACATACAATGATTATCTGACAGGTTATAAAAGAGGATTTATCGGCTTTACGACATTGAGCGTTCTTGCTCAAAGCTGCCTTGGTGCTATTGCCGCAATGTTTATTCTTATGGGTGGTACTTCAATCTGGCATATGATACAATTATTCTTCGTAACCATATTCTGTATGGGATTTAACGCAGCCGTATTGTCTCAGCAAAAACCAAAATTTGTATTTGCGTTTCTTATTGTCAGCGTTTCTTCTAGTATCTTCTTTTCTCTTTTGAATATTCATTACCTATTTGCATAAATAAGCTTTGCGCCTCTGCGTCTTTGCGTGAAAATGATTGCTCGCAAAGGCGCTAAGTCGCAAAGTTCAATTACATTTTGTATATTTGTCCTCTCAAAGCAATAGAAAATAAAGTGTAAAAAATAATTTCTTTCCGGTAATTAAAAACGGCGAACCTCATCGGGCTTCCCCTTTTCATTAATCTTAAACGAAAGAAATTATGCTGATTTTACAGAATATTTCCTATACACACTCCAACAAAGAGGTACTGTTTAGCAATATCAGCCTAACAGTTAACCATCACAATAAAATAGCATTAATAGGCAGTAACGGGACCGGAAAATCTACGTTGCTCAAAATTATTGCAGGCGAACTGCAACCCGTAAGCGGACAACGAATTGTTGATGCCCAACCCTATTATATTCCGCAGATTTTTGGACAATACAATCATTTGACCATTGCACAAGCGTTGAAAATTGAACCAAAACTCAATGCGCTGCAAGAAATCCTAAACGGCAACGTAACGGAAGAAAATTACACCTTGCTGGATGATGATTGGACGATTGAAGAACGATGTAACGAAGCGTTAAACTATTGGCAACTCACGGACTTGGACTTGTCGCAAAAAATGGAAACATTGAGCGGCGGACAAAAAACAAAAGTTTTTTTGGCAGGAATTTTCATCCATCAGCCGGAGTTGGTTTTATTGGACGAGCCAAGCAACCATCTTGATAGTTCCGGCAGGCAGCTTTTATACGACTTTATCCAATCCACAAAAAGCACCTTGGTTGTTATTAGCCACGACAGAAAATTGCTAAACCTGTTAGACACGATTTGCGAACTGAGCAAACACGGCATCAAAGTCTATGGTGGCAATTACGATTTTTTCACGACACAAAAGGAAATTGAAAACAATGCCCTGAATCAAGATATCCAAAGCAAAGAAAAAGCATTGCGGAAAGCCAAAGAGAAAGAACGGGAAACACTGGAACGGCAACAAAAGTTAGACAGTCGCGGGAAAGGAAAACAGGAAAAAGCTGGTGTTGCCAAAATCATGATGAACACTTTGCGGAACAATGCAGAAAACAGCACTTCAAAACTCAAAAGCGTGCATGCAGAAAAGATTGGTGGCATTTCTAAAGACTTGCAGGAACTCCGTTCTTCTTTGCCTGATATTGACAAAATGAAATTTGGTTTCGACAATTCATCCTTGCATCGAGGAAAAATATTGTTCACGGCAACCGACATCAATTTTGCTTACAGTTCCCAACCGCTTTGGAACAAAAACCTGAATTTCCAAATCACAAGTGGCGAACGCATTGCCTTAAAAGGAACAAACGGTTCCGGGAAAACGACTTTAATAAAATTGATTTTAGGAACTTTAGAACCGCAAACAGGAACCATTTACAGGGCAAATAACAAATCAGTTTATATCGATCAGGATTATTCTTTGTTAGACAACAAGCTAAAAGTGTATGAACAGGCACAGCAATTTAATTCTTCTTCTTTACAAGAACACGAAATAAAAATCAGGCTTAACCGCTTTTTGTTTACAAGAGAAGATTGGGACAAACCTTGCAGTGCGTTAAGTGGTGGCGAAAGAATGCGCTTGTTGCTTTGCTGCCTGACTATTAGCAGTCAATCTCCGGACGTTATTATATTGGATGAACCAACCAATAACTTAGATCTTAAAAACGTGGAAATACTAACCGCCGCCATTAATGAATATCAAGGTACTTTGATAGTAGTTTCTCACGACGAGTATTTTTTGGAGGAAGTTAAAGTGGGTCGGGTTATTGAGGTTTAAGAGGTTCTGAGGTAATATTTGGGGATGAATATGGTTATTCCTTGTAATTGGGGATGGTCCATTTTGCCATATGCCAATTAACTTTGTATGGATAAGGTTCATAAAAAGAATCATCTTCATTTATGGTAAAACCTCGTTCAAAATCTTTTTTTGCCTTCAGCATAATTGCTTCAGCCTTGCTTTTGTCTCCTTTTTCAATCAGGCACAAACCTTTATAGTATTCTGCATCTGAAAATTCGGTATATTCTGCCAATGCTCTGTCAAAATAGGAAATCGCATTGTCGTATTTTCTCAATTCATATTGTATGATTCCCATATAAAATAAATCTAAGAAATGAATCCAGGTTTTTCCACGCTCTTTTACTGTTTTATCAAAGTCTTTTTGCAAAACTTGCTCTGCTTTTTTAAACTCGTTAAGTTGTAAATAGCATAATGAAATATAAAACGGATAAGAATGATCGTTTTGATAGCCATAACCGAATTCTTTTTCTGCTGCTTCCATATCAGCAATAGCACTCTTGTAATCTTTTTGAAAAATGCATTTTAAATAGCCTCTTCTTCCCAGATAATTTTTCCTGTCGTAAAGAACCGCCTTATTGTAACACGACACAGCTGCATCATACTTTTTCATTTTCCAATAAGGAAGCGCTTTGCTTTGCCACAATTCTGCGATTGTCGAATCCTTTGCGATTCCCTGATTGATATTATCTTCCCAACCGTGGGTAGTGTAATGATGTTTATAGGCTCCATTGGTTAAATAGGTATCTATTATGATTTCACGGTTTGTCTGGCTAAAACCAAATGAAAAAGTCAAAAAAAATAATAGTGTAGTAATTATTCTCATTTTGATTAATACTTGTGTAATGCAACTCTGCGTCTTTGCGAGAAAAAAATTGCACGCAAAGACGCAGAGTCTTATTAGTTTATATAGTAAGGAAACATCTGTTTCTTATGCCTTTGGCAATGGCTGACCAACCGCGATATCGCATCGGTGTCCTGGCTGTCCGTGTGGTGGATTCATTCCCGGAGCCGTAACAATATCTGCATTATTAACCGGAGTTATGGTCGATGGAGCTGCCGTTGGTTGAGGAGCAGGCTGTGTTGGCTGTGCCGTCGCTGGATTTTGTCCCGGAGGCGAATTCAATGGAGCGCCAACTGCAATATCACAACGGTGTCCTGGTTGTCCATGTGGCGGATTCATTCCCGGAGCTGTTGCAACCGGCTGAGGCTGTACGTTTACCTGTGGCTGTGCTTGTACTTGTTGTGGCTGCGCATTTACAGGCATCTGTCCTTCTGCGGGAGCTGCGGCTGGATCTGTAGCAACTGCCTCAGTTGGTTCTGAACTTTCTTGTGGCTGTAATTCTTTTTTGCATGAGGTCATGAATAATGAAACTGCCAAAAGTGAGCCTGCTATTATTTTTGTTTTCATGGGTCTTTTTTTAGATTAAGATTCCAAATATAAATGTTTCAGATGATTATCCATGTTAAAAATAAGCCCTAAGCTGTACGCTTCCGGTATGGATTGCTTTACTTTCTTCACTTTTTCTTCCTTCGTAATTCACATTGACATCCAAAAACTGTGTCAGGTTCTTTTGCAACAACAAACGCCATGTCAAATTTTGCCCCGGTTGCAGTCCTTCCAACATCTGATAAGCGACCGGAGAAAGTGCATCGCCACTGAAGTCATTTTTATATAATGAAAATTCACCATTCATCGTAAATTTTTTCTCAGATGAATAGGTAAAAGATGTCCCAATACGATGTTGCTGCAATGATTCTTTATCATTGATTTTGTTATCTTTATCCTGAAACTCATAAAACAAATCCCAACTTGCATTTCTTGAAAACAGATAGGAAATTTTAGGCGCCAGCTGATAACCTTTTAATTCAAAATTCTTGCTGGTATAGTTCTCTGAAAACAGTTCTGATTCGATCGTTTTGCCCGTAAACCCTAAAAGCCAGCTTTTTTGGATAAGATGGGCGTATTGCAGCTGGTGTGAACGGTTGTTACTTTCCTGCGAACCTACTGAAAGTAGCGTCTTTGCCCTATTTCTCAAATAGGTATACGTCAGGGAATGGTCCTGTTTTCCTCTGTTATAAAACAAGCTGTTCCTAAAACTGGAATTCAGTCCTAAAAGATCTTTTTCGCCTGAAGAAAACGGATTCAAATCGAAATTATCGCTATTTCGGATAATCTTTCGATCCACAAGAAAAGAAGTCTGGTTATAGAAATAAGACAAAAACTTCCTAAATCCTTTTTCGTTTTGCCATTGGTTGGCATTCAGTATAACAGACTGTGAAAATTTATTCTGGTGTGTCTTGATAAAAATCTGGTTTGGAAGAAAAATTCGTACATATTCTGCCTGATCTGCAAATTTTGCAACTTCAAATTCTTCCAGTTCCTGGATTCCATTATTGTTATAATCAATCCAAGTGTAAACACCTCGTCCGGGTTCTACTTTCAGGTAGGTAAATTCCTGTTGGGGAATAGTTCCTGATGTGGTTTCATAAGTTGTAGTAACCTGAATTAATTGGTCAAAATAACGGTCGTTGTATAGCAATCTCGAATTTAAAGAAGGTTCCTTTTTACGCGTCGGGTCTTCAAATTTCAAATTCCTGTAGTTAACAAATAACGAAAGGTCGCTTTTTTCGGTTTTCATCAATCTTGACTTCAGATAATAGGAATTGGACGTATTGACTTTTTTTACAAATCCGTTAACCAAACTGTCATTAGAGCGTTGTAAATAACCTAATTCTACATACACTTTTGTACTATCACCACGCCCGGTAAAAAATCCAAATTCATTAAATTTTTGGCTTAAGGCAGAAAACTGTCCGGTTTCTTTGATCTTTTCTTCGTTGTCTTCCAGTCGGAAACTACCTCCTACCCAGTTTTTACCAAAATGATAACGTGCCTGTGTCTGGTTCCTGATAAATTTTGATTCGGAGTAATTGCTATCACTTTTCAGTATGCTCCCATTATTTTGAAAAGTAAAATTTTTAAATCGGAAAGAGCCGTCTACCACATGTCTGGTTCCTGAAAAACTTTCAGAAAAATCAAGTTTTTCCAACTGGTATCTTGCATTTCCTTTATTAGGAAGAATAAAGTTCAAACCGGTAACAAGCAGGCTTTGGTTTCCTAGTGGATTAGTGAGGTTCCAATCGCGGTCAAACTCAATCGTAAACAAACGTTCAATGGTTCGGAACTGCTTTTGTACAAATTGATAGTTAGCAAAAGCATCTAACTGCCATGTTTTTGAAAACAGTCTTTGTTTAGCATTGATCTTTCCGGCAAGTCCCTGATTATCGCTATCATCTTTTGAAGAAAACAAGTTCAGATCATTATTACTTATACCTAATTCAAAATCAACCAGTGTTTTTTCGCTTGGTTTGTATTTTCCCAAAATGGTAGCAATCTGGATTTTGGTTGGAGCCACTAATCGGATAATAGGCTCATAGTTTCCTTGAGGAATTCCATTTACCGGTGGAACATATTCGTAGATTCTCCCAATAGTGGCTGTATTCGAAAGTCTGTAATTTCCCTGATTAGCACCTACAAGAGAAAAACGCACATTGTATAGTTCATCCGTCGGAGTATTTGAGAATTCAAAAACCTCAACACCGCCAACGTTTATTTTTCTGTACAATATCTTGTTTTCAGAATAACTGTCAACATAAGCCGACGGTGCAGTCATCGCAGCCGTATTATCGCCTGCTTCTTTTAGTATTTCGACCTGTTCTGCCGAAAGATTTTGTTGCAATGGCTGGTTTTTTACGTCATTTTCTGAATATAAATATCCCCCTAAGCTCCATTTCTCCTGTTCGTGCATGGCTCCTGCATAGGTCACAAATCGTGTATAGTTTCTGTCTGAATATTGGTATTCGACATTAATCCTCATTTCTGAAGTAATCGGAAACAGAGAGGTAAAGATAATTTCACCCGCATTGTAATCAATTGTATAGTCATTATTTTCACCTCTTGTCAGCAAAATCCCATTGACAAAAACGCGTTCTGAACCGGAAATAACCAAAATATACAATTCGCCATTAGGCCCTTGCAGCTTGTATGGCCCTTGATTTCCTTCTTGTCCGGTAAACGAACTTCGGGCATATTGTCCTCTTACCAAAGCTGCCGATGCAAAAACATTGGTTTTATTTTCAGGTGTTCCAAACGTGAAATTGGCCGAAAGTCCTTGTACTTTTTTGTTGAAATTCAAGAATCGGGATTGTCTGTTCTCTAAAAACAAATCTCCTGCCCTAATGTTCCATTTATCGCTAAAAAGTTCAATAAAAATCTGGTCAAATTCATCCAATTTTTGTGAATAACCGCCTTCTTGTAAAGGAATATTACTATCCTGAATGGAAGCTCTTAAACTTACCTTGTCTGAAATTTTGCCCGTTATCTGTAAATCCAAATTGGAATTGACTACCGCATTTTGGTTGTTACCAATCGTAATTCCTCTGGTAATACTTCCCGATGTGTTTAATCCGTCAAAAGGTTTAAAAGTGCTTATCGGATCGCGAGACACTTTATAAAGGTTGCCTTTTCCGGATTCATTACTAACGACACGGCTGTCATCATAAATACTGTATTTTCGGGTAAGATATTCCGGATAGCTGAAATAACGGAGTGTCAGGGTATCTTCCGACTTGAAATCATTTTTAAAAACGAGCTTACTTTTTTGGAAATCAACCTTATAATAGGTCGTATCGATATCATTACCCTCTTTATCCTGTAGTTTGAAAAACGAACTGCTAATGCTTACGCTATCAATATGTATCGTATCTTTTGTAGCTATAATCTTCCTGTTTTTATACGGCGTTTTGACTTCCTGGGCGGAAAGTCCAGAAACAAAGCCTATTAAAACCAGAAAAAGCAATTTTTTCAACATAAATACTATAACTCCGAAAGCTCAAAAGTAGTATTTATAAACCAATAATTTCAAGAGCCGGATTCTTCACGGGAAAGCAAATAAAAAATCGGGAGCACAGTATTCCGTTACTCCCGATGGCACGTGGTTTATAAAAAAATTAGTTGGTGGTTTCTTTGGTAACAATTTGCATGGTCTCTCTGCTGACCTGCTTAAGCAATACCTGCTTGCCTTTTTCAACCATTTCTGCGGCTTTCTCATTGAAATGGCGGATGGTATAAAGCGAAACATTTTCATTATACGACACCTTGAATTTCTTTGAAAGTACATTTTTCAGGTCGTTGAAATTGCCAAATTTGTCTTCAATACAAACCGAGAAGCTGATTGCTGAGTTCTGAATCAGACTCACTTTCATTTTATAGTGGTGCAAAAGCCCGAAAATCTCGCTGATGTTTTCTTCCATGATAAAAGAGAAATCTATAGAAGAAAGCGAAATCAGTAGCTGTTCTTTTTTTACGATAAAACAAGGCAGATGCGGTTCTAAATCAGCTCCTTTGCTTACGCTGGTTCCTGGCAATGACGGATTCAGGAACGATTTTACAAACAGCGGAATTTCCTTTCGCTGTAATGGCTGTAATGTTTTAGGGTGAATAACGGTAGCTCCATAAAAAGCAAGCTCTATGGCTTCGCGATATGAAATCTGGTTTAGGAGTGTTGCATTTTCAAAATACCTCGGATCGGCATTCATAACACCGGGCACGTCTTTCCAGATGGTAACACTTTCCGCATTAAGGCAATAGGCAAAAATAGCTGCCGTATAATCCGAACCTTCACGACCTAAAGTCGTTGTAAAGTTATTTTCGTCAGAACCTAAAAATCCTTGGGTGATGTTGAGTACTTTTTTCTTTACGTTTTTAGAAATCAGCTTTTGTGTTTGTTCCCAATCTACAATCGCATCACGATAGGTTGTGTCTGTTTTTATAAAATTACGCACATCGAGCCATTGGTTTTTCAATCCTCTATAATTAAAATAATGGCTGATGATAGTCGTTGAAATCATTTCTCCAAAACTAACAATCTGGTCGTATACAAAATTATAGTTAGGCGATTTGTTGCTTTTCAGGAAACCTTCCAAATCTGAAAAGAGCTGATTGATAGCTCCAAAAACGGTATTTTTATCGTCTTCAAACAAATCAAGTAAAATCTGGTTGTGGTATTTCTTGACATCCTGAATAGAAGACTGCAATTCAGCCGACTTTTCAAAATAGTTCTTGATTACGACTTCCAAAGCATTTGTCGTTTTTCCCATAGCCGAAACAACAAGCAGCACATCGTCAAAACCAACCTGCTGTAAAACATCATACACGTTTTTAATGCCGTTGGCATCTTTTACTGAAGCACCTCCAAATTTAAATACTCTCATTGATTTTAGATTTCAGATTTTTTGATTTGTGATCTTAGATTTCTGATTTAAGACTTTTGATCTTAGACTTTTATTTTTTTAAAAAATCATTAATTCCTTGTTCGTCCATGTGGACAACACGCCAGTCTGATAAGACTTTTGCTCCGGATTTTTCATAAAATTCGATAGCTGGCATATTCCAATTCAGGACATTCCATTCAATACGGCGTACATTTTCTTTTTCTCCTTCTTTTATAATTTCAGAATATAGTGCCATTCCGGCTCCTGTGCCTCTGCTTTTTTCAGTAACAATCAAATCTTCGAGGTGGATGGTTTTTCCTTTCCATGTAGAAAACCGGTAATAGTACAACGCCATACCTATAATTTCACCATCCAATTCTGCTACAAAAGTATGGAAGAGCGGATTGCTTCCAAAACCATCACGAATTAAATCTTCTTTTGTAACTACTACTGCTTCAGGTTCTTTTTCAAAAACAGCCAGTTCTTGAATCAGGCTTAAAACAGCCTTCATATCATTTTCAGTTCCTCTTCTGATTATCATTTCTGTATTCTTTTTCTCTGTTTCGATTTTTACAGCGAATATATTAAAAGCATGTCCAACTGCACAATCCAAGACATTTCTTTTCTAAAAATTCCTTGAAAAATTCAACTTTGTTGTCTTTTTTAAAATCATGCAAAAATAACATTTTTTTATATTTGTAACATTTATTTATAAATATTTTTTTACTGCCGCTTCTAAAATTATAGAATTTATGAACGATATTTGCACCACAACTACAACGATATAGTAATGGAGGAACGCAATAAAACATTAGGGGAATTTATTATTGAAAAACAGGAAGATTTTCAATATTCTTCCGGAGAATTATCCAGATTAATCAACTCCATCCGATTGGCCGCTAAGGTCGTTAACTACAAGGTGAACAAGGCCGGATTGGTAGATATTGTGGGCGCTGCCGGCGAACAGAATATACAGGGAGAAGATCAGCAAAAATTAGATGTTTTTGCTAACGAGACTTTTATACAGACGCTTATCAACCGTGAAATCGTGTGCGGTATCGCATCAGAAGAAAGTGATGATTTTATCACGATTAAAGGTAAAGACGAGTGCCACAACAACAAATATGTCGTATTGATGGACCCTCTTGACGGTTCTTCTAATATTGATGTAAATGTTTCTGTTGGAACCATTTTTTCTGTTTACAGAAGAATTACACCTATAGGAACACCGGTTACTATTGAAGATTTTCTTCAGCCTGGTGTTAATCAAGTAGCAGCCGGATATGTAATTTATGGCACATCAACCATGTTGGTATATACAACAGGACGTGGCGTGAACGGATTTACGCTGAATCCTGCTATTGGTACTTTCTATCTTTCGCATCCAAACATGAAGTTTCCAAAAGATGGTAAGATTTATTCTATCAACGAAGGAAACTATGTTCATTTCCCTCAAGGCGTAAAAGATTATATCAAATACTGCCAGTTAGAAGAAGGCGACAGACCTTATACTTCACGTTATATTGGAAGTTTGGTTTCAGACATCCACAGAAATATGATTAAGGGAGGAATTTATATTTACCCTACAAGTTCTAAGGCTCCAAGCGGAAAATTGCGTCTCCTATACGAATGCAATCCGATGGCATTCCTGGCAGAACAAGCAGGCGGAAAGGCTTCTGATGGTTTTGGAAGGATTATGGAAATCCAACCGACAGAACTACACCAGCGTGTCCCATTCTTTTGTGGTAGCTACAATATGGTAGAAAAGGCAGAAGAATTCATGAAAACAGCAAGCGAGAAATAAAAAGTATATGCATAAAAAAAGCTCCAATCGGAGCTTTTTTTTATTTATTCATGTGAGTCATTTCGAATAGGAAAGTGTCCAAATCTACACCCATGACAAGCAACGAAAGCGCTTTGTCAACAATGTAATGTACGTTTCCTGGAGTGAATCCTAATGCCAATGCAAATCGGGTAAGGATTTCTTTTTGTTTTGGACCTAAAACGTGATCCGCATATACCATCCTTGAAAGGTCATACAAACGCTCTAATCTTTGCGTATGCAAATAAGGAGGATTGATTGGGTATTTCATCGGATTAGCAAGAATTTCAGCATACTCTTCAGAAGAAATATCCAATTGCATGGCCAACTTGTCCAAGAAGTGTCTTTCTTCTTCGCTCAAGTGCCCGTTTTCCATTGCAACTCTCACGATAGAAGCGAAATGTCCTTTATTTCTGTTTTTAAATCCGCTATCAAATAAATCTGAAATTGACATAATTATATATTTTTTGCAAATATAATCCTATTTCTATTTTAACGGCATAAATTGCTGACTTTTCTTAACAGAAATAAACTCTTTCCAAAATATATCGTATGTTTGAAATCCCAATCAAAAAAATCTATATATGTCTGAGTTTTGGATCTACTTCAACACAGGATTACGTCATGTTTTAGACATCAACGCCTACGACCACGTCTTGTTTTTAATCGCATTGACAATTCCCTATGCCTTTAAGGACTGGAAAAGAGTATTGCTTTTAGTCTCTCTTTTTACTGTGGGCCATACTATGGCTTTGCTCCTTTCGGTATATGGTTTTGTCCAGATAAAAGTCAATCTTGTTGAGTTTTTAATTCCAATTACCATATTAATCACCGCAGTTTTTCATCTTTTTACTGCCGGAAAAAATTCAAAAAAGGAAAGTATCAGCTTTATAGCCATCGTAACGCTTTTCTTCGGAATCATTCACGGTTTGGGCTTTTCGAATTATTTCAATACCATCCTTCCGGGAAATTCTTCAGACAAACTGCTTCCATTGCTCGAATTTGCGTTAGGTATTGAAGCCGCGCAGATTATTGTGGTTCTTATCGTCTTGATTTTATCTTACATCGTGCAGACTGTTTTCCGTTTTTCCAAACGCGATTGGACGCTTGTCATGTCATCTTTTGTTATTGGTGTGGTTATCCCGATGGTTATTGAAAGTGAAATCTGGGGAAGGTAAAAGAAGAAAGCACCATATCCTGTTAAGTGCGCAATCTTTCTTATCTTTGGATTTTAATTGAATAAACGTGGCAGACACTAAAATATATTTTGCTTCCGACCAGCATTTTGGAGCGCCAACGCCTGAATTGAGTTTTCCAAGAGAACAAAAATTTGTAGCCTGGCTTGATGAAATCAAAAAAGATGCAACCGCATTATTCCTATTAGGCGACTTGTTTGATTTTTGGTTCGAATACAAAACAGTAGTCCCAAAAGGATTTGTACGCGTTTTGGGCAAATTGGCAGAAATTCGCGACAGCGGTATTCCGGTTTATTTTTTTGTAGGCAATCACGATTTATGGATGTCTGATTATTTCGAGAAAGAACTCAATATTCCCGTTTATCACACAACAAAAGAATTCACATTCAACGACAAGCACTTTTTGATTGGCCACGGCGATGGATTAGGCCCGGGCGACAAAGGCTATAAAAGAATGAAAAAAGTATTTACCAATCCTTTTTCAAAATGGCTTTTTAGATGGCTGCATCCTGATTTGGGCGTTAAACTGGCACAACACCTTTCTGTAAAAAACAAATTGATTTCCGGAGCAGAGGACGTTCGTTTTTTAGGCGAGGATAACGAATGGCTCGTATTATATTCCAAACGAAAACTAGAAACCAAACATTACGATTATTTTGTATTTGGCCACAGGCATTTACCAATGGCAATAGAAGTTGGTAACAATTCTACCTATATAAATCTGGGCGATTGGATTGGCTATTTCACTTACGGAGTGTTTGACGGAACTACCTTTGAATTAAAAGAATACAAGTCTTAATTCTGGCAGATTTCATCCAAATAATCTTTTAGTTGGATTTGGAAAATTGTGCCTTCCACCAAGTCTTTAATCTGCAACAACTCATTAACGGAAACCGCTAAATCGATCTGCTGTACCGGTGTTTTCAGTAAAAATTTATGGCATTTTCTTTTGAACTCACATCCATCGCAATTGGCATTGACCTCGCAGCAAGTTGCATCAATCGTATCTGCGAAAAAATTCAATTCTTCTTTTGAAAGGTAAAAGCCTGTTTCCTTAAAAACCAGTTGTACTTTGTTTTTCAGTACCTTCTTTTCTTTTTTCCAATGGAAAGCGACACCAAAGTCATTAAAATAGATTTGCTCGATTTCTTTCATAACTGAATTGTTTCGAACAAATATAAGAATTATTTAAAATCATTCTAAATTAAATTTTCATAAAGTTTAGGCATAGCGTTTTGGCGTCTTTGCGTGCAATTATTTTCTCGCAAAGACGCAAAGACGCAAAGTTTCTATCATATTTTATTTGGTGTAATCCTATTCTTTGCTTTTAATATCCCGAAGTCTTAGTTGCAGGCTCACGTTTCCATTGAATTCGTTTTCTTCTATCGAATATACTGCATCAAACAGCTGTTGATTTTGGGTAAGTTCAAGTTTATTTCCCATTCCAAATCCAATAGCTCCAAATCCATCAGAATCATCTTGCTTTACAAAAAGCCTCAGGTGGCTTTCATCAATGCCAATTCTTTTTCCGTAACCTGTATCTTTTAGGTTTTCCGTCATAAAAACCGGCATCATATTCATAGGTCCGAAAGGTTCGAACTGATTTAAAATGCGGACAAACTTTTCAGTGATGTCTGTCAGATTGATTACAGCATCAACCAAAATTTCCGGAGTTCTTAACTCTTCCGTAATGGTTTCCGATATCACTTTTTCAAACTGAGCCTTAAAATTCTCAAATTGTGCTTCTTCCAAAGTCAATCCGGCTGCATACATATGTCCGCCAAATTGCAATAAATATTCGGAACAGGCTTCCAATGCATTATATACATCAAAATCTTTGACAGAACGCGCCGATGCGGCCAGCTTGTCGCCACTTTTCGTAAAAACTAAAGTCGGGCGATAATAGGTTTCTATCAGGCGTGAAGCCACAATACCAATAACTCCTTTATGCCAGTCCTCTTTGTATACGACTGTTGAGTATTTGTTTTCTTCCTGGTTTTCTATAATCTGTAGTAAAGCCTCCGAAGTAATCTGCTTGTCTAATTCTTTTCTATCAGCATTAAAAACTTCCAGTTCTTTTGCAAACGCTTCTGCTTCTTCAATTCCGAATTCGGTAAGTAATCGGACTGCATAATTGCCGTGTTTTATTCTACCCGCTGCGTTTATTCGTGGCGCCAATATAAAAACGACATCAGTAATGGTAAGGTTTTTTTTCTTGAGGTTTTGGGTAATTGCCTTAAAACCCGGCCGTGGATCCGAATTGATAACTTCCAAACCGAATTTAGCCAAAACCCTGTTCTCACCAGTAATTGGCACTATATCTGCACCAATGGCTGTAGCCACCAAATCCAAATACGGAAGTAAATCTTCTATGCTCTGGTTTCTGTTTTTTGCCAATGCCTGCAATAGCTTAAAACCAATTCCGCAACCGCACAATTCGTCATACGGATAATGGCAATCGGCACGCTTTGGGTCTAAAATAGCAACCGCATCCGGCAATGTATCGCCCGGCCTGTGGTGGTCGCATATAATAAAATCGATGTTTTTTTCTTTGGCATACGCCACATGATCTAAGGACTTGATACCGCAGTCTAATGCTATAATCAGGGTAATTCCATTGTCGTCAGCATAATCAATGCCTTTAAAAGAAACTCCATAACCCTCATCATAACGATCAGGAATATAGGTATCGACATTGGGATAAAAGCTTTTCAGATAGGACGAGACTAATGAAACAGCCGTAGTGCCGTCAACATCATAATCTCCAAAAACCAGAATTTTTTCTCGCTTGTTTATAGCCTTTTCAATACGGACCACTGCCTTGTCCATATCTTTCATAAGATAAGGATCGTGCAAATCTTCCAGCTTAGGGCGAAAAAACTGCCTGGCTTGCTCAAAGGTTTCAATACCTCGTTGCAGGAGTAGCGTCGCAATAAGTTCATCAATGTTTAAGGAATCCTGCAGGCTTTTAATTTTTTCTGAATCGGGTGTAGGTTTAAGGTTCCAGCGCATGTTTTTAAGGTGCTAAGGTTCTAAGTTACTAAGCGGCTAAGGTCTTAGAACCTTAGTACCTCAGCAGCTTAGTGCCTTTATTAATGATACAATATTCGGACTTCTACTTTTGCAAAATGACGGAACATTTCCATCACGCCGCAATATTTTTCAACGGATAGGTCTACGATTTTTTGAAGTTTTGTTTGGTCAAGATCCATTCCGTAAAAATGGTAATCCACACGAACCGTATGGTAAAACTTTGGATGTTCTTCCGTCAGGTCGCCTTCCACTTCAATCGTGAAGGTATCAATGTCGACTTTCATCTTTTTTACCAGAGAAGCGATATCGATCCCGGTACAGCCTCCCAAAGAAGCCAACATCATGGCTTTTGGACGCAGTCCGTCGTCATGTCCGCCATATTCCGGATCTGAATCCATTTTTATTGTCCCGCCTGGGTTAGTAGCTTCAAAAGCCATGTCGCCCAGCCATTTTGTAGTTACGTGGTGTGTTGCCATGAATGTTTACAGTAAAGTTATAAACTGAGAAAATTATTTATTGCTTTTTCCTCCAACAACAACAACGATTTCGCCTTTTGGAGGTTTGGCTTCAAAATGTTTTAATACTTCGGTAGCTGTCCCGCGAACGGTTTCTTCATGCAATTTTGTCAATTCGCGTGAAACCGAAACTGCTCGGTCAGCTCCAAAATACTGGATAAATTCCGCCAAAGTCTTGACTAATTTATGCGGTGAAACATATAAAATCATTGTACGGGTTTCTTCTGCCAAAGCCAGAAAACGTGTCTGCCTTCCTTTTTTATCCGGCAAAAAACCTTCAAAAACAAACTTGTCATTTGGCAGGCCACTGTTGACCAAAGCCGGCACAAAAGCTGTCGCTCCAGGCAGGCATTCAACTTCAATATTGTTTTCTACACAAGCTCGTGTCAGCAAAAAGCCCGGATCTGAAATAGCAGGTGTTCCTGCATCCGAAATCAAGGCAATCGTTTCGCCAGATTTTAATCTTGCAATCAGATTTTCCACCGTTTTGTGCTCGTTGTGCATATGGTGGCTCTGCATGTGCGTTCCAATCTCAAAATGTTTTAGCAGTTTGCCGCTGTTGCGTGTATCTTCCGCCAAAATCAGGTCGACTTCCTTCAGGACTTTTATAGCCCTGAAGGTCATATCTTCAAGGTTTCCAATAGGTGTTGGAACTAAATATAATTTTGACATCCAGATTATTTAAACTTGTTTTCTACCACTTCAAGGAAACGCTCTGCATAATCTTCCTTGCCTTTCCATTCGTTATAGTCTGGCTTTACTAAATCTTCGATAAAATTCTGAGCGTCCTGGAAAGTATCGAAGGTGTTCAGCTGAGACAATACTCTGTTGAAATCTTCATTGCTGCCGCCAAAAAGATGGTTTACAAAACCAACCCTGTCGTTTAGTCCAATCGTAATTCCTTTGGTTACTTTTTCAACAGCCGGTTTTGGAGTTTCTTCAATTGTTTCTTCAACCTTTTCAGGCTCTTGCGCTTTGACTTCTTCTATAATTTCCTCTTTTACTTCTTCCTTAGTTTCTGCTACGGCAGGTTCTTCATCGTGGTCGTGCTTGTGCTTTTCCTCGATTTCTGCCTTTACAAATTCAAGGTCTTTATAATCCGAACCTAAGAAATCTTCAAAAATAATCTGATGTCCAGATTCTTTGGCAACTTCTTCTACATCTTCTTTTTTATCAAAAGCCAGTTCAAAAGCTGGTACTACCAATTCTTCTTTTGCTTCTTCAGAAACTTTTTCTTCTTCCTCAGCTTCTTCGGGTTCTTCTATCGCAGTTTCTTCTTCCTCTTCTTTCTCAACAGGTTCCTCTTCTTCCATTTCTTCATCTGCAAGTTCAATTTCACCTACTACCACTTTTTCCTGCTCTGATTCCGGCTCATTCGCCACTTCTTCTTCCGCCTCTTTGATTTCTTCAGCAGTTGTCTTTTCCTCTTCTTTTAGCGCTTCTTCTTCCTGTACTTCTTCTTTTGGTGCTTCTTCTATTGTTTTTTCAGCTTCCAAAGCAATTTCTTCCTGCACATCCATTTCAACTTTTCCAGCAACTTCATCATTATCAAAAGCAGTCTCCAGTATCTCATAAGCCTCAGACCTACCGATTGTTGGTTGTGACCCTGTAAAATTCTCTTCTACAAATAGCAAAACAGACAATTTTTCATACAATTTTTGGCTTTCCTGATGGAGTTGAATCAATTCGGATTTATTTTTCAGCTTCAAGATCCTGTGTGCTATGCTGATTAATTCGGCCTCTAATTTTTTCTTCATAACTTTTGATATTATATTGAGTAAAGCAAGGGTTTTTTAATAAATTTGTTTTCAGCACAAAGTAAAAAAAACTAATCCTTTTTAAGGCTGAAAAATACAAAATGTTTCTCGAAAATACAGTAAATCATAAAGAACAATTTGGCTGGATTGAAGTAATCTGCGGTTCAATGTTTTCGGGAAAGACCGAAGAGCTTATCCGTCGTCTGAAAAGGGCGCAATTTGCCAAGCAGAAAGTGGAAATTTTCAAGCCTGCGATTGATACGCGCTACCATGACGAAATGGTGGTTTCGCACGATTCAAACGAAATACGATCAACTCCGGTTCCTGCTGCGGCCAACATCCGAATTCTGGCTCAAGGCTGTGAAGTTATAGGCATTGATGAAGCCCAGTTTTTTGATGACGAAATTGTTTCCGTTTGTAATGATCTGGCCAATTCCGGAATCCGTGTTATTGTTGCCGGACTGGATATGGATTTCAAAGGCAATCCTTTTGGCCCTATGCCTGCTCTTATGGCTACGGCAGAATATGTTACAAAAGTCCATGCCGTTTGCACCCGTACCGGAAATCTTGCCAATTATAGTTTCCGAAAAGCCAATAACGACAATCTAGTCATGCTTGGCGAAACAGAAGAATATGAACCTTTGAGCCGTGCTGCTTATTTTAATGCAATGAAAGAATTGCAGGAAAAAGAAGAAGGCTATTTTTCCAAAAAGAAAGAAAACAAATAATCGTTTCAGACACGACAATTACATCCTTTTTTCCCTTTTTCAATAGTCATTCTTCCTGCGAATCGTCTAAAAAAATCGCTACCTTTAACCTAGCTTTAAAAAAGAAACCAAATTGAGCCTGAAAATTCAACATATCGTTCCTGAGATACAAGCCCGTCTTTCAGGAAATCCAGACATTGAAATTGACAATGTTTCCATAGACAGCCGTTCGCTGCAAAACAATTCCGGAACTTTATTTTTTGCCCTTTCCGGACAAAACAATGACGCACATAGCTATATTCCGAATCTTATCGATAAAGGTGTACGTAACTTTGTCGTCAATCATATCCCAAAAGGTCTGGAAGGCAAGGCTAATTTTCTGGAAGTAAAAAATACGCTACAGGCATTGCAAGACTTTGCTTCCTACTATAGAAAAATCTTCCATTTTCCAATCATTGGGATTACGGGAAGCAACGGAAAAACCATCGTAAAGGAATGGCTCAATTTCCTATTAAGTCCGGATTATAATATTATCAGAAGTCCAAAAAGCTACAATTCACAAGTTGGTGTACCTCTTTCAGTAATTTCGATAAACGAAAAACATAATCTTGGAATTTTCGAAGCCGGTATCTCTACCATTCATGAAATGGAAAAACTGGAAAAAATTATCCAGCCTACTATTGGAATCCTTACCAACATAGGTTCTGCCCATGATGAAGGTTTTCAAAACCAGCAGGAAAAAATCAAGGAGAAACTGCGTCTTTTTGAACATTCAGAAGTCCTGATTTACCAAAAGAACACTCTTGTTGATTCGCTTATCGGATCAGACATCAAGACTTTTTCGTGGAGTCTTGACGACAAACAGGCATCGGTATACATTACGCAAAAATCGGTTACAGGAAAAACCCAATTGACTATTACTTATGATAAAATTTCTTTTGATGCCGTAATTCCTTTTCAGGATAAAGCATCCATTGAAAATGCCATAAGCTGCCTGATGACAATGCTTTATTTGGGATACTTGCCTGAAATCATACAGGAAAGAATACAACTTCTGTATTCTGTAGAAATGCGCCTGAAAGTTAAAAACGGAGTTAACAACACTGAAATCATTGACGACAGTTATAGTTCCGATTATCAATCGCTCAGAATTGCCCTGGATTTTCTGGAACAGCAAAAACAATACAAGAAAAAGACAATCATCCTTTCGGACATTTTCCAAAGCGGATTGCCTACAGACGATTTATACGAAAGAGTTTCGGAACTTATAGCCTCGAACAAAATAGACAGTGTTATTGGCGTGGGAGAAGAAATAGGCACATATTCTGGCAATTTTAAAAATATCATTACCTACAAAAATACGGATGAACTGATTGCCGATTTCAAGAACCTGAATTTCGCCAATGAAACCATATTGATAAAAGGAGCCCGTATTTTCCAATTTGAGAAAATTGCTTCCCTGCTCGAAGAAAAGACCCATGAAACGGTTTTGGAAATTAACCTGAACGCTATCAGCCACAATCTGAATTTTTTCAGGTCAAAGCTAAAACCTGAAACCAAACTTATGGTTATGGTAAAGGCATTTGGTTATGGCAGTGGCGGTTTTGAAATTGCAAAACTTCTGGAATATCATAAAGTAGATTATCTGGGTGTTGCCTTTGCCGACGAAGGTATTGCCTTAAAAAGTGCCGGGATTACATTGCCGATTATGGTACTCAATCCGGAAAACACCAGTTTTGGCGCTATAATCGAACATCATTTAGAACCAGAAATTTATTCCATAAAAGGATTAAGAGCCTTTTTGAAAATTGCCGAGCAGAAAAATTTGCAGCATTTTCCAATCCATATCAAACTGGATACCGGTATGCACCGACTTGGTTTTCAGGAAAATGATCTTCCGGAGCTGATCGATACGCTCAGAGGCACATCCTACATACAGGTTAAAAGTATTCTTTCGCATATGGCAACCAGCGACGACATGGAACACCATGATTTTGCGAAATCACAGATTGCTCTTTTTGAAAAACTATCTTCCCGATTGATGGAAGAACTTTCCATACAGCCAATTCGCCATATCCTCAACACTTCCGGAATTAGTAATTATCCGGAAGCGCAATACGGAATGGTACGATTGGGAATAGGACTTTATGGCATTTCAAACGATCCGTCGGAAACAAAATATTTAGAAAACGTAGGCACTTTAAAATCCATAATCTCACAAATCAGGACTATACAATCTGGCGAAAGTGTTGGTTATGGCAGACGATTCATGGCCGAAAAAGAAACCCGAATCGCCACAATACCGATTGGTTATGCTGATGGGATTCGAAGAAGCTGGGGCAACCAGGTTGGCTATGTGCTTATCAAAAACCAGAAAGCACCTATTGTGGGCAGTGTCTGCATGGATATGCTTATGGTAGATGTTTCGGCAATCGATTGCATGGAAGGCGACCCGGTAGTAATTTTTGGAGAAAACCCGAACGTTACTTATATCGCTGAAAAATTGGGAACCATTCCATATGAAATCCTTACCGGTATTTCGCATCGCGTTAAGCGCGTTTTTTACAGAGAATAGTACATTTTTTAAAAAACTGGCGTTGAAATGTTAAAATATTTAACTACTTTAGCTAGTAACAAAAACCAATTTATTTAATAATCCTAAAATCAAATAATTATGGGAATGGTATCTGAATTTAAAGCCTTTGCGCTAAAAGGCAATGTTGTAGACTTAGCTATCGGTGTCATCATTGGTGCCGCTTTTGGAAAAATTGTCAGTTCTTTTATTGAAGATGTGATAACGCCGTTATTGCTAAAACCGGCTCTTGAAGCTGCGAACCTTTCCAAAATTGAGGATCTTGTTATTTTCGGGTCGGTAAAATACGGTATGTTCCTTTCTGCCGTAATCAACTTCCTTATTGTAGCTTTCGTTCTTTTCTTAGTTGTTAAAGGTATCAATGCTGCAAGAAAAAAAGAAGCCGAAGCACCTGCTGCACCGCCTGCTCCAACCAACGAAGAAAAACTGTTGATGGAAATCCGCGATGCATTAAAAAACAGATCATAATAAGCCAATACCGCTATACTATATATTCTAATTAAACCGCCTGAAAAACAGGCGGTATTTTTATAAAATATAATTTTATATAACAATTTGTTATATTTTTTAAATTCGTTTTTTCAATGACTTTATTAGCTACTTTTGCATTCATAAATCAGTTTTAACCACTTTTAAAAAATAGAATATGAGAGTTGCTGTTGTTGGCGCAACCGGAATGGTTGGCGAAGTAATGCTTCAAGTTTTGGCAGAAAGAAATTTCCCTGTAAGCGAATTAATTCCTGTAGCTTCGGAAAAATCGATAGGTAAAGAAATCGAATTCAAGGGAAAAAAGTATGCCGTTGTAGGATTGGAAACAGCCGTATCAATGAAGCCGGACATTGCCTTATTTTCTGCCGGTGGTGAAACTTCATTGGCCTGGGCTCCAAAATTTGCTGAAGCAGGAACAACCGTAATCGACAACTCTTCGGCCTGGAGAATGCATCCTGACAAAAAACTGATTGTTCCGGAAATCAACGCTTCGGAACTTACAAAAGACGACAAGATTATTGCCAATCCAAACTGCTCAACCATACAAATGGTGCTGACTTTGGCTCCTTTGCATAAAAAATACAACATCAAAAGAATTATCGTTTCGACTTACCAGTCAATTACTGGAACCGGTGTAAAAGCAGTACAGCAGCTTGAAAACGAATATGCGGGTACTAAAGGCGAAATGGCTTATAAATATCAAATCCATAGAAATGCTATCCCACAATGTGATGTTTTTGAGGAAAACGGATACACCAAAGAAGAAATGAAATTGGTTCGCGAAACTCAAAAAATATTAAGCGACAAGACTATTGCAGTAACCGCTACGGCTGTGAGAGTGCCTATCGTGGGTGGACATAGTGAAGCTGTGAATGTTGAGTTTTCTAATGATTTTGATGTAAATGATGTAAGACGAATTCTTCACGAAACTCCGGGAATTGTTGTTCAGGACAATACCGATACGTTTACATATCCGATGCCTCTTTATGCACAAGGAAAAGATGATGTTTTTGTGGGAAGAATCCGCCGCGACGAATCACAACCAAACACGCTAAATATGTGGATTGTTGCTGACAACCTTCGTAAAGGAGCTGCAACCAACACTATTCAAATTGCAGAATATCTGGTCGCTAACGGCTTGGTATAAATCACTTTTGAAATAAAAATTCAGGTACCGCCTGTTTTGACAAACTATAAAATTTGTTAAAACGGGCGGTATTTTTTTTCACTTTCATACATTTGTAGTGGAATGAAGAAGAAGTTTGCCATAATAAATCTCTCTTTGATGATTGCAGTATTGTTTTCAATACTGTTTCAATCTGTCCACTCCTATGAGCATTTCTTAAGCGGAAAAGCAGCAACAGTAAGCCAGTCAGACGACAATGGCCATACTAAAATCCAAACTTTAGACCACGATCATGAAAAGTGTTTTGTCTGCGAATTTACGCTTAGCAGCTTTATCGCGACAGAAACCTACACTTTTGATTTATTTGTCCCTTTTAAGGCAGTTGCCTATAACTTTGCTTCTGTAGAATCAGCTGAATTCTTTGCAGGAAGCCTATATTCACATCGCGGACCTCCATCTAACTGTTAATTAACGAAAAGAGCAATGCTCTTCTTTCGGGCGGCTTCATCCTGAAGCACGTCTTAATTATCATTTTAGATTTTTTCAAAATGCGCTATATCTTATTTTTTGTTTTCCTCCTGGTAGGAAACCAAACTCGTGTATATTCCCAACATGTATTGAGCGGAACTATAACCAACGAGAAAAAACAACCTTTGGCAGGGAGCCACATCCATGCCGGAACTTTTTTTGCAACCACTGCTGTTGACGGCCGTTACGTAATAAACGGTATTCCGCAGGGAAATATCCCTGTCACTATTGAATACCTGGGTTATAAGACTTTAGATACTATAATTACCATACAAAACGATAGAATACTGGATATTTCCCTCAAGCCGGACGTCTCGCAACTGTCTGAAGTAGTACTCAAAAAAACGGTTTCTGAAAAGAATGCCACAACACAGGAACTCAAAGCTAACGTGCTCGAGAACTACAGCAGCGAGAGCCTGGGCGACGCACTTAAGGAAATCAGCGGTATCTCGTCACTTAAAACCGGAAGCACTATTGTCAAGCCAATCATTAATGGATTGCACAGTAGCCGTGTACTGATTATCAACAACAATGTGCGTCTCGAAGACCAGCAATGGGGAACCGAGCACGCTCCGAATATGGATGTCAACACGGCCGGAAAGATTTCCGTAATCAAAGGCGCTTCGGGACTGCAATATGGCGGCGATGCCATTGGCGGAACAGTAATTGTAGAACCTGCCCATATACCGGTAAAGGACACTATTTTTGGAAAAACCATTATTAACGGTGCTACAAACGGACGAGGCGGCAGTGTTTCTTCCTCACTTTCCAAAGGTTATGAAAATGGCTGGAACTGGAACCTTCAGGGCACTTTCAAATATTTTGGAGACTTTGAGGCACCAGACTATGTACTTTCCAATACCGGAAACCGCGAGAAAAATTTTTCCGGAAATCTGGGCTATAAGGGAGAAAATCACGGTTATAGTTTTTTCTACAGTTATTTCAATGCCGATATCGGGATATTGAGATCATCACACATCAGCGGAATGTCTGACCTGATTCGGGCTATTAACAGCGGCCAGCCTCAGGTAATCAGAGATTTCACTTATGATATTAATGCTCCGAGACAAGAATTGCAACATCATTTGGGAAAAATAAATTACTATACCTTTTTCTCTGATGCGTCGAAACTGTCTTTACAGTATTCTTTTCAATTCAATAACCGGAAGGAATTTGACCTGAGAAGAGGTGATGATCGAAACAAAGCAGCTGTAGACCTCGACTTGATGACGCATTCATTTAATGCTGATTTTGAAACCAATTCTTCTGAAAAAGTAAAATACAAAGCTGGAATCAGTGCCGCATATCAAAACAATGCAGCGAATACAGGCAACACCCAGGTACGTGCCCTGATACCGAATTACAACAAATTCGATGCGGGTGCTTATGCCATTGCGAGTTATCAGTCAAATGAGAATCTGGCATTGGAAGCAGGAATCCGTTATGATTTCAGCCATATTGATGCCAAGAAATATTACTTAAAATCACGATGGACAGAACGAGGTTATGACCGTGATTTCAGCAATATTATCATTGGTGAAGATGGACAGCAGTGGTATACGAATCCTGTTTTTACCTACCATAATTTTTCAGGAAGCCTTGGCGCTAAATACCAACTCAACGACAAACTGACGTGGTTTTCCAATATCGGGATTGCCAGTAGAAATCCGAATCCGGCAGAATTGTTCAGCGATGGGCTGCATCATGCTACCGGACAGATTGAGCTTGGCGACCTGAGGCTGAAACGTGAAGTAGCGCTTAAAATATCTACAGCACTTCATTATGCTGGTGATGGCTTTGTCTTTGAAGTCAATCCTTATTACAATACGATTTCTGACTTCAAAATCCTGATTCCTACAACTATCATCTTGTCCAATCGCGGACCTTTTCCGGTCTGGGAATACCGACAGGTTGATGCAAAAATGTTTGGAATTGACCTCACAGCAGATTATGATTTTGCCAAAAACCTGAACTGGCATTCTACTGCTGCTTTTGTATATGGTGAAGATGCTACAAACAACAAGCCGCTGATTGATATGCCTCCGCTGAACCTTAATAACACTATCAGTTTTAAAAAGGAGAACTGGAATCATCTCGTGCTGGGAATCAAAAATGAAACTGTATTTACCCAGCAACGCTATCCCAACAATGACTTTTATGTGGATGTAACTGATTCTGGCGAACCTATCAGCACTCTGGTAAAAATCAGCAGACCGCCAAAGGGATATAGCCTATTGCATTTTAACTCCGAAATGAGTTTTGATGTTTTGAAAAAATCTAAAATGACCATCGGATTCAATATCCAAAACCTTTTGAACACGAATTACAGAGATTACCTCAACAAGACACGCTATTATGCAGATGAATTGGGTAGGAATTTCAGAATTCAAATGAAATTAAATTATTAAACTTTTAAAACCATTATTCTTATGAACGTATTTAAATTTTTATCAATGGGCTTGGCTGCCATAACTCTTTGCGCTTCTTGTAGCAATGACGACAGCAATCCTGTAAATGAGGAAGAAGTAATCACTACACTTACTGCCACGCTAACGGGAGGCGGACAGACGATTACACTGACTTCACGCGATCTTGACGGAGCAGAAGGACCAAATGCTCCGGTTGTAACGGTATCTGGTAATCTGGCACCAAACACCACTTATAACGGAACATTGAGTTTGCTTAACGAAGCAGCAACTCCAGTTGAAAGTATCACAGAAGAAATCCTGGAAGAAGGTCACGAGCACCAATTTTTCTTTACGGTTTCAAATGCCTTAGCAACTACTGCTTATGCTGTCCCAAATGATGTTAATGGCAAACCTATTGGTTTGAATTTTACTTTAACAACAAATGCTACAACAGGAAACGGCATATTTACAGTAACTCTTAGACACCAACCCAATAAAAATGCGGAAGGCGTGTCAGCCGGAAATATTACTAACGCTGGTGGAGAAACAGACATACAGGTAAGCTTCCCGATTACTGTCGCTGCGCAATAATTATTTCACTTACCCTTATTATAAAAACCGCCTGAAATGGCGGTTTTTTTATCTATGCTTTTCGATACCTCTGACAAAAGATTTTGATTTCAAAAATCTTTTACGTGTCTTGCCTTCAATTGCATTTTTGTTAATTAACTTTTTATTTTTTTTACAATCCTAATTTTGCTTAACATTTTTTTAGTAATTTAGGATTTTCAACAAAAAGTTAGTAACCAAAAAAATTGTAGATAATATGAATTCGAAATTTACCTCCCTGGTTCGAGTGCTTCTCGGACTCGTTCTTTTAGTTTTTGGATTGAACAAGTTTTACACGTTACCTTTTCTTCCAACGCCTCAACTTCCTGAACAGGCTGCCGACTTTATGGGTTCTCTGGCTGCAACTGGATATGTGTTACCTATCATCGGAATCCTTGAAATTTTCATAGCCCTGCTCCTTTTTACAAAAAACTGGATTGCATTCGCACTGATCTTATTGGTTCCTATTTCCCTGAACATTCTTCTTTTCCACCTTTTTCTGGATATTCCTAGTATTGGCGGGGCGGTATTGGTAGCAGTTCTCAATGGCATATTAATCTACAAACACTGGCCGCAATACAGACCACTTTTTAACTAATTACTAACTAAGGATTCCTTATTTTTGTAAGAATCAAAAAACATTTTAATGAAAAAAGTTCTAATAACCATGATTGCAGCATCAGCACTTCTATCTTGTAAAGAAGAAACTAAAGAAGAAGCCATAGTGCTGAAATACCCTGAAACAAAAAAGGTTGACACCACTGACACTTACTTCGGAACTGAAGTAAAAGATCCTTACCGCTGGCTGGAAGATGACAAATCTGCCGAAACTGCAGCTTGGGTAAAAGCCGAAAACGAAGTCACTTTTGGCTATCTGGAAAAAATTCCTTTCCGTAAAGACATGAAAGAGCGTCTTGAAAAGCTTTGGAATTATGAAAAAATTTCTGCTCCTGCACAAGAAGGAAATTACACTTATTATTATAAGAACAACGGATTACAAAATCAGTCCGTATTGTATCGAAAAGATATGAGTGGTAAGGAAGAACTATTCCTTGATCCAAATACTTTCTCTTCTGACGGAACTACATCTCTATCATCTGTTGAATTCTCAAAAGACGGTTCATTGGTGGCTTATTCGATTTCAGAAGCAGGTAGCGACTGGAACAAGATTATCATCATGGATGCTGTGAGCAAGAAAAAACTGGAAACAGAATTGGTAGATGTAAAATTCAGCGGTATTGCCTGGATTGGCAACGAAGGTTTTTACTATTCCAGCTATGACAAGCCAAAAGGAAGCCAACTTTCTGCTAAAACAGATCAGCACAAATTGTATTTCCACAAATTAGGAACGGCTCAAAAAGACGATAAAGTTATTTTTGGACTGAATGAAAAAAGAAGATATGTAGGAGCTAACGTAACAGAAGACGATAAATATCTGGTAATTTCTGCATCGAACTCTACTTCCGGAAACGAGCTATACTTCAAAGATCTTAGCGTTCCAAACAGCAAAATTATCAACATCGTTAATAATTTTGACAGCGATAGCTATATCATTGATAACGCAGGAACGAAACTTTATATCGTGACCAACCTGAATGCGCCAAACCAAAAAGTAGTTACGGTTGATGCTGCAGATCCAAAACCTGCTAACTGGAAAGATTTTATTGCTGAAACAGAAAACGTTCTTTCAGTTTCTACTGGTTCAGGATTTATTTTTGCCAACTACATGAAAGATGCTGTTTCACAGGTAAAACAATATGATTATGACGGAAAAATGGTTCGTGAAATCAAATTGCCAGGAATAGGTACTGCAGGTGGTTTTGGAGGCAAAAAAGAAGACAAGGAATTGTATTATTCATTCACAAACTATACTACTCCGGGAACTATCTATTCTTTTGAGCCAAAAGGTGGAGTATCTGCTGTATATGAAAAACCAAAAGTAGATTTCAACTCTGCCGATTACGAAAGTAAGCAGGTATTCTACAACTCAAAAGACGGTACAAAAGTGCCAATGATTATTACCTATAAGAAAGGTATAAAATTAGACGGTAAAAACCCTACTATACTTTACGCTTATGGTGGTTTTAACGTGAGCCTAACGCCAGCATTCAGCATTACAAATGCAGTTTGGATGGAACAAGGAGGCGTATATGCTGTACCAAACCTTCGTGGTGGTGGTGAATATGGCAAGAAATGGCATGATGACGGAACGCAGATGAAAAAACAAAACGTATTTGACGATTTCATCGCAGCAGCAGAATACCTGATTGCACAGAAATATACTTCATCTGACTATTTAGCAATTCGCGGTGGTTCTAACGGCGGACTTTTGGTAGGTGCTACTATGACACAAAGACCTGACCTGATGAAAGTAGCACTTCCGGCTGTAGGTGTTATGGATATGCTTCGTTACCACACATTTACCGCAGGTGCAGGATGGGCTTATGATTACGGAACAGCAAACGATTCTAAAGAAATGTTTGAATACCTGAAAAAATATTCTCCGGTACACAACGTAAAAGAAGGCACTAGCTATCCAGCTACTTTAGTTACAACTGGCGACCATGACGACAGGGTAGTTCCTGCACACAGCTTTAAGTTTGCAGCTGAATTGCAAGCCAAGCAAAAAGGCAACAATCCGGTACTGATCCGTATCGAGACCAATGCCGGACATGGTGCTGGAAAACCAGTTTCTAAGACTATTGAGGAAGCGGCAGACATCCTTTCGTTTACCTTATACAATATGGGAATCAGGGAATTGAAAAAATAACCCGATTTACTCAAATAAAAAGCATCCCTAACGGGATGCTTTTTTGTTTTTAATGAAGTCTTAGCTATTTCAGCTTAACTTTAACAACCTCGCCATCTTCTTTAATCTCTACAAATTCTTCGAGGCGTTCGTCATGATCCTCAGTGTAGTATTTCTTCTCATAATGATTGGCTTGCGTACCGTAACTCCCATAGCTGGTTCCCGTAAGTTGATCATACGAACCTGTAGAACTCCAGGTCATAAAACCTTGTAGAAAATATTTCCCCGGTTTCATATCCGGGAACGTAAATTTCCCTACGCTGTTCGTTACGGCTTCTAGCCTGTACTTATAGGCCGCGTCAGACATATAGACATATCTTCGCTTTTTTAGGCTTTCCTTGCTTTTTCGAAGTTTGTACCACGCTTCAAAATAAGGCGTTACCGGAAATAACACCACTTTGATATTACCGGCATAAATCCTAGGCTGCGAAAATCTTGGTCTGGTAAAGGCAACACCCGTAATTTTTCCTTTGCCTAATGCCAAGGCTTTTTTTGCCTGTATAGAATCAAAAGCCACTTCCGGATAAAGGGTTGTAATTTTTTCTTCTTCTTCTTTTTCTACATACTGCGCCCGTATGTTCTGGCTAAGGCATAACACAAAAACAGCGGAGCATAAAAACTTTAAATTCATAGCAATTTTATTTTGAGTTTTTAGATCTAAGATAAAATTACTAACCTTGTTGCAGAATAACACTAAAGAATTGGCTTTCCTACATTAAAATACCTGAAATCAGGTAGGTTTTATAGACTTTTTCAGTTTTATTATCAAGATTTTCATCGTTTTTTGAAAATAAAAAAACCGCCCAAAGAGGCAGTTTTTGAAAAATATATAATCGCTATAAAATCTTATTTAAGCGAAAGTTTCTGCAATAGCTCTTCGGATATATCGTCAATATACATTCCATAAGATGTTACCAGAATTCCTTTTACACCATCTTTTGACTCGATGCCATAAACCGTCGATTCTTCATCCGGATTTGAATCGCCTTCATAACGATATACTTCAACAATTTCAAAATCGTCAATATGATATTTGCTGGAATTGGCACTCAGAAAATTTCCCTCAACATTAAAATCGACCATAAATCCGGCATCACGCAATTGTTTTATAGCCTCTAGTACGGTAGCATATTTGTATTTAGCACTCATGAAAAAACGTTTTGGTTGTGTTCCTAAAATTAGGAAAAATATCAACATCTAAGACCTAATACAGCAAATATGTAGCGCCGATGGAACCATAAAAATAGTTCTCCATCCTGTCGTTTCGCAATTCTTTGCTTCTAAAAACGAAAAGATAATGAAGATTCCAATGATTTTTTCGGTATCGGAAACCGGCTTCTCCGTTAAAGCGCAACGGTATAAGATTATACGTTACCGGACTGTTGTCGTTAAAAAGTCGGCCCTGTATTGTAGCATCATAAACCTGCACATTAAGATTGGGATTAATGTAAAAATAAAACTCCGACTGTTCTTTATATTTTGCCTTGTCCGCATTTAATGACGCACCATATAACCCTGAATCATAGATTGGCAATAATGTCTTTTTGAGACTGATTCGAGCCAATGGACCTATAGTAATACCTGTAAAAACCGACCCTAAATTTGCTTCGCCTTGAATATGATAATCAATTTTACCGGTCTGCTTTGGTCCAAGTTTTTTAGAATAGAACAAACTTCCTTGTACGGCTACTCCGTTATGGATTTGATAATTCCATCCCTCCACATCTTTGTAACCAAAAGCTTTGTGGAATAATTTCTGGAAGCCTTCAGCCTGCGAATTTGGCCCGATGACACCAAGTTGTGTGCCGAACTTCAAAACCGATTCATTTTGGTAAAATTTTGCAATTCCGGCTTCTGCGAAAAGATAGCCTGCAAACGGACGATCGTGTTTTGAAATCAATTTTGCTTCAACAGTATGCGGATTATAAATGTATTGTCCAATCCTGAATTCGGTTGTCTTTTTATTGATTTTTGGGTCTTCGTTACGATTTAGGTATCTGTAGAAAATTTCGATACCATTCGTATAATATTGGTCATTGACTGTAGAGGTAAACAGGTCATTATCTATAATCAATCCTATTTCACCGTTTCTTTGCTGAGCCATAAGTGGCAAGACAAAAATTAGCATCAAAAACAAAGAAATTTTCCGACACATAAATCAATAGTCTAATTTGACGTAGTTCATATGCTTCATAATCCTGCCCTTTCTTCTTTCAATATATGATGACGAATTGGATGCTTTGAATTTTCTAGGATTAGGAAGTATTGCGGCTATTCCGGCTGCTTCTATTTTCGAAACTTGTGACGCATCTTTGCGATACCAATATTGTGATGCTGCCTGTACGCCATACACGCCATCACCCATTTCAATACTGTTGAGATATACTTCCATGATACGCTCTTTGCCCCAAAAAGCCTCAATCAGTACGGTAAAATAGGCTTCAAGTCCTTTTCTGAGGTAGCTTCTGCCTTGCCATAGAAATACATTCTTTGCTGTCTGCTGTGAAATCGTACTTCCTCCTTTGAGTTTTTTTCCTTTAGAATTGTTTTTATAGGCTTTCTGCAAGGCTTTAAAATCAAACCCATTATGGCTTAAAAAAGTCCCGTCTTCACTGGCTATAACTGCCTTTTGTAAGTTTACCGAAATATCTTCAAGCGGAACCCAGTCATGGCTACAGGTCATTTCTTTTCCGGCTTGCTTTTGTTCCAGAGCACGAATACCCATCAAAGGTGTAAATGGAACAGGAACAAATTTGAAAAGAATGACAAAAAAAACTGAGATTCCGAAGAACCAAAGCGCACACTTCCATAAAAAACTGAATATTTTTCTCAACATACGAATATAGAATCTTAACTATTTTTGCTCTGTCGCCAGATCTGCCAATTCCTGTCCAACAAGACTTCCAATTGCAACTCCCATACCTCCGAGCCTTACGCCGCAGTAGACGTGTTCGGAAAGTTTTTCAACAATAGGTTTTTTGCTTGAACCCATTCCCATAATGCCGCTCCATCGGTGTTCGATTTTGAAATCGCGACCCGGCAAAATTACTTCTTTTAAAATTTCTTCGAGTTTATTTTGTATTAAATCTGTCTGTCCGAATTCTGATGTCGTTTCTCCCTCAAAATCAAGGTTTCTTCCTCCGCCAAACAGGATACGGTCACCAAAATTCCTAAAATAATAGTAGCCTCTGTCAATATGGAAGGTTCCTTTTATATCCAGATTTGGAATTGGCTCAGTGATCAGCACCTGAGCTCTAGCCGGCTTTACAGCGCCCTGAGTTAGTTTTTCAGCAAATCCGTTGGTTGCAAACAAGAGTTTTTTAGTGCTGAAATCAAAATCATCTGTACTGACCCGAACTCCTTCTGAAGTTTCGTGGTAGTCTGTTACATTTTGCTTGTTAAGAATAAGAATGTTGGCAGCAATCGCCTGTCTTAACAAAGATTCCATCATGTTTCCGGTATCTATTTGTCCTTCAAACGGATTAAAAACAAGATATTCATGGATTCCGCCAAAGTCAAAACGGTCAATTTCTTTAGCAAAGACATCTGCTTTGAATAATGGCCTTAGCACTTCGTTGATAAAAGGTATTTTTTGGAGGCATTCGTTGTAATGGCTTTCGGAATTTTTAAGAAAAAGCTCATATCCACCATACAACTTATAGTCGATAGCCGTATCACCCAATCGTTTTCTGAGCAATTGCAATCCTTGCCAGCGTTTCCGGATGAGCTGGATAACTTCTTCTTCCGAATGGTTTCTAAGATCGTCTATGATTTCCGAAATACTTCCAAAGCAAGCAAATCCGGCATTTTTAGTACTGGCACCCTGCGGCAGAAATCCTCTTTCTAAAACGAGAATCTTGCTGTCAGGAAATTTTTCGCGTAGCCTTAACGCTGCATGCAGTCCTACTATACCACTACCTACAATGGCAAAATCTATATTTGAAAACCAGTTTTTGAGCTCCCAGTAGCTTACATTCGCTTTCATCTCTTTGATTTTTGGTTTGAAACAGACGTCTCCTGCCTAAAAGATTATGCTTCTTCCTGGCCGTCTTTTGCACCGGTTCTTTTCTTTAAATAATTGAGAACCAATGGAACAGTAGTAATTGCAACAATTCCCAAAACAATAAACTCGATGTGTGCTTTTAGGTCAATTTCAAATTTTGTCAGGAACAGGTCATAAAGATAATGTCCGGAAAAAATGAGAGTGAAGGCCCATAAAAACGAACTGACAATATTATAGAACATGAATTTCTTTTTTTCCATTGAAACAATGCCCGCCACAATAGGCGCAAAGGTTCTGATGATTGGAACAAAACGGGCGAAGATAATAGCTCTTCCTCCATGTTTCTCAAAAAATACTCTTGATTCTATAAGGTATTTTTTCTTAAACCAAAATGTATCTTTTTTGTTGTACAGGTAGTAACCGCTTTTAGCACCAAACCAATACCCAAAAGTATTTCCGAGTATTCCGGCTGTGGCTATCATTGATGATAGAACAACAAGATTTAGAAAATCACTATTGATAGTAAAAAGTGTTGATGTCAGTTCCGTACTGTAAATTCCCGATAAAAACAGCAAGCTGTCGCCTGGCAGGAAAAAACCGGCAAAAAGCCCGGTTTCAGCAAATACGATAAACAAGACAACATAAATTCCAATAGGAACACCGCTGACTTTTAGATTGATATAAAATTCAGGATTCAATAATTGCGTCCATTCAAAGCTTCCCATCGTTATGCTGTTTCTTGTGTTATTGTTTCAGGTTCTGATTCCCATTTATCTACAGCTGTTGTCGCCAAAGCGTTTCCTAGCACATTAGTCATACTCCTTGCCATATCACAGAAATGATCGATTGGCAAAATAAGCGCTATTCCTTCCGGCGGAATTCCAAACATGGCACAGGTTGCCACTACTACAATCAGCGAAGCACGAGGCACTCCCGCAACTCCTTTGCTGGTTAGCATCAATACTAAAAGCATCGTGAGTTGTTCTCCTAATGACATATCGACACCGTAAACCTGCGCGATAAAAATACTGGCAAAAGTCATATACATCATGCTGCCGTCCAAGTTAAAAGAATAACCCAACGGTAGCGTAAAGGAAACGATCTTGCTTTTGCAGCCAAAGCGTTCCAATTCTTCAACTAATTTTGGGAATACGGCTTCACTCGAAGTTGTAGAAAACGCAATAAGTAGCGGACTTTTTATTCTCTTTAGCAAAACCCAAAGTCGGTTGCCCAAAATCATATAACCTACTAAAAGCAATAATATCCATAGCACCAGGATTCCTAACGCAAAATCAACCAAATAGCGGGCATATAGGCTAAAAATTTCAAAACCATAATTCGCTACAGCCGCAGCAACCGCACCAAAAACACCCAGAGGAGCTGTCCACATAATGTAAGTCACCATTTTCAGAATTACATGCGAAACAATATCTAAAGACTTCATGATTGGGTTGCCAAGTTTGCCCATTGATGACAAAGCAATTCCAAAAAGTATGGCAAAAATTACAATCTGAAGGATTTCATTAGTGGCCATAGCTTCAATTACGCTTTTAGGCACTACGTGGGTAACAAATTGTTCTAAAGAAAATGATTTAGTGTTTTTAAGTAAGTCATCAGCCGATGATAAATCGTCCATTTTTATTGAAGTTCCTTCGCCTGGCTTCAACCAGTTCACCAGTACCAATCCTACAGATAAGGACACTAACGACGCTGTAATAAACCAAGCCATCGCTTTAGCTCCTACTCTACCAACCATTTTCATGTCGCCCATTTTGGCAATTCCAACAACCAATGTCGAAAATACTAACGGAGCAATAATCATTTGGACGAGGCGGATAAAAATCGTTCCGAAGAGTTTTATATTTTTCGCAAATTCTGCTTTTCCATCCGGATATTGGTAATGCACAAAAGCTCCTAAGGCTACCCCAAGAACCAAAGCAATGATGATTGCTATAAATAGTTTATTGTTGTTCTTCAAACCGTAATTATTTTAGTTCGTGAAAATAGTTATATTTTTTGATACCCTCATTTGAATAGCCTTAAATTCTTAATTTTTTACTTAAAAAAAGCTATTTCAACAAAAACACTACTACATTTTACAATTACAAATAATTCAACAATATCAACACTTACAAGTTATATTTATAATTTTTTAATATTTTAATTAAATATTTATCACAATATAAATAAAATTGCCATACATTTGATATAACTAAATTTAACCAACCTACTAATTTATGAAACACATTCTACTATCAGTGGCCTTACTGGCTTTCACTGGATTTTCGTTTGCGCAAAATGGAAAATCACCTTGGAAAAAAACCGACCTAAAAAGTGGCACCGAAATTTTTGAAAACCGGATACCTCTTCCTACGAAAAATTTATTCGAGCTAGACATTACTCCTTTAAAAAATGAATTGGCAAAGGCACCGCTTCGAAACAAATCAAAATCAGATGTTATCGTTTCCATTCCAAATGCCGATGGAATTTCTGAACAGTACCGAATCTTTACTGTCCAAAACATGGATCCTGAACTTGCAGCCCGATATCCGGAAATCAAATCTTATATCGGAATTGGAATCTCTGACCCAACCGCAACAATTTATTTCAGCGTTTCACCACTCGGATTTCAAGGAATGAAATTGGCAGCAGACAAGCCTGCTGAATTTATCGAGCCTTTTTCAAAAGACCTGAAAACCTATGCCGTGTACAAAAGAGCAGACAAAAGAATGGGCTTTACAAAATTTGAATGTCAGGTAATTGACCATGCAAAAAGCGAGATGGATTCTAATCTGGCGCAACGTCCCAATGCAGACGACAGCACACTGAGAACCTATCGGCTGGCCATGTCGGTTACCGGCGAATACACCACCTATCACGGAGGAACAAAAGCCTTGGCTTTAGCCGCTATCAACAATACCATGACGCGGGTTAACGGAGTATTCGAAAAAGATTTTGGCGTTCGGATGGTTCTTATCTCTAACACTGATGCTGTAATTTACACGAATGCCTCAACCGATCCGTATGGCAGCACGGATGCCAATTACAATTCGCAATTGCAATCCACACTAACCAGCGTAATCGGAAATGCCAATTACGATATCGGGCATTTGATGTCGGCTATTGGAAATAATGGAAATGCAGGATGCATCGGATGCGTATGTGCTTCCGGAAAAGGCAGCGGATTCACAACAAGCACTGTTCCTGTAGGCGATAATTTCGACATTGACTTTGTAGCTCACGAAATGGGTCACCAATTTGGAGCCAACCATACTTTTACATTTAGCAATGAAGGAAGCGGCGTGCAGAATGAGCCGGGAAGCGGTACAACAATTATGGGATATGCCGGAATTACCGGAGCTACCGATGTTCAGCCTCATAGCGATCCTTTTTTTCATGCCGTAAGCATTCAGCAGGTTACGAATTATGTAAAGACAACCACCTGCCAGACCAATACGGCAACAGGCAATGCCGTTCCAACTGCTAATGCAGGAGCCGATTATACGATTCCGAAAGGAACTCCTTTTCTACTGACAGGATCTGGCACTGATGCAAATGGAGATACCTTGACCTATTGTTGGGAACAGATGAATTCAGGAACTTCAAGCACCACCTATCCAAGCGCTACTGCTACTTCCGGACCAGCTTTTCGTTCGTTTGTACCTTCAACTTCCGGCACTCGTTATTTCCCAAGACTGGAAACCATAAAGACTGGGGCAACGACATGGAAATGGGAAGCGGTTCCAAATGTGGCAAGAACATTAAATTTCAGATTGACAGTCAGGGATAACAAAGCAGGTGGACCAGCAAACAATAGTGATGATACGGTAATTACTGTAAACGGAACCGCAGGGCCTTTTGTCGTTACAGCACCAAATACGGCAGTTTCCTGGGCAGCAGGTACTTCCCAAACCGTAACCTGGAATGTGGCAGGAACAACTACCAACGGAGTAAATGCGGCAAACGTAGACATCTTACTATCTACCGATGGCGGAGACACTTATCCGATTACCCTACTGGCCGGAACGCCAAATGACGGAAGCCAGGCCATTACGGTTCCTAACAATCCCGGTACACAAAACAGGATTATGGTTAAAGGAGCAAACCATATTTTCTTCGACATATCCAATACCAATTTCACAATCACAGCCGGCTCAGGCGATACCATTGCGCCAACTGCACCTACAAGTCTGGCAGCATCCGGAACGACACAGACAGCAACAAATTTATCATGGACAGCCTCTACGGACAATGTTGCCGTTACCGGATATGAAGTATACCAAAATGGCGTATTAAAAACCACAATAACCACCACTACCTATGCCGTAACAGGATTAACACCATCTACAGCCTATTCTTTTTACGTGAAAGCTAAAGATGCGGCAGGCAACCTATCGGCATCAAGCAATACGATAAACATCACAACTCTGGCTGGTACAGCATCTTATTGCGCTTCTAAAGGAAACAGCGTAGCAGATGAATATATAGGAAGAGTGCAACTGGGAACTATTAACAATGCCTCAACAGGAGGAACCGGATATACCGACTTCACTTCTATCTCAACTAATCTGAATAAAGGAACGGCCTATACGATTACTGTAACTCCAACATGGACAGGGACTGCTTATTCTGAAGGCGTCGCTGTTTGGATTGACTATAATGGAGATGGAGATTTTGACGATGCGGGCGAATTGGTTTGGAGCAGAGCGGCATCGACAGCAACACCGGCAAGCGGTTCATTTACAGTTCCGGCTACGGCAACAACCGGCGCAACCCGAATGAGAGTTTCTTTGAAATACAATGCCATACCTACTGCCTGCGAGGCTTTTTCTTATGGAGAAGTAGAAGACTATACCGTGAACATTCAAGCTGGAACTGCCGATACGACAGCTCCAACTGCACCGACAGGTTTAGCAGCTTCCGGAACAACACAAACATCGACAAACTTATCCTGGACAGCCTCTACAGATAATGTTGCCGTTACAGGGTATGAAGTATATCAAGACGGTGTTTTAAAAACTACTGTGACAACAACTTCTTATGCGGTTACCGGATTATCAGCAGCAACGGCTTATACCTTTTCTGTAAAAGCAAAAGATGCCGCAGGCAACTTGTCGGCTTCAAGCAACAATGCCAATGTAACTACCTTGTCAAATTCCGTTTCTTACTGCGCTTCGCAAGGAAATAGTGTAGCCGACGAAAAGATTGGACGTGTACAATTTGGAACTATTGACAACACCTCAACCGGAGGAACAGGATACACCAACTTTACTTCCATTTCAACCAATGCGACCAGAGGAACGTCGTATACCATAACCATAACACCTTCCTGGACAAGCACTGTTTACAATGAAGGATATGCTGTTTGGATCGACTTTAACCAGAATGGTGATTTCACCGATGCTGGAGAACAGGTATGGACAAAAGCAGCTTCAACCACAACTCCGGTGAGCGGCAGCTTCACGATTCCTGCCGGAGCGACTTTAGGAGCCACCCGAATGAGAGTTTCTATGAAATATGATGGAATTCCTACTACCTGTGAAGCCTTTTCGTATGGACAAGTTGAGGATTATACTGTAAATATCGTAGCTACAGGAAGAGAGGTAATTGCCGTGCATAATGAAATCAAGCTATATCCAAACCCTGCTTCTTCGGTTATCAACCTGACATCGGTTTCAGAAAAAGCAAGTTTCAGGATAATAAACATGCTTGGACAGGAAGTCTTGAAAGGAAAAATCCTGGATGGAACTATCGCCGTTGCTTCATTGAATGACGGAAACTATATTATTGAAATTAATGACAACGAAAATATATCCATAAAACGTTTCATCAAAAAATAATTCATTCCCATTTTTGCAGAAGGCTGTCCGTAAAGGCAGCCTTTTTTTATTCCCCTGCAACCATATTTGAATAAATGATTACCTTTAAGCCTTTATTTAACAGCATTTGAAAATGAAAAAAATTCTTTTTTTAACCATTAGCATGATTGGATTAACGGCTACCGCACAAAATGTAATGACTCCTGAACTGCTTTGGCAGCTAGGACGTGTCAGCCCTCTCGGCATCTCAAAAGACGGGAAAAACATAATCTACAAAGTTTCTATTCCTTCAGTAGAAGAAAACAAGTCAAATTCTAAATTTTACAGTATTCCTATTTCGGGCGGAAATCCGACTGAAGTTGCAGATTATACTACCCTGGTTCAAGACAAAAACATTTCTCCTGACGGAAAACTTTTACTGGCAAGCAAAGAAGTAAAAGTTGAAAAAGTCTTGGGCAAGGACTACTATCCAAACTTGGACAAATCTGACGCACAGGTATATGACGGACTGAATTACCGTCACTGGGATACCTGGAATGACGGAACACACAATCACGTGGTTTTTTCGGATGTAAACAATAAAGAGAGTTTTACCGATATCATGAAAAACGAACCGTACGACTCGCCTCAAAAGCCTTTTGGCGGAGACGAGGACTACATCTGGTCGCGTGACGGAAAAAGCATTATTTATGTTTCTAAAAAATTAGAAGGTACCGCTTATGCACTTTCTACAAATACGGATCTTTACCAATATGATCTGGCAACAAAAACAACAAAAAACCTTACGGAGAAAAATCCGGGTTATGACACCGCTCCGCAGTTTTCTCCAAATGGCGACCTGACCTGGTTACAAATGAAACGTGACGGATATGAGGCCGACAAAAATGACATTATTGTCCGTTTCAAAGGAATGGACATTAACCTGACATCGGGTTGGGACGGAACTGTTGAAAGCTTTACGTGGAGTGCTGACGGCAAAAAAGTATATTTCTTAGCACCAATTAACGGAACAAAACAATTATTTGAAGTCAATTTCCCAGGATTAACAAGAATTGCTATTACAGTAAGACAGCTTACAGACGGTGATTTTGACGTAACTGACATTGTCGGTTTTTCAGGCGATAAGGCTATTGTAGCAAGAACTGATTTTAACCATGCGGCTGAAATCTATTCCTACGACCTAAAGAAAAAAACATGGGCGCAGATCACAAAAGTAAATGATGCAGCTTATTCAAAAATCGCCCTAAGCAAATCCGAAAGACGTTATGTAACTACAACAGACGGGAAGAAAATGTTAGTTTGGGTGGTTCTTCCTCCAAATTTTGACAAAAACAAAAAATACCCAACGCTTTTATATTGTCAGGGCGGGCCTCAGTCTGCTTTGACACAATTCTATTCTTTCCGATGGAATTTTCAGGTTATGGCGGCGCAAGGCTATATTGTTGTAGCACCAAACCGTAGAGGAATGCAAGGACATGGAGTAGAATGGAATGAGCAGATCAGTAAAGATTGGGGCGGCCAGGTAATGGACGACTACCTTTCTGCCATTGACGATGTTGCAAAAGAAAGCTATGTTGATAAAAAAAGATTGGGTGCTATTGGCGCAAGCTATGGTGGTTATTCTGTGTTTTACTTAGCAGGAATCCACCAAAAAAGATTCAAGACATTTATAGCACACTGTGGTGTTTTCAACCTGCAAAGCATGTATGGAACAACAGAGGAAGTATTCTTCACGAATTGGGATTCTGGCGGACCATACTGGGAAGCTGGTAATGCTGCTGCACAGAAAACCTATACTCAATTCAACCCGATCAATAATGTGAGCAAATGGGACACTCCTATTTTAATCTTCCAGGGAGGAAAAGATTACCGAGTTCCAATAGGACAAGGACAAGAAGCTTTCCAGGCAGCACAGTTGCAAGGCATCAAGAGCAGATTTGTTCTTTTCCCGGATGAAAACCACTGGGTGCTCAAGCCACAAAACGCACAAGTCTGGCAGAAAGAATTCTTCAGATGGCTGAAAGAAACATTATAGAAATACAAAATCCCTCAAGAGTTTCTTGAGGGATTTTTTTAAAGATAATTTCACCAATAAATAACTTGCAGCCATTTTCTGAATACTTTTTTTAAAATTTTGCAGTTATAATAAGAAAATCCCCCTTTATGAGTATAAAAAATTACTTTTTTAGCTTTCTGCTGATTTATTTCTGCTTTCACATTTTTGGATTTATCTTATCCTTTGCTTTAGAACCGGTTGTATATTGGTCTGCCGACACTATTTTCAATATCAAATACACTTTTGAAAAAAGTGGATATGGAAGTGGCGACAGCACCTACGCCTATCTTGAAATGTTTTGGCGTTTCTGTTTCAGTTTGGTACTTGCTATTCCATTAGCCATCCTGACTAAAAAATACAAGCTGGCCAATACTCCGGGCCTGACCTATTCTTTTCTACTATTGTTACGTTTGTACCTGGCCTTTTTTATGCTTATCTACGGTATCGGGAAAATACTTCCAATGCAATTTCCTCCACTTTCGCTATCAAGACTGGCGCAACCTTATGGAGAATCTTCTCCTATGGGATTAGCCTGGACATTTCTGCAATATTCTCCAGCCTATGCTGCTTTTTCAGGATTTGCAGAAGCCATTGGTGCCCTATTGCTTTTGAATAGAAAGACAGTAACACTTGGATCGATTATCCTTACCGGAGTAATTTCAAACATTGTCATGATGAATTTCTGCTATGATATTCCTGTAAAAATAAGCTCCTTCCACATGCTGCTTGCCAGCCTGATTTTGCTCTATAGCGACAGAAAGCGTCTGTACAATTTTTTCATAGCAAACAAAACAGCCGAACCGAAAAAAGATATTTATTCATTTAAGAATAAAAAAGACGAAAAAGTACTCAATGCAGTGAAAATCTCACTAAAAGGCATAGTCGGTTTAGGAATTATAGCTTTTTTTGGAGTTATTTATTTAAGCAACTCTTCATCAGAAATACCAAAGCTTTATGGGATTTACGAAACAAAAGTTCCAAATCAATCAAAATTCAGCAAATTCATATTTGAAAAAGGAGATAGGGCAAGCATAATTTATGCTGATAAAGAAGAAATCTTTTTTAATGTTGAATTGGATACCTTAAAAAAAACAATCAGCCTGAAGTCGACTGACACAAAGAAACCGGCCAATGAAAAATTCACATTCACACAAAATCCAAACGGCCTGATTCTTCAAACTGAAAATGGAGAAACACTCCATCTCAATAAAAAATCCAGAGAAGATTTCTTATTGATTAACCGAGGATTTCATTGGATTAACGAAACGCCTTTTAACCGATAATCATCTGCCAAAAAACGCTTCTTTTAAAAACAGAAAAATCCCCTGAGAAAAATTCTCAGGGGATTTTTTTTTGCGTTATGCATAATCTTTACTTCTTGACAATCTTGAAAATTTCTTTGCCTTTTTCCGTATTGGCATGAATCACATAATTGCCACTGGTCAGGCTGGAAATATCCAACTGTCCCTGATTTGAATTAATTGTTGATTCCAATACTTTTTGGCCTAGTAAATTGAATACTGTTACATCAGAAATGGTTTCGCTGCTTGACAGGTTCAATAATTTCTCTGTTGGGTTTGGATAGTATTTCACTAATGATTTCGAGAATTCATGAGTTCCAAGGGCATTGCCTTTTACTTCCAATGCATCCACCGTAGTAGAATATCCATAATCAGTTTCTACTTCCACTGCGATCTGGTAGGTTGCAGAAGGTGATGGAAGCACAATATTTTCTGAAAAAGTCCAACTTCTGACATCAGAATGGAACTCTGCAATTTGTACCCATGCCGAAGATGCAGACGTACGATAAAAAATCCTTAGCCAGTTCTGATCCGGATTCCAATATGGGTTTCTGAAATAAAAACTAACCGTTGGATTACTCACAGCCGACAAATCCAATACCGGGCTTACCAGTTTTGTTTTGTCAAAAAGGTGAGAAGTTCCCGGATAATTGGCAAATTTAACGCCTTCATAGGCAGTTACACCTGCTCCTCCGGTAGATGGCGAAGTAGCAAATGTCCATGACATATTGTTGACTTCATAAATCTGAGTCCAACTGCTTCGCGTAGGCGAATTGTCCTCAAAAGTTTCCATCCATGGAAACGTTGAAACCTGAGCATTGGCTCCTATAGCCAATGTTAATAATACCACAGTCAAAAAGAACTGTCTCTTGTGTGGGGCAAAAAACAAATTTTGATGGTAATTTTGTTTCATAATAATTAAGTTTTGATTGTTAACAACATTTCAAATGTATCAAAATTTTATCAAAACATCATATCAAATATTTGTATTTTAAGTTGATTTGATAAATTATATTCAAAAATATCATCATAAAACCATTTAAAAACTAGAAGAAAAAGAAAAACCCGACCATTATAGCCGGGTTTTTCTTACTTTAAATGTTTTATCAATTCTTGCGCCTTATCATAATCTTCTGCATCATGAGGAATTTGCCGCAGCCACACCTTACTTCCCTCAAAATCATGCTGTTTCAACTTTGACAATGCCAGATACCAGGTTGCTTTATCCTTATAAATGGATGTTCCCTGCCTGATGCCGTTCAAAAATGTTTCTGCCTTTTTATATTGGTTTATTTCTATCAGCGCAATTGCATAAAAATATTGATACTCAGGATTATCAAGATTTCCTGTTTTTTCAAAAGAAGCGGCAGCTTTTGCATACTCTTTCTTGTTAAAGAAATCTTGGGCGTTTTTTAGATTTTCATTACTTATGCCTCTTTCAACAAAAGAAGCACTCTCATGTTGGCTGTAATCGCTATACTCCGGCATGGAATTGTTGCTAAAAATCCAGGTTCCGAGAAGCACCAGAACTGATGCTGCCACGGCATAATGCCACGGTCTTATCGAGAAGACTTTAGTCTTCTTTATACCTTCTGCGAAATATCCGTTGGAGATGGATTCTAAATTTTTCTTGAATTCTGTCGTTTCCGGGGAAAATTTCTGTTTTACAAAAGCTGTTGTTTCTTTATACAGTTCAAAACTTTCCTTAAGCTGGGGATTATCACGGAGCTCTGATTCAAAATCCAAACGCTCTTCCTCCAGCATTTCATTATTCAGGTAGCTTTCAAAGCGTATGTATGCCTCTTCATTCATAATGTCATTATTTTTTTAGCGATTTATACCTATTCGATTGCTGAATCATTTCCGTAAGCTGTCCTGTGCATAGTGATTTTTTCTTTCTTACATAACCGTAGGTCACATTAAGCTGACGGGCGACTTCTTCCATCGTTTTCAAGACAAAGCTGAGCTTGAGAACTTCCTGGCATTTTTCACCTAGTTTTTGAAACATCTCATCAAACAGCGATTGCTTTTCATCAAAAGCTTCGGATTGCAGAACCAGTTCATAGGCCAATTCATCTATAGATACCCTATCCTCATCGATTGTTACCTGTTTATTCGAAGGTTTTTTTAATTCATTGAGCCATTTCCTTTTACATAACAGAAAAAAATAAGCTTCAAACGGACAACTAAGTTGCAGTCCTTTTGTTTTTGCCTGATGGTAAATGATTGTCAGCACTTCCTGAACAACATCGGCTGCCGCATCATCATCTCCGCTATTGGTACGGATATAGTTTTTGACTTTGGGGACAAATTTTTTATAAATGGATGTGATAACTGCTGAATCATTTTGCAGCAATCCTTCTATATAAAATTGGTCAGAATGAATATTCTTTTCGGCCATAACTACCTTGTTTACTGCTAATGTAGAAAAAAATAGAGATACAAGGGTAACAAATTTACTATAACCAATATATAGGTATATAAAGTGCTTCAAATACGGTTGCAATTCCCAACTAGGTAACAATTCAGGAAACCGGTTGATATAACAATAGAAACAAAGACAATAATTAAAAAATTCAGAAATCATGAAATCATTTTTAAAAAAAATAGGACTCTTGTCTATCGCTTCTTTTTCGCTATTAAGTTGCGACATGAATGACAACAACGACCAGTTTGTAAATCCATTTCCAACAAATGGAGAGCTCAACGCCCTGTTCTCAGATGCTATTAATTCAAGAAAGCAAGTTTTTACAATCGATCCAACGACTGTTAATTATATTACTACGACACAAGGAATTGAACTCACTTTTACCAGCGGTGCCTTCCTGCTTAATTCAGCTCCGGTCACAGGACCTGTTACTGTTGAAGTCATAGAGATTTATAACCGTGGCGACATGCTGGTAACTGACAAGCCAACTGTAGCCAAACTTCCGGGCAACAATTTCGAGATATTGACTTCGGGCGGAGAGCTTTATGTCAATGCGAAACAAAATGGTCAGCAATTGACAACGTCCGGCTATGTACTGCAAATTCCAGCAGCATTGACCGGAGGAATCGATACCGATATGAGTGTCTTTACAGGTGAATTTTTACCTGATGGTAATTTTTTCTGGATACCAATAAATCAGTGGGATTTGGCATTTGGAAATGGCGCTGCACCTGCCTACACTACTTTTTCTTCCAATTTTGGATGGACAAACATTGACAAGTTTTACTCTAATCCCAATCCAAAAACCAACATTAATGTCATTCCTCCTGTAGGATATACGAATGCCAACAGCAAAGTTTTCCTTTCCATTGACGGCGACATGAACTCATTGGTTAATCTGATTGGAGATTCTCTAACACAGACATTCACTTTCAACAGTTATCCGGCTTTCCCAATCGGGCTTGAATGTCATATCATATTTATTTCTGAAGAAGATGGAATCTGGAAATACGGAATAAAGCCAACTACAATACAGGCAAACGGTAGTTATACTTTTTCCGCCAGCGAACTTAGTACATCCACTGAAGCAAATCTGGTGCAGATTATCAATAACCTTCCATAAAATTCGCTAGTAGGGTAACAATTTCAAGACACAATTGATATAACTATAGTTAACATAAAAAATTAGAAATCATGAAAACAAGTATTACAAAAATCGGATTATTATTTATAGGCTTATTTGCAACAATAAGCTGTAACAACGACGACAATCAAAATCAGCCTGCACCTAGTGGTTGCAATACGGCTAATTCTGAATTCAGCCAGCTTTATGCAACAACCCTGGCAAGCAATCCTTCTTTTACCGATGTTACAACAATGGATTTGCAGACGCATGAATATACTTTTACGTTGAATACAAACAAAACCGTATGCTCTATCGGCTATCAAGGAAATGCAAACCTTTATGCCGCTAATATTCCTTATTTGATTGAAATCGTAGACAACAGCACCAATACCGTTGTTTATAGCGGAAACCATGTTTTTGACTCTGCCCAGACAGATTATGTATCCATCACACCTACAGCTTTAACAGCAGGAACATCTTATACGTTGAAAAGAACCGTCACAAATTATTTAGGAAATATTGGAAATACCGTTGGAAGGCTTTTGAGATTTAACGGACCGAGCCCATATCCTGTATCAAATGCTCTGATGGCGATTACTGCTTCCGACTTTTATGGAACAGGAGGACCAGTACCGGATTTCGGAATTCCTTACATCGATATTGTCTTTCAATAAACAGGGTTAACATTTTACAATCACAATTAATATAGATATAGTTAATCATAAAAAACAGAAATCATGAAAACAAGTTTTAAAAAAATCGGACAATTATTGCTATTGGTAGTTCTTGTAGCCAGTTGTAGCAAAAATGATGATGGCGATTCACCAGATTATGTTCCATCAGCTTCAGCTTTCGCAGCTTTAAGACAAGATGCTTTACATGTACAGACATTTACTTTTAATGCAGAAAATGGCGCAACGACTTTCACCAGTGCAAAAGGTGTACAGTTTACAATAAACGGAAGTTGCTTGACGCAAAACGGAAATCCTATAACCGGAGAAGTGGTAATCAAATATGCAGAAGTATTTGACCCTGGCACTATGCTTACCACAGACAAGACAACTATGGGGAGAATGCCAAACGGCGATATGGCATTGCTAATTTCGGGAGGAGAATTTTTTATTAACGCCACAAAAAACGGACAGCAACTTGAACTTACCTGTCCTATGCCGATAATAATCCCTACCAACCTGACTGGTGGCCCTGACAATGGAATGACCTTATGGAAAGGCACATTTGACGAAGACGGTAATCTTGAATGGGACGAACAACAGCGTGCTAACGGTCAAAATGGTGTTTTTGTGGAAGGCCCAAACTACTACGCTTACTTTAGCAGCTTTGGTTGGACAAACGTAGACCGTTTCTACAACGATCCAAGACCAAAAACAACAATATTGGCTGAAGCCCCTGAAGGATATGATTTTGAAAATAGCGCTATCTACCTTCATTATGACGGCGAAGGAAGTTCTTTGGCTAAACTTGACACTTATAATCCGGTTACAAATCAGTTTTCAGAACATTACGGACAAATCCCTATCGGATTGCAATGCCACATCATCTTTGTCACAGAAGATAATGGACAGTGGCGTTATGCGATCAAACCCGTAACGATTGCCGCCAATGATGTACATGTCTTTACGCTTGCGCAAACAACATTGGCAACAGAAGCGCAGCTAATCGCTGCCATAAATGCGCTACCGTAAAACAGAATTAATATAATTTTAACAAAAGTGATGTCAACTCATCACTTTTTTTTACATTTATAGTAACAAAACACCTTTGATTATGAAGAAATTAATCCTCATAGCCCCTTTATTGTTGGGAATTTCTTTTTGCTTTTCGCAGACCAAACCAAAGGACACTATAACCCGTAAAGCCGTTATTGGTTTTGACCAAAAGGGAAACAAGGTATCTTTCAAGCCCGAAACGCCTCCATTAATCCAGATTGCCGGCGCACCACCCGCAAGCTACACCTATTTTTGGGAATTTGGCGACGGACATTACAGCAGGGAAAAAGAGCCAAAACATACCTATAAAAAGACCGGAAACAAAAACGTCCGGCTTGCCGTAACCAACAATTATGATAACGGCAAGCCGCCTGCCACCCGTCCAAAGACAGTAGTGATTACGGAACTTCCGGAAACAGATTATCGGGACATTGCTTCTATTGAACTGCAGGATGGCTTTTTGTTGCAAAAAAACCGAGAACCCATACCTGATGAAGAAATTATTGTGGTCATGAGTTATCAAAACCTGAAAGAATACTCTACCAGTGGAAAACTCTATCTTTTTTACAATGACAGGCAGTTCAAAGACGATAATTTTAGCACGCCCGAAGCACGAGCCTATGAAAATGAGAAAGAAAAGTTCGAAGAAAATTTTGCCTTTGTAGATGATTATGACAATCATGAAACCTATCTGGCAAGTACGGGAAATACTTTTTTCAGAAATTCGAAAAACAATGATGATCTGGAAAATCTGGAACAGACTTTGGAACAATCTAAAGCGCTTTATCGAAACTCAAAAGTTTTTGAATTTGACAGCCTTTCTCCAAAACAAACCAGAAATCTGTTTTTTACATTCAAGACTACGCCCGAAATGATCAAAGACACCAGCGCAACACTCACAATCAGAGGCATTTTTGTTCCAGATCGAAATTACAAAAACCATAAGGTCAAAAATCTTGAAATGGAAATCGTGACTTCCCATGATCCTAACAAGATGTCTTCTAATGGTTTTTTTATGAACTACAGGCTCGTCCGTTTTAAAACCCTGAATTTCAAAACACGCTTTCAGAATGACGGCGAAGGCCCTGCCCGCAAGATAAAACTCGAAACAGATATTCCCGATATTTTTGACAAATCGACTTTAAAGATTGTCGACATGTATCCAAAGTGCGAAATCTGTCCAAAAAATGAAGAAGTCAATTACAGTTGCCTCGACACTATTATCCTGAAAAACCAAATCCATTTCACATTCAAGAACATCTACCTGCCGGGAAGCAATCAAAAAAATGTGACAGAAAAAGACAGCACTAAAGGCTTTGTAAAATACAGCTTGAAATTTGGCAAAGATTTTCATAAGGTAAAAACCAAAAGCCGTACTGCCATTATTTTTGACAAGAACGAGCCCATCATTACCAATTATGCCGTTACACGTTTCAGCCCTGGAATTTCTATAGGCGTGCGAACAGGATATAATTATTTTCCCAATCAGGAAAATCCTAAAAGTTATTTTCTGGGTGCCACAATTTCGCCTTATAAGTCCTATCGATGGTATTGGCAGGCTGAATTGTATTACAATTATATGGAAAGCAGCTCTTCCAGCCGTACTGACCCGGTTCTGAAACAAGTTACACCACCTTTGGTTTTGCCTAACGGAACCGTTTTAGATATTGCTTATGTGCAGGAAGAAAAGAGCCAGAAGATAGTCCGAAATGTAGCCGAAGTTGTGCCCATATCCTTACGCTATAGTCTTAATAATTATATCGGTTTTGGATTTGGCCCTCAGTTTTCTGTCGCATTGGAAGAAACTTCTGAAAATAGCAGCCTAACGCGATACTTCCAGCCCATATTCAATGGTCCGAATCCGCCAAGACAGGGAGAAGAAGTTTCCCGGAACAGCAAGGCAGAAAAAACAAAGACAAAGGCGTTTGAAAAAATGCAAACCAATGTTTTTGCAGATGTCACTTTTGGATTTTCCCGTATAGGCCCAAGCCTTGGAATACGTTACATGTGGAGTTTTGAAAATGATTTCAGCCATTGGCAATTTTATGCAATCTGGAAATTCTGATGAAAAGATTGCTGTTCCTCATATTGTTTACACAGTTGGCCTTTGCACAGAAACAGACGCTAAAGGAAGAGGAATTGTATTCAGCTTTAGACCATTTTATAGCCAATCCTACACTAACGGGAATCAAAAATCTTGAAATTACAGAAAGGCAATTCTGGAGCGATCCAAAACCAAAATCAAAGAACGAGCTATTGGCGCTGGTGATTCTGGATTGCAATAAGGCTTTTTACCAGAAGGAATTCGGTTTCTATTTTGACGCTATTCGTTCTTATGAAACGGCATTACTCCTATTTCAAAACCATCAGCTTGACAATTATGATATTATTGAATATTGTCTGAAACCTTTGGGAAATCTATACACAGTAACAGGCGATTACACCAGTGCTGAGAACACTATCAAACAGTATCTTTTTCTTGCCATAAAAAATAACAATACAGAACAAAAGATTAGTGCTATTATTAATCTGGCGGCCGTTTATAAAAGTATCGGAAAAAGCCGCGAGGCAATCGACTTACTGGAAAGCCAACCGATTGAAAAACTCTCTCCAGAAAAAAAGTCTCTGCTGCTTTCCCTTTTAGGAGAAAACTACATTCTATTAGGAAACTATGAAAATTCAAGAAAAGCATTAGAAAAAGCAGAAAGCATTGCTCCAAATTTTGTCGTATATAAAAACCTTTCTATTGTTTACAGACAGAAAAAAAAGTATTCAAAAGCGGAAGAATATATCTCAAAAGCAAAATCCAATCTGACTGATGCTTCCAAACGTGATGTTTCGCAAGTTTATCTCGAAGAAGCAAAATTATTTCTGGCTCAAAACAAAATAACAGAAAGCCAACGCGCCATTCAGGCAATTTTTAAAGAACTAATTCCCGGTTATGATTCCAAAACTGTACTGCCAAAAGAAAAAAACCTTTATTCCGAGCATCTTTTGATAGATGCCTTAGAAGTACTGGCTTCAATATATACTGTACAAAAAAATTACCAAAAAGCTATCGATTGTTATACACTAACTTTTGCTATCGATTCCCGATTTTCGAACGTGTTCTTTTATGAAGAAACATCGTTCCTGCACACCTCCAATATCCGAAACCGTGTTGAAAAAGCAATAGGGATTTACGAACAGCTTTTTCATAAAACCAAAGACACTCAATTTTTAAAACTCGCTTTTGAACTTCAAGAAACCACAAAATCCAAAACCTTAAAAAACTATATCGCACTTACAAAAAAAACAGGCAACGAAAAGCAAAAAGAAATTTTATATAAAATCCATGATCTGTCTGCCATTGTAATCAAGGAACAGGAAAAAGGTGAAAGCGCAAATCTGGAAGTTATCAATAGCACGCTGTCGCTGCAAAACGAAAAGATAGCAGAACTCAAAAAAACTTTTGGGAATAACAGCATTGGCATTAGCCAGAGCTCAAAATTTGATATGGACAGGCTTTTTGTCAAGCTCAAAAACGATGATGCTACGCTTACCGCCTATTTTTACGGAAAAGACACGGTGTATATTTTTGACGTTGCTCCTGACGGAATACGGCTAAAGTCATTTTCAAATTCTTTAAAAAACAAAAAAATAATTACCGACTATCTGGATTATTTTACCCAAGCTTCGGCCATTACAAACAATCTTTCGGGATACCGGAAACAAAGTTTTGCTTTGCACCAATTGCTTGCACTTAAGAAAATAAAAAACCAAAAACACCTTATAATTCCCGACGGCCTACTCAGTTTCGTATCTTTTGAATCTTTATTGACAACGGCCTCACAAAGCACTGATTTTTCAAAGCTCCCTTACCTTATGAAAGATGAAATCATAAGCTATGACACTTCAGCCGACTTTTATCTGAATAATAAAAGTGCTCATTCAAAAGATGTATCAATTCTGGGTGTTTTCCCTGTTTTTGAAAACAGTAACAGAAGCCTTACTTTCACTTTAGAAGAAATGAAAGCCATCCAAAAACTTTTTCCGGGTGTTTATCTCGAAAAATCTCTGGCAACCTACGATCATTTTATAAAAGAAAGTAAAAAGCATACTATACTCCATCTTTCTACGCACGCTACATCAGGCACCGTTGAAGTTCCGGCAGCCATTTCTTTTTATGACCAGGATATCGTATACAGCAATTTGTATTCGTTGGACATTCGTCCGGATTTGGTTGTATTGAGTGCGTGCGAAACAGGAATTGGGAAATTATATCGCGGAGAAGGTGCGTTGAGCATTGCAAGAGGGTTCCAAAATGCAGGCGCCAAAAATCTTTTGTTTTCTTTATGGAAAGTCAACGATTTTACGACTTCTTTGCTGATGAAAAATTTCTATACCAATTACAAAAAAGGCATGAGCTATCCGATGGCGAACCATAAGGCAAAAATTGAATTCCTGAATGACGAAACTATTCCTAACAGTAAAAAATCACCTTATTATTGGAGTGCTTTTGTTTTTTATGGAACCATTTCAGAAGACACTACTTCCAATTATTGGTATTTGTTTGGCGGAGCTATTCTCATACTTTCCTGTTTGATTATACTCCAAAAGCAGAACAAGGTTAAATAAAAAATCCCAGCTTTAGGCTGGGATTTTTTATTATTTCGGATCTTCCATTTTGAAAGTTTCCATGAATTTTGTAGTATAATCTCCTTCTACATAAGCAGGATCATCCATTAGCTGTCTGTGGAAAGGAATTGTAGTCTTTATTCCTTCGATTACGAATTCATCTAAAGCACGTTTCATTTTGCTGATTGCCTCTTCTCTTGTTTGAGCTGTAGTAATCAATTTTGCAATCATAGAATCGTAGTTTGGTGGAATTGTATATCCAGAATAAACGTGAGTATCCAAACGAACTCCATGTCCTCCAGGTGTATGCAATGTCGTAATCTTTCCTGGTGATGGTCTGAAATCGTTATATGGATCTTCTGCATTGATTCGGCATTCGATAGCATGCAACTGTGGCAGGTAGTTTTTACCTGAAATTGGCACACCGGCAGCAACCAAAATCTGCTCACGGATCAAGTCATAATCAATAACTTGTTCTGTAATAGGATGCTCTACCTGGATACGAGTGTTCATTTCCATGAAGTAGAAATTTCTGTGTTTGTCAACCAAAAACTCTACCGTTCCGGCACCTTCGTATTTAATATATTCTGCAGCTTTTACAGCAGCATCTCCCATTTTCTGACGAAGTTCATCAGTCATGAACGGAGAAGGCGTTTCTTCTGTTAATTTTTGGTGGCGTCTTTGAACTGAACAGTCTCTTTCAGAAAGGTGGCATGCTTTACCATAAGCATCACCAACAACCTGGATTTCAATATGGCGAGGCTCTTCAATAAGTTTCTCCATATACATCCCGTCATTTCCAAATGATGCAGCGGCTTCCTGACGAGCACCTTCCCATGCTTTTAGAAGATCTTCTTCTTTCCAAACAGCTCTCATTCCTTTTCCTCCACCTCCGGCAGTAGCCTTAAGCATCACAGGATAGCCAAATTCTTTAGCTAATTTTTTAGTCTGCTCATACGATTCAAGCAAACCTTCAGATCCAGGAATAGTTGGAACTCCCGCAGCTTTCATTGTTGCTTTGGCAGTAGCCTTGTCTCCCATTTTCTCAATCATTTCCGGAGAAGCACCAATAAATTTGATACCGTGCTCCTGGCAGATTTTTGAAAATTTTGCATTTTCAGAAAGGAAACCATATCCTGGGTGGATAGCGTCTGCATTAGTAATTTCTGCAGCAGCTATAATATTAGACATTTTCAAGTAAGACAAGTTACTTGGCGGTGGGCCTATACAAACAGCTTCATCTGCAAAACGAACGTGAAGGCTTTCTGCATCTGCTGTTGAATAAACAGCTACCGTTTTGATACCCATTTCTCTACAGGTTCTGATAACACGAAGTGCTATTTCTCCCCTGTTTGCGATTAATATTTTTTTAAACATCTTATTTAAATTAGATAATTAGACAATTTGGATAGTTTAGATGATTAGCTTACGATTTTGGTTCAATCTGCAATCTAATAATCTGCAATCTAAAATCTAAATTAGGATGGATCAACTAAGAATAATGGCTGATCAAATTCTACTGGAGATGCATCATCTACCAATACTTTTACAATTTTTCCAGAAACTTCTGATTCGATTTCGTTGAAAAGTTTCATCGCTTCAATAACGCAAACTACATCTCCTTTTGAAATTGTGCTTCCTACTTCTACGAAAGGAGCTTTATCTGGTGAAGGTTTTCTATATAGTGTTCCAATGATTGGAGACTTAACCATAACATATTTCGAAGTATCTTCATCTGTTGAAGAAGCAACCGGCGCTGCAGGAGCAGTTGGTGCTACAGGCTGTGGCATCGCTGCTTGTGGTAATGCGTGGCTGATAGGCGCCTGTTGAATGTAAGTTGTAGTTGTTTCAGAGGATCCTCCTTCTGTAGTTTTGATTGTGATCTTAAAATCATCCATCTCCAATTTTACTTCAGTAGCTCCCGATTTTGCTACAAACTTAATCAAGTTTTGAATTTCTCTAATATCCATGATATTCGATTTTAGGTTTTAGTTTTATTGTTTGTCGTATGCCCATTTCATATAGATAGATCCCCAAGTGAATCCACCACCAAATGCGGCAAATATTAAATTATCTCCTTTTTTGAATTGCTTCTCGAAGTCGTTAAGAAGCAACGGCAATGTTCCAGAAGTCGTATTGCCATATTTTTGAATATTAACGAGTACTTTGGATTCATCCAGACCCATTCTGTGGGCTGTAGCATCAATAATTCGCTTGTTAGCCTGATGGGCTACCAGCCAATTGACATCATCCTTAGTAAGGTTGTTGCGCTCCATTATTTTTTCGCTAACATCTGCCATTCCAGAAACGGCATATTTGAAAACGGTTTTTCCGTCCTGGAAAACATAATGCTGTCTGTTTTCTACAGTTTCTTTAGATGCCGGAAGTAATGAACCTCCTGCTTCAATTTTTAAGAATTCACGGCCTACACCGTCACTTCTTAAGTATTGATCCTGAAAGCCAAGGCCTTCATAATTTGGCTCGAACAATACCGCTCCTGCTCCATCACCAAAAATGATGCACGTTGCGCGATCTGTATAGTCAATTATGGAAGACATCTTGTCTGCCCCAATCAATAAAACTTTTTTGTATCTTCCTGATTCAATATAGGCTGCAGCTGTAGACATTCCGTATAGGAAACTAGAACAGGCAGCTTGCAAGTCATAGGCAAAAGCATTGACCGCACCAATTTGGGAAGCAACATAAACGGCTGTTGCGGCCACAGGCATATCAGGAGTTGTAGTTCCCAGCAACACTAAGTCAATTTCTGCCGGGTTGATATTGGTTTTAGCAATTAAATCTTCTGCAGCTTTAATGGCCAAGTAAGATGTTCCTTTCGTATCATCTTTTAAAATGCGTCTTTCCTTAATTCCGGTACGAGAAGTTATCCATTCGTCATTCGTATCGACCAATGTCTCAAGTACTTTATTTGAAAGCACAAAATCAGGCACATAGGCACCAACAGCGGTAATTGCGGCTGTGATTGTATTCATATTATTTTTAATAATTTCTTCTCGAAATTACTGTTTCGAAAAGAGGTGGAAATTACAAAAAAAATCTAAAACATACCTTCTTGCAATATGTTATTTATCAATAAATTATAAATAACAAAAAAACTCCCACAACGTGAGAGTTCGATTTTTTAATGCAAAATTGTATTAAGCAACAGCTTCTTGCTTATCAATTACTACTTGACCTCTGTAGTACATCTTACCTTCATGCCAGTAAGCTCTGTGGTATAAATGCGCCTCTCCAGTCACTGGGCATGTAGCGATTTGAGGAACAGATGCTTTATAATGTGTTCTTCTTTTATCTCTTCTTGTTTTCGAGGTCTTTCTCTTTGGATGTGCCATTTTACTATATTATTTATCCGTTAATAGTTTTTTTAATTGATCCCATCTAGGATCCGTCTCTTCTTCTTTTGCATCAGTTTTTTGTTCTTTCGCATTGACTTTCAATTCATCTAGTTTGTCAAGGATATCGGTTTTCAACGTACCGTCCTTTACACCCGGATGGATTCTTTTTAGAGGAATGGAAAGCACAATCATTTCATAAATGTATTGTGAAATATCGATCTGATGCTCGCCAAAAGGCAAAATGAGCAATTCTTCATTGTCATTATTAAATGCTTCTCCAAACTGGACAATCAATTTGATTTTTCCCTTAACCGGCAAATCAAACATCTCATTAGTCAAATCACAAGGAACATAAATTGTTCCTTTATGTTTGAACTGAAGCTCAAGCATCGTGCTTTTTTTCTCTAAAACTACATTGACTTTGATATCACAACTTTCAAACTCGTCATAACCAAAGTCTTCAAAGAACTTTTTATTTATTTGATATTCAAACTGATGTTTTCCTAACTTTAACCCTATAAAAGGAATTAAAAACTCATTGTTTACTTTCATCTTAACAACAATTTGCCCTAAACTTCGGGAGTGCAAAGATATAAAATAATTGCAAATCCAAAAGCGTTATAAACATTTTTTTGTTTATAAGTGTTTTTCTTTTATTTTTAGAGGTTTTTCGGTCATCGCCGCATATTCATTTCTTGAATGAAATATATCGATTGCCAGATAAACCGCTTCTTTAAATGAATTAAAATCTGCAATCCCCTTACCTGCAATATCATAAGCCGTTCCGTGATCTGGCGAAGTCCTTATTTTATTTAATCCTGCCGTATAATTTACGCCTTTTCCAAACGCAAGCGTCTTAAAAGGAATCAGCCCCTGGTCGTGGTAGGTTGCTATTACCGCATCAAACTTCTCATATTGTCCGCTTCCAAAAAAACCATCTGCCGCATAAGGACCAAAAGCCATCGTTCCGTTGTCAAATAGTTTTTTGATAGCCGGCCTGAGAATTTCATCGTCTTCTTTTCCAATCACTCCTCCGTCTCCGGCATGCGGGTTTAATCCCAAGACGGCTATTTTAGGTTTGCTTATGCTGAAATCCTGAATCAGTGATTTCTTTATCGTTTCAATTTTACTTTTAATCAGCGCTTCCGTAAGATGTGAAGCCACATCATTTACCGGAACATGATCCGTAATCAATCCTACACGCAAATCGTCCTGAACCATAAGCATCAGAGCATCTCCTTCCAATTCCTGATTTAGATAATCTGTGTGTCCCGGAAATTTAAACTCTTCAGACTGTATGTTGTATTTGTTGATTGGAGCCGTAACCAGAACATCAATCTGTCCTTCTTTTAAGGCTTTCGTTGCCGCCGTGAACGATTTTATAGCATACTTCCCTACATTTTCGTCATTTACGCCATATTCAATAGTAACACTTTCTTTCCAGACATTCAACACATTGATTTTTCCAGGCAGAAGCTGCTCAATCTTGTCGATTCCGTGAAGTGCTATTGTAGCATCAAGGTTTTTCTTAGCAAAGGACATTATCTTTACATTGGCAAAAATAACCGGTGTGCAAAGTTCAAGCATTCGAGTATCCTCGAAAGTTTTCAAGATAATCTCGCTTCCAATACCGTTCAAATCTCCTACTGAAATTCCAACTATTATATTTTCTGCTTTTTTCATAATGCTTGCTCCTTATTTATTGCTAATTTTGAAGTGCAAATTTAGTAAAATAAAACCACAATGTTTACAGGAATAATAGAAACCCTCGGCACAATCAAAGATTTGCGTAAAGAGGGAGAAAACATACACATTACAATTTCTGCTTCAGTCACTAACGAACTTAAGATTGACCAGAGCGTTTCTCATAACGGAGTGTGCCTGACGGTTGTAGGAATTTCAGACGATCAATATACGGTTACTGCCATCAAGGAATCTATTGACAAGACAAATATAGGCGATTGGAAACTCGACGACCAGGTTAATTTGGAACGCGCGATGAAACTTGGCGACAGATTGGACGGCCATATCGTACAGGGACATGTGGATCAGACCGGAACCTGCATCTCTATTGAAGAAGCTAACGGCAGCTGGTACTATACCTTTGAATATGATCCGAAATTAAGCAACATTACTATCGAAAAAGGTTCGATTACCGTAAATGGAGTGAGCCTCACAGTTGTAAATTCAAAGAAAAATGCATTTAGCGTTGCTATCATCCCCTATACTCACGAACACACCAACTTCAAAAATTTTAAAGTCGGCACAAAAATCAATCTTGAGTTCGATGTCATAGGAAAATACGTCACGCGACTTCACCAGCTGGCCTAAAAAAATAAAAACTCCGACTTACATCGGAGTTTTTTTATCTGTGTTTGACATCTTAAATCGTAAAAAAGCAAAAGCCAACCCTATTACCAACAAAAGAAGTATCCCATTATCGATAGGAAGACCAATTGGTGTTGGGCCTGTAGGTGGCGGCGGTGGCGGCGGTTCGTTATCGGCAAAACAATTTGTCACAGAAAACAGAACAACCGCAAGATTTAACATTGTGTTTGGGACAATCCTCATAGGCTGTAAAAGTAAATAAAAAATCTTTTTGGCAAAATATTTTGACAAATAAAAATAACCTATTAGACATCTGCAAAAATAGCCTTATCAAATCGGTTAAATGCTATATAATCCCGTCAAAAATTAGCAAATACGCAAAAAAAGCTTTTATTTTTTCAAACTTTTATCTTACTGATTCCGACTGCTCTATTTCAGAGGATAAATATTCGTAAAAAATCCCTGCCAGAATAGCTCCAGCTATTGGAGCAATCCAAAACAACCATAGCTGTTCCAATGCCCAACCTCCAACAAATATAGCCTGACTGGTACTTCTTGCCGGATTTACTGATGTATTGGATACCGGAATGCTCATCAAATGAATCAAAGTGAGCCCTAAACCTATCGAAATTCCGGCAAAACCTTTTGGAGCCGAACTATGTGTTGCCCCAAGAATGATTAAAACAAAAATAAAAGTCATGACAACTTCAGTTGTAAGCACTGAAAAAATATCATATTGGCCTGGCGAATGTTCTCCATATCCATTTGCTGCAAAATTGCCCAAATCAAAATGAGGCTGTCCGCTTGCAATAAGATAAAGTATCATAGCTCCAAAAATCCCTCCTAAGACCTGTGCAACAATATAAGGAAGCACATCCTTTTTTTGAGTTCTTCCGGCAACCCACAACCCAATAGTTACTGCCGGATTCAAATGACATCCTGAAATATTCCCAATTGTATAGGCCATTGTAAGAACCGTAAGTCCAAACGCCAAGGAAACTCCTATATACCCAATACCTAAATCCGGAATTGATGCTGCCAATACTGCGCTTCCACATCCTCCAAGAACCAACCAAAATGTGCCAATAAATTCTGCTATTACTTTTCTTGTCATTTGCTATCTAATTGTTGTTTTTAAGATCTCCAACAAAGAAAACACAGCCTTAATATTCCCGCAAAAAAATGACTACTCACATCTACTCACAGCAAAATATTTTTATTGAGCACTGAATACCAACAAAATAATAACGCAAGACAAAAAGAAAAATAAAAGAATATGAGTAGAAATTAAAGAGTTATCACACAAAAATGCGTAATCTTTACTTAAGAAAAGTACTACTTATAAATAAGGGTAAATAGTAAAAACCTATAAATTCATCATCCAGACGTTAATGTCTTCATCGGAAGTAATGGAAAGCTTCTTACGCAGCCTGTATTTCTTAGCCTCGACCGCCCTAATAGAAGAGTTGGTATACTGGGCAATTTCTTTTGTGGAAAAATCAAGCTTCAGGAAAGCACATAATTTTTGTTCTCCGGCTATAAGTCCCGGATTGATTTTATTTAGCTTTTTATAAAAGTCAGGATATGTTTCTTTGAATAACATTAAAAAGGACGGATCATTAGTACTTGCCAGGTGAAGTATTTTTTTGAGGTGTGCCTCATCCTTTTGCAATAAAGTGAACATCGTAATGGTATCTTCGACTTCAGCCTGCAATCGTGCATTATTAGCTTTTTCTTTCTGGAACTTTCTGTAAATATGAATTAATATCACCACCAATAACAGGACGAATATCGCAGAAAAAATAATGGATCGGTTTGAGCTCCTATCAGCATCTGTAACAACTCCCCTGCCTTCTATTGAGGCAGTCTGCATTGGGCTGCTTTCTTTTTGATTCTTTTTAATGCTATCGTTTAACTTATTATAAAGCTGAAGATAACTTTCAGCATTTTTACTATCCCGGATGGCTTCATAAGATTTTGACATTCCCAGGTATAGCGACTTAAGAGTATACGTATCATTTATAGTTTTAGCGACGCCAATACCTTTTTCAAAATAATCAATAGATTGTTTGTATTTTTTTCTGTAGTAGTTAAGATTACCTAAATCGCTTAACGTATTGGCTTTTACAGCTTCATGATTGACTGAATTTGCCAACTGTAATGCCCTGTCAAGATAAAACTCTGCCGAATCTAGTTCTTTTGCTCTTAAAAAGCTGGAACCGACATTGGAACAGGCCAAAGAAAGTGTCTTATTTCTCAACGGATTGTTAAGTACCATTTTTTGAAACTCCTGATACCCTTTTCTATAGTAAAAAGCCACAGAATCTGCTTTTCCTCCATTTTCATCCAGATTAAAAGCTATATCATTATACAACACACCAAGCCTGGAGCTTTTAACTTCTTTGTCAGTAAGAGTTTGTGCAAAATGGAGAGACTGTCGGAATTGCGCTAATCCTTTTTCATAATCACCTGATCCGGTATAGCCTATTCCTTTCAGGCGGAGCGCATCGGAAATTAATTTGGCATCTGAAATTTCGACCGCCAATTTTTCGGCTGCAGTAGCATTTTTAAGAACATCTTCATACTTGGCCAGTTCGTGCTGTTTTCTGCTTGCAATAAGCAGTCCCTGAGTCATCCCTTTTTTGTAGCCTATTTTTTTCGAGTCGTCATATGCTTTCAAACTCAATGTCACTCCATAGGGAGCATCCTTAATTTCAAGCTGTTCAGCAACCAGTAGAAGGCTATCAATCTGAGCCTGATTAAAACTCTGTCCAAAGCTTTTATCAAACAACAGGAAAAAAATGAAAAGTAGAAAATATCTAGTCTTTTTCATAAATATAGAAAGGCATTTATACTAAATTTTAGTTTTTAATCAATCCATATTTGAGGGCAGGCAAAATAACTAAATATTTATTATATCGTAAAAAATGCATTTTCACAACAAAACAATCAAATAATTGATAAATATTTGACCTTTAAGTAGTTTTGAAGGAAAAACCACATCATACAACAAATAAAAGTACAATATATTCAAAAAAAAGAGCTTTTTTGAAATAAAAAATAATTTTAACAGCAAATATTCTCCTAAAAACAAGGGATTTAAAAGCCTTTAAACAGAATAAAATGAAAAAAAGGAGGAATTGTAGAAATAAAAATAAGGAGGGCGACATAAAACCAAGAACATATTTTCCCCTAAAATAACACTTATGGGTCACCCTCCTCTCAAAAATTACCGCATTGACCTACCACCAATCAATGTTAAAGCTATGTCACTTTATTTGGTAATTTATTTTCATCTTGATAAATCAAGACATTTCTTTATTCATAACAATTTTTACAATTTCTATGTTTGACCATAGAACGAAATTTTATATCAAAAATTTTTCACCAGTAAAAACTTATAGAATTGGCAGATTATTTTTTAGCAGATTTGGGATCTTGGAAAATTGTAATATTTAAGAGCCTTATAACTCTCTCGTAAAGCGATAGGACAAATAAAAGGCGGAAATTTAAATTATAAAAGAAAACGCCTACTCACATCTACTCACTGTCAAAAAAAATATTTAAAAAACTGTTTTTCAAAATATTAAAAAGAATTATTCATTAAAAATGAGTAGTAAAAAAATAGAAATAGCAGGGCCATGAGTAACAAATAAGTACTTTTTTCAGTTTCTTTTATTTGTTAATCACAACGGTTTTAGCCAAAGCAGTGAACTTCCTGCATAAAAAGCGATTTTGCACAACTGTCTTAACCCTTATAACAGTTTAAATGCATAAGATAAAAATGCGTAAAGAATGTAAAATCGCTTTTATCTTCAGATTATTTTTTTTTACTGTGAACTTTCATGATATGTTTCTCTACCATGTGTTTTGTAATTGGCTTTAATGGTTTCCTGGTAATTGGATGTACGCCATTATACGAAAAAAACTCGCATTTGCCGTTTTGTTTGATATACCAAACCATAGGTCTGTCATTGATAAAAAAAGTAGTAGTATCACTGACTTCTATCTTTCTGAAGTTTTCGAGGACATCTTTATTCAAGGCTATTACATTGTCATAACTCTTTTCTCCAAAAGCACGACTATCCTCACAATCTATTTTCTCATAATGATCGCCTTTCCAAATCATACATTTGTCATCAAAAACATCTTTCAAAACAAAAGCTAAAAAAAAAATCACGGAAAAAAAAACCAATGTCAGTATCAATCTTTTTGACAATGGCGATTTAACCATCAATTGATAATTATTCTCGACGGGTTTTGAGATTGCCATTCTCTCGGCAAAATGCCCTCTGTTTGGAACATTCTTGTTGACCTCTTCAATTTTAGGATTTCCAATACCTAACGAACAATAGGTTTCAAGAAATTTAGTATAAGGCCTCTGTTTAAAATCCACTAAAACGGCTATCAGGTTGGCGCTCCTATAATCTTTGAGGTTAGTTCCTAATTTCAGGAAAGTACTTAAGGGTTTAAATTTTTCTGTGTCAAAGTTTTTAATCCACCTTGCAATATCTTCATCTGACTTGAAAGAGAAGAAATGGCGAAAGATTGCCAAATCTGAGAATCTCATTTCATCTTCACTAATAAGCAAACATAGTCTTTTAAGGTTTGCCGGGGTAGGATCTAAAAGCAAATCAGAAAATTTCCCCATTTTTTCTTCTTCATACCGGGTTATGATGGCCTTTTTATATTCATCAAAATTATTTTTCATAGTTATTAAATCAGAATTAATTGGAATCGATCGGAATTATCGGAATCATCGGAATTCCCTTGCTATCACCAGCAAAAACCACATTTACTTTGCCTCAGAAATCAGTTCTGTCCTAACATGCATTTAGGACAAATGTACAAAACTGATTTTACCTCAGTGTTGCTAAATCAGGATGGGGCGACCATTCGGGAAGTATGATCTTCACTTCTGTTTTAGCGCACTGAACTTCCCGAAAAACAGGGTTACCGCCCTATTAAGAAAGACGGAATCTGGTTTCGGAATACCACCCGAAAGCAATCCCCTTATGTCAAACTTTTTAATTCAATAGAGATGAAAAAACTAATCCTAGCTCTGGCTATTTTAGCCTTTGGTACGCTGTTTATCTCCTGTACGGCAGATGATACGACAGATGAAGCCAATAATACAATGAGCCTGCAAGCTGATGATAGCGGCGGCAATAATGCTATTATAATCACTAAACCGCCACCACCGCCAGTGAATCCAAATCCATAGGCTAAAAAATAGCAATAAAAAAAGTTTTTATAAAACAGTTTTAGTATTTTCGGGGAAATATTCTTCTATGAAGCATTACTCCCCGATTTTGCTTTTTTTCATCGCATTGATATTCATTTCATGCAGAGAAAACATGCCTGTAAAGAAAGAGAGTGCCGCAACAGACAGCCTTGAACATTATATGAGGCTTTCTCATGACAGTAAATTTTCACAAGAAAGACAAAGAGGTTTCAGCAATAAAGCATATAGAATCGGTATTGAATCCAAAAATGATTCGCTACTCTACAAGGGACTGTATAATAAAATAGAACAAGATCTTCAATATAACTCTGATAGTTCCAGATATTATCTTAACAAGCTAAAAACACTGGCACTTAAAATCAAAAAAGAGGCTCCACTAGGAGGATATTACTATCTCTATGCTTCCTATTTTTTACCTATAAACATTGATAGTAGTTTTGCTTATTACGACCGTTCTAAAACAGAATATTTGAAAGCAAATGACAGTATGCGTGCAGGATATAGCCTATTGATGATGACTGATCTACAACGCATCTCTTCTGATTATTATGGTGCCGAAACAACAGCTACCGCTGCGTTAGCCTGCCTGAAAAACTCTGGGGAGGAATCTTATCTTGTGGCCGTTTATAATTATCTGGGCGTATCTTACAAACAGCTTTTTAATTATGAAAACGCTTTAAAATATTACAGAAAAGCCTATCAGACTGCAAAAGACTCACTCTCTAAAGATGTAGTGATGAACAATATAGCTCTTATCTATATGGATCAGAAAGAATATGGGAAAGCTATAAAAATACTCACGAAACTGGTGTCCAAAAAAAACTCCGATACGGATATCGAATTCAAAGCCAAAGCCATAGACAATCTGGGATATTCTTATTTCCTGTTGGGTGATAAGAGAGGCAGTCAATATATGCTACAGGCATTGCATTTAAAAGATTCTATCAGAGACGAATTCGGATCAATGGCAAGTTGTTTGCACCTTTCTGAATATTACCTCCATGAAAATCCACAATTAGCAAGGAAATATGCTGAAAAAGCCTATAGTTTGGCTAACAAACTAAAGAATACGGATGACAAACTAGACGCGATTAAGTTTCTTTCAAAAACATCGGCTTCCAAGCAAGAGTCCGACAAATTGTTTTCAGAATATACAACTCTCAACGACAGTATTAGAATTGTTCGCCAAAAAGCTAAAAATCAGTTTGCAAAAATCCGTTATGACTCAAAACAGGTAGAAGAAGAATCGCTTAAATATCAGGCAGAAAATGCAGAAAACAAATTAAAAGCAGAAAAGGCAAAACGCAGGAATGAGCTTTTATTACTAACAATATCTTTCATTGTACTTGTAGGGATACTTTTCTATAGGCTTTTAAAATCAAGGCATGAAAAAGAAAAATTCCAGGAAGCCTACAATACTGAAACCCGAATTGCTAAAAAAGTACATGATGAATTAGCAAATGACGTATATAACGCCATGACATTTGCCTCTACCCAGAATTTAGAAAAACCAGAAAAAAAAGAAGCCCTCATTCATTCGCTAGACAGCGTCTATTTAAGAACCAGGGATATTTCAAGAGAAAACAGTCCTATCGAATTGGGTGAAAATTTCCCAAATCAGTTAAAAATAATGCTTTCAGAATACCAAAACCAATCGCTAAACGTATTAATAAAAGATATCGATTCCGTTGACTGGATAAAAGTAGACGAAAATAAAAAATTAGTAACCTATAGGGTGCTCCAGGAATTAATGGTCAACATGAAAAAACACAGTCAAGCCACATTAGCTGTGATTGATTTTTCAACTGTTGACAAGAAAATTCAGATTCAATATTCAGATAATGGAATAGGAATGCCCTTTGGAAAAACTATTTTAAAAAACGGGCTTCAAAATGTGGAAAACCGTATAAAAAGCATTCGAGGAACGCTTATTTTTGACATACAGACAAACAGAGGAGTAAAGCTTTCTTTTGGCTATCCTGTTTAAAATTTAATCCCTATGTTTAGAAAAATTTTAGTTGCAGAAGACATTGACAGTATCCACGCCGCTGTAATTTCGCAGCTCGACCAACTAACACATGCAGAAATTCATCAGGCAAAATATTGCGATGAGGCATACCTAAAGGTAAAAAAAGCACTATTAGATGGCGAGCCTTATGATTTGCTTATAACCGACCTTTCTTTTAAGCAGGATCACCGCGATACTGTACTAGAATCTGGCGAGGACCTTATCAAAAGCGTTAAAGAAACCCAGCCAGAAATAAAGGTCATAGCCTATTCTATAGAAGACCGATCCTATAAAATAAAAGCACTGTTTGAAGAATGTGGTATAAATGGTTATGTCTCTAAAGGACGTGAAGGTTCAAAAGAACTCGAAAAAGCCGTAATTGCTCTTGCCGGAGATACAGAAAATTATGTGCCTGCCCCGCTTTCCAATATATTCCAGGCGAATAACATTATTGAAATTGAAGAATACGACCTTAAACTCATCAAATACTTATCTATAGGATTGACTCAGGATGAAATAGGTGCCAAGTTCAAAAAACAGGGTAACGTTCCTTCCAGTAACAGTAGCATTGAGAAGAGAATAAACAAGTTAAAGCTCTATTTTAAGGCAAAAAACACCATCCACCTTATCAGCAACGCTAAAGATTTAGGACTTATATAATTTCCCTTATTGCCCAAACCTATCATTTTCCAACCGACAATCTTGTCGGTTTTTTTTTATTTCCAATACTTAAAAAATACTTAAAAAAACGCCTTTACGGAAAACCGTAAGGAAATGGCTCTTACCGAGAGTAAATTTGGGTATTAAACTACCACAATTTTACTGCCATGGGATACAAAGCCTTAATTATTTTAGAATTACCTAATGCCAGTGAAGAACAGAAAAATATTTTTCATACTGTTCTTTTGAAAGAACTATGGTTTAAAATTCAAAATCTGAATACGGCTTGGGAAATATCTTTTAATCAAAATTGGTCAAGAGGTGGCGCTATTGAAGCGATAGAAAGCGATTTAAAAAAGGCACGGGAAATCAGCGGCATACAACAAATAAAGTACGCCTTGCAGTTGGATATCCAACTGGTCATTAAAAGTTGCTAACACAACTAAGTCTACGTTTTATCCCTAAAACCTTAACATAAGCCGTCTGCCATTTTCAGCATAAAGTCCAGGCCATTGCCATTCGTTTTTTGCAAAACGCCAAATGCTTTAATGGAATACACAAACAACAATACCGTTGAAATCACCGATATGGCAATCAAAAACAGTTTTAGGAAGCGAAAAGAAATCCTTGATTCCTCCTCGACAATTATAGATGCAGAAGTAAAAAAATCTTTCAAAATAACGGGGGGTTTTTTATGAATGATCTATTATTAAAAATGGAAATTACAAAATTTCAATCAGTTAGAAAAGAAAAATATAAAAAATAAGTAAAATCTTTCAAAAGATGGAGGTATATACCTTTGGGGATTTAAAAAAGAAATGGTTTTTTTAAGAAATTCATTGTTTTAAATAACAAAAAAGCCGCAGACAGTAGTTACTATCGGCGGCTTTTTGTGTGGTCCCACCTGGGCTCGAACCAGGGACCACCTGATTATGAGTCAGGTGCTCTAACCAACTGAGCTATAGGACCAGTTAAGAGGTTGCAATATTACTACTAAATTTGATATGTTGCAAATTATTTCATAGGAAACCTGCTGTAGACCCTTAAAAAAATAACAGCACATCTATTCGTTTTCCGCCAACTCTTTCGATTTGAAACTTTTATTTTATTTCCTGACACAGTTCAATTAGAACTCCGTTAGTACCTTTTGGATGTAAAAATGCGACCAGCTTATTATCTGCTCCCTTTTTTGGAACTTCATTCAGGACAGTAAAACCGGAAGTTTGCAGTCTTTTGATTTCTGCAACTATATCTTCAACATCAAAAGCAATATGATGGATTCCTTCTCCTTTTTTTTCAAGAAATTTAGCAATCGGACTATCTGCATTGGTTGCTTCCAGCAGTTCTATCTTATTTGGGCCATTCATAAAAAAAGAGGTCTTGACACCTTCGCTTTCTACTTCTTCCATTTTATAAGCCGGAGCACCAAAAAGTTTTTCAAAAAGAAGATTCGATTCTTCTAGATTTTTTACTGCAATGCCAATATGTTCTATTTTTCTCATGTGTATATCGAATTAATCCTTAGTCTTATGTTATTATTCCAGCAAATATAAAAACTTTATGACTATCGGAAAGTTTGCGTCAAAGGACACTAAAACATTTACTTCCAAAAATTTTATCATTACGAACTTCGCGGCTCTGCGACTTTGCGTGAAAATAACCGCTCGCAAAGTCGCAGAGCCACAAAATATAAAATGCATCTTTCTTTTGCTCTGACATTCTTTATCGTTGTCACTCAGAACCTTTTTGCTACTCTAAAATTAATCGTACTTTTGCAAGATGGAAACAAACAGACAGAAAAAAATAGGAAGCGTGCTCCAAAAAGACTTGGTAGACATCCTTCAAGGCGAAGTGAGAAAAAATGGAATCCCAAATTTGGTGATTTCTGTTTCTAAAGTTAGCGTAACTACAGATTTATCGATCGCAACCGTATATCTTAGCATTTTCCCTCCGGAAAAAGGGCCGGAATTATTGGCTGCCATAAAAACAAATACGCCGTTAATCAAACACGACCTTTCTCAAAGAGTACGTCTGCAACTGCGAAAAGTGCCTAATCTGACATTCTTTATTGATGATTCCTTGGATTATATTGAAAAAATCGACAAGGCATTGACTGGCGAAGAAAACCCAATCGAAAATCCGGATTTATTAGAAAAAAGAAAGAAATCATAAGTTGAATTTTCCTTTTTACATAGCTCGACGTTACACCGTAAGTTTTAGCAAAAGCAGCGCGATTAATATCATTACCGGCATTGCTTCACTTGGCATTATTGTGGGTGCCGCTGCTTTGTTTGTCGTGCTTTCCGTTTTTAGCGGATTAAAGGATTTCAGTCTTTCTTTTTCAAATGATTTTGATCCCGATCTTAAAATCACCAGTACTTTAGGAAAATCATTTCTTATTTCTCCGGAACAAGAACAAAGAATTAAAAAAATTGACGGGATTGCTGCCAAAAGCAACATTATAGAAGAGCGCGTGCTCTTTTTATATGAAGGCAAAGAAGTCGTAACCTATCTCAAAGGCGTAGACAGCAGTTATACCGATGTGAACAATGTCGAGAAAAAGCTATATATGGGTGAATGGATGGAACCAAAAACGCCACAAGTGGTGGTTGGTTACGGAATTCACCAAAAGCTCTCATTAGGTTTGTTAAGTTATAGCAATCCTTTGGAAGTTTATGTACCAAAACCCGGCAAAGGAGCCATAAATAATGCTGAGCAGGCATTTAATAAAACAGCCTTGCTTCCAGTAGGCGTATATGCGGTTAGTGAAGAGTTGGATGAAAAATACGTTTTTGCCGACCTCAATTTGGCGCAGGAATTGTTAGAATTCAAACCTAATCAGGTTACAGGAATTGAATTTAGGTTCAAACCTGGAGCTGACGAATCGGTAATATCTGCAGAGCTTCAAAATATCTTTAACAACAAGCTCACTATAAAAAATCGGGCACAGCTTAACGATTCTTTATACAAAATGCTGAATACGGAACAGACGGCTTTATATCTTATCTTCACTCTGGTAATTGTACTCACGCTCTTTACATTAGCCGGAGCGATAATTATGTTGATAATCGACAAAAAAAACAATCTTACCACTTTATACAATCTGGGTGTTGAAGTTAAAAATCTCCGAAAGATTTTCTTATTTCAGGGATCGATACTAACGGCAGCAGGAGGATTTATTGGTCTTGCACTCGGAATCATTATCGTACTGTTGCAGCAAAATTATCAGTTGGTTATGGTTACGCCTACCATGCCTTATCCCGTAATCTTCAACGTGGAAAATCTTATTATTGTTTTGGCTACGATTTTCTCTCTTGGATTTATTTCTTCACTGATTGCTTCCAGCAGAGTCACAAAAAAATTGCTCGACTAAAAAAAATTTCAGCTTCTTTAAAAAATAATTATACATTTGTTCTCTAAATCATTAGAACCATGTTTGTTTTTGTTTTGGCCTAAACTTCTATAGGCCGGCCTTGATTAATTATTTTTTCCGTCACACTTAGTGACGCTCACCTACTTATTAAATAATCATGACACAAACAGAACAAAAACAAAGTTTTTTATCCCGTTTATTTACTACAATAAAACAATCGCTTAAAGGCGAAGCCGATTTTGATTATACTTCCGGAAGTATCCGTAAGGCAGTTATTTTATTAGCCATTCCAATGGTATTGGAGATGATGATGGAATCCGTTTTCGCATTGGTTGACTTATATTTTGTCGGTCACCTTGAAAATAGCAGTTTTGCAATCCAGACCGTTGGACTTACTGAGTCTGTACTTACTGTCATCTACTCGCTGGCTATCGGATTAAGCATGGCAGCTACGGCAGTTGTTGCCCGAAGAATTGGCGAAAAAGATCCTGTAGCGGCTTCAAAAGCAGGAATGCAGGCTGTTATAATTGCCGTAGCCGCCAACACGGTTATCAGTATCCTGGGCTTGCTTTATGCGACTGAAATCCTAATGTTGATGGGAGCTTCACCCGAAGCAGCTCTTCATGGAACTAATTTCATGAGGATTATGATGGGCGGAAGTATCAGTATTGTTTTACTATTCCTTATCAATGGTATTTTCCGCGGAGCCGGAAATGCTGCAATAGCCATGAAAAGTCTTTGGCTTGCTAACATCTGTAATATTATTTTTTGTCCTATACTAATCAACGGTTTGGGACCTATACCGGCATTTGGACTTACAGGCGCTGCTATCGCAACTACAGCTGGAAGAACCATAGGTGTATTGTACCAACTGTACCACCTATTTAACGGAAAGGGCATCTTAAAAATCGCTGCTTCTTATTTCCTTCCGGACTGGAAACTGATACAGAATACTATCAAAGTGGCAGCACCGGGAGTATTGCAGTTTGTAATAGCTTCCTGCAGCTGGATCTTTTTAGCTAATCTTGTTGCTGTTACTGGCGGCGATCATGGATCGGCCGGATATCAGACCGCATTGAGAATCATGATGTTCTTTATTTTACCAGCCTGGGGATTAAGCAATGCAGCAGCAACGTTAGTGGGTCAGAATTTAGGAGCAAAGCAAATCGATAGAGCGGAGAAATCTGTAATGCAGACAGCCAAATACAATGTAATATTCATGGCAACTATCATGGCTATTACGCTTTTGGGAGCTGAATATATCGCAGGCTTCTTCACCAACGATTTAGTCGTTAAAGAAATTGCAGTAGAAGCTATCCGAATCATGAGCCTTGGTTATATTTTCTATGGTATTGGTATGGTATTGATAAACACTTTCAACGGTGCGGGCGATACATGGACTCCAACATGGATTAATTTCTTTGGCTTCTGGCTGTTCCAGATTCCTTTGGCTTATGTCCTGGCAAAAAAATTAGGCATGGGACCTACCGGCGTCTTTATGGCTATTCCTATTGCCGAAACCGCTATAACAATTGCCGGCTATATACTTTTCAAGAAAGGAAAATGGAAACGTATTGAAGTGTAAACAGCTTATAAGCATAGACACTAAAAAACAAATGGCCTTACTTGATGTAAGGCCATTTATATTAAAAGCTGTTGCCGTTTTATTCTTCAAGTCTTTTCCCGAGTATCTGCTTAATTCCTTCAATATGGCTGGTAAATTCCATCATTTGCTGTAACACCTGAGCCATTTCATTTTTGTTTCCAAAACCTTTTAGCTTATTATTCTTTTGGAATATTTCCCTTATCGACGCCCAACGTTCTTTTTCAGCATCATTTAAAGTACTTGTCAGTCCTTTATACTTTAACAAGTTTGCTTCTGCTGCATTGGTAAGCGTTTGCGTTTCATTTTGATAATGCGACAGCAATAGCGCAGCTACTTCAGCATCATTCATAACCGGTTCTATTTTTGCAACTAGTTTGTTCATGTCACGGTAAGATCCTTGCAGTTTGAACGGAGGTTCAGTTCGATAAGCATCTTCCATAGCCGCAGAAGCTATATAAGCCGCATTGACCTGAAGTACTACATCGCGTATTTTAAGCACTTTGTCCAAGACAGAAACATATACTTCAATATCCTGTTTTGTATGGTTGCCTTTAAGCTCTAATCCGTCTCGCTGCCCAGTTTGCGCCATTTTTATAAACGGATATAAATCGTCCATATTTCTGGAAGCAAGCTGTGCCAACATTGTGTTTGAGGTCATTGCATTTTCAATAAGGCTCAGCTCAAATAATTCAGCTGAATTGCCTATTACATCGCCCAGATTATAAATATCAGCACGGTTGGCAAGCATGTCCGGTATTCTAAATTTCTCGCCTGTTTCAGTATAAGGGTTACCCGCCATTACCACACAAAACTTTTTGGATTTCATGTCGTATGTTTTAGGCTGTCCGTTATAAACGCCTTCAATTTTTCGGGTTCCATCCGCCAATGAGATAAATTTCTGCAGGAACTCCGGACTGCAATGCTGGATATCATCTAAATACAGCATGACATTGTTCCCCATCTCTAAGGCAAGATTTAATTTTTTAAGTTCTTCTCTTGCCGCTGAATTACTTGCCGAGGTCGGGTCGACAGAAGTAATTTCATGGCCAATAGCAGGCCCGTTTATCTTCATGAAGATAAGCCCCAGCCTATTCGCCAGATATTCCATGAGCGTGGTCTTACCATAACCTGGTGGCGATACCAAAAGCAGCATACCTGAACGATCCGTTCTTTTATTTTCTCCGGCACTGCCAAGCTGTTTCGCGAGATTATCTCCAAATAATGACAGGTATACCTGATCTATAAGCTTATTACGTACAAACGAAGTAAGTACTTTTGGCGTAAATTCATGCAGCCTTAAATCAACTTTAAGTCGTTGAGTAAGTTTGTGTCTTTCTTCTCTGAATTGCTCAAATGCAAGCACATCATTATCAAAATATTCCCTAAGAAGTTTCGTAAACTGATGGTAATGAAATTGAAAAACACCATCGGTAATGGAAGGATGTGCCCCAACTAAACCTGTAATTGTTTCTTCTGGCGTTATACCGGAAACCTTTTCTTCTGACTTTTGTCTGTATAACAATAAAGCTACAACCTCATAAAGATATTCTGCATTTTGCTTTTCTTCGTTTTGTGCGAGATAGGACGACACCCATTGGATTGCGAGTAATAATGAAGTTTCGTTATCAGCCGCAGCTTCAACAGCATTCCTAAAGCTCACCAATGCATTTTTTGCCTCCAAAGTTTTTATAAAATTCTCAGCAATTTGCGAGGCACGATAGCTAATCGAGAAAACATCACCATCTTTTAACTCGTCAAAAAGATAGTGTGCAATTTCATCTGCTTCGGCTTCACTGTTTTTTGACGCGACAGCGGTAGCTAAGAAAGTTTCGGCTTTTTGCTTCAACTCCTTTATGATATAATCAAACTCTGTAGATTCCGGAAAAATAGCCAGTACATTACCCGAAGCTTTTATTTTTGCGTTCATCGCATTGCGGCTTTCTTCTGGAAGATTATTCCATACAAATTGAGCGAAAGCACGTACCGATGGCGAATACCTCAACAACTTCAAATCGTTATGCTTTGTTATAAGTACTTTTACAATTTTAAAAGCGTCGGCATCATGCACTCCCTTTATATAGCCTTCTGTATAATTCTTTAAGGTTTCATCTTTGACAATTGTTTCCAATTCCTCATCAGTCAGGCTATACAATCTGGATGCACCATACGTTTTAAAAATTTTATACGCCAGATAAGCTCCTCTGTAAATACTGTCATTTTCAGAAACCAGATCCTGAGACCAGTATTTTTGAAGCGAATCCAAAGCACTATCCGAAAGTTCCTGATAAAAATCGGTTCCGGTCAAATGATAATTAAGTTTTCCTTCTTTGTAAACAATAGTGAGGTCTAACGGCTGTTTATTGACCGCAAATCGATGCTTGCCTAAGCGCAATATATTCTCACCGTCTTCATATAGATCTTGTTTGTCCTTAAGCTTGCGCAAGGCGTCTTCACGAGAAGCTTTTAACTGTGTTTCTATGGTTTCGGCTTTGGCCGTATCATCCATCCCAATCAGTTGAGCAGCCAAATCGCGCAGTTTCGCAACCATAAGATCGGATGCAAAATAGCCGTTTATTTCTTCAACAGAATTTAACGCAAGCGCTTTTACATCTATATTTTTAAGGATTCGCTCGGCCGCTTTTTGTATGGCTACTGCTTTTTTATTTCTTGCTTCAACAAGGCTGTTCTTTTTAGCTTCAAAAGCAGCATAGATTTCCTCTCTCTTTTCAAGAATAGATCCTGTGAATTCATCGTAATCAGCAAAGCGGGCTTCAACATCTTCCAGCTGCACTGATATTTTATTTAAAAGTTCATCTGCCTTATCAGGATTTACCGCCCTATCAAGCGAGTTTACCATACTCTGGTCAATCAGCTTCATTTGGGCAGCAAAATCATCCCGGGCTTCTTTACTTCCAAGCGATGAAACTCTATTCTTGATATCGGCTTTTAACCTGTTTAGCGTGGAGAAAATCAGCGATATGGTATTAATGATGTGCGTTGATTTTGAAGTGTCATCAATCTTAAGATTCGAGACAATTTCAATAAGCATTTCCAAATCGGCAGTAATAGTATTGACTTCGTCTTCTAGCTTTTTACCTTCGACTACCGTTGTGATTTTATCAAGTCCTTTCTGCTTTTCTTCTACCCGGTTATGATATGGCACCAATGCCTTGTCATCCATAAGGAATTGCAGGCAGTTTTGCGAAATATGTTCTGTCTGGGCGACAATTTCAGCTTCTAATGCATTGATAAAATCGTCTTCTACATATCGAATTTCACGAAGACTTATTACTTCTCCTCTTAAGGTCCGTAATCCTGCAAGATCAGCTACAAAAACATCAATATCATCGAGCGGGGAGCTTTTTATTTTTATAAAAAGTGCTTCCGCCTTGTCCTTTATTTCCTGCGTAATTTTTGCAGCATTCAGCCTTAGCTGTACTACTTTTTCAAATTCGTCAATTGCCGTATTGGCCGTATTCTTAATTTCGGTAAGCGGTATGTGCAGTTCAAAAGTTTCTTTACTGTTTATCCAATAATAGGTATCCAGAATATTCTGAGACTGTCTTGTAAGGTCTGCATACAAACCGTCATAATCATCATTTTTATTAAGCAATGTTATGATGGAATGGCAATCAGCCATAGCCTTTACAATGTCTTTATTACCTATTTTATATAGAAAACTGTCTTTATATTGAGTTGGCATTACATCTCCTTTTACAAACGGAGTCTGCCAGATTTGTACCAAATGGTTTTTAGTATGTTCTTCTTCTGCTCTGAAATAGCACAATTCGCCATTTTCTAATATGGTAAAACCATTGCAGATAATTGGCATCATTACTTCGTGAGTAATGATATTATAGGACATAAGCACATACTGTCCTGTTACCTCTTCATAAAACACATACATGAAGTCTTCACCGTTTGGCGAAGCTATTTTTTCCTGAAACAGCAGGTTTTGAAGGCTATTCTCAAATATTTTATACTCGCCTGTTTGCAGGTAATATCCATTCGAGAATATAAGTCCATGATGATCCGGAAGAAGTATGGCCGATGTAGAAAGGCTGTCTATCTTTTTTACTTCCTGCAATTTGTGGTTGTAAATAAAAAAACGAGCTTCTTCCTGAAACGGCTTTATTTGCAAGGCTATAAGATTGCCCAAATCAGCATATTGATAATTGCCATCGTCCAGTGTCTGATCCGGATACATGACATCTTCATCATAAATACCTTTGCCTGTACTTGTATTATCTTCTACTTTAATAGTTAAGGTACCTCCTACCGTTTCTACAAAAACCTTGTCAAGTATGGATACGTGCGGATGCTTGCCATAACGCTGCATATCGCGTGAAGTTTCCTGCCAGATAAAATCGTGTTGGCGCGGCAAACGGTATTCGCTATCGCTTCGGTTATCCTGATAGATAAGCGTATCGTCTTTTATCAGCCATTTAAAAGTCTTTATATCTGAAGTCCTGTCACTCAACTGGAATATCATGTGCAGGTAATTTCCGGTAATAAAAAACTTCTTGAATTCTGTATTGCGATAGTATTTATAGAGATTTAAAAAATCGTCTAAAAAAACAGGATCGGAAATAATATCCATTCCTTGCTGCTTAAACTCCCCGTCTTCATACTTATAGATGCTAAAAACATCTTCCGTCTTTATGTCTGTACGCAGTCCGAAGTGAACATTGTAACCAAAAATACAAGTATCGTGAATTGATACAATATCATTGGGTACGCAGTTATTTTCAGTAATGATACGGTTGTTGGCAAGAAGTTTTGTTTCGGTGCTACCAAAAATCTCTTTTCTTGCCTCATTAAGTTTGTTAAGTCGGGCCGAAAGGTCATTTTTTTGAGTTTCCAGCCTGCCTCGTATGATTTCATATGTACCGCCTTCCAGTGTACTCATGACTTTTAAATTTTAGTGTTGGATTACAAAACGTAATCATAATAGAAAAGTATCCCGCACGGTGTTATCGTACGGGAAACTATATCAGAAAGGAATGGTTATCCTAATTTTTTACCGGATAAGCCCAGATTTTTTGCCATATCCATCAGGTTAGAGAAAAGTCCTTTTTCTCCTTCGTCATTGCTACGTTTTTGCAATTCGACAAGCAATCCGGCAACTGTAAGGTTTTTGATATCTTCAGATGTTATGCCATATTTATCAGCAAAACCTTTTATTCTTTCCAACAGATTTTCTCCTCCTTCAGTGACTGTACCCAATATTGCTTCTTTAATTTCGGTGATATTTTCACTGCTATTTACAAGCCTGTCGAAACCTTTAGCTTTGGTAATTTGTCCCACAATCTGGTCAAAGAACATGGTCTCACCACCCACAATATCAATCTTGGCAGCTCTAAGCGCTTCTGCCAATACATTTGCCTGAGCATCTGCAATATCTTTTTGGATATGGATATTAGCAAGATCAACCTGTAACTCCTTATTAAGACGAAGCTTGAACTCTTCGTGATCTTTACCAACACCGTCAAGTTTTTTCATTGCTTCCGCTTTTTCCTCAATACCGCTAGCTTCAGCAAGCGCTTTTTCTCTGATAACCTCAGCTTCAGACACACCCAATTGTTTTCCAGCTTCGGCTTTTGCTTTAATACCCGCAGCTTCAGCAAGCGCTTTTTTCTCAATAACTACAGCATCAACAATACCTTGTCTTTCGTTTGCATCTGCTTTCGCATGCATTACCTGAGCTTCAGATAATCCTAATGTAGCATCTTCTTTGGCTTTTGCTTCTGCCAATATTTTTCTGGCCTCAGCTTCTTTTTCGCTGGCAGCCATTTTTGCAGCAGCTTCGATATTTATTTCTTCTGCTTTTTGTTTTGCGGCTTCTTTCTCCGCCTCAGCAGCTTTCAATCGTTTGATGTAAAGCTCTTCACTTTCTTTTTCAGCAAGAGTAACGGCTACTTTTTTCTTTCTGTCTGCATCTTTGAAAGCTTCAATATCTTTCATGTTTTCCTGTTCTTGAACCACTCCTTTTTCAAGTACTACTCTGTCGCGAATAACGTTCTGGATGTTTTTGCGCTCCACTTCCACAGCTTTTTCTTTTTCGATTTGGGCCAGGGTAACGATACGCTCTCTTTCAGTCTGCTCAAGAGCACGATCTTTTTCTACTCTTTCAGTTTCAACAGCTTCTGTACGTTGCTTGTTTTTAGCCGCTACAATAATAAGCCTGTCCTTGTTTTCCTCGGCAACCATTACTTTTTCCGTAGTGTTTATACGTGCTGTTTCCGATTTAAGTCTTTCTTCTTCAGATACTTTTATAATCTCTGCCTCTTCACGAGCCTTGATATTGGCAATTTCTCTTTTTTGCTGTTCTTCTTTTTCAGCCAGTTGGCGGTCTAATGCCAAGATGGCTTCTTTAGCTTCAACGTCCTGTTTACGGATGGTTTTTTCCTCATCTCTGCGTATCAGGTTCGCTTTAATATTTTGTGCAGCAGTAAGTTCCGTAATCTTTTTGATCCCTTCAGAATCAAGAATATTATCTGCCTTAAGTTGCGAAAGTGGTGTTTGTTCCAAATCGTCAATAGCGCAATCATCCAGCACATAACCGTTTAGGTCGGTACCGATAATAGCAATAATTTCTTCTCTGAATTCACTTCTGGCTTCATATAGCTCTACAAAGTCAAATTTCTTACCTACCGTTTTTAAGGCTTCTGAAAATTTGGCATCAAAAAGATTTCTCAATACGTCAATTTCCGAAGCACGCTCACACCCAATAGTTTGGGCCACGTTAATAATATCTGCAGTAGATTTATTAATTTTTATAAAGAAGGTTACTTTAATATCTGCCCTAATATTGTCTTTACAGATAAGTCCGTTAACACCTGTACGTTCTACGTCAAGTTTTTTAACCGAGATATCCATAATTTCCATTTTATGTAGTACAGGCACGACAAGTCCTGCATTATAGAAAACTTTCGTACCACCTGCACCGGTGCGTACAATTACTTTTCCCTGGATAATTTTTTTGTACATTGAGATGACCCATACCAGCAGTCCTATAACTACTATTATTATGGCAATCATTGTGATAAGTAACGAGTTTCCTAGCATTGTATTAGTGTTTTATAATTTTGGTGTTTATTTATATTAAAAAGTCAATAAAGTTAATTGCGAGATAAACCAGGCTGGCATTAAGACGTATTATTAAAACAATCATGGTTAGTATAGTTTTGATTAATAATCAAATTTTTCAATGAGATAATATTTTTTATCGTTGCTTTCCCCCACAATAACAGCCTGGTCACCAGCTACTAATTTTTCATCAGTATTACTTCTGGCATACAGCTTCATCGGGTCACCATTTACTATGAGTTCTATCTGTCCTGTTTTTTGTTCCGTAACCGTAGAAGTCACACTACATCTCCTTCCTAAAAAGTCTATTTCGGGTTCTCCTTTGTGATTCAGCTGCTTGTAAACATAGCCAAGCGGTTTGCTAAAAATCTTTACTACAAAAAGACTCAGAATAAAGTTGGGTATAAGCAATAAGAAACCAATCAGTGTACTTTCTACACCCAGATAGTAAGTGACATTCACTCCTACCAGCCACATACTGAAGAAAATAATAGTAATAATAAACATGAGAGGAAGTTCATCGAAGTTGAAATACTCCAATACCTTCATAAAACCGTTTCCTTCATGGGCATGTTCACTACCGGAAACATCATGGTCAAAATTGCTGTCTATATCTGCCGAATCAAAATCAATACTAAACAAATCAGGATCAATACCGGCTATGATCACAAGCAGCCAATAGATAACCATGATAATGGACATAATGCTAAAAAAAGCATTGACCGGCGAAAAAGAAATTTCTATAAGTTCCTTCATTTATTTATTTTTTAGTCTTTGGGATCGCTTATACCAAGTTGCTCCTTAAGTTTTTCCAACTCATTATGGGCTTTTGACTTTTTAACGTCCACGACTCTGTTAATTTCTTCATCAATAGACTTAGACGAGTTAGCAATTTCTCCATAAGCTTCAGCCAGCGCTTCTTCTTGATTAACTTTTTCTTTCATCCTTTCAAGCAGCGCTATTGTTCCGTTGCTGTCAATTTTTGCCATTTGCTTGTTAAGGCTCTTGGTTGCATCGGCCACCTTAACACGAGAACGCAATATTTTAAGTTCATTTTCCCACTTGCTGATATTCTGTTTGATGGTCTGTACGTTTGCTTCCATTTGCAGTACATTTTGGTCAAACTTTTCCTTATCGGCAATAGCCTGATTTTGCAAACCTACAGCTTCTTCTTTTTTCACAAGTGCTTCTGTTGCCAATCTATCGGCTTCTCCCGGCTCGATTCCTCCTGTTTGTGCCTTTTTTAAGATAAGCATGGCTTTTTCATTGTAGTCCTCTGCTTTTTCCTCATACTCGCCCACTTCTTTTTTTGCACGGATACTCATTGCTTTTACCTGAGCCAGGGCTTCAAGCGCCTTGTCAAGATCTTCTTTCATATCTCTTATTCCCTGCTCGGTCATTTTTATAGGGTCTTCCATATTGTCAATAGCATGGTGTACTTCAGCCTGCCCTATTTTTAAAAGTCGTCTTAGAAATTTCATATCTCTATCTTTTTGAAAAGTTAATAATCTGCTCCGAATATTCACTAAGCAACAAGCTTAACGAATTTAAAGTAGCACCAAATTCATTTAAATCTAAATTTTCCAATTGCAGCGAATCTCTGAAAATAACTTTCTGACCTGTGTGATCTAAAACAAACGCACCATGAATAATATCCCTGTTTTTTTGTAGCAGGGCTTTATAAACCAAAGGTGAATCTGTTTTGATTTCGAACAAAAACTGCTCAAATATCACTATAGGATAAGCTACACAAATAATAAGATTTACAACACCTTCCTGCTCGCTACTAACAATGAAAATACAGTCTTCACTATTCTCATGTTTTATTTCAAGTTCAAGCTCTGTTAGGTATCCTTTTATTACATTAAAATAATCTTTCATTTTACAGGTTTAATTTTATAAAACTCGTTTTTTTTTATTTGATTGCCAAGCAAAAAAACTATTTTGTTCAGAAAATCTTTATTGTTAAATGCAATTATTATGCTCATTTAATTTGCTAAATATACTATATTTGCTAAAAGTATTAGCGCAAATATAAAACAACAATTTTAATTTGCAAATAATTTTAGCAATTTTTAGTACGTATGTTTGGAAAAAATATAAAAAAGATAAGAAGCGTGCATGGTCTCAGCCAATTACAGTTTGCTGAAATGTTTGATTTAAAAAGGGCAACGCTGGGTGCATATGAAGAAGGCAGGAGTAATCCTAAGATGGATACCGTGATAAAAATTGCTAACCATTTTAGCATTGACATAGAAGATCTGCTCACAAAAGAGCTTACCGTAAACCGACTGCTAAAATTTAACGAAACCATTACCACAAGTCCGGCCGTACCTAAAAAAGTAAAAACAGAAGGAATTCCTTGCGTAATGGAAGGAATGAAATCAGATTATTTATCGGCCCTGGCGAATGACACAGAAATCAACCTGCCTGTACTGACAATTCCAACAATAAGCTCTGAAAACAAAACTGCTTTTGTACTGTTGGACAATTCTATGTCCGGCATTTCAGGCTTGTTTCTTCCAAAAGATATTATTGTTTGCGAAAAAACGGCAGTCACCAATCCTATAACAGACGGCAGCCTTGTTGTTGTTGCTGTAAAAGAAGATCTTCTGTTTAGAAAAATATACTTTAATAACGGCAAGATCAGCTTAAAGGCTAATCATTCCGAATTTAAGGATATTGAAATAAATACATCTGACGTCATAGCAATCTGGAATGTTTTGCACATTTTTCAGCATACTTTGCCGCAAGAAAACACATTGGAACAGCGCGTAGCCATTTTAGAAGGCGCTTTGGCTTTATTAAACAAAAACAGCTAATTAGGAATTTTGTAGCTCGCACCTTTGCGAGTAATTATTTCATGCAAAGGCGCAGAGCCGCAAAGCAAGAAAAGAAATTTGTTTTTGATATAAAGTTTCAGATAATCAATAAAATTTATTCAAAAAAAATCCGAAGAGATTTCTTCGGATTTATAATTATGTTTATCATACAAAATGATAGCCTCCAAAAACTTCCTGGATTTCATCCAATGTTTTAAACAGGCCTTCAGCATCATCAGTAGTTACAAGTCTTTGTTTGTATTCTTTAAATCCGGGTATGCCTTTGAAATAATTAGTATAATGTCTTCTCATTTCTACAATACCAACACGCTCTCCTTTCCAGTCCATTGACCAGGTCAGGTGATTTCTTGCCGCTTCAACCCTATCTTCCATTGTAGGTTGTGGCAATTTTTCGCCTGTCTTAAAGTAATGCTTGATTTCGTTAAAAATCCACGGATAACCAATTGCAGCACGGCCAATCATCATGCCATCCAGTCCAAACCTATTCTTATATTCCAACGCTTTTTCCGGAGAATCGATATCGCCATTACCAAAAATAGGCATGGTAATTCTCGGATTGTTTTTGATTCGTTCGATATGCGTCCAATCGGAATGACCTTTATACATCTGGGCTCTTGTTCGCGCATGAACCGTTAGAGCCTGCACACCAACATCTTGCAAGCGTTCCGCAACTTCATCTATATTAATTGAGTTTTCATCCCAACCCAACCTTGTTTTTACCGTCACAGGAAGGCTGGTACTTTTAATTACGGCTTTTGTCAGACGCACCATCAAATCTACATCTTTCAATACTCCGGCTCCGGCTCCTTTGCATACCACTTTTTTGACAGGACATCCAAAATTAATATCCACCAAATCCGGATTAACCGTTTCTACTATTTTTGCAGAAAGCGCCATTGCTTCTTCATCTCCTCCAAAAATCTGAATACCAACAGGTCTTTCGTAATCGAAAATATCCAGTTTTTGACGGCTTTTCATAGCATCGCGAATCAAGCCTTCGGAAGAAATAAATTCACTATACATCAGATCGGCTCCATGTAGTTTGCACAAGCGACGAAACGGAGGATCGCTCACGTCTTCCATAGGTGCTAACAACAAGGGGAAATCAGGTAATTCTATTTTGCCAATCTTGACCATCTTCTTCATTTTGCGGCAAAATTACAAAATTTTGATTAATAAAACTTTAAAGCCTTATCCTTCAACAATAGAACAGCTTTAAACAGAAAGAAAGAAGTTTTGAAAATTGAATGCTCCGGAACGTTCTTTCCAGTTGATTTTCAACACTTCCATAAATATTTTTTTCATATCTGAAAACTCAATTGGCTTATTGACATATAGGTTAGCGCCATTTTTATAGGTAACCTCCTTGTCTTTTTCAGAAGAAGAAGTAGAATAGATTATGATTGGAAGATTTTTATATTCTTCTTTTTTTCGGATTTCGATAAGACAATCCAGCCCTGAAAGTATAGGCATATTCAAATCCAAAAAAAGAATATCAGGGACGATGTTTTTATCATTGCCACCCAGATAGTCCAGCATTTCCTTTCCTTTGGCAAAGGAAAGTACGGACTTAATTTCGCTGAAATCGTCGGCGACTTCCTTAAAAAGCAGGTGCTCTTCATGGTCATCGTCCAGAAGGGCGATGGCTAAATTTTGTTTCTTCATAGTAGGCATTATGTTGGGGCATAATTTTTGGGTCTTGTAAAATTAGAAAAAAACTCGACTTCAACTCTATTTAAAGCAAAAAAAGACCGCACTAATAGTGCAGTCCTTCAATTTTTCCTATTTTTTTATGACTTGTATAGTAATGACGCTAATCTTGCATCTCTGTTATAAACATCATCAAAGAAACTTATCATACCGTTCTCATCAGCGAATGCCGTAAAATAAGCAATATAAACCGGTATTTTTTTCTTTAATGTATAACTGCTTTCTTTTCCGGCATGCATGGCTTTGTCTATTTTTTGAGATGTCCAACTTTTATCATCTTCTAAAATTGCCACTGCTAAATCTCTTGCTTTTTGAACACGTACACAACCATGGCTAAATGCCCTACTCTCCTTATTAAAAAGACTTTTGGCCGGGCTGTCATGCAGGTAGATATTGTTAGAATTTGGAAACATGAATTTTACCAATCCAAGCGAGTTTTTATCTCCGGGTTTTTGGCGGACTAATCCATTATTCCATTCCATATTGTGTTTTTCCAAATAATTTTTGTCTTTCGCCATTCCAGGCTTTATTTCTTTTTCAATAATGCTTTTCGGAATATTCCAATACGGGCTAAAGACCAGATAGCTCATCTGCCCGCTAAACACTACTGTTTTGTTCATTTCTTTTCCCACGACAACATTGGATTCCAATCTCACTTTATTGTCTTTGTAATACCTCATCCTATACGAAGGAATATTAACCGCAATGTATTCGCCTCCTTTGGTAAGGTCTGTAGAGATCCAACGGCAACGCTCCATATTTACTACAATAGATTTAATCCTGTCCTGAACCGGAACATTGAGGTGTTTCACCAAATCCGGCGTAATCAGGTTGTCCATTTCACGAGAGTTTCTCTTTTTGTAGGCTGTGACGGCCTGCAATAATTCATCATCATATTGATTGCTCCCGGAATCCTTCTTCAAATCACCAGAAATGAAAAGTCTTTTCCGAACTTGCGCTATTGTTTTAGAACTGTCTCCGGGTTTAAGCGACTTGACTCCTGCTTCCATTTCAATTGTTCCCCAACCTCCTTTTTCTTCTATATCAGTATACTTTTGCAATCCTTTTTTCAGATCGTAATAAAGAGGAAGCAATTCAGAATCGTCTTTTTTCAGAAGATTCGGGTCTTTCATTAGCGTATCCAGATAAGTGACATACGAAACTTTTTCACGAGGCAAATACCAACCGCTTTCTTTACTTTCTTTTGGGTCCAATCCTTGAAGGACATTTTTAGCATAGAAAAAATACATGGATGAAATCAACAGTTCCGAAGATAAATCCGGCCCGCTTTTCTCTTTTGATTCGTAAAAAATATCGCTGATCTGCTGCTTATAAGGCAATTGATTCTGAACACCTTCTGATTTGATCTGATTGACCTTGTCAAACAAGGCCGCAGCAAATTCAATCAGTCCGCCGCGGTCGTACCAGATATAATGATAATCGTGCTTTCTGTATAGTTCTTTTATTTCTGGCTCGTACTCCTTAAAATCCGGATATTTTGTAAAAAACCCGGCAACCTGGGTACTGTCAAAAGAAATTGTATTTTCTTCTTCATGCACATCAATTCCCGAAAGATCTTTGTCTTTCTTCTTACAGGAAGCTGTCAAAAACAGACCTGTGCAACAGATAATCAGTATTGGAATTATTTTTCTCATAGGGCTATTCTTTTTATTAAATATAGAAAAATTATTTTGGGATTAAAACTTTTATCCCATTCGTATTTTCCTTTTAACGTAAATTTTAGAATGCATTATTTTTCGACTGCAATAATGGCTTATTTTTCTTCAAAAATTCCACTTTTAACTTAAAAACTAAAAAACTATATTTGCCGATTAATTCCTTATCTTTAAGGAAATAAAGCGGAGAACGAAGGAGAATCTTGCTCTAAAGCCAAGATAGGGTTATTGCCCTGAATAAAATTGATATAAAACGAAGATGAAACATATTAGGAATTTTTGCATTATTGCACATATCGACCACGGGAAAAGTACGCTTGCCGACCGTTTGCTGGGTGCGACGAGAACCGTAACCGCCCGTGAAGAAAAGGCCCAATTGCTTGACAATATGGACCTTGAGCGCGAGCGAGGTATTACAATAAAAAGCCATGCGATCCAGATGGAATATCATTATAAAGGTGAAGACTATATCCTGAACCTTATTGATACTCCCGGACACGTTGACTTTTCATATGAAGTTTCCCGTTCAATTGCGGCTTGCGAAGGTGCGCTTTTGATTGTCGATGCGGCACAAAGTATCCAGGCACAGACTATTTCAAACTTATACCTGGCTTTGGAAAATGATTTGGAAATTATTCCTGTACTAAACAAAGTTGACCTTCCGAGTGCTAACCCAGAGGAAGTAAGTGATGATATTGTTGACCTGTTAGGTTGTAAATTGGAAGAAATCATTCACGCTTCCGGAAAAACAGGATTAGGTGTAGAAGATATCCTGGCTGCAATTATTGAAAGAGTTCCACCACCAAAAGGAGATCCTGAAGAACCTTTGCAGGCACTTATTTTTGACTCTGTCTACAATCCTTTCCGAGGCATTGAAGTAATTTTCAGGGTTATTAACGGACAGATCAAAAAGGGCCAGAAGATTAAATTCATGGCTACCGGAAATGAATATTTCGCTGATGAAATTGGTACATTGAAACTAAATCAGGTTCCAAAATCTGTAATTTCTGCAGGTGATGTTGGTTATTTAATTTCCGGAATCAAAGAAGCAAAAGAAGTAAAAGTAGGTGATACATTGACCGATGCGAAGACACCTACAACCAATATGATTACAGGTTTTGAAGATGTAAAACCAATGGTTTTTGCCGGAATTTATCCGGTTGACACCGAAGATTATGAAGATTTGAGAGCTTCGATGGAAAAATTGCAGCTGAATGACGCTTCACTTGTCTTTACTCCTGAAAGTTCTGCCGCATTAGGATTTGGTTTCCGTTGCGGATTCTTAGGAATGCTACACATGGAAATCATACAAGAGCGTTTGGAACGTGAATTCGACATGACCGTAATCACTACTGTTCCTAACGTTTCTTATTTGGCTTATACTAAGAAAGAACCTGAAAAGGCCCTTGTGGTTAACAACCCATCAGACCTTCCGGAACCTTCTAAACTGGATCGTGTTGAAGAACCGTATATCAAGGCAACCATTATTACCAAATCAGATTTTGTTGGAAACGTAATGTCACTATGTATCGAAAAGCGTGGCGTTATTACCAACCAGACCTATCTGACTACTGACCGTGTTGAACTTTCATTTGACATGCCTTTGGCTGAAATCGTATTTGATTTTTATGACCGATTGAAAACAATCTCAAAAGGATATGCTTCTTTTGATTATTCTCCAATCGGAATGAGAACTTCAAAATTGGTTAAACTGGATGTTTTATTGAATGCACAAGGTGTGGATGCACTTTCTGCTTTGATTCACGAAGACAATGCCTATAACATTGGTAAAAAAATGACCGAAAAGTTACGTGAACTGATTCCAAGACAACAGTTTGATATTCCAATCCAGGCTGCTATCGGAGCTAAAATTATCGCACGTGAGACTATCAAGGCATTGAGAAAAGACGTTACCGCAAAATGTTATGGTGGTGATATTTCCCGTAAACGAAAACTGTTGGAAAAACAGAAAAAAGGTAAAAAACGCATGAGACAGGTAGGTAATGTTGAAATTCCGCAAGAAGCTTTTATGGCGGTTTTGAAACTGAACGACTAGTTTTAAAAATAGAGAAAAACCTCGATAGCGAAAGTTGTCGAGGTTTTTTGTTTTGGCGTATATTTGATCATTAGTTTTTTAATTATGATGGACGAGTCTCCAAAAAGATTTGACAGGATTGTAGCAATCCTTATCCAATTGCAGTCCAAAAAAATTGTCAGGGCGCAAGAAATTGCCGACCGTTTTGAGGTGAGCCTAAGGACAATTTACAGGGATATCCGCACTTTGGAAGCATCTGGCGTTCCTATCTACAGCGAAGCCGGTGTTGGCTACTCGTTGCTTGATGGTTATCGTCTGCCGCCCGTTATGTTTACCCGTGAAGAAGCCAGCAGTTTTATTGCAGCTGAAAAACTCATGGAAAAATTCACAGACAAAGAACTCCACAGTCATTATAGTTCTGCTGCTTTTAAACTGAAAGCTGTATTGAAAAGTTCTGACAAAGATTGGATTTCAACTATAGAATCTAATGTATTGATGCAGCCTGCCAGAAAACTATTTAATGAAAAAGCTCCTAATGCATTGGCATTGCTTTTTAAAAGCATTGCAGAAAAAACACAGGTTATTTTGACTTATCTGGCTATAGAAGCAGACGATCCAACCGAAAGACTTATTGAACCTGTCGGTATTTTTCATGAAAATGAAAACTGGTACACTTTAGGTTTTTGCCATTTACGAAACGATTACCGTCAGTTTAGGGCTGACAGGATTCATCAAATCAAGCCAACAGACAAACCGTTTACTATTGAGCATCCGGATCTGGAAGCTTATTTGCAAAATGATATACAGAAATACAGCACTACTAAAGTTAGGATTGTGCTGCCGAAAAAAATCTCAAAGTATATTGCTACACAGAAAAAACATCATGGATTCGTTTCCCAAAAAGAAATAAATGACGGGAATGTAGAAATGACTTTTATGTCGCGTGATATTGAAGAAGGATTTTCTCGCTGGTATATGACGTATGGCGATTATGCGACGATTTTAGAGCCTGAGCGATTAAAAGAACGGGTTTCAGAAATAATTTCCAAAACCCGTTCGAGACTTTAATATTATCTTTCCCAGAAGAATGGTGGTTCAATGTTCAAGGCTCTTAAATAAACGTAACCTTGTCCTCTGTGGTGAATTTCATTATCAATAAAATAGAAAATATTGTCAATGATCGGGAATTCATATTGTCCGAAAAGATTGAATTTCTCGCTGAAATCTGCGACATCCAATAAATTCCAGTATTTATTGATTTCCTCAGTAGCTTCATCCCACTTGCGTAAATAATCTGCCTTTGTAGTTCCATTGTCGGCATTCTCAATGTAAGGCTTTTCATCGCGCTCTACAATTCCTTTCAAAGCAGGAGAAGCGATTGCCAAAAGTTCTGATGTCAATTGTGCGAAGGTTCTCATTCCGCCGATAGAGAATTCAAAAAATTCTTTTTCCGGGAAAGCTTCAATAACACGACGGGTTAATCCGCGGTGTCCTTGCCAGTGTCTTAATAAATTTTCTTTAGTAATAATCTGTGGTGCTTGAGCTGTTGCGTTCATAATTTTTTTTGTTTTTTATTGTTTACATGTCAAAGGTAAATGGGGCTAGTGACAACAGTTTGTCAGCAGTATTTTTTATTTTTTATTTTTTTTTATTTCCATAAAAAAACCTGCAGTCGGAATGGACTGCAGGCCTTATTTTTATTAGGAAACGGGCTTGTTTAGAGCTTTCTCCTATTATCATCAGATTTAGTATCAATAAGCTTATTGTATGGGTCAATCCCAACCTCAACCGGTTTTTCATCGACTACAATGACAAACTTATTGTCAATCTTATCAATCTTATACTTCTTAAGATAAAGTTCTTTCTCTTTGGTCTTACCTTTTACTGTTTGTTCTCCAAATATACCTACCTCAACATAATCATTCAAAGGATAGGATTCTACAGCGTGCCTATCGCCTTTACCTTTATACGTAAGCGTTTTGCCGGCTGCATCCTTAAATGTTCTGTTTCCTTTTTCGTCTGAACGATATTTGCTTACTAGCGCTTCAATAGTCACTTCATACTTGCCGTTAGGAAGTTTTTTGGAAGTGACTCCTTTTATGCGGTTATCATATAGCGTAATCGTCTCAAACATATCCTTGATCATGTATTTCAAAGAATCCGGAGTCGCTTCATTCAGATAGGACACAAATTCTATTGAATTGGTATATGGCGCTTCCTGATAAGCTACTTTTTGCAAGTATTTCTTCAAGGCATTGTTCATGTTCTTTTCGCCTATATAATCGCTCAAAGCATACAAAACCAAAGATCCTTTGTTATAGTGGATATACTGCTGGTTCTCGTTATACATCAAAGGCTGTTCCTTCTTGCTTTCAAAAGTTCTTCCTATAAGATAGTTATCCAAAGCATCTTTCAAGAACATTCTCATCTGTGATTTTCCGTATTCATGCTCCAATACTTTCAGCGAGCTGTATTCCGACAAACTTTCAGACATAAGAGTTGCTCCCTGCACGTTTGCACCAATAACCTGATGTGCCCACCATTGGTGCGCCATTTCATGCGCAGTTATAGAAAATGGGTAATCAACCGCATTTTCATCTTCATCATCAACATGGGCAATAAAACCAACGGCTTCAGAATAAGGGATTGTATTGGCAAAAGACTGTGCAAAACCACCACCGGTTCTTGGAAACTCAATGATTCGTGCTTGCTTGTGCTGGTATGGTCCAAAATTTTCAGTATAATAGTCTAATGCCCTTTTCACTCCTTTTATCATTCGGTCTATGTTGTACTCGTGACCTTTTTGATAATAGATTTCAATGTTGACATCTTTCCATTTGTCTTTTTTCACTTCGTATCGTGCTGATTGGTATGCATAGAAATTCAGCATTTTTTGATCCATTTTATAATGGAAATAGCTTCTGCCGTTCTTTTTCCAATGCTTCTCCAGGTAGCCTGGCGCAATAGCAATCTGATCGTCCGAAGTACTGACAGTCGTTTCAAAATTAACCCAATCAGCATCGTTAGAAATATAAGTATTCTGTCTGGCTATGCTATCTGTTGGTTTGGCCATTCTTTCTTTTGGCTTCAGACCGTATTTTGCTCTTGTTTCATCATCCCAAAGTTCACCGCTATCTGAATATCCTATAGAAGGGAAATAGCTGTTGTTGATGAATGTACCATTTTCTAAAACCGGAGAATGGCTGGTAATAAAAGTGTTTGGCTTATTGTATACTTCAAATTCCATTTTTATGGAATCGCCTGGAGCCAAAGGCGTTTTCAGCTTATAAATATTAAAATGAAACACCGTATCTTTTGAAACCAGCTGCGTTTCTTTGTTGAAACTGAACTTGTTTTCGTATCCGTTATAATTCAGGAATAGCGAATCGATAGTTTCTTTTGATTTATTTTTTAGGAAATAATAACCTTTCGCCTTGAAATCCCTGCTTTTTGGATAAATATCCATATTAACATTGATATCCGTGATTCTTGGCTGAGCATAATGCTCATATTTTTTATATTTCTTTTCCCATTCTACAGCCTGTTTTTCATTTTCCTTCTGAGAATAGTATGGATTTCTGATGTTATCTTCATAATAAATAGTACTTCCAATCGCTAAGAAACCTACTAACGCTACTATCATTGGAATTGCCAATTTTGGAGTAAAGCGCTTTTTAGCGTTCGAAAATCTTTCTTTGATTGACATCGGGATTCCACGTTTCCAGAATAGCAATGCTACGCAAAACAAGACTATCCCTAACAAGATCCAATAGAATTTGTACAGATAATAGCTATTAAGCGAATGCCCATATCCGTTCATATCTGAATAAGCATAGCCTGTATCAGAATTAAACCTGAAAATATCCTGCTCGACACCCAATTGTGGTAAAAACCGCAACCCAATAGAAAGAAGCATCAAGACAAAAAATCCTAACAAATAGTTCTTGAAAATCGTCTGTATGAATACCGCCAGCAAAGCCCACGCTATAAAATTGAATATTTTTATGCCGTATAATTCAAACAGGTAATGCCCGAATTCAAAATTATAATAACCATGATATGACTGAATTAATACGCCCGCTACCAAAATCAGAATCAGAAGTGTAATCTGCATTTTTACAATAGCTATAAACTTTGAGAATAGCAGTACCCAGTTCGGGATTGGCGTCACATCAATCAGATGGCTCATTCTTGTCGTATCTGCCCTATGAATCAGTATACCTGCAAATAAGAATGTCAGTACATTGATAAAAAGTGTGAACGAACCTCCCGAAATCTCAAGCATCTGCCAGGTCACCGGATACGTATCCGTTCCGAAAATACTACCCGTAGAAATAGAAACCAACAATAAGAAAAGAAGCCCTACAATAGCAATGACAATAAAAGCCCAGTTTCTAAGGATAAATTTCAAGTCTACATTTGACAAGCTCCAGACTGTTTTAAAATTCTGCCAGTTAGAGAAATCAAATTTCACAACTGGAAGTTCGATTCTTGTTATTCCTCCAAAATTATTCTTGACAGCTCTTTCGCTTTTCTTGCTTTTTCCAATGGTTAGTGCTGTCTGGCTAAATGAGAAATAACGATAAAGTAGTCCCAGAATAACCAGGGAGATCCCTATCCAGATAAGTCTGTTATAGATAATTACACCTTCAAATGGCAGCAGATTTTCGTTCTGTTCAGCAATGGTCCAGTATTTTGTATAATAGCCGGCTGCTTCCATTCCAAAAGGTTCCCATAAAGCCACAATGTATCTGTTATCCGTGTCTTGTGTAAAACTGGAAAGTATTACCTGTAATAGCAATACTAGTATAACTCCAATAAATCCAACAGAAATATTTCGGGTAATCGTAACTAATGCAAAAATAAGAACACCAAAAATGAATAAGTTCGGGATGATATAAATCAGGTAAATCTGCGCATATGCTACCGGATTAAAAGGCAACAGCAGATCGTGATTTACCCACGGAAGCAACGATGCTGCAACCAGACCTAAAATAATAGTCAACGTAATAAGGATAACAACAAACAGGGAGCTTAAAAATTTCCCGGCGATATAATCCAATTTTGTAAAAGGATACGAGAACAATATCGTATGCATATTGTACCTGAAGTCTCTGTATACGGAAGAACCTACAATTATTGGCAGCAGGAAGTAAATCAAGACATTCATTGCATTGATAAAGCCGTTCAAAGCCGTAGGCGAATTGGCATAGGCATTAGAACTTCGCGCCGCGGTCAAATCATCAAAAACACCAAAGCTCGCAGCTGCAAAAAGGAAAGACATTCCAAAAAACAGTGCTGCGAATATATAAAACGAAGGGTTCCTGAACCATCGTTTTATTTCAAAATTAAATATCGTAGAAAACATATTATTGGTCTGATTTAAGTGCTACAAAATATACATCTTCCAATTGCGGTGCGGCTGCGACAAATGTCTCATCCGGTTTTTCACTGCTATAAACTTTGATATTTAAAGTATTATCCTGGTTATATTTTGATGAGATCACGTTAAAATCACGCTCATAATTATCCAATTCTTCGCGAACAATAACTTTTGTCCAAATTTGTCCTTTCAGTCTTTCTTCAGCCTGTTCCGGAGTTCCCTGCGAAAGAATTTTCCCTCCGTTTAAGATAGCCATTTCGTGACATAATTCTTTTACGTCATCCACGATGTGCGTAGAAAAAATAACCGTATGATTGGTTCCTATTTCTCTCAAAACATTTAGGAAACGATGGCGTTCTGCCGGGTCTAAACCAGCCGTTGGCTCATCAACTATAATTAATTTAGGATTGTTCAAAAGCAATTGTGCAATTCCGAAACGCTGCTTCATACCACCTGAATAGCCGCTTACTGATTTGTTTCTCTGTTCGTAAAGATTGGTTACTTCCAAAACTTTCTTTACCAATTCTTTTCTTTCTGATTTTGAAGAAATTCCCTTTAGTCTTGCAAAATAATCCAAAAGTTTTTCTGCCGACATGTTTGGATAAACCCCAAATTCTTGCGGCAGGTAGCCTAAAATTTTTCTTAAAGCAATATTGTCTTCCAATACATTGATTCCATCAAATTCAATGGTACCAGAATCTGGTTTCTGTAAAGTGGCAATAGTTCGCATCAAAGAGGATTTTCCAGCGCCATTTGGTCCTAAAAGTCCAAACATTCCGGAACCAATTTCCAGATTCAAGCTATCTAAAGCCTTAACGCCATTTTTATACGTCTTACTTAAGTTATTAATTTTAAGCTTCATAATTTGTAAATATTTTGGTTGATTATAATTGGTTAGTGGAAAGATTGCTTTTTTTGTTACACATTTCAGCGATCTATTTTTAAAAATAAGCGTTTTTAACAAATAAACTTTACGATTTACTGTCAATTTCAAACTTCGTACCTTTGCAGCTCTTATTATAGAATTTAAAATGATTGAAGATAAAAACCAGCAACGAACAAGCTTGTCTGAATTAGGAGAATTCGGGCTTATAAAACATCTGACAAAAAATTTCGAAATCAACCAGCCTTCTACTTTCAAAGGAATTGGAGACGATGCCGCGGTTTTGGATTTTAAAGATAAAAAGGCCGTTATTTCAACCGATCTGCTTATTGAGGGCGTCCATTTTGATTTGGCCTATATGCCTTTACGACATTTGGGATATAAATCGGTTGTAGTAAATGTATCTGACATTTATGCCATGAATGCCAAGCCTACGCAGATTACCGTTTCAGTAGCTGTTTCTAACCGCTTTCCTTTGGAAGCACTTGAGGAATTATTTGACGGTATTGCCTTGGCAGCAAAAGAATATAATGTAGATGTGATTGGCGGAGACACCACTTCTTCCCAAAAAGGACTGATAATCAGCATTACTGCAATTGGTGAAGCTGACGAATCGGAATTAGTATACAGGAATGGTGCAAAATCAAATGACCTTCTTGTCGTTACAGGCGATATTGGTTCCGCTTATATGGGATTACAGGTTTTGGAAAGAGAAAAACAGGTATTTCAGGTAAACCCAAACAGCCAGCCTGACCTTGAAGCTTATACGTATATCATAGAAAGACAGTTAAGACCGGAAGCACGAAAAGACATCAGGACTTTATTGCATGCGTTGGAAGTAAAGCCAACTTCAATGATTGACATTTCTGACGGATTATCTTCAGAAATCATCCATATCTGCAAACAATCCGGAGTTGGATGTAACTTATATGAAGAGAAACTGCCACTTGACCCGCAATTAATCAATGTCTGTGAGGAATTCAACATTGACAGCACTACGGTTGCCATAAACGGTGGTGAAGACTATGAACTTCTCTTTACAATTTCTATGGATGACTTTGATAAAATTAAAGGAAATCCAAACTTTACCGTTATTGGACATATGACTCCAGAAAGCGAAGGTATACATCTGGTTACAAGAGCTAATACAAAAATTCCTTTGAAAGCGCGAGGCTGGAATGCTCTTGACAGCTAATCTGGAAAAAATGCATAAAAAAAAGCGATGGTTGGGGATCATCGCTTTTTTATTTTTCCAATTGTATAAGCAGCAGTTATTTTGTAGGTTTAAGCCATTTGGGGGCTAACAAAAGGGTGGTATTGCTCGTTTTTACTGCTTACGACGTTCTTGGGTTTACTTTTAATCTCTTCAATGAAAAAACTTATACTTTATTACACTGTAAAACTACATTAGTAAATCATTAGTTGTTTACGGTTTTCCCGCATTTGTTTTACGGTTTTCCCGTAAAAAAGGACAAAACATTGTTATAAAACTATAAGAACCAAAGCATTAATCCATTTTTTTATCATTCAACAGGAAATACTCATTGTTTTTTACAACAACAACTTTTTGCTGTCTAGATGAATCTTTGGTTTTAGTACTACCTATACTCTGCCTTGTATTTTTTTTCACATTGGTTTCACTCTTGCAACAAAGCAAAGCTGTTAAGGTGGCTAATATGATTATTGTCTTAATCTTCATCTAATTCTTTCTTAATTCCTAAAAGCTAAATTATTCAACAGACACTTATGGTGTTTGCGGTTTTCCCGCATTTGTTTTACGGTTTAGCCGTAATTCAAAAACTGAAAGCCCATAAAAAAAGCGGCACTTTGGGGAGTTACCGCATTTTTATTTTTTGGAATCGCAAGCAGCCAATTGATTTTTGTAGGTTAAGTCAATCTTGGGGGCTGACAAAAGGGTAATATCATTATTTTTTTTGCTACTTACTTTGCTTCCGGCTCTTTAAAAAAGACGTTTTTGATTACGGTGTAAAACTAGCCATTACAACATATAGTTGTTTGCGGTTTTCCCGCATTTGTTTTACGGTTTTCCCGTAATCCTATCTTGAGTGCAATAAAAAAGCTGCCTTTACAGACAGCTCTTTTTTCGAAGAAATGAAATAAAAAAGGTATACCCCCTAATTTATTCTAACTCAAAATTACATTGCTAAATTACAGCTATTTAATATAGGCTGTTTGCGGTTTTCCCGCATATATTTTACGGTAAAACCGCATCAATAGATATTGCTCGAACATTATTTTAAATAAATCCTCTAAGCCTGGCCTCATTGATAAGGTCCTCGTCATTTCCGCCCTTGATTTTGAATAAATCTTTCAGGTTTAATTTTCTTTTTTCGACAGCACTCAAAGACAGTGGCGTATGCAAAGGAATGTTTTTGGTTTTCACTCCTCTTGACAGGTGATACAATATCTGGCGGTCATATTCATCAATCAGGTTACTATCGCTGGACTGCTGGCTTACAAACTTGACAACCGTCTGACTGTAATAGTTTTCATTTTTTAATATCTTATCAAATGCTATGAGCAATTCATCAAAAGTCAGGTCATTTTTGATGATAAGACCATTCGGGTTTATGGTCTTAATGATGTTGTTTATTTTTAATGACTCTGTATGCATGGTTAGAAGTATCACGCGACAGGAAGGCAAAACTGTCTTCATCAGCTTGGCGAGATCCTCTCCTGAAAGAATATTCTTTTCCTGATAAGGCGGCATACTGATATCAAAAAACGCTACATCATAGGGAATCATTGACGGGCTGGTCAGAATTTCATACGCCGACTTACAGTCGTTTGCCTGCGTGATATTGAACTCGAATTCTGCCGGGTGGTAGCCGGCTATAGTATTCTTATACGCTTCAATAATAAACGGGTGATCGTCAACGATTAGGATGTTTAGTTTTTTTGCCATGGTGTTATGTGTGTTATTTTTGATTGATTTCCAATGGAAACACAACCGTTATAGTGGTTCCTTTACCTATTTTTGATTTGATATCAAATGCTGCTTCACAGGCTTTTGCTCTTGAAAGCATATTCTGAAGGCCAATACCTTTACTTTTTTTGCTTACTGAAAATCCTACTCCATCATCAGTCACAGTCAATTTTAATATTTTCTCTTGTTTTAAAATCTCAATCCTGACATTTTCTGCCTGGGCATATTTGTTTATGTTAAGCAACGCTTCCTGAAGAATCCGGTATAAATTAATCTTGATATAGTTTTCAATCTTTTCCCATTCGATTTCCATATCAACCACAAAAGAAACTTTTGCTTGGGAAACTGTTTCCTGCTGTTCGATCAGGTTGTTGACAATTCCTATAAAATTATTGTTTAGGGCATGTTTCTCACGATTAAGATCGTGTGAGATTTCACGGATATCCTGCTCTATATTTTTAAGCTCAACGAGGTAGTTATTTCTGCTAACGATAGCTTCATCGTCTTGCCTTTTATTCAAACTATCCAGATTTAGGCGGGCACCAAACAATCTTCCCAAAATACCGTCATGAAGTTCCTGCGCAATCCTGACCTTTTCATTAGCTCTACCTTCTTCTATTTTATTTTGCTGGTAAAGCATTAGGTTATAGATGTCCTCATTGGCTTTCTGTTGTGCTTGTTTCAACATAAGTTCCTTTGTTTTGGAACGCTGGTTTTTGATTACAAAAAGAAGAATCCCAATCATGACAACCAGACCAAAAAAGAAAAGTATGTTTCTATTTTGTTCAGCTAGTTTATCTTTTTGTTGAATGATTTCATCTGTTTCGTATTCTATTCGGGCAAATTTATCTTTTGATTTTCGTTCAGCACTTTGAAGACTATCATTGATTTCTATATATTCGTCAGAATATATAGACGATCTTTTAGGATCAATTGCCCCTAACTGCTTTAAAGCCATCAAAATGTCACCATTCTTTTTCGTCTTTCTAGCAAGTTTTAGAGCTTCTTGAGCAAATTGCTTAGATTTTACAGTGTCTTTTTTTTCGGCATAATATTCCGACAAGTGTAATTTATTAAAGATTACCCCAGAACTAAGTTTTAAACTATCGCGAATTTTTAAAGACACATAAAACAAATGAGGCAATTCAGAATCATTCTTAAGTTTAAATTTAGAATACGCAATATTATCAATTAGAGTTGCATATAATACAGGCTTATCGTTAAATAAATTCTTATCCTTTAAAGCTTCTTCAAACTTTTTTACTGCCTCTAGATGTTTATTCTGATTTTGATAAACATTTCCTATATTATTCAAAGATGTTGCGGCAAGATGAAATTCATCATTCCCTGTATTTTTATTTGCCAAATCCAAGGCTTTCTCATGATATTCTATTGATTTATCATAATCTTTTAATTCAAAAGAAATAAAACCTAATATATTATAAGCATCATAAATTTTTGATTTTTCATCTGTATCTCTTAACACATTGAGCGCTTGAATTGCTGAAAGCTCACTTCCTGAATAATCCCTTTCTAAACTCCTAAGAATAGCAATATTAACATATATACCACCTAAATTTATCTTATCATTTAGTTTTTTATATAGTTTTTCAGCTTTAGTGTAGTAGGCAAAAGCACTATCTTTTCCTGAGGTATTTGTATAATAATCTCCCAAATAAGTATATGCCTTAGCAGCACTCATGGTGTCTTTATCTTTTTTAGATTTTTCAACAAGAATTCTTGATACTTTTTGATATTCATCAAAATTATTCATATTGAAAAATCTATTTGCAACTTTAAAAAGGTTAGCTCTATTTAAAGAATCATTATCCTGATTAATTAAAATTGCATAAGCTTTATTATTATATGCTAGCCTTTTTACATAAGGTACATTATCATCATTAGCCAGTTTTAAATAAGTAGAAAGTGTATCAGATATGCTACTATCGTCAAAAAAAGTATTTTTTTTCTTTGAGCATCCCAGAAGTAATAGACCAATAACGAAAAAGAGTAGATAATATTTTCTCAATAGTCCAAAGTTTATTTCCAAAAGTAATAAATCTATTGACACAAAAAAAACTAAATACTAAATCAAAAATCAACAATCCTTTTATAAAAAAATTATACCAAAAAAATAAAAGGCCAATACTACTCAGTATTGGCCTTTTGAAATCTTATGTAATTAAAAATTATTAGTCAAGTTTTTTATTTCCGTTTAGTACCTGCCCTTTAGTATCTCCTGCATCGGATACGTTAAGCTTAATCTGAGGTCTGTTACCACTTGTATCTGTATCTAATTTTTTATTCCCGATAATTACCTGTCCATTTCCTGTACTTCCTCCTCCTGTATCTCCAGTTTCAGCAACTACATTTTGCGTTTGATTTTCAGTTGTAGTAAAAGAAGTTAATACAACTAAAGAGAATAATCCGAATGTTAAAATAGCTTTTTTCATGATGTCTTTCATTTGTGGTTTAATGAATTATGTGTAAGATTTGTTCTTGGAATTAGGGTTTGTGATGTTTGATTTTCACGATGTAAAAGTACTGTGGCCCTGAGAGTTATTGTAGTATTTACAGGTCTGTCTTGTGGATTGAGCCCGTTTGTGAGTGAATGATATTATTTTGAGAGTAGATGGATGGTTTTTGAAAGATTTTCGATTTTTATGACAAAAAAACAAGACAAAACAGCCTTAATCCCTTATAAATATTAGGGTTAGGAATTAAAAAAATAGTGGAAATAGAAAAACTTTTGTGTTGGCTTTATTAGATTTCTAAATAGCCTGAACTGGAGATTACGGCAATAATCTGGTCGACATTGCCTTTGTAGGATTTAGAGAATGGCAGTTTTGTGGTAGTATTTTTAATATAGCAGACTGCATTTCCGGTGTGGATTCTCGAAATATAGTTGATATTGACAATATAACTATTATGAATCCTGTAAAACTGCGAAGGCAAGACATTTTCAAAATGTTTTAATGTCTTAAATGCAGTAATCATTTCACCATTGTTAAGATGAATATCTGTAGAATTATTATCAGCCTGGAAATATTGGATGTCTTTGGCGTCTATAAAACGGTAATCGCCATACGACTTTATACAGATTGTAAGTTGTTCCGGATCTTTTTTAACCGGATAGTCATTATCTACAAAAAACGGTTTTTGTTCTGGCTCTTGAGGAATACTGACAATAGTAGAAGGTATTGATTTTTCAAATTTCAGTAGGGTTTTACGAAATTCATTTAAATTAAATGGTGCTACCAGATAATCAAAAACCTCATGTTTGATGGCTTCCAGAGCTAGATTGCCATTCTTTGCAGTAACAACAATTTTTGGTATTTCTTTAAGATAGCGATACAGCTCATTGATAAGCGAAAGCGAAAGTTTGCTGCTTTTGTCTTTTGGATCTATTTCCAAAAAAACCAATTGAGGCTGATGTTCTAAGATACTATTTAAGCCATCGTCGTAGTTGTTCGCAGATGCAACCAAACGAAAGTTATGAAATCCATCAGCCAGGCTCTGGATATTCACAACATTCTCTTGATTATCGTTAATGATAACGTACGAATAACTCATCAATAGCTAGTAACAAAATTTGTTTTTGGAAAAGCAGCATAATAGCTACTCATTTTGTCAGAGCATCGTGATTAAGTCCGTAAATAAATTTTTAGACTTGCGGGAATAGTAGTTTTTGGGGCTATCTTAACTATTTTAATCGGCATTTCTCCCTTATAAGGGAATCATTTTCATCATTTTATGACACAAAACACTCAACTAATTTAATTTATTTGGTGCAAAAATAGGATTGTTGTTAATACATTCTTAATTTTTGTTGATATAAAAAGAAAAAGGCGGCAAAAAAACTAAAAAATATCCAATTTTAGGCACTTTTTTACAGAAATAGATTTATTATGTAAAATACAAATTTGCAAAAATAAAAAGGCTTACCGTTCAAGGTCAGCCTTTTTTTATAGATTTTATATATGCAATTTATATTTTCTGAAGCCAGGTTCTCATCGATACTTCTTGATTGATAATATCCTTCAATTCAGAAATTTTTACTCGATCTTGTTTCATAGAGTCTCTATGACGGATAGTTACAGTCTTGTCTTCAAGCGACTGATGGTCAACCGTAATACAGAATGGTGTTCCTAATGCGTCTTGTCTTCTATAACGTCTTCCAACAGCGTCTTTTTCATCGTAGGCAACATTGAATTCCCATTTCAGGTCTTCGATAATTTCTTGTGCCAATTCCGGAAGTCCGTCTTTTTTAACTAAAGGCAATACAGCTGCTTTTGTTGGAGCCAAAACTGCCGGTAATCTCAATACAGTTCTTACTGATCCGTCTTCTAAAGTCTCTTCTTTTAACGAATTAGAGAATACCGCCAAAAACATTCTATCAAGACCAACAGACGTTTCAACCACATAAGGAACATAATTCTGGTTGGTTTCCGGATCAAAATATTGCAATTTTCTTCCTGAATGCTCTTCATGCGCTTTTAAATCGAAGTCTGTCCTTGAGTGGATTCCTTCCAGTTCTTTAAAGCCAAATGGGAAATTAAATTCGATATCAGCCGCTGCATTAGCATAATGTGCCAACTTTTCATGGTCATGGAATCGGTAGTTTTCTTTCCCAAGACCAAGAGACAAATGCCAGTTCAGTCGGGTAGTCTTCCAGTATTCATACCACTTCATTTCTTCACCCGGCTTCACAAAAAACTGCATTTCCATCTGTTCGAATTCTCTCATCCTGAAAATAAACTGTCTGGCAACAATTTCGTTTCTGAACGCTTTTCCTGTTTGCGCTATCCCGAAAGGAACCTTCATTCTTCCCGATTTTTGCACATTTAAAAAGTTCACGAAAATTCCTTGTGCTGTTTCCGGACGCAAGTATAAGTCCATTGCGCTTTCTGCTGAAGCACCTAGTTTCGTACCAAACATCAGGTTGAACTGTTTAACATCTGTCCAGTTCTTAGAACCTGTTTCAGGATCAGCGATTTCCAGCTCTTCTATCAGGGCCTTTACGTCTGCAAGATTTTCTGTTTCGAGCGAACGTGCCATACGCTCAAGAATTTCTTTACGCTTTGCCAAGTATTCTACGACTCTGGCATTGGTAGTAATAAATTCCTGTTCATTGAAGGCTTCGCCAAATCGGGTTCTTGCTTTTTCTATTTCTTTTTGTGCCTTCTGATTTATCTTTTCAGCATAATCTTCAATCAGAACATCGGCACGGTATCTTTTTTTGGAATCTTTGTTGTCAATTAACGGATCATTAAACGCATCTACGTGTCCTGAAGCTTTCCAAGTTGTTGGGTGCATTAAAATAGCCGCATCAATGCCCACAATGTTTTCGTGCATCTGCACCATTGCTTTCCACCAATATTCGCGGATATTTTTCTTCAGTTCAACACCGTTTTGTGCATAATCATAAACTGCACTCAATCCATCGTAAATTTCGCTTGACGGAAAAATATATCCGTATTCTTTTGCATGCGAAACTATATTTTTAAATAAATCGTCTTGTTTTGCCATAGTGCAAAAATATAAAAAGAGAATGAAAATCGGGGGAAATGCTGTTTTTTTAAACCAGAAAGTTTAAAGCAGGAAAAGGCTGGTATTTCCGATAAGATGAGCACCGGAAAATATGTTGATAATATAGTTTCCTTTTATGAGATGTTGTTTGTTTGCATCAACAAAAACACAGACATCAACATCGCCTTTATCATAATTGACACTGGTTTTAGCGCTGTAAAAAAGTGTCTGATTTTTAATCTCTATTGAAGATTTGTTTTTGCTTACAATATTAGCCTTGGGATTGATAATCTGAATAAATATTTCTTTGATTCCTCTTTCAATCCACATATTGTCTTCAAGAGTGAAGCAAACTTTTATCTGCTCCGTGTTTTTGGTTTTTTTGGTTTCGAGTACTTTTTCAGATACTGTTCTGGCTCCAATTGCGCTTACATTAGATGCTTTGAGCTTTTTCTTTTCTACTTTCACTTCTGAACTTGCCAGAATTTCAGATTCTAATTGGTTGATTTTTGCGTACAGTTTTTCAATTTCTTTTTTATTATTCTCAAAATCCTGCTGTTTTAATCTGAGGATATTATTGAGTGTTTCCAACTGTGAGCTTTTGGTATATTTCTCTTTTGTAAGTGCTGAAATATTTTCTTTAAGCATATTCAAATTGGACCTAACCGAGTCATCTGTCTGAACTGTCTTATTTTTTAGCGCTTCCAATTCTTTTGTCAATTCCTCATTTTGCTGAAGAGCCGCATCATAACGAATTAGTATCTCACTAATTTCGTTATTGTGCAATTTCCGATCTAATTCTATATTATGCGCCAAATTTTCTTTTTCAGTTCTCATGCTATACCATTTTACTGCAAGTGCAGCCGCCGTCAAAACGGAAATAATGGCGGTTATATTCACAATAGAAAATGTAGGCTTGAGAGACATAGTTTCTGAAAAATTTTCGTGAAATTAACCGAATGGCTCCTGCCTGCAAAAAATAATCGACCAAAAGTGAATCCATCAGGTTAAACGAACGTTTTTAAGAATTCTCATTTTTTCAGAATTCTTAATAAAAACCTAAAACCCATAATATCAACATCTTGTATTTTATTCAGTTTCAAAATTTAAAAATCAGAAAAAGAATTTGTCAAAAATTTCCTTATTTTTAAGCTGTCCATTTATAAACCAAACAGTATGTTTAAAAGCCTTTTCGACCTGTTTTCCCCACAAGTATGTCTTGGTTGTGGCGAATTTATGCAGTTAAACGAAACCGTTATCTGCACTTCCTGCCGACACGAATTGCCATTGACAAACCATCATCTTGAAACGGAAAACGAAATCACTAAAAAATTTTATGGAAGGATTCCTATTGAATTTGGAGCAGCTATGATTTATTTTCACAAAAAAGGAATTGTTCAGGAACTCATCCACAATCTGAAATACAAAAACCATCAGGAAATTGGCACTATGCTGGGCGCGTGGTATGGAGAAGATCTAAAACTTTTAGAAATCGTCAAGAGCATAGATTTTATCATTCCCGTTCCGCTACATAAAAAGCGGCTTAAAAAGCGTGGTTATAATCAGGTAGAAAAATTTGGCCTTGCCTTATCGTCTGTACTTCAGGTTGCGTATAACGACTCTATATTATACAGAGCCGTCTATTCCGACACTCAAACCCAGAAAAGTTTTTTTGGCAGGACAGAAATCAAAGAAAATTTGTTTGATGTTACGTTTTCGGAAGCGCATCATGCCAAACACTTCTTGCTGATAGACGATGTTATTACCAGCGGAACCACTATTGAAGCCTGCGCTAAAGCTTTATTGAAAATCCCAGATGCCAAAATTAGTGTGGTGACCATGGCTTATACCCATTCTTAAGAAATAATTTTTGCAAAGATTTCGTCAGCTCTAAATATAATTGTTATTTTGTACATAAATTATTTCCTGATGTTTAGAATCCGATTTGCGTTTTTATATATTATTTTGGCCCTGTCCGTAATAAGTTGTGCAAAAAGAGGCAGTATTACCGGCGGCCTAAAGGACACTCTTCCACCGGTAATGCGTTCCAGTGTACCAAAAAATTTCAGCACCAATTTCAACGTACAGGAAATCAAGATTACTTTTGACGAGTATGTTAAAATCAAGGATGTAAACAAACAGCTGATTATTTCACCACCAATGAAAAATCCGCCTATAGTTTCGCCTTCCAATGCCAGCAAATACATCACCATAAAAATTAAGGATACACTCCTGCCCAATACGACCTACAGCTTTAACTTTGGGAGCAGTATTCAGGATAACAATGAAGGTAATCCATACCAGCAATTCAAATATGTATTTTCTACAGGAAATGCTATCGACTCGCTTTCTATAGGAGGCTTTATAAAAGATGCTTACACTAAAAATGTAGATAATTTCGTCTCGATTATGCTCTATGAAGTAAATGAGACTTTTACAGATTCCATAATCTATAAACAAAACCCGAGATATGTGACCAATACTTTGGACAGTCTCAAAACATTCAAGCTCGAAAATCTGAAAGAAGGCAAATATTTGTTGATAGCCCTGAAGGATCAAAACAATAATTTCAAATTTAATCCGAAAACGGACAAGATTGCTTTCCATAAAGAATTTGTGAAAATCCCGAGCGATACTCTTTATGAAATGGAACTGTTTAAGGAAATCATTCCTTTTAAAGCAACCAAACCGTATCAGGCTTCCGGCAATCGAATTATCGTACCATATGAAGGGGATGGCAAAAATGCAGTCGTTACTTTAAAAAATAATGGGGAAAACCTTCCGGTAAAAATTTCTAAATTCCCGAAAAAAGACTCCTTGCAGGTATGGTTCAGTCCTATAAAAACAGATTCTCTACTCTTAAAAATTGACAAGGACAAATTCAGCAAAGAGTTTACTGTAAAAATTAAAAATCAAAAGAAAGACACACTTAGTTTCCAAGCAGTACAGAGCAATACACTGCATTTTCGCGACCGTTTTACCATCAACGCGTCCATGCCATTAGTTGCTGTCGATAAATCTAAAATCAGCTTAGTGAATAAGGATTCCATAGCCGTTCCTTTTACTACTGAATATGATGAATTTCACCAGGAAATAAAGATTGATTTTGAAAAAGAGCCATTGGAAACTTATAAAATCACTGCTTTTCCAGGTGCCTTTACTAATTATATACAGCAGGCGAATGACACTTTAAATTACCGCCTAAAGACCCAAAATATCTCCGAATATGGAAATCTTCGCATACGATTGCAAAACGTAAAACACTATCCTGTCATTATTGAAATCACCAATTCCAAAGGTGACCTCATTGCTTCTGAATACTCTGAAGGCAAAGACATTATTGACTTTATGGGACTACAACCGAATCTTTTCACACTTCGGGTAATCTATGATGAAAACAAAAACAAGATCTGGGATACCGGCAGTTATTTGGAAAAGCGACAACCCGAAGAAGTGGTTTATTATCCAACAGCAATAGATGTCAGGGCCAATTGGGATGTTGACCAAACGGTCAATCTAGGAAATTAACGCTATTGTATTTCGAAAGAATCACGATCGTCCAAAAACGCTAACTTTTTCCGGATTTCTAGCATTTTATTTTTGTCGAGATCTACAATAAAAATGCCTTCAGATTCCTGAGGTTCCAGCATTGTATTTCCTAAAAAGTCTATAACTTGTGAATGTCCTACATATTCATGATTGCTTTCGTCCCACCCAATTCTATTGACTCCAACTGTATAACACATATTCTCAACAGAACGGGCTTTGAGCAAAATGTCCCAGGCATTAATGCGTAGTTTTGGCCAATTCGCAACATAGAGAAGCAAATCATAATTTTCTATATTTCTGGAAAAAACCGGAAATCGCAGGTCATAACAAATCAGTGGGCAGATTTTCCATCCTTTGTATTCTACTATTAACTTTTGTTGTCCGGAAGTATAGATTTTCTCTTCTCCTACCAAAGAAAAAAGATGTCTTTTATCGTAATATTGAACCTCCCCTGAAGGAAAAACAAAAACCAGTCTATTGTAGTAATTATCGTTTTCAATGATTATAAGGCTTCCTGTTATCGCTGCATTTTTATTTTTCGCCCAATGTTTTAACCATAAAAGTGTTTCGCCTTCCATTGTTTCAGCAACGGCATATGGATTCATTGTAAAGCCTGTGGTAAACATTTCTGGAAGAACAATCAGATCTGCTTCCTGGATTGAATTGACTTTTTCTTCGAAATAATTCCGATTGGCTTTTGGATTTTCCCAAATTAAGGGCGCTTGGATTAGGACAGTTTTCATCTTTATTTTAAAAACTCACCATAACCCTGCCTGAGTTTTGAGCTCAGGCAGGGTTATGGTAATTAATTTATTTAATTGTTATTTCGTCTATAAAAATAAAGGCGTCGCCTCCAAAACCTTGATGCCATTCTGGAAGTTTTCCATATTTGTAGGCTTTTATTTTTACATACCTGGCTTTCGTTTCAGGAATTGTAGTTTCAAAATCTGCAATTTGGACATCTGTATTTTTAGCATTCAACTTGTTTTCAATAGTCTTGACCAATTTGAAATTCTGGTTATCATCTGAAGTATAAAATTCAACTTTAGTAGGCATCAAAATCCATGCTCTGGAATCTTGCAAGAATCGTGCAGAAAGCGAGGTCACTTTTTTGCTGTTTCTTAAATCGATTGTGGCTTCAAAATCTTGTCCCTGATAACCTTGCCAATCTCCTTTTCGCCAGTTTTCGCTTCCTAAGATTCCATCAATCAAACCAGCGTCGCCTCCGGCATGGTATTGCGGATTGTACTTGGATTTGATAGTGATGGTATAATCATTTGGTTTTTTGACGAAGGTAGCAGTAATTGTATTACTGGCTTTACCACTTCTTTCTGCATAAGCCTTGATTGTAGCCGTTTCTGTAACCTCTAAAGGACTTGTATACTTCTTCCATGCTGGCTCAGCAGAAGATGGTTTAGAAGCGTTTTCTATTGCATAATAAAGGACATCGCCCGAGTTTTGTGAAGCGATTTCTATTTTCATTTTATCTTTGAACGACTTGCTATCTGCTTCAATCACGGGAACCGGAGTAATTTCAGGAAAATCTTCTTTTTGAGCTTTTGCCATCACTTCTTTCAAGTAGCCTTTGTGTGCTTTTTTTGTAATAGTCAATTCTTCATTGTTCTCAAAATGGATCTTAATCTTGTCAAAGTAAGGTTCTGTAAATGTCCATTCGGCTTTTCCAGGTGTCACGGCATACATTCCCATCGAACTCAAAACATACCACGCACTCATCTGTCCACAGTCTTCATTTCCAATCAATCCGTCTGGTGTATTTTTATAAAATTCATTCAATATGTAATGAACCTTAGCAGTAGTTTTTTCAGGCTTGCCAATATAGTTATACAGATAGGCCATATGGTGGCTTGGTTCGTTTCCATGAGCATATTGCCCAATCAATCCGGTAACGTCAACCTGTTCGCGTCCTGTAGTCTTGCTTTCACTGTTGAACATTTCATCTAGTTTGGCTTCAAACTTTTCTTTTCCTCCATAGGCTTTAATCATACCAGGAACATCTTGCAAAACGAAAAAGGAATACTGCCATGAATTGCCTTCTGTAAAATTATTATTTACTTCTCTCGGATCAAAAGGCTTGTCCCAGCCGCCATTTTTCTTTGGACGCATAAATCCTGTTTCCCAGTCAAAAATATTTTTCCAATTCTGGGAGCGTTTTATAAAATACTCGTAGTCTTTCTGCTTATTGAGCATTTTGGCCATTTGTGCAATGCACCAGTCGTCATAGGCATATTCAACAGTTTTGGAAACACTTTCGTGTTCGTCGTCAATACTGATAAAACCATTCTTTTTGTAGGCTTCTAAGCCCAAATGATCCAACATTGCAGAATGTTTAGCTGCTTCAAATGCTTTTTCATAATCAAAGCCTTTGATTCCTTTTGCCATTGCATCTGCCATTACTGAAACGGAATGGTATCCGATCATGCAGTCTGTTTCATTAGAAGCCAATTCCCAAACCGGCAGCCTGCCGCCTTGTTCATATTGCTTCAGGAAGGTATTGATAAAATCTGCGGTTCGTTTTTTATCGATTAAGGTATACAATGGATGGGCGGCACGGAAAGTATCCCAAAGTGAAAAAACCGAATAGTAGTCAAATCCCTGTGCCGTATGGATCTGATTGTCGCGTCCTCTGTATTTTCCATCTATATCCTGCGCTATATTCGGTTGCATCATCGTATGATATAACGCAGTATAGAAGATTGCCATTTTATTCTTATCAGACGATGTTACTTCTATTTTGGATAGCTCCTTATTCCATAGTTTTTCTGCTTCTGTTCTTACTTTTTTGAAATCCCAATGGTTTATTTCAGACATATTGAGTTTTGCTCCTTCATAAGAAGTTGGCGAAAGTGAGACTTTTACCAGCAGTTTTTCTCCTTTTTTGACCTGTTTGGAAAAACTTATTGCCAAAAGGCTTCCTGCAAAAAACTGGTCTGTAACTTTTGCAGGTGCAAAAGCATTATTATTGACCTTTGTAATTGTCATTGGTTGATTGAATTCAATCCTTGAAAACACATATTGGTCGCGTGCCCAGGCTTCGCTTCTTCTTAAAACTTCAATGGTTTTATTGTCGATAATCCTTACTTCGCCCATAAGCAAATGGTCGCGGTGGTTCAAATCTAGAATGATGTTTGCCTGACCAGAGTTATTAAAAGTATATTCATGAAATCCGACTCTTGTTGAAGCTGTCAATGCCACATCAATATTATCATTATCTAATTTTACGGCATAGAAACCTGCCGCTGCCTTTTCATTAGAATGCGAAAATTTTGAAGAATAAATCTTATTATCCAAAGAAGGTTCGCCCATAGTTGGCATTAGCATAATGTCGCCAAAATCCGAAACTCCGGTACCGTTTAAATGCGTATGCGAAAATCCATAAATTACATTATCGGAATAATGATAGCCTGAACAACCGTCCCAGCTTCCATCAATTCTGGTATCAGGAGAAAGTTGTACCATCCCGAAAGGCAAAGTGGCTCCGGGAAAAGTATGCCCGTGGCCTCCGGTTCCAATCATAGGATTGACATATTGCTGATAATTTTGGGCGAATGATAGTGTAGAAATTAATAATAAGAAGGAGAAATATTTCATTGTGTTTGTTTTGTCTCCCAAATATAGGAATATTTCAAGAAAGGGATATTGACCAGATTCTATCTCCTTGTATGAAATTCATAAAAAAAGACGCATTAAAAAATGCGTCTTTTTTATTTTATGATTATTGGGCGATTCTTATTTCAAGCTCGCTGCCAAATATTCTCTATTCATTCTTGCAATGTTTTCCAATGAAATTCCTTTTGGACATTCTACTTCACAAGCTCCTGTATTTGTACAGTTTCCGAATCCTTCTTCATCCATCTGGCGAACCATGTTCAATACACGTTGAGTAGCTTCTACTTTTCCTTGTGGAAGCAATGCATACTGAGATACTTTTGCTCCAACGAAAAGCATGGCAGAACCATTTTTACAAGTAGCTACACAAGCACCACATCCAATACAAGCAGCTGCTTCAAAAGCGCGGTCAGCATCGTGTTTAGGTACTGGTGTCGTATTGGCATCGATTGTGTTTCCAGAAGTATTTACGGAAACAAATCCTCCAGCTTGCTGGATTCTGTCAAATGCGCTACGGTCAACAACTAAATCTTTGATTACCGGGAAAGCCTTACTTCTCCATGGTTCAACATAAATCGTATCGTTGTTTTTGAACATACGCATGTGCAACTGGCAAGTTGTGATTCCTGTATCCGGCCCGTGCGCTCTTCCGTTGATAAACAATGAGCACATACCACAAATACCTTCTCGGCAATCGTGATCGAAAGCTACTGGTTCTTGTCTTTCCGAAACCAACTGTTCGTTCAACTGGTCAAGCATTTCAAGGAAAGAGCTCTCAATTGAAACGTTATCTAGTTTATAGGTTTCGATTTTTCCTTTTTCTTTAGCGTTTTTCTGACGCCAAATTTTAAGGTTTATGTTTATAAATTTTGATGAAGCCATAGTAGTGATTATTTGTAATTACGAGCCGCAATTTTTATAAATTCATAATTCAGTTCTTCCTTGTGGAGCGCTTCTTTATTGATGTCGCTTCCATTGTATTCCCAAGCTCCAACAAACTTAAAGTTTTCGTCATCACGAAGCGTTTCTCCTTCTGCATCTTGGTATTCTTCACGGAAATGTCCTCCACAAGATTCTTTTCTTTGCAGACCGTCCATTGCCATCAATTGTCCTAATTCCATGAAATCAGCTACTCTAAGTGCTTTTTCCAATTCAGGATTCAATTCATCTGCACTTCCAGGAACATACACTTCTTTGTAGAATTCTTTACGTAGAGCATCAATTTCTTCCACTGCTTCAGCCAGTCCTTTCTCGTTACGTCCCATCCCTACTTTATTCCACATAATGTTTCCTAAAGCTTTGTGGAAATGGTCTACTGATTTTGTACCATTGTTGTTAAGGAAGAAATTAATAGAGTCTTTTACTCTTTTTTCAGCCTCGTCAAATTCTGGCGTATTAGTAGCTATTTTTCCGGTACGAATTTCATCAGCAAGATAGTTTGAAACCGTGTATGGCAATACGAAATATCCGTCAGCCAATCCTTGCATCAAAGCAGAAGCTCCAAGTCTGTTTGCACCATGGTCAGAGAAGTTTGCTTCTCCGGCTACGAAACACCCAGGAATTGTAGACTGCAAATTATAATCTACCCATACACCACCCATTGTATAGTGAACGGCAGGATAAATTTTCATTGGAGTTTCATACGGATTTTCGTCAGTAATTTTTTCATACATCTGGAAAAGGTTACCGTATTTTTCTTCCACCCATTGTTTTCCAAGCTTGATTACTTCTTCATCTGTAGGATGGTGATTTCCTTGTGCATAAGCTGTCTGGCGACCTTTGCTTTGAATTTCAGAAGCAAAATCAAGGTAAACTCCTTCATTTGTATCATTCGCCTCAATCCCATAACCGGCATCGCAACGCTCTTTTGCTGCTCTTGAAGCCACGTCACGAGGAACAAGATTACCAAACGCAGGGTATCTTCTTTCTAAGTAGTAATCTCTATCTTCTTCAGCGATTTGTGTCGGTTTTAATTTCCCGGCACGAATTGCTTCAGCATCTTCTTTCTTTTTAGGCACCCAGATTCTTCCTGAGTTTCGCAATGATTCCGACATCAAAGTCAGTTTCGATTGGTTAGTTCCGTGAACCGGAATACAGGTTGGGTGAATCTGCACATAACAAGGGTTAGCAAAATAAGCTCCCTGTTTGTGGATTTTCCATGCTGCGGTCACGTTACTTCCCATTGCATTCGTAGAAAGGAAATATACATTTCCGTATCCTCCAGAAGCAATGATAACGGCATGTGCAGAATGTCTTTCGATTTCACCGGTAATCAGGTTACGGGCAATGATTCCTCTTGCTTTTCCGTCAACTTTTACCAAGTCAAGCATTTCATGACGGTTGAACATTTCTACACGTCCTAAACCAATTTGTCTTGACAGGGCAGAATAAGCTCCTAAAAGCAACTGCTGTCCGGTTTGTCCGGCAGCATAAAAAGTACGCTGTACCTGCGTTCCACCAAAAGAACGGTTGTCTAGCAATCCGCCATAATCACGTGCAAAAGGTACTCCTTGTGCCACGCACTGGTCGATGATATTTCCGGAAACTTCAGCAAGACGGTGAACGTTTGCTTCTCTTGCACGGTAATCTCCTCCTTTAATCGTATCGTAGAATAAGCGATAAATACTATCGCCATCGTTTTGGTAATTTTTAGCGGCATTGATACCTCCCTGAGCAGCAATTGAGTGGGCTCTACGTGGAGAATCCTGGAAACAGAATGCTTTCACATTATATCCCATCTCGCCTAAAGAAGCAGCAGCAGAAGCTCCAGCCAAGCCTGTTCCAACAACAATCACATCAATTTTAGGCCTGTTATTAGGCGCTACCAATTTAAGATGATCTTTGTGGTTAGTCCATTTTTCTGATATATGTCCTTCTGGAATTTTAGAATCTAAACTCATATCTTGTTTGTGTGTTATTTAGCAAAAAAGTGAATGTAAATCGGAATAATCGCAAAAAGAAGCGGCACGATAACTGCAAAGGCTTTTCCGAAGCCTTTAATTAATCCGTTATATTTTGGGTTATTTGCTCCTAAAGATTGGAATGCGCTGGCAAAGCCATGCAACAAGTGGAAAGACAATACAAACATTGCAATTACGTATAGTATTGTTGCAATTAAACCATATTTTGCATCTTTGAAAAATGCAAAGGTAATTTTATGCAAATCTTTATATCCATCGGCTATTTTTAAATTACCTACTTTATCGTAAAATTCTGTACGGTTTCTGATTTCCAAACCTGAATTTTCCAATTCTACAGGAATATATTTATCTTTTCCTGTGTTCTGAGTCACATAAAAATCATAGGTCTTGCCCTCATAATCTACCTGTACTGTTTCTAAAGGCATCTTTTCATCAAAATGCATTACTGCCCAGAAGTTAACCATGTGCGTCACGATGAAAACCAAAATCAAGGTTCCTAAAACCGCCATGTTTCTTGATGCCCAAGCCGAATTTGCTGAAGGATTTTCCATTGCATATCGGATAGGTCTTGCTTTTCTGTTTTGAACAGTCAACATAATACCATCAATTGCATGAAAAAGAATAGAAATGTAAGTCAGATAAGACAATAACTTTACTGCCGGATTTGTAGTCATAAACAATGCATATTGATTGAAATGAGATGCATCGCTAAAAATCAATTGCAAGTTTCCAGCTAAATGTCCTACCAAAAACAAGCATAAAAATAAACCTGTTAGAGCCATCCAGTACTTTTTTGCCAGGGATGACTTTAAGATTGCAGATTTTGCCATAAGAGTTGTTTGTGTGTTTTAAAAAATCACACAAAAATAAGGCATATTCAAATTAACTACAACCTTTTCGAACTATTTATAATCAGTATAAAGTGGATATCTTTTGCAGTAAATCGGGCTTAAAATTTCATTTCCAATAATTTTAAACCCGAATAATTCTTAAAAGAAAAATAAATCTAAAAAAACAGGCCTTCCAATTGCTTTAAAATCAGTCAGATTTCTGTTATTTTTAAAAAGTTTTTGTCACATCTTCGTCTGTCACGATTATAAAATCGGCGAGCTTTAGATTTTCTTTTTCGATTTTTGAAATGTCTTTTTGAGAAACCGTAGCAATAGTCATGATTTTCAAATTTGGATTTTCACGTTTCAAATACCAATTGATTCCCTCAAAATTATCGCTATGATAAGTACCGTTGTAGTGTACAAAAACCGTATTTGGCTTTAGGTTTTTTGAAATAAAATAAGCCATAGTAGCATCTTTTACTGCTTGTGCTTTTGGCATATTTTCGTGAGCGTGGTCGCCCATCATTTCAAGCATTTTCACATATCCTGGAAGATTCTTATCGTAAGCTATCGGTAAAGGCGCTATCCATGTCTTTTCTTCAGCAGATAATTTATCCAGTGCTTCAAAACCTTGTTTGTATACCAGACTGGCATATCTTCTTGGGATATTTGCCGCTACAAAAGTCAGATTTTTAGATTTTGCAAAATCCACCAACGGCTTATAGTCTGTTTTATGGTTGTTCCAAAGTCTTGCCAAAGTATCGAATGCTTTTTGATTGATTTCTCCTTTCAGATATTGGTTCAATTGCTTCTGGTTATCGGCTTCTATCATTTCAGCCCCAAGAACCAATGGTTTTTTTTCAGCCAAATCTTTAGTGAATTCAAGCTGAAGCCAATGCACTACAGAGTTATCATGATGTTCACCAAACAAAACAACTTCAGCATTTTCTGCCGATTTCAACATTTTTTTATACGTGGTTTTCTTTCCGTTTTTGTCATATAACTGATACGGAAGTTTGTCTTGGGCCACTAAATTGAACGAAATGAAAAAAGCAGCTATGTAGAAAAAATATTTCATTTTATGTGTTTTAAAATCCTGGGCTAAAATAGCCATAAATTGACCGATGGCAAAATGAAAATACCGAATTGCCAATTTCTCGAAAGCCCGGTTTTAAATCTGTAAAAATCCTATTATCTGCTGTTTGCCATTACTGAAATTGCCTTATTTTATTATAAAATGCAAGATACCAACTCGTCAGCTTAACTATTTTTAGGTAATTTTGCCTTTATGAAAACAGCTCCATCCATTTTCCTAGACTATCTCACGGTATTTTCCAATACCGATGATGATTCATTCCCGGAGCTACTTGAAAAATCAAAAAATGCATTTACCTACCTGCCTTTAAAGAAAAACGACTTTTTTGTAAAGGAAGGCGAAATCTGCCAACACTTCTGTTATATCGAAAGTGGCATTCTCCAACATGCCATAGTAGTTGACGGTGAAGAAAAAACAACCTATCTGGCTTTGCGTAATTCTGTCACAAGTTCCTTAAACAGTTTTTTATTCGGAAAGCCTTCCCGTAAAAGCATCAAGGCAATTTCTGACTGCGGATTATGGATTGTTGACCTTCCTACTTTTAAAAACCTGATTGAAAATAACGAGGCTTTTCATCAGTTTTATTACAACCTGATTGAAAAACAGCTTTGCCTTATTGACGATTATCGTATTGACCTCCTAACCTTATCTCCGGAAGAACGTTATCGTAAATTGCTTTCGACAGAACCCAAATTGCTTCAAGAGGTTCCTTTGCATTATTTATCTTCTTTTCTCGGAATTTCTTCCCGACACATGAGCCGTATCCGAAAAAATGTAAAATAACGCCATTTGGCTACTTGCCAAAAAATATCTTTCGCTACTTTTGAAAATACAATCTTCAAAAGCATTTATTTATGAAATACCATCAAATAGACCGTCAGCTTTTTATTAAAAACCGTCAAAAGTTCACGTCTCAAATGAAACCAAACAGCGTTGCTGTTTTTAATTCTAACGATATTTATCCAGTTTCTGCTGACAGTACCCTGCCTTTTGCACAGCATAGAGATATTTTCTATTTAAGTGGCATCGATCAGGAAGAAAGCATACTGCTTCTTTTTCCTGACGCTCCGTATGAGCACTTAAAAGAAATTCTTTTCCTGAAAGAAACAAACGAACATATTGCTATTTGGGAAGGCGAAAAACTGACTAAAGAAAGAGCTTTTGAAGTCTCTGGAATCAAGACCATAATTTGGTTGCAAGATTTCAATAAGACCTTGAAAGAAATCATGGCGTATTCAGACACTATTTACATCAATACTAACGAGCATTACCGCGCTACGATTGAAACTGAAACCCGTGAGGCTCGTTTTGTAAAATGGTGGAAAGAAAACTATCCTGCTCATAAGGTGGAAAAATCAAATCCAATTCTACAACGTCTTCGTTCAGTTAAGGAAAGTGAAGAAATCGATTTGATCCAGCAGGCTTGTAATATTACGGAAAAAGGATTCAGAAGGTTATTGTCATTTGTAAAACCTAACGTAACGGAATATGAGATTGAAGCCGAATTAATTCACGAGTTTATCAGAAACCGCTCTAAAGGCTTTGCTTATACGCCTATTATTGCCTCAGGAAATAATGCAAACGTATTGCACTATATCGAGAACAACCAGCAATGTAAAGCCGGCGATTTGATATTGCTTGATGTTGCGGCAGAATATGCTAACTATTCCAGCGATTTATCAAGAACAATTCCTGTTTCCGGACGTTATACAGACAGACAGAAAGCGGTTTATAATGCGGTGTTGAGAGTAAAAAATGAGGCTACCAAAATGCTTGTTCCAGGAACTCTTTGGAAACAATATCATGTAGAAGTTGGCAAACTGATGACGTCTGAATTATTAGGATTAGGACTTATTGACAAAGCCGATGTTCAAAATGAAAATCCAGATTGGCCGGCTTATAAAAAATATTTTATGCATGGAACTTCTCACCACATGGGACTGGATACGCATGATTATGGATTGCTTCACGAGCCAATGCAAGCGAACATGGTATTTACCGTAGAGCCGGGAATCTATATTCCTGCTGAAGGTTTTGGTATCCGACTGGAAGATAACGTAGTCGTACAACAAAGCGGTGAGCCGTTCAACTTAATGCGAAATATTCCTATTGAAATTGAAGAGATTGAAAGTTTGATGAATCAATAGATTTTGGATTTAGGACTTTGGATTTCTGATCACAGATTTAAGATTTTTGAAAGCGGCTTGCTGATTGCGGGCTGCTTTTTTTGTTACTGATTAAATCTGAAATCATTAAAATCCTTTAATCTGTGGCAAAAAAATATAATCTAACGAAAAAGGAATTTACCTTTGCAAAACAAAATAAGCGGCTTGAAACAGATAACCTATAAAAACACGACCATTTCTTATTCTGATTCCGGAAAGGGAACAGCTATTGTATTCCTTCATGGTTTTTTGGAAAACAGCACGATGTGGGCGTATTTTGTTCCTGAGTTTTCTAAAAAATACCGAATTATCTGTATTGATTTATTAGGTCATGGAGCGACAGAACCTATGGGTTATATTCATTCTATGGAAGATAATGCCGATGCTGTTCATGCGGTATTATCGGAACTAAAAGTTAGAAAAGCGGCTTTTGTAGGACACTCCATGGGCGGTTATGTTGCACTGGCTTTTGCAGAATTGTATCCTGATGCTGTTAAAGGAATTGTGTTGCTCAATTCAACATCCAGAGCCGATAGCGACGAACGCAAAGCGAACCGCGACCGGGCCATTAAGGCTGTAAAACAGAACTATACTAATTTTGTACGCCTTTCTATCGCTAATCTGTTCAGCGAAAACAATCGCGAAAGACTGGCTTCTGAAATTGAAAATGTAAAAGAAGAGGCTTTAAAAACTCCATTGCAAGGAATAGTAGCTTCTTTAGAAGGCATGAAAATCAGAAAAGACAGAGAAGTCATTTTGCATTTTGCACCGTATCCTATTTTGCTGGTTCTTGGCAAAAGCGATCCGGTTTTAAATTATGGAGAAACTATCGACCAGATAGAGAACACTTCAGCAAAACTGCTCTCTTTTCCTGACGGACATATGAGTCCGATTGAAAACCGCGAGAAACTGAAGAAAGAGTTACTGGATTTCTTTAAAACTATTTAGAATTTCTCCCTAAACGGAATATCCTTATCTAAGATTTCATTTAAAAGCAAGACCATCTGCTCGATATAGCTGCTGGATATTTCTTCGTTTATAATAGAAATTTCAGTTTTGTCTATTTTGAAAAGGAACGGCAAGAAGCCCGATTTCAGGTTTTTGAATGAAATAATCCCAACTTCCATTTCTTGTCCTTCCAAATTGGGTTCATACATAAAAGCATATGCCAATACCTGAATAATCTTGTCATTTTTTATTTCCTCTGTGAGCTTCTCCCATTGCTTTAGCGCCACTTCCTTACCATCAACTTTACCCGTTTTATAATCGATAATCCTGATTTTTCCGTTTCGCTGTTCTATCCTGTCTACATTTCCTTTAATCAATACAGGATACGGCAATTTAGGATGTTCCAAAAGCCTTTCATACGTTTGCTCCAGAGCAATTATTTTTACGGCATCGCCATTTTCGATTTCCTGTAATTCCAGTTTCAGGAAATTAAGGACGTTTCTTTTAGCCACTTCAAAAGCAAGCAGGTTTCGTCCTTTTTTGATTTCCCCTTCTTTGTAAACAATCTTAAATTGCTTCAGCACTTCATCATCAATCAGCTTTATGCAATTTTTGATATCATTAGCAGATAAAAATTTACCAATATAAGGTTCGTATAAAACGCGCAAGGTTTCGTGTATGATTGTTCCCAGCGTATTCAAGGCAATATTCTCTTCCACTTCTTCTACTTCTCTAATGCGAAGAATTTTCTGCATATAAAACTGTATCGGGTTCCGGATATAGCTTGTTAAAGCCGAAGGCGAAAAGCCTTTTTCCGCAATTTCTTTAAGGCGTAACATTACGCTTTCCGATTTTGGGATTATTATCGGACGATAAGCAACATCTGGCAAAGCAGCGTTATATATTTCATGCGTGATATTGTGGTTTTTTTGTTTTTCCACTTCTAGCTGGGTAATGAATCTGCTTTTTTCTCCCCCGTCCAATCCTTCGCTTTCTGTATTGTAAAGCAGATAGATGTTTTTTGCCCTTTGCAGTAAATGATAAAAGTGATAGGTGTAGATTGCATCTTTCTCCTTGAATGTTGGCAGTCCCAGTTCTCGTTTCACATCATATGGAATAAACGAATTTTGAGATTTTCCGGCCGGAAATTTTCCTTCGTTCATGGAAGTCACGATGACTGTTTCAAAATCCAAAACACGGCTTTCCAAAACTCCCATAATCTGCAACCCGTTAAGCGGCTCACCTTCAAAAGAGACTTCGGCAAGGTCAATAATCTGCTTGTAAATCGCAAAAAGAGTTTCTATGGTATCAATATGCTTATGTTTTGAATAATAATTCATGAGCTTATTAATTACCTTGAAAATCGAATATACGAATGCTTTTGTAATTTTTTCTCCTTCGTCATCACTGCTCAAATTAGATTTGATCTGGAGCAGGAGATTGGAGATTGTTTCCAAAACCGACATACAGCCATTATCCCATTTATGGAATAACAATAAAAACAAATCGCTTTGGGACTGATTCAGTTCAAAAAGCTTATTGTAAGTAATAAATGTATAGTTGTTCTGATTGATGGTGTTTACCAAATCAGATGTTTTCGAATAAGGTTCTACTAACGGATGTGTCAGCACGTCCAAAACATCTTTGTAGTAGAAAACATAACTGTTCGGATTTCTGGAAAGCGCATTCGAATGTAGCCTGAACAGCTTTGCTACCAGAATTTGGGCAGGGTTGTTTTTTCCTGAATATCCCATTGTAATGTTCAGAGCCGATACAGAAGCCGGCAAAGAATATAGCAATGGCACCAAAAGATTTTCTTCTCCAAGAACTACAGCGGTTTTATTTAGCGTGTTTTCTCCTTTGGCGTATTCTTCTACTATTTTCCCAGCTATCTTGGCCTGTCCAATGGTTTTGGGCGTACCAATGACTTGTATATTCTTATGCTGCTTAAAATCGTCTACAATCCATTCAAAAGGATGGCTCTTGTAATGTTTCCAGCTTTCTTTAAAACGTCTTAAAAACAATCCTGCATCATGAAACGGATCGTTCAGGAAAGTTTCATCGGCATCCCAAAAAATTCTGGCTTTTTCTGTTGCCAGTAAATGTTGTACGATTTTTTCTTCGGAAGCATTTAATGCATTAAATCCTGCAAAAAGAAATTCTTTAGTACCGATAGCATTTGAGAAATGATTCAGATTGTTGACTGATTCCCTATAAATCAAACCCTGATAACCTATTCCTTTATTTAAAAGATGGCTATACAATGCTTCATAATATTTTGGAAGCAGACTCCAGAATTGAAGATAATTATCAATCATGGGCGTTCTTTTCTCAGCATCAACAGACCAGTGTTTGATGTCTTCGATGTCTTTGAGATAGGAAAGCACATGGTTAGGCTCCAACAGATATCTGTCTATTTCATTAAAATCCTGCAATAAGGTTTTGGCCCAATTGGCAAACAATTCAAAAGGCTGCTGCTTTTCTTTATCGGTGATTCCCAGATAGACTTCATAGAATTCAAATACGAGCTCAATATTGTCAATAGAACGAATTCCGGCAATATCCTGGATAAAATCTTCTATGCTGATAATCTGCGGAGCTAAAATGGTGTTCTCTGTCTTATTTCTAAGTGCTTCGATCAGGAAAACCTTTGCTCTTTTGTTTGGCAATACTACCACCAGATCAGATAAGGAATGTATACTCCCGTCCAGTATTATAGAAGCGATTTTATCTAAAAATGTAGTTTCTGCCATAGGATAAAAATAAAAAAACGCCCCGATAAATCGAGGCGTTTTTAAAACTATTTAGGTTAAAATTAATCTTTGATCAATTTCACTTCAACTCTTCTGTTGTTAGCTTTACCTTTAGCAGTTTTGTTAGTATCGATTGGTCTAGTTTCACCAAAACCTGTAGATCTTAGTCTAGAAGATTCGATTCCATTTTCAATCAAGAAGTTTTTAACTGCTGCAGCTCTGTTTTCAGAAAGCGTTTGGTTTAACGCGTTAGAACCGTCACTGTCAGTGTGTCCTTCAATAGAGAATCTTGAAGTTGGGTATTCTTTAAGGATAGCGTTGATAGCTTCCAATACTGGCATAGTTTCTGGTTTGAAAGTAGCTTTACCACTGTTGAACAAGATAGTTTTAGCGTAAGCATTCAATTTGTTAACTTGCTCTTCAGAGATTTCTGGACAACCGTGGTTAGCAACTGTACCTTTTACATCTGGACATCTGTCATCTTTATCGAATACACCGTCACCGTCTCTATCTGGCCATGGGCATCCACCGTTTTCTTTTGGTCCTTTAACTTCTGGACATTTGTCAACATTGTCAGCAACACCGTCACCGTCTCTGTCTGGACATCCGTTCATAGCTTTAGTACCTGGCTCATTTGGACAAGCATCGTCTTTATCAGGAATACCGTCACCGTCAGTATCAGGACATCCTTGGAATGCTGCTAAACCAGCAACTTCTGGACAAGCGTCATCTTTGTCAGGAATACCATCACCATCAGTATCAGGACATCCTTGGAATTGTTTTAGACCAGCTTGGTCTGGACAAGCATCATCTTTGTCATAGATTCCGTCACCGTCAGTATCTTTACCTCCAAATTTGAAAGTAAGACCTGCAAAGTGCTGGATGTGAGTTGGAACATCTCCGTTTGGACGTCTTAAATCATTATCAAATGAATGTTTGTAAGTAGATTGAAGTGTCAAACCTACAGTTTCTGTAAACCATAAAGTCAAACCTAAACCTCCATTTACTGTTCCATAGCTAGCGTCACCAAAGAAAGTGTAACCTCCACCAACGTGAGCATAAGGATCGATAACTTTAGAACCGATCAAGTTCATGAAGCTGTACTTGATGACACCGTCAACTGCGTAATACGTCAAATCACCTGGATTAGTAGCTTCAAAAGTGTTTAAAGTACCAGGAACTTTATTCACAAATTTATCAATTCTGTTCACAGATCCTGTTACACCGAAAGTGAATCCAGAACCTACGTATCTAGATACATTCAAATAAGAAACTGAAGGCAAAATGTTCCAGTTTTCTTTTACATTGAAAAAATTCGAAAACTGATCTTCAAATTTCTTAGCTGCACTAAATCTTGTATCTACAGCATTAGCTCCAAAGGAAATAGCCCATGGATTGTCGCTATCCTGCGCATTGGCATTTAAGCCTACAGCTAACAACATAGCAGCAAAAATTTTGTTTAGATGTTTCATACTTAATTTTATTAGATTACAATACGTTAATTAAGACAAAAGTAATATGTTAAAAGGTAATTACAAAGATTTATGTTAAAAAATTAACTCAAATTTAGTTAAAAGTCTGTTCCTATTACTTTTAACCTTTTTCCTACAGACGTAAATGCCTGAATAGCAGCATCTAAGTGCTCTTTTGTATGCGCTGCAGAAAGTTGTACTCTTATTCTCGCTTTGTCTCTTGGAACCACAGGAAAGAAAAATCCTATTACATAAATCCCTTCTTTTAACAATTCATTAGCCATATTTTGTGATAATTTGGCGTCATAAAGCATCACAGGAACGATTGCTGAGTCTCCATCAATGATATCAAAACCTGCATCTTTCATTCCTTTTTTAAAATAATTGGTATTCCATTCCAGTTTATCTCTCAAAGTAGTATCCTTTTCTAAAAGCTCAAAAACTTTGATTGATGCACCTACAATTGATGGCGCTAATGAATTTGAAAACAAATAAGGTCTTGAACGCTGACGCAATAGTTCAATGATTTCTTTTTTAGCTGTTGTATAACCACCCATAGCACCTCCTAAGGCTTTTCCAAGTGTTCCGGTTATGATATCTACTCTTCCCATTACACCTTTGGCTTCCAAAGTTCCTTTTCCGGTAGCACCTATGAATCCGGCAGCATGACATTCGTCTACCATAACCAAAGCATCATATTTGTCAGCCAGGTCGCAAATCTTGTCTAATGGAGCCACCAATCCGTCCATTGAGAAAACACCATCAGTAACAATAATCTTGAAACGGTGACCGGCTTCGTTCGCTTTAATCAGCTGTTGCTCCAAATCTTCCATGTTGCTGTTTTCATAACGGTAGCGAGCTGCCTTACACAAACGAACACCATCAATAATAGACGCATGGTTTAATGAGTCTGATATAATTGCGTCATTTTCTCCAAATAAAGGTTCGAAAACACCTCCGTTAGCATCAAAAGCTGCTGCATATAAGATTGTATCTTCTGTTCCGTAGAAATCAGCTATCTTTTTTTCTAAAGTTTTATGAATATCTTGCGTTCCACAGATAAAACGAACAGACGACATTCCAAAGCCATGCGTATCCAAGGCATCTTTGGCCGCCTGAACTACTTCCGGATGTGACGACAACCCAAGGTAGTTATTCGCACAGAAGTTTAATACTTTTTCTCCTGTTGAGATAGTGATTTCTGCTCCTTGAGGCGAAGTAATTATTCTTTCTTTTTTGAAAATCCCATTGTCTTCTATGGTTTGCAATTCATCTTGCAGATACTGTTGGATTTTTCCGTACATATTTTTTGTATTTGGTTTTTATTATTCGATGCCAGCTATCTTCAGACAAATGGCTTTTCTTCTTGACTTTACAAATTTACTACATTTACTTCTTCTCCAATATATACTAATGCTTTTTTGGCAACCTGAAATCCCATTTTTTCAATGGCCTGTTCATAGGCTTCCAACTGCTGCTGGTATTTCTGATTGTGCGAACCTGTTTTATAATCAAGCAGGTATACCTTATTATCTTGCGCCATAACCATACGGTCCGGTTTGACTGGCGTTCCTTCTTTCCTGATAATTGTCTGTTCGTTCATGACGCTGTTGCCGTCAGCAAAATAATCGGCAAGTTCCGGATGGTTCAATATCAAATGCAGGGTTTTGGAAACTTCTTCTTGCTGGTTTTCAACAATCAGTCCGTTTTCTATTGCTTTCGCCAGCGCCAATCCAACATCAGAAGCGGTCCGAACATACGACAGTATTTCATGGACAATGTTTCCGTACTCAATCGCTTTTTGCTGGTGTGTTCCCCACATCAACGATTCACGTTGGGCAATTTTTATATTTTTCGGATTCAGGATTTCCTTAACAAAAGGAATCTTCATCGCTTCTTCTATGCTACTGCTTTCGCGAGAAATTCTTTCCGGACTTCCAATTTCATATTCGTGCTTTTGGATATCGAAATCGGAAAATTGTTCCAGATAGTTGATAAAAAAGAGCGCCATATTGTTTTTAGGCAATTCTCCTTTTACTGAAAGGTTCATGCTCGAGATGATATAAAGCTGTTCTTCGGCACGAGTTAACGCCACGTATAGTACGTTGACGTTGTCAAGCAGATCTTCTTGTTTTTTTTGCTGGTAAACCAAAGAGGCTTCTTCTCCAAAACCTTCAACGGCACTGCTGTTGTCAATCAGCACACGTGGCAGTTCAGAAATAGTGTCTTCACTGTCAAGCCATAATTTGTCTTTAGGTCTTCTGGAATAGTCTTCTTCTGCAAACGGAAAAATCACTACCGGAAATTCCAGTCCTTTTGATTTGTGAATGGTTAGAATGCGGACTGCATTTTTTCCTTCGGGAGAAGGAATGCTGAATTTATGTCCGTTTTTATCCCAATAGGAAAGAAAATCCGTAATTCCAGCCTGATTTTTAATATCCCGCTCCAGCACCAAATCCAGAAAATACTGAATATAGGCATTGTTCTGTTTGAGGTTTATGAATTTTGAGACGATACTTTCTACCGTTTCGTACAATGATTTTCTTCTGAGTTCCTGAAACGACAGCGAAATATCAAACGTCATCAGCCAATTTTCGAACTCTTTTTCATTCTTATTTTCCATACCCTGAAAAATAAAATCGTGCACCGGAAGTTGTTGCTGTACGTATTCACCAATATATTGTAAGAGGTAGGCTTTTGCTTCGAGATTGCTGCTGTTGTTTAAGTAACGAAGCACATTCAATATAAAAATTACTTCGGTAGCATTTCCAATCATCAGGGTTTCTGAAGAAAGTATGGGTATTCCCTGCTCGGTCAGATAGCCGGCCATCGCGATTCCCTGATCTCGTCTTCGGGTCAGGATGGCTATGTCATTATAATCAAATCCTTTTGAAAGCGATTTTTTGATAGCAACAAGCGTTGCCTGTACATACTGCCTGGTTTTATCCGGAGTTTCTTCATCATCGCCTTCTGTTTTTTCTATTTTCGGGAGGAAGGAAATATTGATATAGCCTCCCATCTTAGAATTGTGTTTCTGATGGCTGTGGTTTTCGTAAAGATCTTTATAGTCCGGATTGGCAAACTGTCCGGAAATCATCTTAAAAAAATCATTATTGAATTGGATAATTTCTGAATAGCTTCTGAAATTCCTGTCGAGATGTTCGATTTTCTTATCCGGATTATTAAACGGGTTATGGTCTTTGCCCAATTCAATAAATTGTTCTGCCTTACCACCACGCCAGCGGTAAATAGACTGTTTCGGGTCGCCTACAATCATAAGCGAGCCTCTTTCACCCTGCAAGTCTTCGCTCGAAAGCGCATTATCAATTAGCGGAATAAGGTTCTGCCATTGCATTTCTGAAGTATCCTGAAATTCGTCTATAAAAAAGTGCTTGTATTTTTCGCCCAGTCTTTCATAAATGAATGGTGCTGGCTGGTTCTGGATTTCTTTATAGATAATGGCGTTGAATTCCGAAATAGACAAGATATTTTGCTCTTTCTGAATTTTTGACAGTTCCTGACTTACAGTATTTAATAAGGACAGTGGCGTGATATTTTTCAGGAAAGCTGTATAAAAAGCTATTCTTTCCTGATTTGTATAAACGTGTTTCAAAAGCGAAAGCAGCTCCGGAATAATACCTTCAATTGCATCCTTGTCTTTTGCGGTCTTGTTTATTTTTATGTCTTCGGCTTCGTGATAGGTTTTGTTTCTTGAATTGAACTTGCCTTCTTTGATACTTTGCAGGTGTTTTGGAAAATAGCCCCCTGAAAAGGATTTTTCATCGATTCCGGCTGCTGTTATTACAGAAATGGCTTCTTGTACCAAAACCACACATTCTGCTTCGAGGTCATTAACGACCTTCTGTATTTTCTTTTTTATTTCTACGAATTCCAAAATGGATTTATCCTGGAAATGGACAATTTCATTCCGGTTGTTTTCATTGAGCAGGAGCTTTCCGGTATCGAGGATTTCTCTTGTCACGTCCCAGCTTTTGTCATCATCCGTCTTTTCCATCGTGAAATCTACCAAGAGCTTGGTAAGCGTTTCATCTTCTCCGGCTTGCGCTATGATGGCGTCTACAGCTTCTGTCAAAAGATTGTCTGTTTCTAACGAAACGTCAAAAGTAATAGGCAAACCCAAATCATGCGCAAAGGCACGGATAACTTTATGGGTAAATTTGTCGATTGTGGAAATATCAAACGAAGCATAATTGTGGATGATATTTTTGATAATCTGTCTGGCTTTTATTTTGATATCGATTGCATTCAGCGTGGTTTCCTGCTGTATGGCCTCCATAAGCTCTACAGCTTTCGGACTGGGCTCGTCTTTGGCAAATTCCGAAAGACTGGAAACAATCCTGCTTTTCATCTCGCCCACAGCCTTATTGGTAAACGTAATAGCAAGGATATTCCTGTAGGCATCGTTTTTAGACGACGTCAGAAGTATCTTCAGGTATTCTTTTACCAGCGTAAAAGTTTTTCCGGAACCGGCTGAAGCGTCATATAATGTAAATGCGGTTTTGTGCATTTTATTCTTTTATCAGTTTTTTCTCTAACAACATTCCTTTTAATTCTGCACCGCCCCAACCTTCTGTAAGGTTTTTATTAACAGCCAATGTCTTGACAATTTCTGTATTAATAGCATCGTCATTATAGCCAAATAATGTTTTTACAGCTTCCAGATAGAAATGCGCATTTTTTTCAGCCCTTAATCTTTCCATGAGTGACTCTACAAATATCGGTGTTTTATATTTTAAAGCATAACCACAGTACAATCGAAAACACACCTTTGTTTGTCTTATTTCATTACTGATTACTTCAAATGCAATTTCTTTTTCATTTTCTATTAATAGGTTCAGCATTAATTCTTGCTTGTATTCCATCTCTCCAAATTCCTTTCTGTCAAGATTGAGATTGGAATTTTTAATTTCTGTCGTTATCCCAAATTCTTTTCTTATATCCTTATAAGCTCTTTGTGAATCCAAATCCATCAAATGGTTAATAGATTCAAGCGTGCTGACATTCTCTTTCTCCCAAAGTTCCCACAACAACGAATCATAAAGAGGAGTAGGAAAATCCATTATTGCAGTAAACATAAAAACAAGATGGTATTTTCTAATATCAGGGGAAACAACTTTTGTAAAAGGCAATTGGAGCAGTTCCAATGCTTCTCGATTTTTATATCCGGCTATTATTTCATAAAGCAGTCTCCATTCTTCACTATAATACTCTTCATCAAAAGCATTGCTTTGTTCTTCCTTTAAAAGAGATAAAAAAATAGGATGCGGAAATTCCTGAATTGCAAGGTAGAAAGCATGCAATTTCTCTTCCTCATTTGTATCTGTTTTGGTTTTATAAAAGTCCAGAATAAGTTGTAGGTCTTCTTCTTTTTTATATGCGGCAAGTTTTGGCAATGCAGCATTGTTCTTTTCTTCAGTTACTAATGTTCTGAGCAAAGCATAATTCTGAGCATTGATTTCCAAAGATTGTATTGCATTTTGTCTGGCATAGGAATCATTTTTACTTAGAATAAGCAGGCTATCTATTTCTCTTTGTTGCTGATTATTTAGCTTATATTTATAAAAATCTTCCTCATAATCTCTTCCTATTACCCTACTTATAAAAAAATCTGATACTGACATATCGTTTACAACACAGCCAAACTGGGTACTGACTGGCTCATAATCGTAAATGTGATTTTTTACTATTTTAAACAGATCAATAGATCCTTTTAACTTTTCATCTGATACTAAGGCGCTAAACGCATAACATCTTACAGTTGTATTTGGATGATTTGTTAAAGCTATCAATTCTTTTAGAGTAGCTATTTCTCTTAGTTTTGTAAAATTCGTATATTGTTCAGGCATCATTCCCGCTGCTCCAACGGCTTCATCCATAACAACATTTATTTTTTTGATTTTCTTTGTAACCTTTAGGGTTTCGTTTGAGATTTTAGGTTTGTTATATGCATATTTTGTACAAGCGGAGAAGCTAATCAAAAGGAACAGAAAGAAAAAATGAGGGATTTTCATAGGTTAACTTTAATAAACAAAATTGTTTGTTGCACATACAACTAAAACGAGTTTTTGTGTCTTTTTGTTATTATTTTATGTGATTTCTTTTTTAAAAATGCAGTTTTTTTGCCTGATTTCCTGTGTTTTCTAGGATATTATCATTTTCACCAATGTAATTATAACAAAATAGTATTTCTTATTCCAAAGTTAAATGTTTAAATTTGAATAAAATATTTATTAATCTGAATAAAAATATATACTATGGCTTTTGAATTACCAAAATTACCGTACGCATATGATGCACTAGAACCGCACATTGATGCAAGAACAATGGAAATCCATTATACAAAGCATCATAATGCATACACAACCAACCTGAATGCGGCTATTCAAGGCACAGACCTAGATGGTTTGACTATTGAAAATATCCTTATCAATCTTGATAAAAAGAATGCAGCTGTAAGAAACAATGGTGGTGGTTTTTATAACCACAATTTATTCTGGAAAGTAATGTCTCCAAACGGCGGTGGTCTTCCAAAAGGAGATCTTTTGGATGCTATCGAAAGAGATTTTGGAACTTTTGAAGAGTTCAAAGCGAAATTCTCAAAAGCTGGAGCAACTCAGTTTGGTTCAGGATGGGCATGGCTTTGTGTTCATAAAGGCGGCAAGCTTGATGTTTGCGGTACTCCTAACCAGGACAATCCTTTAATGCCGGATGTTGGTTGCGGCGGAACGCCAATATTAGGAATGGATGTATGGGAACATGCATACTACCTAAACTATCAAAACAGAAGACCTGATTATATCGAGGCTTTTTTCAATGTAATTAATTGGGAAGAGGTTGCGAGAAGATATGCTATGGAGAAATAATATTTTCCCCCTTATTTTAACGAGAAAACGTCCTGATCACTCAGGGCGTTTTTATTTTTAAAACTATTGTAAAATAAAAAAGGTGGAATTACTTCCACCCTTTTTGCCCCAAATCTACCATAAACTTAACCTACTAATGCTATGGTCCTACGAAAGTACGCGTGTTTGTATTGTCTTGCAACTATTTCTGTTGAAGCGTATAAATAATCGATAAAGTGCGGAAATTGACTTAAGAAATTGACCTTTAATCTTCGGGAGCCCGAGTGTTTGTTGGAGATGGCAAAATTTATAAAATAAAAAAGGCGGAATTGCTTCCACCCTTTTTGCCCCAAATCTACCATAAACTTAACCTACTAATGCTATGGTCCTCCAAATATAAGGTAATTTGCTTCAACCGACAAAATTAAATAGATTAACTATTTCATAAAGTCGACCAACTGCATTATTTCATTTACTTTTAGTATGCTCTTGAGTCTTTTCCTTCATAAAAATTCATAAAGGCTCTATTAACCACTCTGTTCCCTCCCGGTGTTGGGTAATTTCCGGTAAAATACCAATCGCCCAAGTTTTTAGGACAGGCAATATGCAGGTTTTCCACAGATTGGAAGATGATTTTTACTTCTGCCTTTATATCTTCTGAACTCAACATCTGGGCAATCTTGTCTGAGATTTCCTCTGGCTGAAACGGAGCATATATTTCATTAACATAATTGACTACATCCGTATCCTTGAAGTTTTCCTGCGCTTTGCATTTCGCATAAACTTCGTCTACGATATGGTACAGGTTTCTTTCTTTTAAAAGTTCCAAAGCTGCCTGAAAAGCTATCAACCCTTCCAATTTAGCCATATCGATACCATAACAGTCCGGATAGCGAATTTGTGGTGCCGAAGATACAATTACAATCTTTTTAGGATTCAGCCTGTCCATCATTTTAAGGATACTTTTCTTAAGCGTAGTTCCTCTTACAATACTGTCGTCAATAATAACAAGGTTATCATCCGGCTTAATTACACCATAAGTTACATCATAAACATGGGCAACCAAATCATCACGACTGCTATCTTCAGTAATAAACGTACGTAGCTTGGCATCCTTGATGGCTACTTTTTCCGTACGAATTTTTACAGCAAGTAATTGTTGCAACGTTTCCTTAGTCAGCGTATTTCTGTTTTCGAGTATGTAGTTATTTTTTCTTTGGTTAAGAAAATCCTGAGCTGCTTCTACCATACCATAAAATGAAGTTTCGGCCGTGTTCGGAATATAAGAGAAAACCGTATTGTCTGTATCTTGATCGATGGCTTCCAATACAGCTGGAAGAATCAATTTTCCTAAATCTTTTCTTTCCTGGTAGATTTCCGCATCGCTTCCTCTTGAAAAATAAATCCTTTCAAAAGAACAGGCTTTCTTTTCTACCGGAACAATAATTTCTTCTTTAGATACTTTACCGTTTTTCTTGATAATCAAGGCGTGTCCCGGATCAAGTTCTTGTACTTTGTCAAACGGCACGTTAAAAACAGTCTGTATTACTGGTCTTTCAGAAGCAACCACTGTAATTTCATCATCTTCATAGAAATAAGCCGGACGAATTCCTGCTGGATCTCTAAAAACAAAAGCATCGCCATGACCAAAAAGACCGGCCATTGCATAACCGCCATCCCAGCCTTTTGAGGCTCTTCGGAGTATTTTTGCAACATCTAATCTTTCAGCTATAATAGGAGAAGCATCTCTTTTGGAATAGCCTTCGTTTTTGCAATCCTGATAAAGACCCGTTACTTCATCATCAAGAAAGTGGCCTATCTTTTCCATTACAGTAACAGTATCTGCCATTTCTTTAGGATGCTGCCCTAATTCAACCAAGCTATCAAAAAGCTCCTTTACATTGGTCATGTTGAAGTTTCCGGCTACAATAAGATTCCTGTGCATCCAGTTGTTCTGACGCAAAAACGGGTGTACGCTTTCTATGCTGTTTTTTCCAAAAGTTCCATAACGTACGTGTCCCAGAAAAAGCTCACCTATATAGGGTATGTTTTTTTTCTGAAGGGCTACGCTCTCTGCATATTCCGGGTGATTGGACAATTCATCATTGATACGGGCATTGATTTGAGCAAAGACATCCTGAATTGGCTGTGGGTCATTAGACCTAACACGGCTGATGTATCTTTCACCAGGCTCTACATCAAATTTGATACTGGCAAAACCCGCTCCATCTTGCCCTCTATTGTGCTGTTTTTCCATTAGGAGGTACATTTTTTGTACTCCATAAAATGCCGAACCGTATTTTTCTTTATAAAACTCTAACGGTTTCTTTAATCTTAAAAGGGCTATACCACACTCGTGTTTTAAAGCGTCGCTCATTGTGTTGTTGTGTTGTTGTAGTTGTCGTGTTATTAAAGCAATTCTTGTACCAATTTGTTTTTCAGGTCTTTGTGGCAGTTATAAAGTTTTATATGACATAAAAACTTTCTTATATAAATAAAAAAAGCCCCATTATGAGGCTTCGGTCTTATCCGCTATTCTTCCAATACGATGTCGAACTGGGTGAGAGCCTTGAACTGTTGCAGTCTTTCCACCACTTCTGTTTTTTTCAAGTTCTCCATTCTTTCTGTTCCAAATTTTTCGACACAGAAAGAAGCTAAGTTCGAACCGTAAATGATTGCATTTTTCATATTCTTAAAGGACACGTTTTCGCTCTGTGTAATAAATCCCGCAAATCCTCCTGCAAATGTATCTCCAGCTCCGGTTGGATCGAAAACTTCTTCTAATGGCAATGCCGGTGCAAAGAAAATTTCCTTACCGTGGAAAAGCAAAGCTCCGTGTTCTCCTTTTTTAATTACTACATATTCCGGGCCCATAGTATGGATTTTTGCTGCTGCTTTTACCAAAGAATATTCTCCGGTAAGTTGTCTTGCTTCTTCATCGTTGATAGTAATAACGTCAATACGTTTCATCACTTCCAACAATTCCGGTAATGCGCAATCCATCCAAAAGTTCATTGTATCCAAAACAACTAACTTTGGTTTTTTCTCCATCTGATCCAAAACGCTCGCCTGAACCAACGGGTGCAGGTTGCCTAACATTACAACATCGGCATCTTTAAAATCCTGAGGAACTTTTGGTTGAAAATCCGCCAATGTATTTAATTGTGTATCTAGTGTATCTCTGGAATTAAGATCGTTGTGGTAGCGTCCGCTCCAAAAGAACGTCTTGCCTCCTTTTACGATTTCCAATCCTGAAATATCAATATTTCTTTCTGTCAGCAAATCCAAATACTCTTGAGGAAAATCGTCGCCCACAACAGAAACTATGGCAGATTTAAGGTTAAAAAAAGAAGCGGATAATCCGATATAAGTTCCTGCTCCACCTAAAATTTTATCTGTCTTTCCAAAAGGAGTTTCTATAGCGTCGAAAGCAACTGTTCCAACAATCAGTAATTTATTCATATTTAGATTTTCGAATTAAGGCGCAAAGATACTTTATAACTTGCAAACATGCAATGTTGTTATTTTATAAAGTTTTTAAAGATTTTCCCATTACAAACTTTATCGTCTTGTGTTTCAGCGAGTGACTATCTTTAGGGAGTGACTGAGATTAAATAAATAGTATTATTTTCATGTTATAAAAGAAATATTTCATCTATTTATTTGAATATAATATTACAGTAATTATATTTGCCTCACGGAACCTTAACAATTTTTACATATTTCTCTAATGGAAGATTTTCGAATATACCATAGGTTTGTAAAAAATATATTTTTATTTACGAATTGTTATATTTCCATAATAAAAATTTCTTTCTTTGCGTTTTAAGACAAATTAACAGTACTTAACTTAATATAAGACAGACATATGACCCTCAAAAAAAACTTCCCGGCACGCCTGGCAGCTGCCGGACTATGCGCCATGCTCTGCACCGGTGCGCTCCACGCACAA
>NZ_JBGCCI010000003.1:0-441633 GCF_041262125.1 Flavobacterium sp. 28YEA47A
TAAGGTGCTAAGGTGCTAAGGTGCTAAGGTGCTAAGGTGCTAAGGTGCTAAGGTGCTAAGGTGCTAAGGTGCTAAGGTGCTAAGGTGCTAAGGTGAAAATTCGCAAAGAAAATTCAGATACGCAATGAAAAACTTTATTTTTTATTTTTTTATTTTCAACTAGCACTCTCACTAACTTTTATCTCTTTATCTTTTTCACTTTCAACTCCAGCACTTTCTCAACTATCCACTTTCAACTTTCATCTATCCACTCCCAACTATCCACTTTCTTAAAGCCTTTGTTAAACTAATCACTCATGCTGTAATTTTATTTATTTTTACAAAAAAATTCCAACTATGCCAACCGACTGTATCAGCTATCAAGAATCTGGTTACTTTACTTCCTTAATCAATGATTATTTAAATCAAAATCCAGACATACAGTCGCTTTATCACCGATTCTCATCTTTAGAAAATTTCGAGAAACAGCTTTTTGAAAAAGAAAAAAAATTCAATTCAGACATTACAAAACGTAAGACTCTACTTTCTGTTTTAGAAAAGCAATATTCAAACCTATCTGTTTCGGATCTGACAAAGTGGAATATCATGGCTTTGGAAAACCCAAAAACATTTACAATCACAACCGGACATCAGCTCAACCTCTTTACCGGACCGTTATATTTTTTGTATAAGATTGTTTCTACCATCAATCTTACCAAGCAATTAAAATTAAAATATCCTGAATACAATTTTGTGCCTATTTATTGGATGGCAACCGAAGACCATGACTTTGAAGAAATTAATTATTTCAACCTGCACGGAAAAAAAGTCCGTTGGAATACAGAAAATGGCGGACCAGTTGGAAGACTATCGACTAAAGGACTAGAAGAAGTTTTTGAGGTTTTTTCATTGGAATTAGGGATTGGAAAAAATGCAGAATATTTAAAAAAATTATTTGAAGAATCGTATGTTAGTCACAATAATTTGGCTGATGCAACACGGTTTTTAGCCAATGAATTATTCGGAAAAACCGGCTTGGTCATACTGGATGCAGATTCTGCCGAACTGAAAAAACATTTTGCTCCTTATGCCCAGGAAGAGCTTTTAAAACAAACTTCCCATAAGAAAGTTTTGGAAACATCTGAAAAATTGAAAAATTATAATATTCAGGTCAATCCGCGGGAAATCAACCTTTTTTATATTGAAAATGATTTGCGCGAGCGGATTATTCTTCAAAACGGTTTCTATTATGTAAACAATACGGAATTAAAGTTTACAGAAACTGAAATTTTGAAATTGCTGGAAACCCATCCTGAAAAATTCAGCCCAAATGTTATTATGCGTCCTTTATATCAGGAAGTCATTCTTCCTAATCTTTGTTATATTGGCGGAGGTGGTGAATTGGCCTACTGGTTAGAACTGAAATCTTATTTTGAATCTTCTGATGTTCCTTTCCCGATTTTGCTCCTGAGGAATTCCGTTCTTCTGGCTACTGAAAAGCAAGCCAAAAAAGCAGACAGGCTCAATTTGTCATGGAAAGACCTATTTTCAAAACAACAGGATTTAATGAATGCTAAAGTGAGATCTTTTTCAGAGTTTTCAATTGACCTGAGCGCACAGAAAATATTTTTAAGACAGCAGTTTGACAATCTTAATAAAATAGCAGAACAGACAGACAAATCTTTTACAGGCGCAGTAAAGGCTCAGGAAGTGAAACAAATCAAAGGTTTGGAAAATCTTGAAAAACGCTTATTAAAGGCCGAAAAGAAAAAACATCAGGAAGAACTGGAGCGAATTTCAGATTTGCAAAATGAATTATTTCCAAACCAGAGTTTACAGGAAAGAATTATAAATTTCTCTGAATTTTATCTGGGTTACGGAGAAGTACTTTTAGATAAATTATTCGAAGAATTACATCCTCTGGAACAGGAATTCAAAATCGTGATTCTCTAGCAGTTCCTTTTATAAAATCTGTAAAAGCAATCCGTTTCTTTTTGTTTTGTCAGGAATACAAAAATTTCTGTCGCTAATTTTTGCGATTGTTTTTCGTTTTCTGTCAAAAACACTACTTTTGCGCCAAATCTAAACAAACAAAATATAATGGCAACGAATAGAACATTCACAATGATTAAGCCTGATGGTGTTGAAAACGGACACATCGGTGGAATTTTGAACATGATTACTGAAGGTGGTTTTAAAATTGTTTCTTTGAAATTGACGCAATTGACTGTAGCTGATGCTCAACAATTTTATGCAGTTCACAGTGCAAGACCTTTCTTTGGAGAATTAGTTGAATTCATGACAAGAGGTCCTATTGTAGCAGCTATCTTGGAAAAAGAAAATGCTGTTGAAGATTTCAGAACACTTATTGGTGCTACTAATCCTGCTGATGCTGCTGAAGGAACTATCCGTAAGAAATATGCAAAATCAATCGGAGAAAATGCTGTTCACGGTTCTGATAGCGATGAGAACGCTGCTATCGAAGGTGCTTTCCACTTTTCAGGAAGAGAGCAGTTTTAATCGAGATACAATAAATAAAAAATCCGTTTCAAATTGAAACGGATTTTTTTTATGCTTTTATTTAAAAGTCTATCTAAAGACAATTTCTTTTACGATATCGCGACGGAATTCCTCGTTTATCATCTTTATTATTTTTTCTTTCCCATAGCTCAATTCCTGGCGCAATACAGCCGAAGTAAGTTCTACATAGAGCGTGTTGTTCCTTAAAACAACATCTTTAGTATAACTATTCACGCCATTGCCCATCAAAGATATCCATGCTTCTTTTACTGCAATACGGTCAATTCCGGTTTGCAGCTTGTTTGCTTCTATGATATGTTTTAGGACATCGCCTACAGAATTTTCATTATTTAGTCTCTTTGCCATCTAGCAGGTTTATTGGAGTTGCTTTTTTATATTGGTATTCTATTTTTTGCGGATTAACAATGGTCATTTGGTTTTCAGAAATCGACTTTAGTTCTTCTTCCCATTTTGCATATTCTGTTTTATAATCTAAATATATCTTGCCGTCTCTTTCTATAATTTCAACGGCTTCAGAAGTATCATCTGTCAAGAATTTTCCGTCAAGCTGCGGACTTACTTTTTTTCGGAAACCTTTGTAATCATTCCCAATTTCAAAAAAATCATAGGTTGTATTGATTTTATATTCTTTTTTTGAACCGTCAGCCATAATCACCTTTTCGATTTCCCAATAGCCATTTACTTTTTTGGCATCTTCTTTTGACGCTTTCTGGCTGCAAGCCATAGTAATCACTGCCGCAAACAGTAATAAAATTCCTTTTTTCATCTCATTATTTTAAAAAATAAAATTACTACTATTTGCTATGATAAAAAAAGTTTCCGGTTTAAACTATTTGGTATTTTTAAAGTCTATATAATAAACCCTATCCTTATGAAAAAAATAGGCTACCCTTTACTCTTTATTCTAGCTTTAATTAGCTGTAGTTCTGAAAGTAATGAATCCAATCCTACGGAATCAACAGTATACTTTCCTCCTTTGGAACAAAGTGCCATATGGGAAACAAAATCATTAAATTCATTAGGATGGAATGAGAATGCAGTTGCTCCGCTCCTTACCTATTTGGAAGAAAAGCACACTAAAGGCTTTATTATTTTGGTTGACGGAAAGATTGTTATGGAAAATTATTTTAATGGCCATTCTGCTACATCCAATTGGTATTGGGCAAGCGCTGGAAAAACATTAACGGCAACTATGGTTGGAATTGCAGAACAGGAAAACCATCTAAATAGTAATAATAAAGTTTCAGATTATCTAGGTCATGGATGGACAAGCCTTCCTCCGGCAAAAGAAGACCTGATTACAAACAAAAACTTATTAACTATGGCTTCTGGGCTTGAAGACATTAATAACGGTGATTGTGTGGAACCTGAGTGCCTTACCTATAAAGCGGATGCAGGAACACGATGGGCTTACCACAACGTTTATGTAAAATTACAAGATGTTGTAGCTTCGGCCGTATCAACAACTTTCAACAGTTATTTCAATACAAAACTAAGGGATAAGATCGGAATGAATGGTGCGTGGGTCCAATCTGGAAACAATAGTGTGTATTGGAGTACTACCCGAAGTATGGCTCGTTTTGGTCTCCTTATGCTCAATAAAGGAAAATGGAATAATGAAGTAATATTGAATGAAAGTTATTTTAATGCCGCAACAAATACATCCCAAAACATTAATCTGGGATATGGATATTTATGGTGGCTAAACGGAAAGTCCAGTTATCACTTACCACAGACACAAATACAATTTCCTGGAAGCATAATTCCAGAAGGCCCGAATGATATGTTTATGGCATTAGGTAAAAATGATCAAAGAATTTACGTAATCCCTAGCCGTAAGATGGTAATCGTCCGGATGGGCGAGGCGGCAGACAATGTCAATTTAGCCTTATCCGATTTTGATGAAGTTTTGTGGGAAAAAATAAATGCGCTAATTGATTAGCGCATTTATTTTTATTTCTTTCTGGTATTGGCCTTTTTTAAGGGACTTTTTCTTTGCCTGAAAAAATTTCGGACAGCCATAAAAAATGAGACCCAGCCCAAAATAACAAACAAATAATAGACTACCTGTACTTTGCCTTCAAAAAATGTTGAAATGAAAATCAGCAGTACAAATAAAATATAAAGATGAAGCGGTTTTATATTATGTATTGAAAAGGCCATTAAACACTTTTATTAATTAAATGCATACTTAAGATTTAAACTTATATTACTATCAATATTCTGATAATCGCTATTTTTCGATGTTATGTATCGCACTTTAGCAGTATCAAAGAAGTTGTTAAAGTTGTACTGCAAAAATTATTTAAAGAAAGAATCTACAAATTCAATTTTGTTAAACACTTGCAAGTCTTCGATACCTTCACCTACTCCTATGTATTTTACAGGAATTTGGAACTGGTCTGAAATTCCAATAACAACACCACCTTTTGCAGTTCCGTCTAATTTAGTAACAGCAAGTGCAGATACTTCTGTTGCAGCCGTAAACTGTTTTGCCTGTTCAAAAGCATTTTGCCCAGTAGAACCGTCAAGTACTAAAAGTACATCGTGGGGAGCATCGGCTACTACTTTCTGCATTACGCGTTTTACTTTGGTTAATTCGTTCATCAAATTCACCTTATTGTGCAAACGTCCTGCCGTATCAATAATGACTACATCCGCATTTTGAGAAACTGCCGACTGTAAGGTATCAAATGCTACAGAAGCCGGATCGCTTCCCATTTGCTGTTTTACAATAGGAACACCTACCCTGTCAGCCCAAATCTGTAATTGATCGATTGCTGCTGCTCTAAAAGTATCCGCAGCACCTAAAACGACTTTATATCCTGCTTTATTGAATTGGTAAGCCAGTTTTCCGATAGTAGTTGTTTTTCCAACTCCATTCACGCCAACAACCATCAAGACATAAGGTTTTTTGTCTTTAGGAACTTCAAATTCTGTAGCTTCTCCCGAATTTGTTTCTGACAATAGGCCTGCAATTTCTTCACGAAGAATTTGGTTCAGCTCATCAGTACCCAAATATTTGTCGTTAGCAACACGCTCTTCAATACGCCCAATGATTTTCAATGTCGTATTTACGCCTACATCTGATGAAACCAGAACTTCTTCCAGATTGTCTAAAACCTCATCATCAACTTTTGATTTTCCGGCTACGGCTTTGGTAAGCTTTGAAAAGAAAGATGTTTTTGTTTTTTCAAGACCTTTATCAAGGCTTTCTTTTTTTTCTGATGAAAATATTTTTTTAAAAAAACTCATTTTGTGATTCGTTAGATTTTTTCGGCTTATTAGAACTTGTTCTCCCTAATAACCCAAAAATTCAAGAAAATAACTACAAAGAGCACTTTACTTAAATTTTGAACAAATATAAAAATAAAAAAGCTACTTCCGAATGAAAGTAGCTTATCTATATAATGTCTAAATGATTATTTCTTTTTCAAAAAATCCTCAACTAATTCAGGAGCCATAACGCTTTCAACGAAAGTGTATGCGCCAGTTTTAGGAGATTTTACCATTTTGATAGCTTTTGTTAATCTCTTAGAAGCTGTCTGTAACGTTGCTACGGTTTTCTTTGCCATGACTAATAATTATTTAATTTCTTTATGAACAGTTACTCTCTTCAAGATTGGATTAAATTTTTTAATCTCTAATCTGTCTGGAGTATTTTTTTTGTTCTTTGTTGTTATGTATCTTGATGTACCTGGCTGACCACTAGTTTTGTGCTCTGTACACTCTAAAATTACCTGAATTCTATTACCTTTCTTTGCCATCTTGCTATATATTTAGAGGTAGGATTATTATTTAATAAACCCATTAGCTTTAGCTTCTTTCAAAACTGCAGCAATCCCGTTTTTGTTGATAGTTTTTATTGTAGATGCAGCTACTCTAAGAGTAATCCATCTATCTTCTTCAGGAAGATAAAAACGTTTCTTAACTAAGTTTACAGAAAATTTTCTCTTAGTCTTGTTCATCGCGTGGGAAACATTATTTCCAACCATCGCTCTTTTACCTGTAAGGTCACAAACTCTTGACATTATGCTTATCTTTTATCGTTATTCAAAATCAGGGTGCAAAGAAACAAAAAATAAACTGTATTTACAAAACATTCTACTCCTTTTTTTTCAAAATCTTTTTCGATTCCATATGCAGCCTGTAAAAGGCAAAAATCCTGTATTTCAAATTATAGGTTCTATTTATTCCGGATGTATTCTGTTAGATCATCTACATCTGCACTGAAGGAAAATATATCATTTAGCCTGAAATAATTTTTCTTTTCCGTGCAATAACCATAGGCAAACTTAACAAAATCTAATTTGTTTTCTTCAAAACTGATCGTATTAGCGATTTGTTTTATTTGATTTACATCCAGGCAATTTGCAGAAACAATCTGTTTAGCCACTTTTAGCTTGGTTTCGTCAAAACCTTGTTTCTTTACAGATGTCAGCGCATTATTAAAGTCAGTTGAACCCATCGGATATTTACTATTGCATCCTTTTAGTGGTGGGTCATAATTAACCTGCGGCTGACCAGAATGTGTTACTGTTGTAGTGGTTGTTTCTGTATAAACGCCATTTGGCTCTTTAATATTAATATTTACACCTACTCCTCCTACATTTACACCTACTCCCATTCCGGTATTACCAACAGTGGTTGTGGTTGTCGTTTGCGATACCGTGCTCACAGGCTGTGGAGCGCCATAATGCACAACATGAACATTTTTTGGAGCTCTATATTGGCGATCTACCGGAATTTCAGAGAAAAAATTAAGCTTATGCTTATTCTTGTTGTTTTTATCTCGTTTTATTTTATAGGTAACATCCATATATTCACCATCCACATCTGCAATCGCCAGATTCTTTTTTGTTATTTCTACAAAAGACTTGTTTTCAAAAAGTATTTTAGCATTATAATACGGCTGGTTCAGTTCCTCAATACGGATGTTTGTTTGCGGAATGTCATTTTGCAGTTCTCCGTTCAGCACAAGAAAGAAAGGATCTCCGTCTTCTGAAAAAATAGTCAAATTTCCTGTTGGGGCTTGAGCAAAAGCAAATGCTGCGGTTAGAGATGCAGCAATAGAAAAGTAAAGTTTTCTCATAAAAAAATAATTGATTTTTTTTAATGTGTTAAAAAAGGGGGATTAAAAAATTATTCGTGAACGAAAATATAAATTTCTCAGAAAAGACCAAAAACGATGCCAAACACCTAAAGAAATCTTATCTGATTTTCAAGATTTCTTTTTGGAGCATTTCAAAGGCCTTACCTACAGCCCTGTCAATGACTTTTTCGCGTGGTTGTCCAAAATTAAATTCTTCACAGATTATGTTATCCGGAGCCGGATAAGGTGTTGCTAAAGCAATAAAAACCGTACCTACTTCAGCAGGGGAGTCTCCTTTTTCAGGTCCGGCATTTCCAGTAGTAGCAATGGCGTAATCTGTTTTTAGTAGCTTCTGGACACCCAATGCCATTTCGATTGCTACTTCACGGCTTACGACTGAATGTGTATCAATAAGTTCTTGAGGTACTTTTAGGACTTCTACTTTGACTTCTGTAGCATAACTCACTACACTGCCCTTGAAATAAGACGATGAACCCGGGACTGAAGTCAGCAATTGGGCTATTTTTCCACCGGTACAACTTTCAGCAGTAGCTATTGTCATTTTATTTTTGGTTAACAATCGGCCAAGAACCACCTCTATCGTTTCATTTTCATCATATCCTACAATAATATCTCCAATGATTTTTGATAACGAGTCTGTGTTTTCTTCTATGGCTTTTTTCAAAACCTGCTCGTCGGTTCCGCGTGCAGACAATCTCAACCTTACCCTTCCCGGACTTGGCAAATAGGCGAGTTTTATAAATTCCGGAAGATTGTTTTCCCAATTTTCTATCCTTTCAGCAACAAGGCTTTCTCCCTGTCCATAAGTGAGGATTGTTTTATGGATAATAAAAGGTCGTTTATATTCTTCAATTACCTTAGGGACCACTCTATTTTCTATAAGATATTGCATCTCATAAGGCACGCCCGGCAAGGAAACAAAAACGGTATTTTCTTTTTTGAGCCACATTCCAGGTGCCGTTCCTGCATTATTAAACAGCACAGTAGCTTTTGACGGAACGAGAGCCTGATCTTTATTAATTTGGGAAATTGGACGTTTATAGAAACCTTCTATCAGTTTAGTTACATGAGCAAGGACTTCTTCATCCACTACCAATTGATCTTCAAAATAGTCGCATAATGTTTTTTTGGTAACATCGTCTTTGGTTGGTCCCAATCCGCCTGTAAAAATTACCAAATCAACTTGATTCTGTAGGCGTTCCAACGTTTCCAAAATATGCTCTCTGCTATCGCTTATAGAAATGACTTCGTGGATATCAATCCCTATCCTGTCTAATGATTTTGCAATAAAAGCAGAATTGGTGTCGATGATTTGTCCAATAAGGATCTCATCTCCTATAGTTACTACGGTTGCTTTCACGTATTTTGATTTTTCTGGCTTGCAGTCAGAATTACAAGTTAAAGTCTTTCTTGATTTCCTTTACTGCCTTTTCGACTTTGTCTGCAATACTTTTATAAGTATCCTTGATTTCTTTTTTCTTTCCTTCCCGCTTTGTCCAATCTTCTACAAGAAGAATTTCTTCAAAAGCGACAGTCATTCCCAGCAAATCAAGAGTAGGTTTGATTTTATGAGCGAATGCGTAAGCCAGCTTATAGTCTTTTTCCTTTATACCTTCTTTTACATTTTTCAGGTCGGCAGGAACTTCAGTCACGAAAAGATTTATAATATCCTGAACGAATTCGCTGTCGTTATCTGAAATCTCGTAGACTTTTGCCAGATTATAGTGTATAGCCATTATTTTACCTGTATTCTAAATAATTTATGTCCGTCTAAATATCCTTCAAGAATATCGTCCGGATTGACCTTTGCAACTCCTTCCGGAGTACCTGTGAATATGATATCTCCTATTTTCAGCGTAAAATATTGCGAAACGTAGGAAATCAATTCGTCAATTTTCCAGAGCATCTGGTTTGTATTGCCAATCTGGACTGATTTTCCGTTATTGGTCAATTCAAATGTAAGATTTTCCAGTGAATTGAATTGAGATTTTTGCAAAAATTCTCCAATGACTGCTGAACCGTCAAATGCCTTGGCTTTTTCCCACGGAAGTCCTTTCTCTTTAAGCTCAGCTTGAACATCACGGGCTGTAAAATCAATACCTAACCCGATTTCTTCATAATATTTATGTGCAAATTTAGGCTCGATATGCTTCCCCACCCTGTTTATTTTTACCAGAATTTCAACTTCATGATGAATATCACTGCTAAATTCCGGCAAGAAGAAAGGAAAATTTTTAGGCAATATTGCGGTATCCGGTTTAAGAAAAATTACCGGTTCCGACGGTCTTTCATTTTGCAGTTCTTCTATATGCTTGGCGTAATTTCTCCCAACGCAGATTATTTTCATAAGTCCTGTTTTCGGCGCTTAAAGTTAGCTCAGTTTATTATTCAGTTTTCTTAGTTTGATTGCTGTCAGCACCTTTTTAGTATACAGCGGGAAGTCTGCATTTTGAATCCATCCAAAATAACCAGGTTCGGCTTCAAGAACTTTTTCAACCTTGGCTCCTTTGTGTTTTCCAAACGTAAAAATTTCTTCGTTGTCCTTGTCTAAGCCAATAAATCCTGCAAAATCAACCGATTTTTTTCTGGTTGTATATTCAGAAAGCGATCTCATGTCCTGTGGCAAATCTTCGTATCGCTCTAACTGTGCTTTTAGGATTTCATAGGTAGCCATAGTATCAGCTTCGGCAGAGTGTGCATTTTCAAGGCTTAATCCGCAATAAAATTTATAGGCAGCACTTAAAGTACGTTCTTCTTTTTTATGGAAAATAGTCTGAACATCTACCGCTACCCGATTTTTCATATCAAAATCGAGTCCTGCTCGCAACAATTCTTCAGCCAATAACGGAATATCAAATCGGTCAGAGTTGAATCCGGCCAAATCAGAATCTTTTATCATGTTATGAACTGTAGCCGCCAATTCTTTAAAAACAGGCTCATTAGCTACTTTTTCATTCGTAATTCCGTGTACGGCTGTTGTTTGCGGCGGAATCGGCATTTCCGGATTAACCAGCCAAGTTCTGCTTTCTTTATTTCCGTTAGGAAAGACTTTAAATATCGATATTTCTACAATCCTGTCTTTACTGATGTCGATTCCTGTGGTTTCGAGATCAAAGAAACAGATTGGCTTTGTCAGTTTAAGTTCCATTTTCTTGTTTTTATGGACTGCAAAGATAACGGTTTTTGTATTGAACTTTTATTCTAAAATTTACTGTTTATGCAAGTAATAAACATCAAATCCTTTTATTTTCAGTTTCTTATTTTCCAATGTCTTCAAAAATTTATGAAGAAAAAAAACTACTCCCTCTAGGTTTTTCATTAGATTTACTTTATGCCTTCGGTAATTAACAACTCTACCATGAAAATAAAAATAATCGTTACGTTTGTCTTTACCATTTCAAGCCTCCTCGCTCATTCGCAAAATAAAAAACTACAATGGATAAATGAGAATGCTATTCCTTTAGCCAAAAACTTACAATCAGACAAAAAATTTTCATTTTTAGATTCGGAATTAAACGAAAAAACAATTCTTGGACTTGGAGAGGCTTCTCATGGAACCCACGAATTTTATATACAGAAGGCAAACATCATCAAATATTTAATTACAAATAGCAATTATAGGCTGCTTGGTTTTGAACTTACCCAAGCCAACATCAGCCCTATCAATGACTATCTCCAAAATGGAAACGGCGATCTGAAAACGCTAATGAAATCACTCATGCTCTACAATGCACAGGAAATTTCTGATCTTTTCCAATGGATAAAAAAACACAATCAGAGCCAGACAGCCGCCAAAAAAGTAATCCTTTTTGGATTTGACAGTGAAGATTTTTGGCATGATCCTCTTACAAGAGACAAAAACATGGCAGAAATAATTATTAAAACACAAAAAAGTGAGGCTTCGAAAGCAATTATCTGGAGCCATAATGTGCATATCGCAAAAGACATTACTATGGCCGAAGTAGAGGCTATGGGTGGTTATTTAAAACAAGAGTTAGGTTCAAAATATTATGCTTTAGGCTTTGACACTTATAAAGGAAGCGTAAACGTGATTACAGAAGGAAAAATCACTAAACATAGTTTTGAATCAGCCCCGGATACTTTCTCCGGATTATTTTCTAAAGCAAAAGACGGTCTATTCTTTCTTTCTTTTAATTCGAAGAAATCAAATCCTTTTATACAAACCAAAAACAAAATCACCAACATCTATTCAGTATGGACAAACGACAGAGCATTACCTATACTGCCGGGTTCTGATTTTGATGCCATTGTATTTATTCGGGAGACAACCGCGTCATTAATTATTGAATAGCACAATTTATTCCATAAAAAAACCTCTCAAACGAGAGGTTTCTTTTTTTATAACTAAGTCAATTAATAATCTCTATTGACGTCAAAAGCTTCTAAATAATCCGCAACACGTTTTACAAAGCTTCCTCCCAACGCACCATCAACAACACGATGGTCATAACTATGAGAAAGGAACATCTTTTGACGGATTCCGATAAAATCACCTTCTGGAGTTTCAATAACTGCCGGTACTTTTCGGATAGCTCCTAAAGCTAGTATTCCTACTTGTGGTTGGTTGATGATTGGTGTTCCAAAAACACTTCCAAAAGTACCTACGTTAGTAACTGTATAAGTTCCACCTTGCGTATCGTCTGGTTTCAATTTACCTGCTTTGGCTCTGTTTCCTAAATCATTAACCGCTTTTGCCATTCCAACAAGGTTTAGTTGGTCAGCATTTTTGATTACCGGAACGATTAGGTTGCCATTTGGTAAAGCTGCGGCCATACCCAAGTTGATATTTTTTCTTTTGATAATAAATTCGCCATCAACAGAAATATTCATTCCTGGGAAATCTTTTAATGCTTTGGCTACAGCTTCCATAAAAATTGGTGTGAAAGTCAATTTCTCACCTTCTCTCTTTTCGAAAGCATTTTTCACTTTGTCTCTCCACTTCACGATGTTGGTTACATCGACTTCAATAAACGACTGTACGTGAGCTGAAGTCTGTACCGAAGCTACCATATAGCCGGATATCAGTTTTCGCATCCTGTCCATTTCCACGATTTCATCGCCTCCATTTACAGAAACAGGAACTGCTGTTGCTGCTTTAGGAGCAGGAGTACTTGCTACCGGAGTGGCTGAAACCGGAGCCTGAGCTTGTTGGCTCGCTGCTTTTGGTTCTTTTCTGTTGGCAACATAGCCTAATATATCATCTTTTGTTACTCTTCCATCTTTACCAGAACCTTGAATTGATTCTAGTTCGGCAACAGAAACTCCTTCTTCTTTGGCAATATTTTTAACCAAAGGAGAAAAGAATTTATCTGAACCTGAAAAATCTTGTGGAGTGGCAACAGCTTGCTGTGCAGTTTCTACCGTTTTTTCAATTTCAGCTACTGAAGCCGGAGCTTCTTCTTTTGGTGCTTCTACAACAACACCTCCCGATACTTCAATATAAGCAATTGTCTGGCCTACTTTTACAACATCATCAACGTTAAAAAGGATTTCAGACAAAACTCCAGAGACTTCAGAAGGTACTTCTGAATCTACTTTATCGGTAGCAATTTCCAATACAGCCTCGTCAGCTTCAATTGGATCGCCTACTTTTTTTAGCCAGTTGGTAATTGTTGCTTCTGCAACGCTTTCTCCCATTTTTGGAAGTTTCAATTCAAATTTTGCCATATTGCTAACCTAATGGTGAATTTTTATTTTCTGCTTGCAAAATTAGTGATAATTTTCAGGTTATGCCATGAATTACATAATTTTACAAGACTTTTTTTAAACACAACTATTTACATTCTAAAGTAATGGAGATTTCTATTTAAAACCGAATAAATTCTCCCCGTTCGTTATTACTATTGCTTCCAATGATAAAGCCTGAGTCTTTAGGTAAAATCTTAAATGTGAGATTTTTATCCTTGTTTGTTTCCATAATCGAGATGCACTCTTTAAACGTGAGATAATCAGCATCTAAAATTACTTCTACTGAGCCTAAACCCGAAAACGTTTGCGAAAATACTGCTTTTTGGTTTTCAAATTTCTGGATTTGAATATTTTTTTTCAGTGTATTCTGTAATTTTCCTTTGAGGATATCATTGTCCGAAATAAAAATATAATTTTCCGGCTTTGTTTTTTGTTTTGGCTTTCCCCGGAACATTTTCATGAAAGAAAAGAAAAGTGTTCCTAATTTCATAAATAGCATAAAAAACACTGATGCCTTAAGATTCTTTTGATAAAACAATTCCATTCCTTGCTGGAATCGCTTCATATAAGTCCCGTCTTTTACCGTGCTTTCACCTTTGTAATGAATGATACTGGTTTCAGGAAAATAGTAATTCGTTTTTCCTTTTTTAAGCACTGTATATGAAAAATCAATGTCCTCTCCATACATAAAATACCGTTCATCAAATCCGCCCACTTCATTATAAAGCGCTCTTTCTAAAACCATAAAAGCACCAACCAAAACATCTGTTTTCCCTGTTTGATTTTCTCGTAAACGGCCTGTATAATAACGCCCGAGCCAGTTAGACGTTGGTGCCAGTTTATAAAGCCCAAATATTTTTGTGAAAGAAACCCAGGGAGTCGGAGTACTTCTTTTTGATTCTGGCAAAAAATTACCTGTTCCATCGATTAGCCTGCATCCAATTATTCCTAAATCGGTTTGATTTTGGGCAAACGTTATTATTTTAGTAAATGTATCTTCTGCAACTACAGTATCCGGATTCAGTATGCAGACATATCTTCCTTTGGCTTTTTCTACACCAATATTATTTCCTTTCGGAAAACCTACATTTTCTTTATTTTCAATTAGAATTACATCCGGAAAACGTTCTTTTACCATTTGGCAGCTGTCATCGGGAGAATTATTATCAACAACAATAATTTCAGCATCAAGTCCATGAATGGCTTCCCGAACGCTCAACAGGCATTGCTCAAGAAAATAACGGACATTGTAGTTAAGGATGATAACGGATAACTGCATTGAGCAAATATAAGCAGTTTTTAGATTATTCTAATGGAAATGCAACTCGAAAAGCAGCGATAAAACTCTGTTATTTCATAAAAAAACGCTCTTTGATTTCTTTTTTGGTTTCCGGATCTATGCCATAGAAATCAATATATTCCACCTTAGGTTTCAGGCTACCCGATTCTTCCATAGAAAGATACATTTTAGCGAGTATCATTTTTTTGCCATTTATAACCGTCCTTACCTGTGGTTTATCTTTAGGCCCTAATTCTAAATAAAGTTTCTTTTCAGGATAAGAAACCAAAGAAAATTCATAATGGTTTTCTTTCAGCTTGCGTACATCCACACCATAAGCTAATTTTCGCTGTATCTTGGTAAGTTCTTCTTTTACGCCGCCTTTGGTATAGGCTACCCTATGAATTTTTATGGGCTCAAAGTCGTCAAACTTCTTGCCATCAAAGTTAGCTTCATAAACAAACGTATTGTGATTTTTGCTATGCTGTATGTAAAACAAATGATCATCTGTTATTGTAGGAGTAGGATAGCCTTTCTGTGCCTGCATGCTTATCGAAATAAAAAGCAAAAACCATATTTTTTTCATTTCTAAATATTTAGGTTTCACGAATATAGCAAAAGTTTTTCCATCCTTAAATAGCCAGACTACTTCTTTAACGCTATTTTTCCTGATTTGTACAAGTCAAGCGCTTCTTTTAAAAGGTTTTCAATCTTTTCAATCGGCAAGTCTTGATTGGGATCAAACAGCAATATTTTCATCCGCGAACGCTTTTCGGCCAGTAGCTCCGGATCATCTAAATGCTTCCCTTCTACAAAACCTATATAGGGCTGTTTATACTTTTTATGAATCCATAAATAGCAAAACATTTTTTGTTTGTAGCAAAACATGGGCATACCATATTTCAGTACATTAGTAACCTCAGCATCTTGTGAAAGTATAATGTTTTTCAAAGCCAACAGGCAACTTTGGTGAGGTTCCGGTTGTTTCAAATAAAAATTATCTATTTCTTGTATTACATCCATAGTTTCTTATTTTGCCAATCCACTATAAATGTATCAAATTTGGAAATATGTTTCTTTTTTGATTAAGAACTTTTATTTTTTAGCCACAGATTAAAATGATTCCGTAGATTTAATAACTAATGCTTGCTTTCAATTGTTTCCTCTTTACAAACTTTGTGAATCTGTGCCTTTATATGAAAATTAATTTCGCTTCTGTTTTGGTTTTAAAAAGCTACTTTTGCAAAAAATTTCTACCGTGAATTACTTATCAGTCGAAAATATCTCAAAATCTTTTGGCGAGCGCACGCTCTTCAAGGACATTTCGTTTGGAATCAATAAAGACCAGAAAATTGCTTTTATTGCAAAAAATGGTTCGGGCAAGACATCTATCATGAGAATTATCAATGGAGATGACGAACCGGACACTGGCCAGGTTGTCATACGAAAAGACATTAAAATGGCTTTTCTATCGCAAAACCATAACCTGCAAGACGAATTGACTATTGAAGAAAGCATTTTCGCATCCGACAATGAGGTGTTAGATGTTATTCACCAATACGAAAAAGCACTGGAAAATCCGGAAGATGAAGAAGCATACCAAAAAGCCTTTGACAGAATGGATCAGTTCAATGCCTGGGATTTCGAAACTCAATTTAAGCAGATATTGTTTAAGTTGAAACTTGAAGATTTCAAACTGAAAGTAAAAAATCTTTCCGGTGGGCAAAAGAAACGTCTTTCGCTGGCTATTATCCTTATCAACCGTCCGGATCTGCTAATTCTGGACGAGCCGACCAACCATTTGGATCTGGAGATGATTGAATGGCTGGAAAGTTATTTTGCCAAAGAAAACATTACCTTGTTTATGGTAACGCACGATCGTTTTTTTCTGGAACGTGTTTGTAATGAAATCATTGAGCTTGACAATGGAAAGCTCTACCAATATAAAGGCAATTATTCTTATTATCTGTCAAAGAAAGAAGAACGAATTGCTTCAGAAAATTCAAGCATAGACAAGGCACAAAACCTTTTCAAAAAAGAATTGGAATGGATGCGCCGACAGCCAAAAGCACGAACTACGAAATCAAAGTCACGACAGGATGACTTTTATGTTATCAAGCAAAAGGCAGAAAGTCGCCGTAAGGAAAATCAGGTTGAACTTGAGATCAATATGGAACGTATGGGTAGTAAGATCATCGAACTCCATAAAATCACTAAACGTTTTGGCGACAAGATCATCTTAGATAATTTTAATTTTGATTTCCAACGTGGCGAACGAATCGGAATTATCGGGAAAAACGGAACGGGAAAATCTTCTTTCCTGAATGTACTGACCGGAACAATTCCGCCTGATTCCGGAAAAGTAGTCGCTGGTGACACTATTAAGATTGGATATTATACACAGAGCGGCATCAATCCTAAGCCGGGCCAACGTGTAATCGACATCATCAAAGAATATGGTGAATATATTCCATTGACGAAAGGCAAAATCATTTCGGCTTCGCAATTGTTGGAACGTTTCCTTTTTGACAGTAAAAAGCAGTACGACTATGTAGAAAAATTGAGCGGTGGTGAGCTAAAACGACTTTATCTTTGTACGGTACTGATTCAGAATCCAAACTTCTTGATTCTGGATGAGCCAACGAACGATTTGGATATCGTAACCTTAAATGTACTCGAAAGTTTCCTTCTGGACTATCCTGGATGTTTGTTGGTTGTTTCGCACGACCGTTATTTTATGGACAAAATCGTAGACCATTTGTTTGTTTTCAGAGGAGAAGGCGTCATCGAAAATTTCCCGGGCAACTATTCCGATTTCCGGGCTTATGAAGATAGTGTAGAGCCTGTAAAAGACGAAACTACTAAAGAGAAAAATAACTGGAAGCAGCAAAACGTTTCCTCAGGCCTTACTTTTAACGAACAGAAAGAATTCCAAAAAATTGAACGTGAAATCAAGGATTTGGAAATCGAGAAAGTCAAAATCGAGCAGCTGTTTTCTGATGGAAAGGTTGCCGATGCCGATATTGAAAAAAAGGCTAAGGAACTTCAAAACATAATCTCAAAAATCGAAGCGAAAGAAGAACGATGGTTTGAACTTTCTGCCAAGATGGAAGGATAATCAGAACGGTATGCATCTCCTGATATCATATCTGAAATTTCTATGGAATTCAAACAATTCTCACGGTGTGCATTCACCGTTTGTGTTTGATTTGCTCAGAAAATGTTTTTATGATAAAAATGAATATGGGGCTTATGGCATCTTAAAAAAATACCGCAATTCATTACTGCAAAATAAAAACACAATTGAAGTTACCGACTTTGGAGCCGGTTCAAGAGTTTTTAAATCCAATACACGGGCAATAAATCAAATTGCCCAAAACGCAGGAATCTCAAGAAAAGACGCCCGACTTTTGTATCGGATTGTAAATTATTTTAAACCAAAAAACATCTTAGAAATCGGGACTTCGCTTGGTTTGGCAAGTTCTGCTTTAGCTTTAGGAAACCCGAAGGCAAAAATCACAAGTCTGGAAGGATGTCCTGAAACGGCAAAAATTGCACAAAAGCAATTTCAGGAATTTGATTTCAATATCGATTCTATAATTTCCCAATTTGAATCCTATCTGGAAACCAAAACCGTAAAATCTGCGAATTACGATTTAATTTATTTTGATGGCAATCATTCTAAAGAAGCCACATTAAGCTATTTTGAATCACTTCTTTCCACTGCGAATAATGAAACTATCTGGATTTTTGACGACATTCATTGGTCATCCGGTATGGAAGAAGCATGGGAAGTTATAAAAAAACACCCAAAGGTTACTGTCACAATTGACACCTTCCAATGGGGTTTTGTTTTTTTTAGAAAAGAACAGGAGAAAGAACATTTTATACTCCGCACTTCCAATTCTTTTTTCCTGAATAGCATATTGGGCATCCGAAAATTATGGGGCCTATTGCCCTAATTAGTTCGCAGTGCGTTTATCAGTTCGGCTTTAGTCATTTTTGAACGGCCATCTATTCCTACTTTTTTAGCTTGGTCATAAATTTCCTTTTTGGTCTGGTCTTCATATTTTTTGGCAAGGCCTCCCCTTTTTTCAGCGCCTTCACTATTCGCTATACGTGCCGATTTCTCTTTACTATAGCCTTTATCGCGTAATGCTTCGTATTGGTCCCTATCTTTGATTTGCTGGCCTGGACTTTTGTTTGGCATGATTTTATTTTTTATAGGTTAGACATTATATAAATTTAATAAATATCTAATTTTAAATACGTTAACTAGCCGTTAAAGCCAACACAAATAAAAATGGCTGCCCATAAAAGGACAGCCATACCTAACTCAAACCAATATGTAATTACTCTTTAGCTTTTTGATTTTCTTCAGCTTTTGCTCCCATTCGTTCCCATTTAAATTTTGGAGCGAATTTAAATTTCAGCTCAGCAATCTTTCTGTTATCTTTTGAAGAAAGTCCTTCTTTTTCAACTGTATTTTTATGAGCATCTAAAGCCTCATACATCGCTTTTATCTCATCAAAATCTTCTCTTGAATAAGTATCTTTATTTTTATCAAACTCGTTATAAAAATCATTATACACTCGTAAGATATTGTCTTTGTTTACCCAAGAAAAATTCATGTCTTCTCCAATTTTCCCAGCTCCAAAATAGGCATCCCGTAACAACTGTTTTTTATTAGGAGGAGTACTTGCCGCCTGAGCTTCTTTTGCTGCTTGAGCTTCAGCTTCTAATTTTGATTTTAAATCGGCATATTTTGCTTTGGATTTTTCAAGTCTGGCTTCTGCCACTGCTTTGTCTTTTAGCTCAGCAAGAGCTGCTTCAGCTTCGGCTGTTTTTTGGTTATAAGCAACCTCTATCGACTCCCAATTTGCTTTTGCATCAGCTACGGCAACATTAGTAACTGAATCTACATATTTTTCATAAGCTCCGACTGTTTTTTCAGCCTGCTTTTCACTTTCACTTTTACACGAGACAAGAGTCACTGCAATAAGTGCGCTTCCTAAAAATAGATTAATCTTTTTCATAACTTGGTGGTTTTAATTAAAAAATTGGTTACATAAATTTAGTTATAAAAAATTATTTTTATGTTTTTAGTTAAAATATTATGATTAATTTAATACAGAGATATCTAACTATTAATTTTATCTTAAAATCTTAAATTGAATTCGTTTTTGCAAAAATTCATTACTTTTAGGCTCAAATTAAAGCTATGTCATTAATCAAGATCACCAATATAAAAAGAGACTTTGTACTTGGAAATGAAATTATCCATGTATTAAAAGGAATCGACCTTACTATCAACAAAGGAGAATATGTTGCTTTAATGGGACCATCCGGTTCTGGAAAATCTACTTTGATGAATCTTTTGGGCTGCCTTGATACTCCCACATCAGGACAATATATTCTGAACGGAAAAGATGTAAGCCAGATGAGTGATGACAATCTGGCGGAAATCCGCAACAAAGAAATTGGATTTGTTTTCCAAACATTCAACCTGCTGCCTCGAACAACTGCACTTAATAATGTGGCACTTCCTATGATTTATGCCGGATATTCAAAAGCAGAACGTTCAGCACGAGCAGAAGAAGTACTGACTCAAGTTGGGCTAAAAGACAGAATGGACCACGAACCTAATCAGCTTTCCGGTGGGCAAAGACAGCGTGTTGCAGTTGCCAGGGCTTTAGTCAATAAGCCATCTATTATCTTAGCCGATGAACCAACAGGAAACCTTGACAGTAAGACTTCTGTGGAAATCATGAACCTTTTTAATGAAATTCATGCTAACGGAAATACTGTAATCCTAGTAACACACGAAGAAGATATTGCCGCTTATGCCCATAGAATCATACGACTTCGTGATGGTTTGGTAGAAAGTGACAAGCCAAATAAATAGTTTTTCACTGTAATAAGCACAGTTCAATTTTCAAGAATAGTCTTTACAGAAAACCAACAATTACAAACACATGAAAGTATATACAAAAACAGGAGACAAAGGAACTACAGCTTTATTTGGAGGCGACAGAGTGCCTAAACACCATATCCGAATCGAAAGTTATGGTACTGTTGATGAACTTAATTCCTACATCGGACTAATACGCGATCAGGAAATAAATACCCATTATAAAGAGGTTTTAATCCGAATTCAAGACAGATTGTTTACTGTTGGTGCCATTTTGGCCACACCGCCGGAAAAAGAAATCCTGAAAAATGGAAAACCAAGGCTAAATATTCCAAAAATAACCGAAACAGATATCGAATTACTTGAAAATGAAATTGATGACATGGAAAGCGCCCTGCCACCAATGACACATTTCGTACTGCCTGGCGGACATACAACCGTGTCATATTGTCACATTGCGCGCTGTGTTTGTCGTCGTGCGGAACGACTTTCGGTTCATTTAAACGAGCAAGAGCCTACAGACGAGCTTGTAATTAAGTATTTAAACCGACTTTCTGACTACCTTTTTGTACTGGCACGAAAGTTGTCCTACGACCTTAAGGCCGATGAGGTAAAATGGATTCCTGAAAAACAGTAATCTGAAGCAGCCAAATCGAAACGTCAGAAGGCAATAGCGGTTAATGAACAGGATAAAAATTCGAAATCGCATCATCCAATTCTGGAAGCCTGAAAAAACGTTCTTGACTTTTTTAAAATAAATACAATTTTACTTGACTATTTCAGTAAAAAAATTATTTTTGCATAAAACTATTAAATCGATATCAGATGTATTGGACATTAGAATTGGCATCCTATTTAAGTGATGCGCCGTGGCCTGCAACCAAAGACGAACTTATCGACTATGCTATTAGAGCTGGAGCACCCTTAGAAGTAGTGGAAAACCTTCAATCTATAGAAGACGAAGGTGAAATCTACGAATCAATGGAAGAGATATGGCCTGACTATCCAACTGACGAAGATTATCTTTGGAACGAGGATGAGTATTAAAAATAATAAACACAAAGAAAAAGTCTCAATCGAGGCTTTTTTTTTGCTTAAATTTGCAACATTTTATAAATAGAAATATAACAACCCATGAGTTTCATCAACAGCATATTAAAAGCTTTTGTAGGAGATAAATCGGAGAAGGACGTAAAATCCATCATGCCGCTTATCACCAAGATAAAAGCATACGAAGAAACATTAGCTGCTCTTTCGCATGACGAATTAAGAGCAAAAACTATTTACTTCAAAGAAAGAATTAAAGAAGCCCGATCTGAAAAAGATGCAAAAATTGCTTCTTACAAACTCGAAGTAGAAAAAACGCAGGATATCGATGCTAGAGAAGACATCTATGCTTCTATCGATGCTTTGGAAAAAGAAGCTTACGATATTTCCGAAAAAACCTTGCTGGAAATACTCCCTGAAGCTTTTGCAGTTGTTAAAGAAACAGCCAAAAGATTTAAAGATAATACACAGATAACGGTGAAAGCCACTCCAAAAGATTTGGAACTTTCTGCTACAAAAACATATATCACTATTGAAGGTGATAATGCTGTATGGGCTAATAGCTGGAATGCTGCCGGAAAACAGATTACATGGGATATGATTCACTACGACGTCCAATTAATTGGAGGTACTGTATTGCACCAAGGTAAAATTGCCGAAATGCAAACGGGTGAAGGTAAGACATTGGTTGCTACGCTTCCATTATACCTAAATGCACTTACAGGAAACGGTGTTCACCTTGTAACCGTGAACGACTACCTTGCAAAACGTGATAGCGCATGGAAAGCACCTCTTTTCGAATTCCACGGTCTTACGGTAGAATGTATCGACAACTACCAGCCAAACTCTGAAGGAAGAAGAAAAGCCTACAATGCTGATATTACTTATGGAACAAATAACGAATTCGGTTTCGATTATTTGAGAGACAATATGGCTCATACTCCGGAAGAACTGGTACAAAGAAAACATAATTACGCAATTGTCGATGAGGTCGATTCGGTTTTGGTAGATGATGCCAGAACTCCGTTGATTATATCAGGACCGGTTCCTCAAGGTGACCGTCACGAGTTTAACGAGCTAAAGCCTAAAGTTGAAAACCTTGTGAGCTTACAAAGACAATTAGCAAATGGCTTTTTGGCCGAATCTAAAAAACAATTAAAAGATGGCAACACTAAAGAAGCCGGATTTTTATTGCTAAGAGCTTACAGAAGCTTACCAAAAAACAAAGCTTTGATCAAGTTTTTGAGCGAAGAAGGTGTTAAACAGCTACTTCAAAAAACTGAAAACCACTACATGCAGGACAACAACCGCGAAATGCACAAGATTGATGAAGCCTTGTATTTCGTAATTGAAGAAAAAAACAATCAGGTTGAATTGACAGACAACGGAATAAAATTCCTTTCTGGAGACACTGACAATGATTTCTTCATCCTGCCAGACATTGGAACTGAAATTGCGAGAATCGAAAAAATGAATCTTGACAAAGATGGAGAAGCCGAAGAAAAGGAAAAACTTTTCCAGGATTTCAGCATAAAAAGCGAGCGTATCCATACTCTAACGCAGCTATTAAAAGCCTACACTTTATTCGAAAAAGATACAGAATATGTTATCATCGACAACAAAGTATTGATTGTTGACGAGCAAACAGGTCGTATCATGGACGGACGTCGTTATTCTGACGGATTGCACCAGGCGATTGAAGCAAAAGAAAACGTAAAAATCGAAGCTGCAACCCAAACATTTGCTACTGTTACATTACAGAACTATTTCAGAATGTATAGCAAACTGGCAGGTATGACCGGTACCGCTGTAACAGAAGCTGGCGAATTATGGGAAATCTATAAATTGGATGTTGTTGAAATCCCAACTAACAAACCAATTGCCAGAAAAGATAAAGAAGATCTTATTTACAGAAGTACCCGTGAAAAGTTCAATGCCGTAATCGAAGATGTTACAGAACTTTCTGCAGCAGGAAGACCGGTATTGATTGGTACTACTTCTGTTGAAATCTCAGAATTATTGAGCCGTATGCTTAAGATGAGAAATATTCCTCACAACGTACTTAACGCTAAAATGCACAAGCAGGAAGCGCAAATCGTTGAAGAAGCTGGTAAAGCCGGAGTCGTGACCATTGCTACAAACATGGCAGGTCGTGGAACGGATATCAAGCTTTCTCCTGAAGTGAAAGCCGCAGGCGGTTTAGCAATTGTTGGTACAGAACGTCACGATTCGCGTCGTGTTGACCGTCAGTTGAGAGGTCGTGCCGGACGTCAGGGAGATGTGGGTAGCTCACAATTCTATGTTTCTCTTGAAGATAACCTGATGCGTTTGTTCGGATCAGAAAGAGTCGCTAAAGTTATGGACAGACTAGGCTTAAAAGAAGGTGAAGTAATCCAGCACTCTATGATGACCAAGTCTATCGAAAGAGCACAGAAAAAAGTAGAAGAAAATAACTTCGGTGTACGTAAGCGTCTTTTGGAATATGATGACGTTATGAACGCACAGCGTGAGGTAGTCTACAAACGTCGTCGCCATGCTCTGCACGGAGAGCGTCTGAAAGTGGACATTGCCAACATGATGTATGACACTTGCGAAGTTATCGTTGAAGCTAACAAAGCCTCAAATGATTTCAAAAACTTCGAATTCGAATTGATCCGTTACTTCTCTATCACTTCACCGGTGAACGAAGCTGATTTCTCAAAAATCTCAGTTCAGGAATTGACCGGAAAAGTATATAAGTCGGCTTTGGAATTCTATAATGAAAAAACAGCTAGAAGCGCAAGAGAGGCTTTCCCTATCATCAAGAATGTTTTTGAAAACGAAAGCAACCAATTCGAAAGAATCGTAGTTCCGTTTACTGATGGAATCAAAACTCTGAATGTTGTAACCGACCTAAAAAAGGCATACGATACAGAGGGAGCTCAATTGATAAGCGATTTTGAGAAAAACATCACGCTTGCTATTGTTGATGAGGCCTGGAAAAAACACTTGCGTAAAATGGACGAGTTGAAACAATCGGTTCAGTTAGCAGTACACGAACAAAAAGATCCGTTATTGATCTATAAGTTTGAAGCTTTCAACTTGTTCAAGAACATGATTGATAATGTCAATAAAGAAGTAATCTCTTTCTTATTCAAAGGCGACCTTCCACAGCAAAACAATCCTGAAATTCACGAAGCAAGAGAAGTAGCCCGTCCAAAAGAAAATTACAAGACTTCAAAAGACGAGATTCCAAATACGGATGAAGCTGCGGCAGCAAGCCGCGAAGCTGGCCAGACACAAAGACCTGCTGTAACGGAAACTATCGTTCGTGATATGCCAAAAATTAACCGTAACGACAATGTTACTGTGAAGCATGTTATGAGTGGTAAGACCGAAACTATGAAATACAAAAAAGCAGAAAGTCTTTTGGCTTCTGGTGAATGGGTCATAGTGAATGAATAAATTTTAGGTTTTTGATTTCTGATTTTTGATTTCAAATCTTGATAAATATAAATCCCCGGTTGCAAATTGCAGTCGGGGATTTTTTATATTTGGTATATATAAAATTGCAATATCACTATGAATTCAACTGCTGAACAACAGACACTAAATACAATACAAAACTATCTTGGGGCACTGGGCCAAAGAGATTTAGAAAAGCTGCTTACTTTCTTTCCTGAAAACGTAGACTGGTTTATTCCAGGAAATGAAGATGTGGCTCCATGGCTCGGAAAGAAAAGTACCAAAAAAGAGATCAGAGCCTTTTTCGAATTATTATGGGCTAACACAGAACCTTTGAGTGCAAAAATTGATGCTATTTTTACAGAAGACAATTATGCTGTAGTAACAGGCGAATTTTCTTCCCGTATGACCAGAACAGGAAAAATATATGAAACCTTATTTTCTATACATTTCACTATTGAAGATGGCTTAATTGTTCGCTATCGTCTGTTGGAAGACAGTTATGGACTTGTAAATGCTTTGAGTGAATGATTTTTGATTTGGGATTTTTGATTTTTGGTTTCTGATCTTAGATTTTTGATCTTAGATTTTTGATTTTGAGCTAATGCTAAATATAAATCTCCGATTGCAAATTGTAGTTGGGGATTTTTTTATATTTGGAAACATCCTCATTAAATATGAAAATAGAAACGCATACCCTAAACGATACCAACATAGCTGAAATAATTTCAGATAATGAAATAATCAAAACTACCGATGATGGATTGGATTTACTTGGAAATCTATATTATCAGGGTTTTGACAAAATCATAGTTTATGAGAAAAACATTACGCCAGCTTTTTTTGACCTGAAAACAGGAATTGCGGGCGAAATACTCCAGAAATTTTCAACCTATCGTGTCCGCCTTGCTATTGTTGGAGATTTTAGCAAATATGAGAGTAAGAGCCTAAAGGATTTTATTTTTGAAAGCAATAAAATGGGACAGGTTTATTTTCTTTCTTCTTTATCAGAAGGATTGGAAAGGTTTTCAAAATAAACAATCTTAACTTAAAAAATAAAAGTATGCTAATCGACACGTTTTGGAAATTGCTCCTTAAAATTATTGGATTATGGTTATTATTTAGCTGCATTTCTGTAATCCCTCAATTTTTTTCAATGATTTCTTCTGTCAACGGAAGTATTGATTTTCAAAGCTTGCTATTACTATTAGTAATATCTTTTGCAACCATCATTATTTTGGTAGTCATAATACGATTATTCCTTTTTAAAACAAGCTGGATTATAGAGAAGCTGAAACTCAAAGATAATTTCAAAGAAGAAAGAATAGACCTTACAATCAAAAGTAGCACTGTGCTAACAATTGCAATAATTATAATAGGCGCGTTGATATTGATAGAAAGCCTACCAAATTTTTGTTCAGACCTAATTACTTTTTTTCAACAGAAAGAACTTTTGAAAGATTATCCTCAAACCGGCTGGCTTATTTATCACTTTATAAAAATCATAATTGGTTACCTTCTTCTGACAAATGCAAAGAATTTTACTAAATTTATAGAAAAAGAAAGCCATGAAAATTAAAACTACTTCAATTCGTCCGTTCATCGGAGCTGAAAACTTTGAAATATCCCGTAGCTTTTACAGAGATTTAGGATTTGAAGAAGTCGTCCTGTTCCCAAATATGTCTTTTTTCAAAACACAGGAAGATTTGGGTTTTTACTTGCAGGATGCTTATGTCAAAGACTGGGTAGACAACACTATGCTTTTTTTAGAAGTAGAAGATGTTCAGGCCTGTTGGGAAAATCTTCTGGCTTTAGACTTAACCTCAAAATACCAAAAGGTCAGACTCGTTCCTGTTCGAAATCACGATTGGGGAAGAGAATGTTTTCTTCATGATCCATCGGGCATATTATGGCATTTTGGCGAATTTTTTAAACCTTAGGTAAACCTATTTATAGGAAAAACACAATCCAAATGAAACATATTCAGCTTGTAGAAATTATATTGTATGTAAATGACCAGCAAATCAGCACTGATTTTTACCAAAAAATATTTCGTAAAAGTCCTGAACTGAATGTTCCAGGAATGACAGAATTCAGAATTTCTGAAAACTGCAAACTCGGTTTAATGCCCAATCATGGAATTGCTACAATTTTAACCGATAAAACTCCTCATCCCGATAAAGGAAACGGAATACCAAGATGTGAACTTTACTTGTATGTTGAAGACATCGAATTGGAATATGACAATGCCATCAATAGCGGAGCCAGGCTCATCAGTCCAATTGAAGATAGAAACTGGGGAGATAAGGCGTGTTATTTTTCAGATGCTGACGGACATATTATCGCCTTTGCTCAAACTATTATTGATTAACTTCCTGTATTCTTTAAAATAAACCATAAAACATTTGCGAAGCCGAAAAGTTGCATTTAAATTTGCAACCAATTAGTTGCTACTATCAATTATCAAAATAAAAAAAATGAGAAGAGATATATTCCAGGCAATAGCCGATCCTACCAGACGGGCCATTATAGCCATGATTGCATTGCAGCCTATGACACCTAATACGCTTGCCGAACATTTTGATACTACCCGACAAGCTGTATCAAAACATCTAAAAATACTGACGGAATGCGAGCTGGTAAAACAAGAGCACCAAGGCCGGGAAATTTATTACCAACTTGAAATTGACAAAATGAAAGAAATTGACAAATGGCTCGAGCAGTTCAAGAAAATTTGGGAAAGTCGTTTCAGCCAACTGGACGATTTATTGACAACAATAAAAAAACAATAGCCAGTAATTGCGTAGATTAAGTAATAAACACCTGTTTTGATCTAATACTAATTTTGTCACGGCAAAAACGGTAAAAAATGGAAAGTAAAAAAATCTTAAGACAGCATATAGCAAAAACCGCTTCCCTTACGGAAGAGGAGTTTGAGCATTTCTTTTCGCATTTCAAGCCAGAATCTTTTAAAAAAGGTCAAGTTATTGTCAATGAGGGTGACGATGTCGAAAAAGAATATTTTGTTCTTTCCGGATGCCTGAAAGCATTTTTCATGAACGACAATATAAAAATGCATATCCTTCAATTTACTATGCCTACCTGGTGGACATCTGACTATGCCGCTTTATACAACAAAACTAAAGCGACCATCACTATTGACTGTATTTCAGACGCTGAAGTCCTTTCTATTACTAATGAAGCCCGAGAAAAAATATGCCGTGAATTACAGCAGGCCGAATATTTTTTCAGATGGCGGACTAATAAGGGTTATGTTGCAGTCCAAAAAAGACTGCTTTCTTTTATGAATAACGATGCTAAAACCCGATATGAAGAGCTTTTGGCACTCTACCCTGCCCTTTACAATATGGTTCCGAAACATCTGATTGCGGCCTATCTTGGCGTTTCGAGAGAAACCCTGAGCAGGTTATACAATTCTTCAAAATAGCCTACCGCAGAATGTGACCTATGTCACTCATCCTTCCTAAAATTCCTTCTTTCCTTTGTACTATAAATTACTAACTATTTAAAGTACAAAGCCATGCCTTATATAAAAATTGAAGTAACCCGCGAAGGCGTTACAAGAACACAGAAACAGCAATTGATTGCCGGCGTAACAAATCTCATTACTGATATATTAGGCAAAGATCCTAATCTTATCCATGTAGTCATACAAGAAATAGAGCTTGACGACTGGGGCTTTACCGGAGAGCAAGTTTCGGTTCTCCGTGAAAAAGGTATCACAGCACAAAAAAACAACTCTTAAATCGGCAATAATGAAAACAAAAACAGCAATAATAACGGGCGCATCAACAGGAATCGGAAAATCCATCGCAAAGTTATTTTTAGAAAAAGGATACAATGTAGTAATCAATTCTGCTAATGCAGCCAATCTTGAAAATGCCCAAAAAGAATTGGGACATGAGGAGCGTCTTGTTTCGGTAACGGGAGATATAAGTGATATTTCGGTAGGTAAACAGCTCATAGAAACAGCGGTCAAACACTTTGGCAGTGCAGACATATTGATAAACAATGCCGGAGTTTTCCAACCCAAACCTTTTCTAGAGGTAGAAGAAAAAGATTTAGACCGTTTTTTAGACATCAACCTGAAAGGAACTTTTTTCACAAGCCAGGCTGCCATCAGACAAATGCTAACCCAAGACGGAGGAGCTATTATTAACATCGGTACCGTGTTGGTTGACCATGCAATAGACGGTTTTCCTGCAACCGCACCCATTTCAAGCAAAGGCGGCATTCATGCACTTACTAAGCAGCTTGCTGCTGAATTTGGAAAAAATAATATTCGTGTGAATACTATAGCGCCAGGCATTATACGAAGTCCGTTGCAATCAAAAATAGGAGTTGCTGATGCTGATAATCTTGCAGGATTACATCTACTCAATCGTATTGGAGAAACACAAGATGTAGCAGAACTTGCTTTATATCTTGCCGAAAGTAATTTTGTAACCGGAGAAATTATCAATCTGGATGGCGGACATGTGGCAGGTCATCGCATTTCTTAATCCCTCAAAATACAGAAAGAATGAAAAACACAAATGAAGACAGAAAACAGATAACTTCTGTGTTGGAAGATTATTTTAATGGTATTTTTGTAGGTGACATTAATTTGCTCCGAAGCGTTTTCCACCCGATGGCATTTTTATCGGGTGATATAAATGGCGAGCCTTATTTTAAAACACTGGAACAGTATTTAGAAGGTGTAAAAAATCGCAAAAGTCCAAATGAATTGGGAGCCAAATTTGGTATGGAAATCATATCCATAGAAATTATTAATACTATTGCTGTTGCCCAGACCCACGTTCCTATTTTTGAATATAATTATTACGACCTGCTCAGCCTTTCTATAATCGACGGAAAATGGGTCATCGTAAACAAACTATTGACACACGTAAATGAGTAAGTCATGTGGAATAAGACCAAAATAACTGAATTACTGGGAATCCAATATCCTATTTTGCAAGGCCCAATGGGTGGCGGATTTTCAACTGCCGAACTTCTTGCCGCTGTCTCCAACGCTGGTGGATTAGGCAGCTTTGGAGCCTATACTCTCACTCCTGAAGAAATAAGGGAAGCAGGAAAAGCCATAAAAACTAAAACCGACAAACCTTATAATATCAATTTATGGGTGTCTGATGTAGATAAAAGTTTGGCTGATTATCCGAAAGAATCTTTGGAGAAAGTAAAAGTGCTGTTCAAGCCTTATTTTGATGAACTGAGTATTCCGCTACCGGAATTATCAACAGACATTCCTTCCAAGTTTGAAAAGCAGGTAGAAGTTTTGTTTGAAATTCGCCCGGCTGTGTTTAGCTTTATATTTGGCATTCCTTCCAAAGAAATTCTTGCCGAATGCCGAAAATTGGGAATCAAAACCATAGGAGCTGCCACAACACTCGATGAAGCATTGGCATTAGAAGAAGCCAAAGTTGATGCCATCGTAGCTTCGGGATTTGAAGCTGGAGGACATCGTCCTTCTTTTCTTAGGCCGGTACAAGATTCACAAACAGGTCTCTTTGCGCTTATACAGCAATTAAAATCCAAAACAAAAACGCCCATCATTGCTGCCGGCGGTATTACAGATGCCAAAGGTATTGCTGCGGCACTAATGCTGGGAGCTGATGCCACTCAATTAGGCACGGCCTTTCTGGTTACTGACGAATCGGGCGCAACGCCTCTCCATAAAGACTTGCTGCTTTCTGACAGCCCAAAACATACGGTTCTTTCAAAGTCACTCACGGGAAGGATGGGCAGAATGGTAGCCAACAAAATAGCTGACGAAGTAAAATTTGAAACTGAAGTACTACCTTTCCCTTTACAAACCAAATTGATAGCACCTTTAAGAATAGCTGCTCTCGCGCAAGGAAGAACTGACATGATAAACTTTTGGTCCGGACAAAACACTACAAATCTAAAACATCATAAGGCTGATGAATTGATGCAGGCTTTAATCAGAGAAACCAACAGTTTGCTTGCAGTATGAGCAAACTGTTTTAATAACCCGTCTTCAATGAAATATAATGATATTTCTATTTTTTAAAATATTTCCATATTTTTAAACAATCAATATTAAAATTTACAAGCCATGAAAAATTTAATTACAAAAAAAGGTTTATTACTATTCGTTTCCGGAATAGTATTAGTTTTGACTACTTTATTTGCTTCAAATAAAGTAAATAAAATTTCTGATACGAAGTACTTAACTCCAACTCAATATGAACAGAAATATGGAAAATAGTATTTTAAATAAAGAATAGTTAATCTTTAAAAAACTCTTTAATAGCATTTTGAGAATTCTCTACATGAAAATAGTAGTTCAAGGAATATGGATAAAGTAAACATAAAAACAGATTGCCCAAAAGGCAGTCTGTTTTCTTTTTTGGCATTCAATCAGCTTAAAGTATAAACAATCCGTTTTAATTTAGAAAAAATAATCCCCATTAGCAATTGCAATTGGGGATTTATTATATTTGGCATGTTTTAACATATCACAGAAACAACAATCCAATCTTATGAAAACCAACAAACTTTCTGAATTAACATTAGAAGAATTGCACAAACAAAAAAACACACTAAAAAGTGTCCTAATTGCATTCAGTATCATAATGTTTCTGGCTTGTATCGGACTTTTCTTCGTGGCAATCAAGAGTAAGAATTATGCACTTATTGCCATTATTCCGGGTTGTATACTAACGATGCTGCCAAATTATATTCGCTTTGGCCAGCTTAATACCGAAATCAAATCGCGAAATTCCAAATAATAACTTTCCAATAAACTTTTAAAAAATGGAAAATAATTGCCTGAACTGCAACCAGCCCATAACTGAAAATTTTTGCAGCAACTGCGGACAAAAAAAATACAAAAGGATTGATCGAAAATACCTCATTGACGAAATACAATATCTGGCTGTGCATACCAACAAAGGATTCTTCTATTCCTTAAAAAATGTTGCCAGAAATCCTGGAAAAACAGCAAAAAAATTTATCGAAGGTGACAGGGTCAATCATTACAAACCTATTCTGCTTGCTTTTGTATTGAGTGGTATATCTGCTTTTCTTTCCTTTAAGGTCATTAAGTATGGTACAATAATGGAGCAATATATGCAACAAGTCTATGGCAGCGAGATTAATAGAGCAATGCCATGGATGCATGATAGTATGACTTTCCTGACAACCTATAGTGCCGCTACAATGTTGTTATTGATTCCGTTAGCCTCGCTTGTAACAGCGCTGGCATTCAGAAAATGGGGAGAGAATTATTACGAGCATGTTATTATGAATACCTATATTCTGATTTATTATACTATCCTATCTATTGTTATTTTCTTTCCAATCTCATATCTGTTGAAAGATAGCTCTCCTCATGTCTTCATGACTTTTACTATGTTTACAGCATTCCTGCCTTTCCCGTTCATTATGGTAATGTTTTACAAGGGGTTTTATACCGAAAAAAGTATAGGAAACATTATTCTCAGAGTACTATTGGCCATAGGGATAGGATGCCTTATTTATTTTATACTCATTTTTAGTATAACTATATCAATGATTATAAATAATCCGGAAATGTTTATGCCTAAAAAACCATAAACAGTTTTACATAAATAAAAAACGCGGGCTTCTAAAAGAAGCCCGCGTTTTTTACTATTATTTAAAGTTTCTTAAAAATAATAAGGCCCAGCCCATTCGCTGCTATCAGTTCCTGTACAGTTAGCTTTTACATAAAAAACTCTCCAGTTACAGAACATATTTGTAATAGATATCCCTGCCTCAGAGGTTTCAAAAGTATTCCCATTTTCTGGATTATCAGTAGCACCTTGAACAATAGAAATTGTATAGCTCTGAGGCCTGCCTGTCGGATAACTCCATGAAAAAGCCCTGGTTGCGGTACCATTATTACAAGATCCTGAAACAATCCAGCTACTTAAATTAAAAGGTTTTGGACAGCCGCCCATTGTTGTATATGTGAATTTGACATAAGGAGTTTTTTCGCCCGAAACACAATAGGAACGCACATAAAAATCATAGGTTGTTGAAGCCTGAATACCCGTAAGGTTTTTTGAAGAAGTACCAAAAGAAGTAGTCGTTTTGGTTCCTGTTCCTAAAGTAAAGCCGGCAGTGCCGTATTCCACTTCATAATATTCCGCATATCCGCCTGAATAAGTAAATTGAAGATCAATCTGATCCGGAGCCAATTGACCAAATTGTACCGAAGTAGTTCCTGTACATTGGCTTGCCTGCGTTGTAACACTTGAAAGCTTATAAGGGGCGCTGCTTTCCGAAGCACTACAGATTCCTGTAATATAAAAATCATAGGTAGTAGACGGAATCAATTCTGTAATTTCTACCTGAGTGTTTGAAGTTACTACAGACGCTCCTGTTCCTTGTACAAAACCTGAAGGACCATATTCTACCTTAAAAGAATTGGCATTATTACCACCGGTTAAATAAAGAGTTACCGCAGCCGGAGTAGTAGAAAAAGAAACCGATTTTACTTTTCCGCAGCTAGATCCTCCATCATCTCCGCCAGAGCATCCCATTAACAGGACAAATAGAAACAGCGTAACAAAGGCTGTAATTTTAGTTTTCATTCGTTAGTTTTTTTTGAGTTAGTTTGTTAAAAAATTGCGCGGCAAGATAGCAACATTTTAATTCTGGGAAAAATATTTTGGAGAGATTTGCAAGCCTATTATATTTGATAAATTTTATACTTTAAAAAGCTCTGGTAGAGCGACAAACCATACCAATAATAATGACCAACGAGACACTAGTACGAGAATTCATGCAACGCATCTGGAACGAGAAAAATAAGGAAGACATTCCAAAATACATAGCACCAGAATATACCATACATCTGGACAATGCTGATCCCTGGGAAGGAAAGATGCTAAGCCATGATGAATTTGCTATACGACTACAGCATACCTTTGGCCCGTTTCCTGACGTACATTTTGACATCAAAACCGCTGTATCAGACGGTAATGTAGTCGCCATTACCTGGATTATGACCGGAACAAATACCGGAAAAATTGGCGAATGGCCAGCTACAAACAAAAAGATTGAAGCACATGGAATGACGTTTTACCATATCAAAGATGGAAAAATTGCGGGTCATACGCAGGTATATGATAGAACGAGTATTATGAAACAGTTAGGGTTTATTTAATTAGGCATTAAGGTTCTAAGGTACTAAGGCGCTAAGGTTCTGAGATGCTAAGTTTGTGTATTTTATTTGTTTGAGTGTAAACTTCCGGGTAGCTATCTAAAATCATCTTTTATTATTGGATATTTCAGAATTATTATATTTGACAAAACACTGAAGACAATGAATTTTTTAAAAAAATACAACCTATACGAAATCATTTTTTTTGTCTTATTTGTATTTTTCATGTTCTACAAACTCATTGTTTGTTTTCCACTCCTGGGTTCATTTATGATATTTAAAGTCATTGATTATTTTCTGTTTTTAAAATACATTAAGAAAAATGGCATACGACATAGTGGAAAAATTGTTTCATACGAGAATGATCGAGGCTATAAAACACCTGTTATAGCATTTGAAACAAAGGAACAACATATTGAACAAACCCCACAACTACATGTCTCATCAGACCTTGATAAGTTTAGGTCATTTAAGAAAAACATAGGCAAAACCGTTTCCCTGCTCTACGATCCCAAAAATCCTGAAAAATTTATACTTGCCAACAAAGGGGAATCCATTTATTTTGGTTTGATTTTAGTGTTCCTTGTTGGCGTTGTTTTTATAATTGTAGGTCTGGGCGTTCTATTAGGTTATATAAATACTACCGAGTAAACTTTTTTTCTTATATCCTCAGATGCACAACAGGTTAGATTAGAGCTGAATGTTCAGTTAATTCGAAATTGATATTAATTGATAGATTGATTTTTCATTTCCAAATTGATCATCAATTTTTATAAAAGTTGCTGCTTGCCCATTAGTTAATATTAATGAATTTCGTCCATTAAGATCTATGTTTCTACCTGGTAAAGTCCCACTAGCATCGAGAGGATAAAAAGTTACACTACCATTACTTGCTCTTATAAATATCATTTCACCTGCATTCGTCATTGAATTAATTCTGTAAATCGAACCAGAGTTAGAAACAAATATTAACTTCTTAGAAAGAAGATTCAAGCCATTTATTAATGCATTATTATTATCTTTTATTGGCGATATTGGCACTTTCTGCATAATACCGCTGGTTTCTCCTAGATATACATTTTCATTGGTCTCAAAATAATTACCTGAAGCAGAAATCCCTAAACTCAAACCTGGTTGTCCATTTGGATAATTATCAACCGAAATAAAATTTGTCTGTTCAGTTGTTACCGGATCAATAACATAATTATTATGGGCACTTACCTGAGCATTGTCTGCTAAGATTATCCTTCCACTATTTGCCGGCAAAGATCCAAATCGTCCTGCTGAATATAAAAATTTACATCCCGATATATTTATAGATTTTGAACTAACATTTGTTCCCTTTACAATAATTGCTCTTTCAAAGCATTCAAACCAACATCCATAAATGTTTATACACACTGTGGAATCGATTAAAAAACCAGTTTCTCCTGTTTGTATTGTACAAGTGTTAAAATTTATCATCTGTGGAGAAATTTCGTTTGCAGATGGTCCTGAAGGGCCTATATAGATATTGGTACCGCTTGGAATATATCTTGCTTCATTTTGGGTATTAAAAAGGTATTCTCCACCATCAAATCTACAATTTGTAAAAGTAAACTGAGCATTCTGACCTATCATGCTCAAGGCATGATAATTATTTTTGAAAGCTGAATTACCCGGAAGTGCATTTAATTCTCCTACGCTTTCTACCTGAACACCTTCGAAAATAATAAATTGATTAGGTAATTGGAAATTTGACGAAGCGCCACCTCCTTCAAAACTAATTGAATTACCAGTGAATCGTAAAATCCTTATATTTTTAAAGGTCGAGTTCCATAACCCTCCTGATCCATTTGTCTCCTTTGGTGTGGCTTTAAAGTGAAAACAATGTTTTATAATCGATGGCGGTTGCGTACCATTATCCGTACTATTGCCAACAAAACATATGTTTGCAATATGCATATTGTTTACAACACCCTTAGCCATTGTAATTAATGCTGACTTATTATCTCCTTTGGATTTAATAATTGTATATTCTGCTGATGCGCCAATTAATGAGACACCACTTTTCATTATCAAATTGCCTACCTCATAATCTCCATTTGGAAAATAAACTACATTTGAATTTGTATAACTATAGGGTCTTACATTCGAATTATTAATGCTATTTGCAGCATAGTCAATTGCTGCTTGCATCCTTAAATCGTGATCAGGATCCATAGGTTGTCCATTACCAAAAATGCCATAAAACCTAATATCTATATAACCAGAGAATTGTCTTATCCATATTCCCATGTCTTTTACCTCATTATTAAAAGAATCTATACAAATCCCACGGTCTGCTGTTGGCCAAGGAATATTCATGTCCGTATATTTTCTAAATGTAAATATCCCCCCGCCTCCATCAGACGGAGAATAATAACCTTGCACATATACTGTGATAGTATCATTTAATGCATCTAAGTCTGCAAAAAAGCGCATTTGATTGATCGAATTAAATACGTTCATATTTTATATAATTTTATACTTACAAAAAGTAAGTGTGTTACTTTTTCTTGTTATTTATAAATCCTGGATTTTTAATTAAAGGACATATAACTTTAATGTATCCTGTACCTATAAAAATATAGAAGGAAGCTATTCATTTTTAGTAAAAACTTCATATCTATATAATTAACAAGGAATTGACTACATATATACGAAGCTACGGAATTTTTTTATACAGCTGACAAAACCTGCAACTATATTAACAACACCAGAAAAAAACTCTAATAACTAAACACTTTTGATTTTCAATTTTCGATTTTCGATTTTCGATTTTTGACTTTTGACTTTTGACTTTCGACTTTCGACTAATTTTTTTTACAAAAAAATTTGCGCAAGCAAATGCTTTCATTTAAATTTGCAACCATATACTTGCATATTAATAATTATGGAAACAAGACGCGACGTATTTCAAGCCATTGCAGATCCTACCCGTAGGCAGATTATTGGCTTGGTAGCCCATAAACCACAGAATGTGAACAGCCTTGCTGAAAAATTTGATGTGACACGGCAGGCAGTTTCGCTTCATATCAAAATACTCATAGAATGCGGCTTAATAGAAATCAAAAAACAAGGACGGGAACGCATTTGCGAAGCCAGACTTGATACACTTTCAGAAGTTTCGGCTTGGGTAGAGCAGTATAAAACGTTCTGGACAAGCCGTTTTGCTGCTTTAGAAAATCATTTGGAAACCTTAAAATCAAAAGATAATGAAGATACAACCACAAGATAAGAGTACTCAAAACGAGGTACATATCACTCATATATTTGATGCTGACAGAAAACTGGTTTTTGATGCCTGGACAGATCCAAAACAATTAGAAAAATGGTATGCACCGGATGGCTGCACTATTCGTTTTTCAGCAATAGATGTTCAGGAAGACGGACAATTTCATTCCTGTATTTACAATCCGGAACATGGCAATTGTTGGTGCAAAGGAACCTATCTTGAAATTACAACACCGGAAAAAATCGTCTTTACGATGCAAGTCACTAACGAGAATGGCAATGATGTTAATCCTATTGATATGGGTATGGATGCTGATTGGCCGGCAATAACACAAGTCACGCTTCTTTTTGAAGACCTCAACGGTAAAACCAGACTAACGTTACACCAAACTGTATCCGAATCTCTTGCCAAAACAACCGGAGCACATCCAAGCTGGATTCAGATGTTTAACCGTCTCAACGAAATGTTATGAAAGCAAAAATAATTGGTGTTTTGGTTGTTTTGTTACTGTTTTCATGCAGCAGTGGCAAGCAATTTAAAACCACTCAAAAAACTACACTTATGGAAACTCCATCAAAAAAAGGCTATGCCGATGTGAACGGCATCAAAATGTATTATGAAATTTACGGACAGGGAAAACCGTTGGTTCTTATCCACGGTGGCGGTTCAACCATCCAGACTACTTTTGGCAGCATCATTCCGATGCTCTCTCAAAACAGGCAATTGATTGGCGTTGAACTGCAAGCTCACGGACATACAAGCGACAGAAATTCCGACCTTTCTTTTGAACAGGATGCAGATGATGTAGTTGCGCTTCTTAATTCCCTAAACATAGAAAAAGCAGATTTCTTTGGCTTTAGCAATGGCGGTACAACGGCTTTACAAATAGGCATTCGTCATCCCAAACGTGTCGGTAAGATAATTGCCGCTTCTGCCCTATCTAAACGCAATGGCGTGCCATCTCAATTTTGGGACTTTATGAAAAATGCTACATTAGACCAGATGCCGCAACCTTATAAAGAGGCTTATCTAAACGCATCAGCACATCCCGAAAACCTGAAAATCATGTGTGACAAATGCGCGAAAAGAATGGTCAATTTTAAAGACATAAGCGACGAACAGCTGCAATCTATCAAAGCTCCGGTATTAATCGTTATTGGCGATGCCGATGTCATGACACCTGAACATGCTGTTGAAATGCACCGACTGATCCCAAACAGCCAGTTAGCTATTATTCCCGGTGGACATGGAGAGTATATAGGCGAAATCAATACACTAAAACCGGAAACCAAAAACACAGAATTTATCACTCCATTGCTGGAGAAGTTTTTAAATCATTAAGTCTCAAAAAGAAAAATTATAGGTCGCCAAAGTTCTCGTGATTTTTCCATTCATATTTTGGATAACATTTATCATTTTTGGATTAAAATCGCCAATCCATTGTACTTCATAAAAATCATACTGGGTTTCTGCATTGATTATTTCCAAGGCTTTTACAATCAGGAAAGCATCAACTCCTTTGTTCTGAAACTTAGGAACAATTCCAAAAATAAGACCTACCAAATGTTTTGTAGGATGGAATTTTTTGAGCCATAAAAACTTTAAAATTGAAAATAAACCGAGCCTGGTGCCCAGATATTTAAAATAATCATTCAAATTAGGCAAATTAATCCAAAAGGCAATCGGTTCGTCATTGCAATAAACAAACCAAATAGTTTTTTCATCAATTACAGGTTTCATTTTTCGGAAACTTTTTAAGACTTCTTCTTCCTCAATCATTTTGTTTTCATGATGTTGTGCCCATGATGTATTATAAATTTTGGTAAAATCTTTAGCAAATTTAGTAAGCTGCGTTTTGTTGAACGGACGCAGTTCATATGATGAATCGTCAGCAATTATATCTTTTATTCTGTAAAATTTAGACGGAAGCTCAGCTTTCAAATCAATGCTATAGCAATATTGATGATAGGAAACCTGAAAGCCATAATTATTAAAAAGTGCCTGATAGTATGGAGGATTATAGTTCATGCCATATAAAGGCTCCTGAAAACCTTTAATCAATAGTCCCCAGTAATTCATCCTGTTTCCAAAATTTATTGGCCCATCCATAGCTTTTAAGCCTTCGTTCCGCAGCCATTCTTTAGCACAATCAAATAATAAATTAGCAGCCTTTTGAGCATTGATACATTCAAAAAAACCGATACCTCCATTGGGTAGTCCGGTTTGGCTGTCAATATTGTAAAATGTTGCAATACGGCCTATAACTTCGTGTTTTTCATCTAACAATAGCCATCTGCAGCAATTTCCACTTCGGAAAAGTAAATTTTTATTCCTATCAAAAATCACTTCGATGTCTTTATCTAAAGGCTTTATGTAGTTTGGGTCATCAGCATAGATTTTGCTGGGAAGCTCTAAAAATTCAGAGACATCTTTCGGTGTTGCAATTTTTCGTAAATACATTTTTAATTCTAAAGATTGATGAACCAAATCTAGGATCATTGCTTGGCAGAAATGCCCAATCTTATAATTTCGAACTAAACCACAAATATCTCATTTTCATAATTTTAATAAGTAAATAGGTTCGAAATTATAAAACGGAGTGTTTTTGAAATTCAGAAGACAATCTACCTATCAATCTCTTAAATGGTATTCAAAAAATGGACGCTTTTATAGAAATGACAGTTCTCACTATTGTCATTTATCCTTTTACGTTACCACTTATTCGCTATATTAACCACTTATTACTTTTCACTAGGAGAATTTGCAATAAATAGGAAGATTTGCATCAGATTGAATTCATGGCTTTTACCCATCTGAGAACCACAACAGATAGCCGCATTAACAAAAAACATCATGTTAAAAATTAATCTTTTGTCTAAACTCACATTTATTGGTTGTATTTACATAATAGTTGCGCTCTATTTTATCGATGGTGAAAGCTCCTTTATTGCTAACCCGAAACAAACTTTAAACAGAAAAAGCTATGCAAGAAAAAAAAAGAGCATACTATTGGAAAATCATATAAAACCAGAAGATACTGCAATGATGCCCCAAAAAGAAATAAGTAGCCCTATGCCTGGATCAGATTTGATTGATATTAAAATCCAACCTCGAAAAATTAGCCACATACCCATTTTTACCGACAGTGGGGCTGCATTGTAATAGCTTATTAATCTTGCAGTTACTATGCAACATGCAATTATACAGGCATTTACTAAGATCAGATCTTCAAAAATCCTTTCCAAATAACAAAATAATTGCCAGCCTGTTTATTGATGACGATATTGAAAACGTGGTAAAAAAAATAGAATAGACCGAAAAAATAAAGGATTTATCAATCTGCTTCTTACTGATTTTAATTTAGATTCGGAATGTATATTTATTCCCCATTATGGTTGGGTACGTTCATCGTGTCCATAGCTTCGTTAAGGCTCAGATAAACAGGAAATACTATGCGGCTAAGTTCGCTCTTGATATCTTTCCATATTTTATCCTTTAGTTCTCTCTGCTTGTCTTTCCTGTCAGGAAAAACATCGTTATTTGTCAGCAGACCAACACTTATACCTTTAGAACGGTTAGAAGGTTCATGCCTAAAATCTGTAATTTCATATTCATATTGTCCACCTTTGGTCAAAATGGTGACTGTATATTTTATACGCCCTTTAGCTCTTGTATCAGATTGGGAAGAGGATGGCTGATATTCAAAAAAAACTTCAGCAGACAATCGGCCTTCCTGTTCATTATCCTGAACAACGCTATTTTTAAATTCAGTAGCAAACCACATTTTAGCCATTAAATAAAGCTCTTCTTTTGATCGTTCTTCCTTTTGCACCGTACTGCCATAAATCAATTTTCCGGTCTGTGCCTGAGATAACGCACTAATAAAACTTATGAAGAATAAAAGTATAACTTTCATAATAGTCATTATTTTTACAATATTGAAAATCATTAAAATATAACAAATTTAGCAACTACCAGCTTTTTATTTTGATATTATAGTTAGTAAACATAACTTTCAGTACAATAAAATATATTCCACATTATCACTTATCTTTCCAAATAACTACTTATTCTGTATAACTACCACTTATTTAAGATAATTTGAAATTAATAAAAGACTATCTACATAACAAAAGCTACAGTCAAAAAATATTTAGACGAAATATTTTTAATTGGGTTCAATGCATACAGAATGAAAAAAAATCTATTTTTAGCATTTCAAATAGTAGTAAAAATACTGCAAGCTATTTAATAACCTGCCAAATTGTTTAAATCTTAGAAGTGGAAAAATATATTTGTTTTAGATTTGATATAGATACTCATATCTGCCTTATAAAAGGAGTTCCTAATCTGCTTAAGCTATTTGAAAACTATAATGCAAAGTGCACTTTTTTTGTAAGTATGGGAAGATCATTCGATCGATCTTCATTTTTAAAAGAAAAGTTTAAAAACCAGTTTTCTAATAAAACAACACAAGGAACTTTTTCAATGCTTAGCAAGCTTGGAGTTACCAATAGTGTTGTAGCCTTACTGCTCAACCCAAGAATAGGGGCTGCACAAAAGAACATACTTCATGATATAATAAACCATGGACATGAGCTGGGACTACATGGAGGAAAAAACCATACACTATGGGAAAAAAATGCTAAAAACTGGGATGAAGAAAAAATTCTTCAGGAAATAGACTATGGACTTGGTTATTTCAAACAGCACCAACTTCCCAAGCCTATTTCTTTTGCATCACCTTGCTGGCAAACTCCTTTCGGGATAGACAACTTACTCAAAAAAAGAGGCTTTTCAGTTTTAGCAGATGAATATTTCACATGCAAACAACCGAATCTAGAAGTTTCGGGACTTATTCATTTCCCTACTAATATTCTAGGACAACATGGTAACGTTGGATTTGTCGAAAATTTGAGGGCATTGGGTTATTCATCTGGACAAATCTTGTCTGAATTTGAAAGACAACTAGACATCGATGAAAAGTATAAAATGGTATTTGACCATCCGTTTTATATTGGCATCAAAGAGCTGGAAATTCTTTCTAAAATGATAGAAATCAGCGTAAAGAAAGGTTATAAAATAGACAGTTTACACAATATAAGCAAACACATTTAATGAAAATCCTCCATATTTATCGCGAAAAAAACAAAGGACAGATTGGTGGTGTTGAATACCATATCAAGTACTTAGCACAACAACAGCAAAAACTTGGACTTATCCCAAGCATAATGACCTATTCCTTATCAAACAGAGATCATCTGACTGTTGAAAATCGCAATGGTATTGATTGGTATCTGTTAGAAATCAAAGATCCAATTTATAAAATAGCCCAACAACTCAAAGGATTTGAAAGCGGTGGTCTGGGTTTTACGATTACGCCTTTTGATAGAATACGACAAAACCTCAGGATTTCTAAAAAACTAGACCTTATCAAAGATATACATCCTGATATAATACATCAACATGACTATCTTTCGAGCGTCCGGTTAAGTAAAAAGATTTCAAAGAAATTCATGATCATATTTACCAACCATTATGGTGAATACTTATTCCTGAAAAAAACCAAAATAACACGCTATTTACAAAAACGTTTTTTAGCTCATTTCAATGCAATTATTGCCCCGAGCCAAAATCTCCTGCCTAGTCAGAATAACAGTTATTTTATACCTAATGGATTTGACACCTATGGTTTTAGGGAAATTGGTTCTAATGAAAAATTAAGATTAAAGACGGAACATGGGCTGGAGGAAAAAGTAGTGTTTTTATGCGCCAGAAGATGGGCACCAACAAAAGGAGTTTTATATTTGGCAAAAGCACTCAATTTATTGAATGATGATATAAAGCAGAAATCCGTTTTTCTATTTGCCGGAAATGATGCCGAAGACTTTCCAATGTATCGAAAACAAGTCCAAGCCGAACTAGACCAATCAGTTGGTGTCGATTTTAGACTCTATGGAAATGTAGATCATGAAGGATTGATTCCTCTTATAAATATAAGCGACATAGGAGTTATCCCTTCACTTATGGAAGGAATGAGCCTGTTTTCTATCGAACTTATTTCTTGTGGAATACCTGTTTTAGCAACTGATGTGGGAGGACTTCCAGAAATAATCAAAGTAAACGAAAATGGTTGGCTGGTACCTCAAAAAAATGCGCAAAAAATAGCCGACGAAATCACACGAATAGTCAGTAATTGGCCTGATACAAATTTGCCAATCAAAACCTTTGAATTTAGAAAAAAATATTCGTGGGAATCAATAGCACAACAAACTTTAGAAATTTATAAAAACGTTAACAAACATGAAAGTATTAGTCGTCATTGGAACGAGACCAGAAGTAATTAAAACTGTCCCTCTAGCAGTAAAATTACGCGAAATAGAAGGATTTGAAGTAGCAATATGTTCTACAGGCCAACATGCTGAAATAATGGATCAGGCCTTCGCCGTTTTTGGAGTGAAACCTGATTATAATTTAAATGTCATGTCTCCCAATCAGAGCCTTAGCGAATTATCCGCCAAAATCTTAATCGGATTGCAAAAACTGATTGTTGAATTTAAGCCTGATTTGATGATTTCACAAGGAGATACAGCTACTTCATTTACCACATGCTTGGCTGCTTTTTATGAAAAAGTAAAAGTAATTCATATAGAAGCAGGTCTGAGAACGGGCGACATCTATTCTCCTTTTCCAGAAGAAATGTCTCGTAGGGTGACCGCTATGATCTCAAACATAAATTTTGCACCAACCACCAGGGCACAAGAAAATCTGTTGAATGAAAATATTCCCGAAGAAAATATAGTACTATGCGGTAATACAGGTGTTGATGCCTTATTTTTTATAAAAGACAGAATCAAACAAGATCCTTCTTTAGAAAATGAAGTCCTCCAAAAATTTCCTTTCCTCCAAAAAGATAAAAAATTAGTAATAGTCACTGCCCATCGTCGTGAAAATCATGGAGAAGGAATTGATAATATATGTAAAGCAATAAAAACTTTGGTAGCTACAGAAAATATCCAGGTCTTATTTCCAGTACATCATAATCCAAATAGCAAACAACATATCGAAGATGAACTTGGTAATATTCCAAATGTCTTTCTTGTTGAGCAGATTGATTATTTATCATTTGTATACCTTCTAGATAATTCATATCTTATCATAACCGATTCAGGAGGAATTCAAGAAGAAGCTCCATATTTAGGAAAACCGGTTTTAGTTACCCGCTTTTCTACAGAGAGACAAGAAGCAGTGGAGATTGGTTCCTCAATTTTAGTAGGCCCTGTTTATGATGCTATTACTACAGAAGCAAAAAAACTATTAAATGATTCGGAATACTACGAAAGTAAGTGTTTGAAAAACAATCCTTTTGGTAATGGAACTGCTATTGAGAAGATAATTGAAGAAATACAGAAGATGGATTTAAAAACAGCTAAAGAAAACCCGATTAACACTGCCTTTTCAACTCCTGACTTAGTAGGATAAGATACAGTAAATAGACAATAAACATTTTTTTTTAGATAAATGGAAAAAATAAAAGAACTCATCAATCTGCTGTTAGCTGATTTTGATTTAGAAAACGAAGATGATATCTGGACTGCCCTGCAACAAGCAGTTGATAACCCTAAAGAATATCTGGCAGAAAACGAAGCAGAATGGCTATTAGAAGCTGATCCCGAAGGTGTCATACAGTTTGCTGTTTCCAATGAAATAGGCGAATTTATGATTGTAGGCGACAAGATTGACGAAATTCACGAATTGATTGTTGACGAACTCGATGGTGCCCTTCCTCCCTATCCGTATGAAAAAAAGCTAAATGCCGCCGATTATATCGAATGGGTTTCTGCTGAGCTTAAAGCCGAATTTCCGGAATTGGAACTTATTGAAATTGGTGATAGTTATGCCGATACGATACAGCTAATGCTTGTATACGGAGAAGACGTGCCACGCATCAAAGAACTGTGCGAAGATTTGAACATTCGATGTAATAAAGCAGACGAGATACTGAAATTATAATTTTACAAAACAAAAATGCCTCTCCAAAACTATACACTTGACAACGTAACCGAAGCGGAATACAGCAAAATACTTGCTGTTTGGGAATCGTCTGTAAAAGCCACTCACCACTTCCTTAAAGAAGAAGACTTTGAATTTTATAAAAACCTTGTTCCTCAGTATTTCAGTGCTGTCACATTAACAAGCCTGAAAGACAAAAACGGACAGATTCTTGGTTTTATGGGCACAGCTGATGGCAATCTGGAAATGCTTTTCGTTCATGCAGATGCACGAGGTCAAGGTGTTGGCAAAATACTGCTTGCTTACGCTTTAGAAAATTTCAACATTACTAAAGTAGACGTCAACCGAGACAATGAGCAGGCTGTTGGTTTTTATGAAAAATTTGGCTTCCGCACTGTGGCTTCTTCTGAAATAGATGGCTGTGGAAAGCCTTATCCTATTTTGCACATGATGCTAAAAAAACAACAATGAAACAATTCAGAGAGGCAAAACTAGAAGACATCCCACAGATTCAGACAGTCAGGAATTCAGTCAAGGAAAACACCTTGTCCGATCCAGGTCTTGTAACCGACAAAGATTGCGAAGACTTCCTTTTTTCAAGAGGGAAAGGTTGGGTTTGTGAAATTGACGGTAAAATTATAGGATTTGCCATTGCCGATTTAAAAGACAATAATATCTGGGCTTTGTTTCTTGATCCCAATTATGAAAAACAAGGCATAGGAAAGAAGCTCCATGATGATATGCTGGATTGGTATTTCTCTATAACCAGTCAAACGGTCTGGCTTAGTACCTCGCCTAACACGCGCGCTGAGGCTTTTTACAGGAAATGCGGTTGGAAAGAAACAGGTCTGTATGGAAAAGACGAAATCAAATTTGAAATGACGGCTGAAAAATGGAAAAAGAGTAAGGACGAACCCTTTTCTTCAAAACTTATCAGTTTTTTAGCAAATATTTTCATACATTAATGGTTCTAACGTTATGCTTTAATCTTAAACTTTAATTGTATGAAAAACACTTTAAGATTTTTAGGAGCAGCCGTGCTCATTTCTATTTTGTCTTTTACGACTCCCGATAACAAAAAACGAATCGTTATTGATGCCGGACATGGCGGGCAAGACGTTGGCGCAACCCATGGATTTTATTCCGAAAAACAGATTGTTTCGAACATTGCCAAACAAATAGCTTCTCAAAACAAAAATACTGAAATCGAGATTATCCTGACCCGAGACAGTGATGAATTTAGCTCATTACAGGAAAGGACTGAAAAAATCAATAAACTGCAACCGGATCTGGTAATTTCGTTACACGTAAATAAAAATACCAACGAAGAAGCTAATGGAATAGAAGCTTTCGTTAGCGAGCAAAATGAACGGTTTGAAGCGTCCAAAGCCCACGCAGAAGAATTGATTTCTGTACTCTCTGACAACAAACTTAGAAGCAGAGGTGTAAAAACCGCACCAATGTATCTGCTTAAAAATGCTAAAAGTCCGGCCGTAGTCTTGGAATTAGGTTTTTTGTCAAATACGAATGACAGAAGCTATCTCAGCAGCGATACCGGACAAAAAGAAATCGCCCAAAAGATATTAGACTATCTGGCACAATAAAAAATGATAAATAAAACCTAAAATCCTCTTGCTTCCCACAGCCAGAGGATTTTTAATTTATATTTGAAATAAAAAAAATATGAAAAAAATAGTGTGTCTGGCTTTGTTGCTGCTGATTTCTGTCCAAAGTTTTTCTCAGGATATGGCTTCACTAAAAGCCAATGCTCAAAAATTTTATGATTATACAATTAACCATCAATACGAAGAGATGATGGATATGGTTTATCCTAAATTGTTTGATATTGCACCAAAAGCGGCCCTGCTTGAGACATTGAAAAAAAGCTTTGAAGGTAACGAAGGTTTTAAAATCAAAATGGTAGCTGCCCCGCCTAATTTTGTTTTTGGGAACATCAAAAAAATAGGCGACCACACATTTTCTGTAATTAGCCATGACAACACTATGCAGATTATTTGGGACGAAGCAATTCCTAATCTGGAAATCCAGGATTATATTGACATGTTCAAATCAGCAATGAAAACAGAAAACGTATCTTATGATCCGCAAAACAAGACCATGAACATTAAGACACAAGCTAAAATGATAGCCATATCAGACAATCTTACTAAAAAGCAATGGAAATATCTGATATATAACGAACAGATTTTTCCCCAGATATTTGATGAAAAAATAAAAGCTGAATTGGGATTATAGCTAAAACGAGATGTATTCCTGTTTGCTTTATTTGCCCTGTTCCTAATGATAATAATTAACCTCTAAAAACCGTACAACCATGGCAAAGAGTCACGACGCTAAGAAAACTGCAAAGAAAGAGCCTACTAAGACCGCTAAAGAAAAAAAAGCGGAAAAAAGAGACAAGAAAAACAATCCGAAAAGAGATTGATGCAAATCCCCAAGATAATTGGGGATTTTTTTTTGCCAAAATTTTGTCAAAAAACTCCAATCGCCCACTGTTTTTGTTCTCGTTTTTTATATTTGTAAAAACGCCTAAATCAACTTATGGAATTATACTACTCCTTCTCAGTCCTAATCGTCCTTGCATCTTTTTTTGCTTATCTTAATATCCGTTTCCTAAAGCTACCGGCTACCATCGGAATCATGATTATTGCTATGATCAGTTCCATCCTGCTGGTAATTACCGGAAACATCTTTCCTGAAACATTTACCAATTTTTCAAAACTGTTTTCAGAATTCGACTTTACGGAAGTACTGATGGGTGCGATGCTAAACTTTCTTTTGTTTGCGGGCGCTATCCATGTTAACCTTAAAGATTTACGTGAGCAGAGAGGCCCGGTCATGGTATTCTCTACTATTAGTGTATTGATATCAGCACTTGCCATTGGGCTCATTCTTGACTTTACTACTGACCTTCTTCATATTGACCTGCCGTTTATTTACTGTCTGCTTTTTGGAGCCCTGATTTCGCCTACTGATCCGATTGCTGTACTCAGTATATTGAAAAACGCCAAGGTTCCAAAATCATTGGAGACAAAAATTGCAGGAGAATCCTTGTTTAACGACGGTGTAGCTGTTGTGGTTTTTGCCGTAATCCTAAAATTGGCGCAAGATCCTGCAAGCGACTTTTCGCTACCACACGTTTCGTGGTTACTGATTAGAGAAGCCTTGGGTGGTTTCCTTCTTGGAACTTTTTTAGGTATACAGTCCAGCAAAGCGATGCGAAAAGTAGACGATTATAAAGTATCTGTACTTATTACCTTATCAGTCGTTATGGGCGGTTATCTGATCGCGCAGGCCATGCATATTTCCGGGCCATTGACTATGGTAGCTGCGGGAATCATTATCGGAAATTATGGGAAAAAGACAGCCATGTCTGCCACTACAAAAGATTATCTGAATAAGTTTTGGGAATTGATTGATGAAATCCTTAACGCTATTCTTTTCCTTTTTATCGGTTTTGAATTATTGTTAATTCCGAACATCTTGAGCTTCTGGTCTATTGGCTTGATTTGTATCTTCATCGTGCTTCTCTGCCGATTCATATCTATTTGGATTCCAGCTAAAATCATTCCTTTTAAAAAGAAATTTGAATCTTCAACCATAAAAATAATGGTTTGGGGCGGACTGCGAGGAGGTGTTTCCATTGCCTTGGCATTATCGATTGCGGAAGGCCCTCATAAAAAAATCATAGTAGCAATTACCTATTTTGTAGTTGTCTTTTCTATAATCGTACAAGGACTTACTATTGGCAAATTGGCCAACAAATTATTACCGAAAGCGAAATCCGCTAGCATAGAATAAAAAAAGGAGCTTCAGTTGAAGCTCCTTTTTGTTATAAAGAATCTGGCAGTACTTTGCCTGGATTTAATATCGTATTCGGGTCAAAACATTGTTTAATATTCTTCATCAGCAGTAATTGCGTTTGTGAAAAGGCAATATCCATATAGTTCTTTTGTACATAACCAATACCATGCTCGCCAGACAATGTCCCTTTGAGCGAAACCGTCAATTCAAAAATCTCACGGATACCTTTTGGTATTTCAGTGTTCCAGTCCTGATCAGACATAGTACCTTTGACAATATTCACATGGAGATTTCCATCGCCGGCATGGCCATAACAAACCGATTTAAAGCCGTATTTGTTTCCAATAGCCTTGATTCCTTCCAAAAGTTTAGGCAATTCATATCGCGGTACGACTGTGTCTTCTTCTTTATAAACCGAATTCGATTTTACGGCTTCTGCTACCGCCCTTCTTAATTTCCATAGCGCATTTTTCTGATCTTCTGAATCCGCAAAAAGAATTTCATCAATAGCAAACTGTTCTAAAACTTCTGTAATTTTTTCCGCTTCAGAAAACAGCACATCAGGATAATTCCCATCAACTTCGATAAGTAAGTGCGCTTGAACTTCGTCCTTTATATTCAGGCTCACACCATCAATAAAACGCAATGTCCAGTCGATCGCATCACGTTCCATAAATTCTAAAGCACTTGGTGTTATACCAGCCTTAAAGATTTTAGCTACTGCCTCGCAAGCCTCACTGGAATTAAAAAAAGGAACAAGCATCAGCACATTATGCGTATTTTTTGGCAAGAGCTTCATCACGATTTTGGTAATAATTCCCAACGTGCCTTCACTACCTACCATCAATTGTGTCAGGTTATATCCTGTAGAGTTTTTCAGCGTATTGGCTCCTGTCCATATAATCTCGCCTGTTGGCAATACTACTTCAAGATTCAGCACATAATCTTTGGTCACGCCATATTTTACAGCTCTGGCTCCACCTGCATTTTCGGCAACATTTCCGCCAATAAAACAGCTGCCACGGCTACTCGGATCTGGCGGATAAAACAATCCTTTTTCCAAAACGGCTTCCTGGAGCGTTTGCGTTACTACGCCTGGTTCAACCATAACCTGAAGGTTCTGTTCGTCAATGTGAAGGATTTTATTAAAACGCTCCATCGAAAGTCCTATCCCTTGATGAATGCTTAAAGCACCTCCACTCAGTCCTGTTTTTCCTCCAATTGGCGTTACGGGAATCTTATATTCGTTAGCTAGTTTTAGTATGGCTGAAATTTCTTCGGCAGAAGCTGGTTTCAATACTACGCTTGGCGGAAAAACATAATCTTCTGTTTCGTCATGCCCATAGTAATTTCGGGTTTCTTCATCTAAGAAAAGAAAAGATGCGCCAACAATTTCCTGCAGTTGGCTTATTGCTTCTTTAGAAAGTATTTCGGTTTTCATGATAGCGATTTCAAAATCATTATAGAACTCCAAAAATACTATTTATTTGATTGCCTAATAATGCAGCAAAGGTTTTGTTGTAAATAAAATTAAGGTTTTTCGGGTCTTGTATTTTTGTAGATAAAATGATCCACAGAATATTTACCACTTCCTGTTACCAGCAAAAGGACATAAATCAGGAGATACAATCCGCCCAATTCCTGTTTTTCAAAACCATGGGCTCCATGGATAACAAAAACGGCAAAAAACATCGTGATAATCAGTGGAATCGTAACGAGCCGTGTTGCAAATCCGACAAATAACAAACCGGAACACAAAACTTCTGCAAATACCGCCAGTGATAACGATGCTGTTGGTCCTACTCCTAAAGGATCGGGAAATTCAAACGGTCCTCCCGCATAAAGCGTATCGAACTTTTCCACACCATGTACCAGCATAAAGCTACTCACAGTAGCCCTCACTATAAAAAGCATAATATGGGAAAGGTTCTTGTTCTGTGCTGTACTAAAAATTTTCATCATAATAGCTGTAATTTAATGGGTTTCACGCCCTATAAATTTACAAAAATTAACATGATAAAAATGACAAACAGGCTTACTTTTTCTTCTTAAGGTTTGGAAGGAATAAAGCAATAATACCAATTAACGGCAAATAAGCACAAATCTTATACACAGCTTCAATACCTATATGGTCTGCCGTATAACCCAATAATGCTGATCCAAGTCCTCCCATTCCGAAAGCAAAACCATAGAAAAGACCAGACACCATACCCAGCTTTTTTGGTAATAATTCTTGCGCATATACCAAAATTGCTGGAAAAGCTGACGAAATGATAATCCCGATAACTACAGATAAAATACCTGTCCAAAACAAATCGGCATACGGCAGAAACAAAGCAAACGGTGCGGCTCCAAGAACCGAAAACCAAATCACATATTTTCGTCCAAACTTATCACCCAAGGGTCCGCCCAGTAAGGTTCCTAAAGCACAGGAGGCCAAAAACAGGAACAAATGGAATTGGGCATCCTGAACAGAAAGATTAAACTTTTCAATAAGATAGAATGTAAAATAGCTGGACATGCTTGCCATGTAGAAAAATTTGGAGAAGATCAATACCAACAGGATGATTACAGATAAGATGATTCTGTTTTTTGACAGATCCGGCAAGACAACTTCTACTTTTTTCTTCGCTCTTAAGGAAAGATGATTGTCATACCAACGGGCAATTCTTCCCAAAACAAGCAATGCCAAGGCAGCAATTATCACAAAAAATAAAATATAACGCTGTGAGTTAGGCACTACCAATAATGCCACCAATAAAGGCCCGATAGCCGTGCCTGCATTTCCTCCTAATTGAAAAACCGATTGTGCCAGCCCTCGCTTTCCGCCTGAAGCCAGAAATGAAATTCGGGAAGCTTCCGGATGGAAGATAGACGATCCTATTCCTACCAGGATTACGGAAAGTATAATGACATAAAAATTCGATGCGTACGAAAGCAGAATAATTCCTGATAATGTGAAAAACATCCCGTATATCTGCGAATAAGGCTGCGGTTTCTTGTCTGTATAAAACCCTACAAACGGCTGCAAGATAGAAGCCGCCATCTGATAGGCAAAAGTAATCAGCCCGATTTGTGTAAACGATAGATCATAGCTTTCTTTTAGTATCGGATAAACTGACGGAATAACTGCTTGTAGCAAATCATTCAGCAAATGTGCAAAGGCAATAGAAAAGAGAATGGAATAGACCGTTTTTTGTGCCAATTCCTTATTATCTGTATCTGGAGCTTGAAAATCTAAATCTGTTGTTTTCATATTTTTTTAAAAGGTAATTAAAATCCAATACCAAAAGGCTAAGGTGAGAAACGAAAGTGGAATGCCTATACCAATCATCATACTGCTCAGTTTGGGCTTTAGCCCATAATTTGAAGCAATAATTGATGCTGTAATCATCGGCGCCATAGCCGACTCAAGTATGGCAACATCGATTTCGATTCCTTTTCCGTTAAAAATTAGGCACTAATATAGCAGATTACATAAAATGTATTTAAGAAGGAAGGGGAAGAACATTTCTGAACTTCCCCTAACAGTCTATTGCTTTTACTCAATTTATCTAATTTTTGCATTTTCGTTTAATTTTTTAAATTTTTCTATTGAATGAAAACCAAATAGACAGTTCCAATAATCATAACTATAAGATATAATCTGTATAGAAGTTTATCAAACTTATCCATTAGATAAAAAGATTTAAATTGTACAAACAGTAAACTGGATGAGACTATCTCACCTTCTTAAATATTTTAATGTTGCAAATCTATAAAAAATGATGTTTATTGATTAAATATCAGTAACTTAATTTGCTTTTTTGCAATATTTTTCGTATATTTAAGTAATTTACAAACAAATATTCAATGTTGCAATTCAAAAGCATTTTAGACCTTATCAGAACATTTTCTGATGAACAATCATGTATTAACCATTTAGAACAAATACGTTGGAATGGTAACATAATTAGTCCTTTTGATAAAACATCTAAAGTATATAAATGCAAAAGCAATAGATATAGATGTAAGAATACAGGCAAATACTTCAATGTAAGAACTAATACTATATTTGAGGGAACAAAAATATCTTTACAAAATTGGTTTATAGCTATATATTTATTCACTTCTCATAAGCGAGGTATTAGCAGTTATCAATTAGCAAGAGATTTAAACGTAACTCAAAAAACAGCTTGGTTTATATTACAACGTTTAAGATATTCAACTGAACATGAATCATTTTTAAGAGAGTTAAATGGTATTGTTCAATGTGATGAAACTTTTGTTGGTGGTAAGAATAAAAACCGTCATAGAGATAAGAAAGTTCCAATGTCACAAGGACGTTCATTTAAAGATAAAACGCCAGTATTTGGAGCAATTGAAAAAGGTGGATTATTAAGAGCTAGAGTAATACCTAATACTTCAAGAAAAGCTATTCAACCACTAGTACATGAATTTGTAAATAAGGAAGCATATTTAATGACTGATGAATGGAAAGCATACAAAGGACTAGAAAGATATTATAATCACTCATTTGTTGACCACGGAAGAAAACAATATGCTGATGGAGATACAACAACTAACGCAATTGAAAATTTCTGGTCACATTTTAAGCGTAGTATAATTGGAGTTTATTATCATGCTTCAAGAAAACATTTACAGCAATATGTAAATGAATCAGTTTTTAGGTTTAATACTAGAAATACAAATATTAATGTTAGATTTGATATGTTATTAGAAACGACTAATGAAAAGAGGTTAACTTATAAAAGCCTAACAAATGCGTAATTCTGTTTACAAACAATTAGAAGAACTTTTTAAGGATAAAGTGAATAAATCCGATGAATTATTCAACAAATTCTGCCATAACTATATTATTGAAACTGTAAACGATAGTGATATATTAGAAGTATTGAATCAAAATAATAGAGATGTCAATATATCAATTATTGAATACTTTAAAAACGATAAAATACTAATAAGAGCAATTAAAGTTTTGACATTGCTAGAACTATCTAAAGACTTTAAAGAGTTTCAAAAATATAATAAGAAGATTAAAGTCGATAAAGAATATGTTACTGTAGAATTTGATAAAGTATTGAAAAACTTACTTAAAATAGAAAAAGAGTAGCGTTAACTACTCTCTTTTCATTATTTTGAAGAAATAAAGAGTAAAATTATAGTCGTTATGAATTTTGTAAAATTACATTCAAACACAAATTTTGTCTTTTTCTTCGTTTTTGTAAAGCTCACTTTCATTTATCTTTCTATCATTAAATTATTATTAATGCAAATAAGCTATTACAAATATATGCTTTATTAAATCTGTAGTATTATTCACATAAATGATTTTTTAACAAATCCATCATTGTTTCAGGTACTATTCTCTTATTAAACTCATAAGAATTACCTTTATCAATGGGCACTCCTTTTGAATTGTATATTGTAAAATCACTAATACTATAAGTTGAATTATTGCAATCTAATTCACAAAATTCTATTGCATAATTACCTTTTTTAGTCACATATTGACCTTTTTTATTCTTTGTTTTAGTTGAAGGATGAACAATTTTAATCCAAAATTCCCAATGTCCATTATTAACCTTTTCAAGTTTAATAAACCATTGTTTATCTTGAACATCTGTTTCAAAATATTCAAATTGAGATTCTTGAGAATAAGCAGTAAATGAAAAGAGAAGTAATAAATAGAATACTTTCATAGATTTAAGTTTATCACTTAAACCCTTAGTGAAGATTAGTTAATAAAAAAGCGTGGGTTTATAACCTACTCTCATCATTAAAGGTTCTGGTAAACCTGACACTATGATACATAAGTTACACCCACGCCGAAACGTGAGCATTAGAACTTATTATTCTGAAGTGTCTTTTAAATTTACCAGATTTATAATGACAGAATAAAAGCTAACGCTTTACAATATTTTACTTATTGCAAATATAGAAGAATATTATATAAGATTAGCTGAAATAGAATACTCCAAAACGAGAATAACTTTTTTGGCTTGCCCTTCGGGCGCCAAAAGTTATTTCCCGTTTTGTCGTTCTGTGTAATAATTTGTAATAATAGGTAATTGTAATGTAATCAATTGTTACACAATGGAATGCATCATGAATTAACCCGGAAATTGTCTTGTTAATTGATAAAAATATCATATGTTTGTTAATAAAAAATAACAACATTATGAACCATCAAAAAGTAAAGAATTTAGCCGATCTAAAAAAAGTATCTAACCTTTTAAAGAAAGAAATTGAAGTTTGTTTTAATGAAAATAAGGACAATGAAAATTTTCCTAATATTATTAATAATAGATTTAGAGAAGAATTTATTTCATTTTATAATAAATACAGTTCTGTTCCAGATGAAATTATAGATGGTAAACAACAAATTTTATATTTTTTAAATTTTGGAGGAATTTGGACAGAATTAATAAACTATCAAGGCATATTAGATGCAAAAAGACACGGTCAACTATAATTTGTGTAAAGTTGTATGTTAATGCCAAAAATTATTTTATATAAGACATAAAAAAATGCCGGAGTAATCATCAGTTTGAAAAACAATCCCAAAGCCAGGAAATTCCAATGCCTGCTTTTTTCCTGTACTTTGATTTGCAACCCGACAGCTACAAGTGCTATTGGAGTTACAGTACTTCCCAATCGCTGGAAAACCAACTGGAGACTTTCAGTAAAATCTGTACTAAAAATATTCATCAGCATGGCTACAAAAAAAGCCAGGAATGGAGGAAAAAGTACAATTTTTGAAACAATCTCTTTAGGATTCGGAGTACCTCTTGAATAAAGTGATGCTACAATAATACCCAAAGTTGCCATGACTACAAACGTGCCAGGCTGATCAACAATAATGGCAGTTTCCATACCTTCTTTGCCATATAATGCCTCAATTACCGGAAAACCAACAAAAGCGGTATTGCCTAAGCCACCCATCAAAACCAGACAGCCAACTAACTTTCTCGACCATTTGAAATAGCTTCCCAACGCTGAAAAAAACAGGAATGAAAGTAAAAATCCGATCCAGGCTATACCCAGAGGAAACAAAAGTTTGGAGCTGATTTCAATCTTAGGAATATAAAATAAGGCCAGAGCCGGCAGTGAGATGTAAATCACGAACTGGTTCAATACCTGATGCGAATTCGCCGGAAAAATCTTTGTTCTTTGCAATGCAAATCCAATCAGCAGGCACAAAAACAATAAGATAATACTATCCATTTTTATAACTTCAAATTACGGAAAGCTTTTTAGCAGATTTGTTTTCCGTCTTTTGTTTTTTTTGAGTGGTGAGAAAAGAGGCAATTACCTACCGACACAAATGACAACATTTGAATCGATACCCAGAGGCATATTTGAAAGTGCAAATTTACGGTATTACTTACAATTTATCAGCTAACCGAGAATCATAAAAAAAAGCCAAAATATTTGTTAAGAATTAAAACTGCCATACATTTGTAATATATTTTATTACAGTATGATTTCTGGCAAGTTTGCAATTACGCTCCATATCCTGACACTCCTGTCTAAATTCCCGGATGAATATCTTTCGTCTGAATTCTTAGCCGGCAGCATGAACCTGCACCCTGTCTTGATTCGAAAAGAAATTGCAAACCTAAAGAAACACAATATTGTAGAAAGCAAAGAAGGAAAAAATGGCGGGACTAAATTATTGAAGCCATCAGAAAAAATTAATCTTGACGATATTTTCAAAATAACTTTTGAAAAAGTAACTCTAGGTTATTCCAAAAATGACCCAAATCCGGATTGTCCGGTTGGAAAAAACATCAATAATAAGCTGGACGAACTATATGACGAAATCAATAAAAAGATTAGCAAAGAATTAAGCAACATTTCTCTTACTGAATTCTCAGGGAAGTTCTAACTATTTTTTTATCCAAAACTGTAACATTTTTTATTACTCTTAAATAGACATAACTATGAAAATCGCAATTATCGGAGCCACTGGATTTGTAGGCTCAAAAATTACCGCTGAACTGGCAAGCCGCCATCATGAAATAACAGCAATTTCAAGAAGTGAGAAAAAAACTGACATCCAAAATGTGAAGTATGTGGCTGCGGATATATTCAATACGCAAGAACTCGCTCAAATCTTGAAAGGGCATGATGCAGTTGTGAGCGCCTATAATTCCGGATGGACAAACCCAAACATCTACGATGATTTTATTGCAGGCTCAAAAGCAATTCAGGAAGCGGTGAAACTTTCTGGTGTAAAAAGATTCATAACTATTGGAGGAGCAGGGAGCTTGTTCGTAGCTCCGGGACTACAGGCTGTAGATACACCTGACTTTCCAAAAGAATATTACGCTGGAGCAAGCGCAGCTAGGGATTACCTGAACATACTAAAGAAAGAAAAAGAACTGGATTGGGCTTTTTTCAGTCCAGCTTTTGAAATGCACCCGGGAATTACTACAGGAAGAACCGGCAAGTACCGTCTTGGTTTGGACAATCCTGTTTTTGATGAAAATCAAAGAAGCATCATATCTGCAGAAGACCTGGCTGTAGTTATCGCAGATGAAGTTGAAAACCCGAAACACCACCAAGTTCGATTTACTGCTGCTTATTAATAAAAGACAATTCAATAACTAAAAACAGTTTCTTTAAGCAGTGGCTTTTTGAAACTGTTTTTGTTTTCATTACTTTTACTTCTCAAAACCGCTATCGTGTCTAAATCCAGTCCACATAAATCTGCGCTAAAAGAAAAAGAAGGAATCAGCCAACCCGAAAGCATTGGCAAAAATTCAGTTGCCCAAATCATACAATTGCGAAAGCAACAACCTTCATCGCAAGAATTAATTGATGGAATCTTAAAAGGAGATAAAATTTCCTTGAGTCGCGCCATAACTTTGGTCGAAAGCACCCAACCTAAACATCTTGAAAAAGCCAATGAAATCATCCAGGCCTGCCTTCCCTATTCCAATAATTCTGTCCGAATTGGGATTACAGGAGTTCCGGGTGTTGGGAAAAGTACTTTTATTGAAGCCTTTGGCCGCTTTCTAACGGCATCTGGCAAAAAAGTAGCCGTATTGGCTGTCGATCCCAGCAGTACCATTTCACACGGAAGTATCTTAGGCGATAAGACCCGTATGGAAGAATTGGTCAAAGATGAAAATGCCTACATCAGACCTTCTGCTTCCGGAGAGACCCTTGGCGGAGTTGCCCGAAAAACACGTGAAACCATTATCTTATGTGAAGCCTGCGGATTTGACACCATAATTATTGAAACTGTTGGCGTGGGACAAAGCGAAACCGCTGTTCACAGTATGGTCGATTTTTTCTTGCTTTTGAAAATATCGGGAGCCGGTGACGAACTTCAGGGAATCAAACGAGGCATTATGGAAATGGCCGATGCTATAGTCATCAACAAAGCAGACGGTGACAACATCAAGAAGGCCAGAATGACTAAAACCGAATTTAATAGGGCTTTGCACCTTTTCCCTCCAAAAAGCTCAGGATGGCAACCTAAAGTCACCACCTGTAGTGCCATTACTCATGACGGAATTGCCGAAGTTTGGGAAATGATTTCAGAATATCTTATACTAACAAAAGACAACGGTTACTTTTTGGAAAGAAGAAAAGACCAAAATCAACATTGGCTCTTAGAAACAATCAACGAACAGCTAAAAAATCACTTTTTTGAGCATCCGGAAATAAAAACCCTGTTAGAGCAAAATAAAAAAGCGGTGCATGACAATGAAATTTCACCGTTTGCAGCCGCTTCTATTTTATTGGAAAAATACTTTAGGTAGATGGCAGATTTTTGATTTAAGATTTTAGATTTGGGATTTGGGATTTGGGATTGTAGATCTCTGATTTTAGATTTGTGATTTTGGATTTGTGATTTTGGATGCTATTATACTATATTTTTTAACCAAACATATTTATCAAGTTCCCAAAACTATTAACTATCCAATCCACTATAAACTATAAACTATCCACTATAAACTATTCCTCGTATCTCCCTACTTCCCTATCATAAAATTCATTTGCTTCCGTAATCAATGCTTCCATCACCTGATTTAATTCACCTTCGTCCAGGTCTTCTGCTTCTTCCAGAAATTCAACCTCATCATCTTTCAGATTGATAATAAATCTTGGGTAATCCATATGGATAATAAATATATCTTCTGGAAAGTCGGTATTGTCGCCTAATAAAAATTTTGGTAATTCCATATTATTTGGATTTATGGTTTCAGATTTTTGATTTTAGATTGCTGTTTCGGCAGCTATATCTTTTATTGATTTTTTTGTGAGATAATTAAAGCGAATATACAAAAATACTGCGGCAACAGTCAAACCCGCCAAAAGACCTATCCAGATTCCGGTCGCCTTAAGTTCGGTATGCTTTCCTAAATAGTACGAAATCGGAAACCCGACAATCCAATAGGCCGCAAATGTGATATACATCGGAATTTTAACATCCTGAAGCCCTCTCAAGGCTCCTAACACGACTACTTGAAGTCCGTCAGAGATCTGGAACACAGCAGCAACAATAAGCAATTGCGAAGCTATGGCTATTACTTCTTCATTATCTATAACCAAAGCATTCTTCTCCATGTTAAGGAATAAATGCGGCAGATATTGGTGGAAAAGCACGAAACAGATCGCAAAAATGATTTCAATAATGATTGCCAGAAGAAAAATAGATCGGGCTACAATAATCAGCTTTTTATAATCTTTCAGTCCTTTTTGGTTACTCACGCGAATCATTGCCGTAACACTCAATCCCATCGCAAACATAAATGTAGCCGATGCCAGACTTAATGCAATTTGATTAGCCGCCTGGCTGTTTTTGCCCAACGAACCTGAAAGCCATATTGCTGATGTAAAAAGTGCAACCTCAAAAAACATCTGCAAAGCAGAAGGCAGTCCTAAACTCACAATCTTCTTTAGCATAGTCTTTTTGATTTCCTGGAAACTAAAATTCTGAAAATAGGCTGTTAGTTTTTTATTCTTAGACAAAATCAGGTGCATAAAAGCAAGCATCATAAGCCTTGATATTACTGTTCCCAAAGCAGCGCCAATAATACCCATTTTTGGAAAAATCCAGATTCCGTATATCAGAAAATAGTTTAATATGACGTGTACGACATTGGCCATGATAATTGCATACATAGAATATTTTGTCATCGAAAGTCCATCTGCAAATTGCTTATATCCCTGATACACAACTAATGGTATCAATGAAAAAGCAACCCAATCAATATAAGGCTTCGCCAAGACGATAACTTCTTCCGGCTGTCCCATATAATACATCAATGGTTTGGCGAGCACAATTACACCAAACAGTGTAAAGCCCAGTATGGCACATAAAAACAAACCATGATGAAAAGCAGACCTGATTTTCAAGGTATCTTTTTCTGCATCAGCTTGTGCAATAATTGGAGTTATGGCCGTAGAAAAGCCAATACCGAGCGATATAGCTACATAAATAAAACTATTTCCTAATGAAACTGCTGCCAATTCTGTAGCACCCAGCTTGCCGACCATGATATTGTCGACGATTCCAATTAGTGTATGTCCAAGCATACCCAGAATAATAGGATAGGCTAATTTCAGGTTGTATGAAAATTCTTTGGTGTATTGATGTAAGTTCACGATTGTGTAGAAAATTGTGTGGCAAAGATAGCACCATATCCATGAATTCCACACTTTTAAAAATATTTAAATTTTTTGCACAAAACTTCACAAATACAACAATTCACTTGCAATCAAAGCCTTATCAACTTATTGACCTTTTAACAATACTTTAAAAATTAACATTTGGAGGAGTGGCGTTATTATTGTTAAATTTATAGTAATAACTTTTAAAAACCTGATCTATGAAAAATTTGAAATCAATCACCGGCTTATTTTTACTTTGCTTTACGGTTCTAACGACAGCCACTATGTCAGCCCAGGGAACCACTTCTGCAATTGGCGCTACCGAAAATTATGACCAAGGGTTTCGTTTAGGATTTGGAATTAATGGAGGTTTAATTTTTGATAATCCTTATGATTTCTCATTAGGTGCCGATGCCAGAATTCAGTATGACCTGAATCAACGGTATTCGATTACGTTTACTACCGGATTTACCAATTTGTTTATTGGAGACGGCATTCCTGATTTAGGATTCATTCCTGCCAAAGCCGGTTTCAAAGCTTTTGTATGGGAAAATCGTTTTTATGTGCTTGGTGAGCTAGGAGCCGCCATTCCTGTAACTAACGATTACAATACAACCAGCTTGCTGTTAGCACCAGGAATTGGTTACGCTAACAAATATTTCGATGCCAGTATTCGTTATGAATATTACAATGATTTTCCAAGAGAAAATGGAGAAGGAGTCGGACAGCTGGCTTTACGTCTGGCGTACGGATTTAGACTTTAATTCTTATACTAAAAAAAGCCTTGGAAAACCCAAGGCTTTTTCTTTATTTCTCATTATTCAATTCGTTTTTATAAAACGACATATTGTCTTTGATTTTATCGTCCAGTTCAGGATATTTTATGTCTTTGTGTTTTGACAGCACATCCCAAATTGCTTTTGCCAAAAGTAAACGGCAAGCATCCTTGTCATCTGCAGGTATTACATACCAGGGTGCTTTTTCCTGAGAAGTTGCATTAATAGCTTCTTCATAATAGTGATGATAATCGTGCCAGAAACCTCTTTCTTTTAAGTCACCGGGCGAAAATTTCCAATTATGCTTTTCTTTTTCAAGTCGTCTTAAAAGGCGTTGTCTCTGTTCTTCTTTGCTCAAATGCAGGAAAAACTTCAACACAATAGTTCCGTTTTCAGCAATATGACTTTCAAAATTGGCGATTTGCTTCATTCGCTTTTTCCAAAAATCCTTCGGAATATCTTCAACCTTCTCTATTCCGGGCAGATTTTCATTTAAAATATATTCCGGATGAACTCGCGTAACCAAAACATTTTCATAATGTGTCCTGTTAAACACCGCAAATTTTCCTTTTTCGGGCAAGGCAATATAATGCCTCCACAAATAATCATGCTCCAATTCAGTTGAAGTAGGTGTTTTAAAACTATGCACCACTACTCCTCTTGGGTTAAATTCCCTAAAAACTTCACGGATAAGGCTGTCCTTACCGGAAGTATCCATTCCTTGAAGGCAAATCAAGACACTATAACGGTTATGGGCATACATCTTATCCTGCAAATCGCTTAATGCCTCACGCGTTTCATTCAAAGCGTCCTTTACTTCGTCTTTTTTAGCTTTTAGGTCTATCAATGTAGGCAGGTCGGATAGTTTTATTGGCCCTGTAATTTTGAAATCGTCGGTATTTATCGTTTTCATAGGATATTATTTTACATAAATGTATATATTTATCCTAAGAATTCGCGTTCTAACTGTAAATTTATTTCTAAATACTTCTACAAAGAAACACATACCATGCAAAAATTTCAGCTTGAATTATTATTTCAGATTATCGGAATCGGTTCTGCTTCCGGATTGGTTTTCAGAGACAATTCTCTCTTTATAATTTCCGACAATAGCAGCGTACTTTATGAATACCATATTAACAGCAAAAAACTGGAATCCCATAAAATAATAGAAACAGCAGCTGGCGTCCCAACAGAAAATATTCCAAAAGCCCAAAAACCCGATTTCGAAGCCATTGCCGACTTTGGAGAAGACTGCTATATTTTTGGTTCCGGCTCTACAGAAAACCGAAACAAAATGGTGCATTTTGACGCGGATAAAAAAGAAATAATCAAAGAAACAGATGTGACCGATCTTTATCTGGTTATGCAAAGTTTTGGAAATATAAAATCGGAAGATTTCAATATTGAAGGAGCTGTTTATAACGGTGAAAACTGGTTTCTTTTTAACCGAGGCAATGGCGCTTCTGGCAAAAACGGAATTTTTACCATTGGCGGAAATAACCTGACCGATGATTTTTCTGTTTTGTATAATTCCTATAAGCTGCCCAAAATAAAAGGAATCCAGAGTTCTTTTACAGATGCCGTTCGCATTGATGGAAAAATTTACTTTTTAGCGACTGTCGAAAACACCAAATCAACCTATGATGACGGAGCGGTTCTTGGAACGTTTATCGGCAGACTGGACATCGAAAAAATGAAAATTGATTTTACCCAAAAGATAACCGATACGCATAAATTTGAAGGACTTACGGTTTACAAGGAAAACGAAAAGACAATCGAATTTTTGCTTTGCGAAGACAAAGACAACGACGACTTGAAATCGGACATATATAAACTCACACTTGATAAATGATTTGAGATTTTGGATTTTTGATTTGGGATTTTTGATTTATACCTAGCTGAAACCTAAATTTATGATGTAAGATTTTTGATTTATGCCCAAACTGAAATCCGAAATCAAAAATCTAAAATCTTAATTTTTTTCCCTTCATCCCAACCTTTTTATCATTTTCTCTCTCTATACAGGAAAGACATTTATTGTGATAGACGAAAAACTAATTACAGCCTGCAAAAAAATGCAACGGGACGCACAGCGTCAGGTGTATGAGCTTTTGGCTCCTAAGCTGTACCGGACTTGCAAGCGGTACCTAAAGAAAGAGGAAGAAATAGAAGAAGCGTTGGCCGATGCTTTCTACACTATTTTTACGAAAATCGATCAATTGAAGGAAGTTCGGGCTTTTGAAGCCTGGGCCAGAAAGATTGCGGTCAATCAATGCTTACTGTCGCTCAAGAAAAACATCAACTTCAACATGTATCTTGACGACGTGAAAATCATTTCACAGCCGATTACAAATCACGCGACCGATCTAGAGGAAGAAGATCTGCTCAACCTGCTGAATTTTATTCCCGAAGGATGCCGAACCATTTTTAACCTTTTTGCCATTGAGGGCTATTCTCATAAAGAGATTGCCAAGATGCTTGATATTTCAGAAGGAACGTCTAAATCACAACTGAATGTCTCGAAGACCAAACTAAAAGAACTGGTCAATAACCTTTATTATCAAAAAGCAAAATAGTGATGGAAAATCAAGATAAAATATTCGAACAATTCAAAGACGCCTCCAAAAAGGCTGAAACGAAAGACTTTCCTGCTATGGAAAAAGTCTGGGCTCGTGTTGAAGAAAAGCTGGATAAAAAAGACGATAAAAGAACAATAGCGCTCTGGAAAAAAATTGGGATTGCTGCTTCACTTCTTTTGTTCTTTTCTTTAGGATACCAATTTCTAAAAACAGACGAAAACACAATCGATACGCCAAAAAATCCTATAGTAACCCAGGAAAAAGAAAATACAATTTCCAATTCTGAAAAAGAAGTCATTGTTGATAATTCTGATGTTACTACAAAACCTGAAAAGACAGAGACTACAACATCTAAAATTATCAAAAGTAAGGCTGTCAGTATAAAAACAGATGATGCTGTGGCGATTAGTGAGGACCCTGGTGAGAACAAGTTTAGAGAAGAAGCCCTAAGTAAAATTTCAGCAAAGACTGCCGAAATAGCCCAAGCCCAACCAAAAGAAGAAATACTTAAAGAAGCTCAAATTACTGTTACCGAAACCAAAATTGATCCGGTTACAAAAGGAAAAATTATTACCGGAATTGTTGTCGATAATCAACAATTGCCATTGCCAGGCGTGAATGTAGTTGTCAAAGGAACAACCCGTGGCACGCAGACTGATTTTGACGGAAAATATAGCATAGCGGTTAATCCAAACGAACAGCTAGCTTTTTCTTATATAGGTTATCAATCAAAAGTTGCACCCGTTAAAGACAATTCCAAACTGGATATTGCCTTATCAGAAGAATCCGGAACGCTCAATGAGGTAATAGTAACTGGATATACATATAGAAAAAGACAGAGAGAATCAGCTTCAGTATCTGTAGCTGATGAAAAGGCTCTTAAATCAAAACGCAAATCGAAAAAAGAAGCGGCATTGGCTTCACCAAATTCTTCTAATGATGGATATGTGGCTAACACTTCAGATAACAGGACTTCTAGAAATGGTGATACTAATAACAATGCTATCTATCAATCGTTACAAGGAGCAACTACAGGTTTGAATATAGCTACAGGAAGTGGGCAGCCTGGCGAAAACTCAACTATTGTTCTTAGATGTGTTGGAGCAGTCAATGGTACTAATGAGCCGTTGTATATTGTTGATGGCATGCCCGTGGATGAAGAAGGTTTCAAAAGTATCAATCAGAACGAAATCAAAGAAATTACTGTTTTAAAAGATGCTTCGGCAACAGCAATTTATGGCAGCAGTGGTGCTAATGGAGTAATTGTAGTTAAAACTAAACTTTCTAAAAGAGAGTTGAGAAAAAGATTCAGGGAATTAAAGCAAAAGAAAAACACCGAAGTTTATAAAATAAATGAACATACAGAAGACTATAATCCGTTTGTAGAAAATCCGTTTGAAAGTCCTAAAAATAATCCGCTTTCTACTTTTTCGATTGATGTGGATAATGCTTCATATACCAACATACGCCGATTTATAAATAACGGCCAGGAAGTACCAAAGGATGCAGTTCGTGTAGAAGAAATGGTTAATTTCTTCAAATACAACTATCCGCAGCCAAAGGGAGATAATCCGTTTTCTATACAAACAGAATACAGCGATGCCCCATGGAATCCAAAACATAAATTATTGAAAATCGGATTGCAGGGAAAAATTATCCCGACAGAAAAACTGCCGGCTTCCAATCTGGTCTTTTTGATTGATGTTTCAGGTTCAATGGACGAGGACAACAAATTGCCATTGCTAAAACAGTCAATGAAAATTCTGATTGAGGAACTCAGAAAAGAAGATAAGGTTTCTATTGTAGTATATGCCGGAGCTGCCGGAATGGTCTTGCCTCCTACTTCTGGAAACGATAAAAAAGCTATTCTTGATGCCATAGAAAAATTAAGTGCGGGAGGAAGCACCGCAGGCGGCGAAGGAATTGAACTGGCGTATAAGATCGCTCAGGAAAATTTTATCAAAAATGGAAATAATCGGGTTCTTTTGGCAACCGATGGCGACTTTAATGTAGGGAAATCATCTAATGCAGACATGGAAACCCTTATAGAAGAAAAAAGAAAATCGGGTGTTTTCCTGACCTGTCTGGGTTATGGCATGGGGAATTATAAGGATAGCAAAATGCAGATTCTAGCCAATAAAGGAAATGGCAACTATGCCTATATCGACAATATACAGGAAGCTAACCGCTTTTTAGGAAAGGAATTCAAAGGCACTCTGTTCGCTATTGCAAAAGATGTAAAAATCCAGATCGAATTCAATCCAAAACACGTTCAATCGTATCGCCTGATTGGTTATGAAAGCAGAAAGTTAAAAGCCGAAGATTTCACTAATGATACAGTTGATGCCGGCGAATTAGGAAGCGGACACACCGTTACGGCCTTATATGAAGTTATTCCTACCGGAGTTGAAAGTGAATTTTCTAATAAAATGCCGGAGTTGAAGTATACAAAAACGGAAGAAAACGGAACTGTTTATAATGATGAATTGGCTACTATAAAATTTCGATATAAAAAACCAGATGGTGATAAAAGTATCGAACTGGTAAATGTTGTTGAGAACAGGTCAATTCCATTGAACAGCACTTCTGATGATTTTAAATTTTCTGCCGCAGTTGCATGGTTTGGATTAAAACTGAGAGATTCAAAGCTAATCCCGAACAAATCTTCAAAAGACATCAAGAAACTAGCAAAAGAAGGTTTATCTCATGATGAAGATGGCTATAAAGCAGAGTTTATCCGATTAGTAGAAAGTGCAAAATAAAGAAACATGAAAAAGTATATTTATATAATCGTACTATTGATTTCATCATTTGCATTTGGCCAAACTCAAAATGAAGTTGGATGCACTAAATATCTTGCCATGTCTGCCAAAACAAACTTTGAAAATGACCTTAAAGGCAATAAAATCACTATTTATCTTCGGGGAGGAATTGTTTCCGTAATCAAAAACGAAGATCTAGTATTCCAAAAAAAATATGGAGTCAATTATCATGATTCCGGTTGTGTAGCAACAAAAGATTTTGACTATTATAGAATGTACAACCATCACGTATTTGCCTATTTATCCGGTAAATTTGGAGACGATTGGAAGAAAGAATTAAACACCAATGCTTTTGGTATAAAGTAGCAAAAATCAAAAACCGATAGCCTAAGACTATCGGTTTTTTTTATTTATTGAAATTTCAGGCGTATTTCCGTGCCTTTTGATTCTTCACTTAGAATAGCTAATTCGCAGTTTATTTTTTCGGCCAAATTCACAACCAACTGCAAGCCAACTCCTGTTCCTTGTTCGTTGTTTGTTCCTCTTCGCGATGAATTACTGTTTTGCAGTATATCATTAATCATCGCTTCAGACTTTCCTATTCCATTGTCCCTGACACTTAAATTATTACCAAAAGATTCGATAGCAATAGTACCATTCTGAGGCGTAAACTTAATGGCATTCGAAATGAGGTTTCTAATAATTATGGTTACGATTTCAATATCCGAACTTATTTTAAGGTCATCAACAGCAATAGTAATGCTGATATTCTTGCCTTCATAAGATGATTTATAGATTTCCAGAATATTTGCTATCACTACCCGAAAGTCAATTTCAACAAGGTTCAATTTTATCGTATTGAAATTCAGCTTCGCCCAATTGAGTGTATTGTCTAACAATTCCAATACTTGTTTGGACTGCTCATTAATCATTTTGATCAGGGATGCAAACTCATCAGTCGAAATTTCAGTGTTTGCCGCCATAGACGATATCGACATCAGATTGGCAACCGGACTTCTCAAATCGTGTCCTAAAATAGACAGCATCCGGTCGTTATTCTTGTTGATGTTTTTTAATTCTTCCTGAAAATGGATTTCCTTATCCAAGTCAATAAAGGCAACCACATGGATCTTATTGATAACGCAAGCCTTCACTTCATACCATCTGATCGACCCATTTTTGCAGGTTACGTGTGATTTGCTTTTGACAAAAACTTTGCCTTCCTGCTGGGACAAGATTTCTTCCTGATCCCATGTAGAAATGACTTTATCTCTATAATCGTCATTTGGATAGGCTTTAGAATACCATGCTTCAATAGTTGGAATCTCATCAAGCGTGTATCCAATTTCTTCCAGAAATTTTTCGTTTAAGTAGGTATTGAGATGTTGATTATCTATAACCTCAGCAATAATAAATGGATAAGGCAAGAAGTCAGCAACACCTTGCAATTCTATCCTTGAATTTCTTAAACGATTTATTTCGTCAGGAATCATATATTTCTGATTTTGTAAGCAATTTAATCATTAAATTACATCAATCAGAAATTATTTCTCGATCTCGCGCAGGCTGTCCATTTTTTTATGTTCCAAGAAACCTTTGATGTCTTCAAAGTGCTCTTTTACACGCTTGTTTCCGAATTCGAAAACTTTTGTCGCCAAACCATCCAAGAAATCACGGTCGTGGGAAACTAAAATCAAGGTTCCATCAAAATCACGAAGTGCGTCTTTGATGATGTCTTTTGTTTTCATATCAAGGTGGTTTGAAGGCTCATCCAGAATCAGCAAATTTACAGGCTCAAGCAACAATTTAATCATTGCCAGACGTGTTTTTTCACCGCCAGAAAGCACCTTTACCTTTTTAGTAGTATCATCTCCGTGAAACATAAATGCTCCCAGGATATTTTTAATTTGTGTTCTAACTTCTCCAACTGCGATATTATCGATAGTCTCAAAAATCGTAGCATTTTCATCTAATAAAGAAGCCTGATTTTGGGCAAAATAACCAATTTGTGCATTGTGACCTATTTCTACAGAACCACTATCAATTCCAATTTCTTTCATGATAGCCTTAATCATCGTCGATTTTCCTTCTCCGTTTTTTCCAACGAAAGCTACCTTCTGTCCTCTTTCAATTACGATATTAGCATCTTTGAAAACTACGTGGTCGCCATAAGATTTGGATAAATCTTTTACAACCACAGGATAATTTCCGGAACGGGCTGCTGGTGGAAATTTCAGTTTTAATGCAGATGTATCCACCTCATCAACCTGTACAATAACCAATTTTTCAAGCATTTTAACACGTGATTGTACGGCGTCCGTTTTAGAAAAAGTTCCTCTAAAACGATCTATAAAAGCCTGGTTGTCAGCAATCATTTTTTGCTGCTCGTCATAGGCTTTTTGCTGGTGTATTCTTCTGTCTTTTCTTAATTCCAGATAGTGCGAATATTTGGCTTTGTAGTCGTAAATCCTACCCATTGTTACCTCAATCGTACGGTTCGTGATGTTGTCGACAAAAGCCCTATCGTGAGAAATAACGACAACAGCTTTAGCCGAATTAATCAAGAAATCCTCCAACCATTGAATAGATTCGATATCCATGTGGTTAGTAGGCTCATCCAAAAGAATCAGGTCGGGTTTCTGCAAAAGGATTTTTGCCAATTCGATACGCATTCTCCAACCTCCGGAAAACTCAGAAGTTTGGCGTGAAAAATCTTCTCTTACGAAACCTAATCCCATCAAGATTTTCTCGACTTCTGCTTCATAATTTACTTCTTCAATCGCATAAAACTTCTCGCTCAGGTCAGAAACTCTTTCAATCAATTTCATATAGTCGTCAGATTCATAATCTGTACGGACAGTCAATTGTTCGTTCAGTTCATCAATCTCAGCCTTCATTTTGAAAATTTCACTGAATGCTTTTGAGGCTTCTTCCATTACCGTAGATCCATCTTTCGTCAATAAATGCTGTGGTAAATAGGCGATTACAGCTTCTTTTGGAGCAGAAATATTCCCACCAGACGGTTTGTTTTGACCTGCTATTATTTTTAGAAGCGTCGATTTTCCGGCTCCATTTTTACCCATAAGGGCTATCTTGTCGTTTTCATTTATGGAAAAAGTGACATCACTAAAAAGCGTGGTTCCTCCAAACTGTACTGAAATATCGTTTACTGTAATCATCTGATTTGCTATGAAATTGATTGTAAAATTGGGCTTCCCTAATTTTTGAAGGTGCAAAGATAACGCAATTAAGGAATTAGGCAATCTGAAAAAACTGCTAATCCTAGTAGAGAATTCAAAATTAATTGACTTATATTTATGGTAAAGATTTTACTAATGTCTAAAATTACACCTTTTTATACGCGACTAGCCCATGTTCTGGTTTCCATTATCTGCGTGTTCTATCTTGCTATTATAGGAGAAACGCTGCTGGCACCGCTAATTTTTGCCTTTCTGTTTTCATTATTGCTGCTTCCGTTTGCTAATTTTTTAGAAAAGCGTTGGAAGTTTCCGCGTTCGTTATCATCGGCTACCGTATTGTTGGCTTTAGTTCTTACCATTACGTCTATAGCCTATCTGCTTTTGAACCAATTGAGCGACCTGACTAATGACCTGCCCGCCTTTAAAGAGCAATTATTGGCTACTTCAACAACCTTACAGGATTGGGTTTCAAACACTTTTAATATTGACAATCACGAACAGATCAGTTATATCAATTCAGCTACCACTGAGGCTTTAAGTAAAGGAACTTCTATATTAGGCCAGACTTTGTTATCGGTTTCGTCGGTTATGCTTTTTCTGGTATTTATATTTTTATATACCTTTTTTATATTGCTTCACCGCAGACTGCTACTTAATTTTTTAGTTTCGCTATTCAGAGAAGAACATTCTTCTATTGTATATGATGTGGTTTTCAACATACAATATATTGTCAAGAAATATATAGTCGGGCTTTTTCTCCAAATGCTTATTGTATCAGTACTAGCCTGCACCACTTTCGAAATTATAGGAATAAAATATGCTTTCTTACTGGGGCTAATTACAGGAATTTTTAATATTATTCCGTATATCGGTATATTGACTTCGCTCATCCTTACTGTCTTGTTGACTTTTACAACAATGAATTCTACGTCGGTACTGCTGGTTATTTTCAGCGTCTTTCTGATTCATTTGATTGACAGTAATTATGTCATGCCTAAGATTGTAGGTTCTAAAGTAAAGATAAATACGCTTACTGCGCTACTTGGATTGGTTTTAGGAGAATTAATCTGGGGTATTAAAGGAATGTTTTTATCTATTCCTATTATTGCTATTTTTAAAGTAATTTTTGACCGGATTGACGGACTAAAACCGTGGGGCTATGTTCTAGGTGAAGACGACAGTGCCCCGAAAGTTCCCGTTACGGAAACCGAAAAAGCCATCATTGAAAAAATGGAAGAACCCGAATAGTTAGCTATTCGGGTTTTTTATTTCATACCAGGCTTGTTGAATGCCTTCATCATCAAAGAAATTCACAAAATGCATTCCTGCTTTTTCAAGAACTTTTCGGGAGGCGAAATTGTCAAAATCAGCATAAGCATTGATTTTTTCCAGCTTCATTTCGTTAAAGCCAAAATCAACAAAAGCCTTTGCTGTTTCATAGGCATATCCTTTTCCCCAATGTTTTTCTATAAAACGGTAACCTAAATCGTAATAGGTATCATGTCCGTTCACATTCTTATTTTTTTTTAATCCAGACCAACCAATAAATTCGCCTGTCTCTTTTAAAATTACTGCCCAGCGACCTATCCCATTTTCAAGATATTGCTGTCGGATATTTGTAATGGCTTCACGAACTTGCTCAATATCAGTAACCGGATTCTTTCCAAGATACGTATGTACAGCCGGATTAGAATCCAATTCAAACATACCTGTATCATCAGAAGGCTGCAGCTCACGCAACAATAATCTTTCGGTTTCGAAAGAAGTTCTCATAGGCCCATTTTTTTAAAGATTCATTTTGAAATCTGTAATTATCGGATCGGCTTTTCCATATTTCGATTCATCGATAAAAATTTCAACAGCAATACTGCCGCCAGTTCCTAAGACAATTGCAGACTGGTTGTTATTTCTCATAAGCGTCTCAATCCCTGCTTCTTCTAATTTTGTTTTTAAAGCTATTGCCATAACCTCACTACCCGAGAATACTTTCATTAGTCCCATTTCTTTATTTTTTTTAGTTATTTATTCTGTTTCTTCTTCCTCTATGTCATCCATCTCAAAAAACAGAGGCTCAACCATAATTCTGTCTGCAAAGAATTCCACTCTTTCCGTGATATTTTCAGAAAAGAAAATCCTTTGTGTCTTACCCATCGATTCCGAAATTCTTGCCAGTTTGGTATCAAAACGCAATCGCAGCAGATCGTCAGTATCTTCAATGATAAACATTTTCAAACGGTTAACATCAAATCCTGCCGATGAAAACATATCACTCAATCGGTTTGGTGTTCCAATCAAAACATCGATTCCCAGAGAAATATGGTTTTTATCGAAATCTATATCGCCTTTATCGTGAACGCCATACACTCTAAGATCTGTATAGTTTCCAAACTTTTCGAAAAGCTGCTTCATTTCTATCATTTTCTCTTTGCTCTCAACAACAATCAGGGCTCTTGGCGATTCTTCAAATGCTTTTTCAAGCCTTTGGATCACGTTAAGCACCAATGTTGTGGTTTTCCCAGATTTTGCCGGGGCAATGATTACGCAATCTGCACCACTTTTTATGGTTGAAAAAGTCTCCTGTTGCATTTCGTTGGCTTCAACAAGGCCGTTTTCGACCAAAGCTCGTTGAAGGTTTTCGTTTATTTTTTTCAGTTTCATTTTAATCGTATAACTCCCTGAGCTGTTTTTCAGGGAAGCCTTTTATTTGCTGGCAAAAAGCTTTACATCAGTTTCGGAAATTTCGTTTCCTCCCAGGATGATTAAGCGCTCAACCACGTTTCTTAATTCTCGTATGTTTCCTGTCCAATCGTATTCTTTCAAAAGAGCAATCGCTTCATCAGAAAACTGTTTTGGTACATTTCCTTGCTCAGTGGCAATTTTTTCGGTAAAGTGACGTATCAGTAAAGGGATGTCATCACGTCTGTCGTTTAACGCCGGAACTTTAATCAAAATAACTGCCAATCTGTGATATAAATCCTCTCGGAAACGGCCTTCTTCGATTTCTTTTTTCAAGTCTTTGTTAGTAGCGGCAACTACCCTAACATCTACTTTGATATCTTTATCAGCACCTACTCTTGTTATGATGTTTTCCTGCAAAGCACGCAATACTTTGGCTTGGGCAGAAAGGCTCATATCACCAATTTCATCAAGAAAAATGGTTCCTTTATCAGCCGCTTCAAACTTCCCAGCCCTGTCTTTTACAGCAGAAGTAAAAGCTCCTTTGACATGACCGAATAATTCGCTTTCAATCAATTCAGAAGGAATTGCAGCACAATTTACTTCTATCAAAGGTGCCGCAGAACGCTCGCTTCTTTCGTGAAGCTGGTGCGCGACCAGTTCTTTTCCGGTTCCATTAGGCCCCGTAATCAGAACTCTTGCATCAGTCTGGGCAACTTTTTCAATAATCTGTTTGATATGGTTGATGGCTTCGCTATCACCTATCATTTCATAATTTTTGCTGACCTTTTTCTTCAGTATTTTATTTTCAACCACAAGTTTTTTTCTATCCAACGCATTGCGAACGGTATTCAGAAGCCTGTTCAAATCCGGTGGTTTTGAAATATAGTCGAAAGCTCCGAGACGCATTGTATTGATAGCCGTTTCCAAGTCGCCATGTCCTGAAATCATAACCATCGGGATTTCCGGCTTGATTTTTTTAACGGCTTCAAGTACTTCAACGCCATCCATTTTAGGCATTTTGATATCGCAAAGCACTAAATCGTAATCGTCATTTTTAATCTTATCAAGACCTTGCTGGCCATCTTCGGCTTCTTCAACAACATACGAGTCATTTTCTTCTGAAAGAATTTTTGTCAATACTCTTCTGATTGCAGCCTCGTCTTCTATAACTAATATTTTGGGCATATTTTATTTTTTACTTTGCGTTTATCTAATATTTAAGCCATTTGTATAACTCTTTCCAGGTTGGTTTTTTGCCATACATCAATATACCGATTCTGTAAATTTTTGAAGCAAACCATACCACCAAAAAGAAAGTTCCAAACAGCAATACCAAAGAAACTACTATTTGCCACCACGGCACACCAAAAGGAATTCGCATCAGCATTACGATTGGCGAGGTAAGCGGAATAAATGAAAATACGGTTGCTACTGTTCCGTGCGGATCGTTCAGCACGCTAAAGAATCCTACATAAACACCTAGCATCAATGGCAATATAATTGGCAAAAGAAACTGCTGCGAATCGGTTTCATTATCAACCGCTGCACCAATTGCCGCATAAATAGAACTGTATAAAAAGTAGCCTCCAACAAAATAAATGATAAAGGAAACCAGCAATGTTGCAATTGGCAGGTTTCTAAATTCATTGGCATATAGCTGCATATTGGCAGCCATACCTTCGTTAGCTGACGCCATCATTTCCGGAGACATTGATGGTGAAGCTCCGATGTTGATTCCCAAAAATGCGGAAGCAACAAACAAAAGAATTCCTCCAAGCAATGCCCAGATAACAAACTGCAATACGCCCGCTAAAGAAGTCCCTATGATCTTACCCATCATTAGCTGAAACGGCTTTACCGATGAAATAATAATTTCAATAATACGGTTGGTTTTTTCTTCAATAACGCTTCGCATCACCATATTACCGTAAATAATGATAAACATCATAATCAGGTAGCCAAATGCAGCACCTATAAAAATCTTAATTTCATTCAGTCCTTTTACCGTTTCTTCTCCCGATGCTTTTGCCAGACTGATATCTACTTGTGCTTCAGCATTCTTGATGGCAAGCGTATCCAGATTGGCTTTTTCAAAATTTGATTTTGTGAGTTTTTGGGCAATTATGCTTTCCAGGTCGGCTATATACGAAAGGCTCGGGCTGTCATTGGAAATGTATTGTATTTTTTTAGCCAGTTCCTTATTGTCTTCCATTTTTGGAATGTATAATACGGCTTCGTATTTTTCTGCAACGATACTATCTTTCAACACTTTTAAATCGATTTTTGAGCGATCGAGATAATGGTATTCGTCAGAATTCTTGAATTCTTTAACAAAAAGATTGGTTTCATCATGGATTGCAATTTCCTTGACATCTGATTTCATCGTACTGAGATAGGCTACAAATGCTACAAGACCTACCATAAGCAACGGGCTCAGGAAAGTCATGACGATAAATGATTTGTTGCGGACTTTTGCAACGAATTCTCTTTTTATGATTAGTGATAATATACTCATTTTAGATTTTCGATTTGTGATTTAATGATTTCTGGCATGTTTGTATGCTTTCAATCTGCAACTATTTACCGCTTACTGTCTTAATAAAAATATCATTAACGCTTGGAATCTTTTCCACGAAATGCGTTACCTGTCCCATTTGCGTCAGGATATTCAGCAATTCATTTGGAGAAGAATCTCCAATCTGTACTTCCAGTTTCAAATCGTCGTTAAGTGTCTTGAAGTTGGTTTGCCCAACAGTAAATTTCTGAGTCAGCTGATACATCAATCCTTCTACATTCGAGGTCATGATTCCTACTTCGAAACTGTTCGTTCTGTATTCTTTCTTGACATCATTTAATTTTCCTTCAATTAGCTTATTGGATTTGTGGATCAAAGCAATATCATCACAAAGTTCTTCCACGCTTTCCATTCTGTGAGTAGAAAAAATAATTGTAGCTCCTTGCTTTTTCAGTTCCAGGATTTCATCTTTTATCAGATTGGCATTCACAGGATCGAATCCGCTGAACGGTTCATCAAAAATCAAAAGTTTTGGTTTGTGCAAAACGGTTACGACAAATTGAATCTTTTGCGCCATACCTTTTGACAGTTCCTGAATTTTTTTATTCCACCAGCCCTGAATTTCAAGTCTGTCAAACCAATAATCCAGTTGTTTCTTCGCTTCCGATTTTGAAAGTCCTTTCAACTGTGCAAGATAAAGTGCCTGCTCGCCAACTTTCATCGTTTTGTACAAGCCTCTTTCTTCCGGCATATATCCAATGTGCTGGACGTGTTCCGGTTTTAATTGCTCTCCATCCAAAAGAACGGAACCGCTATCAGGCATTGTTATTTGATTGATTATTCGGATTAGCGAGGTTTTCCCAGCGCCATTAGGCCCAAGAAGTCCATATATACTTCCTTTAGGAACCTGTAGCGAAACATTGTTTAAGGCTGTATAATTGCCATATTGCTTGACTACATTTTTAACTTCAAGTATGTTGCTCATTATGTTTTTTGGATTTATTTCTTCAATGAGGCCCTTAAGCCCCGACTGTGTAAAAATAAGGAATTTGAAAGCAAAATTTATGCGAATTTCAAAAAAAACCCACCCCTATTTGCACAAGGATGGGAAAAATTGCTATGAAAAAGAAAATTACTAGTTGCCTAGTAATCTCCAAATATAAAAAAATTTGAATTACTACGAAAACATATCCTTAACTTTTTCAAAAAAAGATTTTTCGCTCTTCTCTGGTTTTGGGATGAAATTGTCTTCTGTAATTGATTTTTCAAAAAATTGTTTTTGTTCTTTGTTCAGGTTTTTAGGTGTCCAAACATTTACATGCACTAGCAGATCACCATTTCCATAACCGTTGATGCTTGGAATTCCTTTACCTTTCAGTCGAAGGATTTTACCTGACTGAATGCCTTCTTCCAGCTTGATTCTTACTTTTCCGTTTACCGCATCGATGTCTCTTGTGACACCCAAAACAGCTTCGGGGAAACTTATATACAAGTCGAGATGCAGGTTTTCGCCTTCACGCTTTAAAAATTCGTGTTCAACTTCTTCGATAGCAACAATCAGGTCTCCCGGAATGCTGTTGCTTCCCGGAGCATCGTTACCTTTGTTTGAAACTTTTAATTGCATTCCGTCTACAACACCAGCTGGAATTTTGATAGAAACCGTTTCGTCTACCATAATCATTCCTTGTGCATCTGCATCTTTCGGTTTGCTTTCAAGCACTTGCCCTGAACCACCGCAAGTATGACAGGTTGTTGCCGACTGCATTCTTCCTAAAATTGTATTGGTAACTCTCATCACCTGTCCTTGACCATTACATGTAGGGCAAGTTTTATAATGCACGCCTTTAGCCTGTACTTTTCTTTTGACTTTTACTTTTTTCTCAACACCATTGGCAACCTCTTCCAAAGTCATTTTTACTTTGATTCTCAAATTGCTTCCTTTCACTCTGCGCGGACCTGAATTTCCACCTCCAAAGCCACCAAATCCGGCTCCAAAAGCACTTCCGAAGATATCTCCGAATTGGCTGAAAATATCATCCATATTCATACTTCCTCCGCCAAAACCACCCGCACCATCAAAAGCCTGGTGACCAAACTGATCGTATTTTGCTTTCTTTTGAGGATCGCTCAAAACTTCATATGCTTCTGCCGCTTTTTTGAAATTTTCTTCCGCCTCTTTATTTCCCGGATTTTTATCAGGGTGAAATTCAATTGCTTTCTTTCGGTATGCCTTTTTGATTGCAGCAGCGTCTGCAGATTTCGAAATTCCTAATATTTCGTAAAAATCTTGTTTCATTTTTTCATTTTTAGCATTGAAATACTGCAGGTCGCCCGGCAGTATAACGAGTCATTATTGTCCGATTACCACTTTAGGGAAACGGATAATTTTGTCGCCCAATTTATATCCTTTTTCTACAACATCTACAATTTTTCCTTTCAGATCATTTGAAGGTGCCGGAATTTGCGTAATTGCTTCTGCAAAATCAGCATCAAAAGAATCTCCTGCTTTTACTTCAACTTCTTCAAGGCCTTTAGAAGCTAAAGTTGTTTTTAACTTTTCATGGATTAATTCAACACCTTTTAAAAGACTTTCGTCTCCGGATTTTGAAATTTCAATTTTAGCCCTGTCAAAATCATCCAAAACAGGCAATAATGCCAGAAGAACTTCCTGGTTAGCTGTTTTGAATAAATCGATTCGCTCTTTAGCAGTTCTTCTTTTGTAGTTTTCGAATTCTGCAAAAAGACGGATAAACTTATCTTTTTCGGCTGCCAAATCTTGGGTCAGTTGCTCTTCTACGCTTAATTCTTCCACAATTAACTGTTCTCCATTTGCGTTGGCTTCTAAAGTTGCGTCATCGATTTCCTGCTCTTTGTCTTGATTTTCAGCATTCATAGTATTTTTACTTTTAAATATATTCTTAAATTTCATTTTCTGCTTTTCAAGGGATTGCAAAAGTACTGCCAATTGTTTTAAAATGTCAAATTGTCACGCTTTTTTTCATCGAAATTTGGACTGCAAACGCGAAAAGCTTTTTGATTTTAATATAATTTTAAGAGATTTCTAGCTTGGATTTGATATGTTTGCTATGCTAAAAAAATAAATTTATGAAGAATCGTATCGCATCTCTATTAATTTTATCTGCATTAACCCTGACAGTTTCCTGTAAAAATGACAAGGCTGCAGAAGCTGAAACTACTGAAGCAGGCGCTGTAAAAGAAGCATCTGGTGAAGCCGTATCTTATAAGGTAGACAACACAAACTCCAAAATTGACTGGACAGGTTCTAAACCAACAGGAAAACATACCGGAACAATCAACCTTACTGATGGAACAGTTTCTATCAAAGACAACGTATTGGATAGCGGTAAATTCACTATTGATATGAATACAATTACTGTAACCGACTTGAAAGCCGGTGACGGGAAAGAAGATTTGGAAGGCCACTTAAAAGGAACAGGTGGTACTGAAGCAGATTACGATCACTTTTTCAACGTAAAAAAATATCCGCAGGCTACTTTTGAAATTACAAAAGCCGTGACTGAAAACGGAAAAACAGCTGTAGAAGGTAACTTGACTATGAAAGGCATTACAAAAAATGTAAAATTTCCTGCTACAGTAACTGTTAACGGAGATACGGTAACACTTGTCAGCGATCCGTTTACAATTAACAGAACGCTTTGGAATGTGAACTACGGATCAAAATCTGTATTTGACAATCTGGGAGATAAGTTTATCAATGACGACATCGAACTTAAGGTTAGCATTAGTGCTAAGAAATAATTGTTAATTCACCCCAAAAAGAGCTCCATTTGTTGAAATGGAGCTCTTTTTATTTTAGGAAACTTTAATTCCAATAAGTTAGTTTTTTTTGCTTTGCGGCTCTGCGTCTTTGCGAGCAACTATTTCACGCAAAGACGCAGAGCCGCAAAGTTTGTAGGGAGATTACTGATTTATTTTCTTAGCCCAAAAGATTTTCAAGGGCTTTGTCCAGTGTTCTGAATTTAAATACAAATCCATTGTCCTGAGCTTTTTGCGAACTAACATTCTGACTTGAAACCAGCAATATATACATTTCACCCAAAAGCATCTTAAGAAGAAATTCCGGAACATTGGGCATAAAAAAAGGTTTTTCCAGAATAGCTGCTGTCTTTTTTACCAATTCGTGATTGTCGACAGGATTTGGAGCTGTGGCATTATAAACACCCTCCCATTGATGTTGGATGGCAAAATGATACAAATGCGCCAAATCATACATATGAATCCAGGACTGCCATTGCTTTCCCGAACCATAAGCTGAACCCATCCCAACTTTTATAGGTTTAAGCAGTTCTTTCAGCATGCCGCCTTTTTCAGAAAGGACAAGACCAGTCCTGATCTTGCAGACCTTTATGTTTAATCTCTTGAAATTATCGACAGCTTCTTCCCATTTTACGACTACTTGTCCTAAAAAAGAATTGTCGACTGATTTGTTGTCTTCTGTATAAAAAGCGGTAAGACTGTCAGGATAAATTCCAATGGCCGATGCCGATACGATATGCTTTACCTGATGCGGATGCGATTTCAATATCCTGTAAAGTAAATTGGTGGATAAAGTCCGGCTTTCGATAATTTCCTGCTTGTTTTTTGAAGTCCATCGCATGGAAATAGAAGCTCCTGCTAAATGAACAATGGTATCTACTCCCAATAAAGCATTTTCATCGATAATCCCTTGTTGTGGATTCCAGTAAAAACCCTGGTAATTGGGTTCGTTTTTAATTTCTTTTTTTGAAGTAGTCAGATAATGGATTGAGATTCCGTTTTGCAATAACAGGGAAACTAACTCTGTCCCTATCAGACCCGTCGCTCCTGTAATCAAAATTTTCATAGCGTAAAATTTTCTATATGTCAAATTTACGAGCGGATAGGCGTAATAAAATGTTAATTAAGGTAGGTTTAACGGCAAAGTGTCGTCTGGTATCATTTTACCCTTATACTCCATTCAAAATCCATTTCAGAAACCTGCTCACCTTTTTCATTCATCCCGATAGATTTCATCCAGAAAGTTTGCCCTTCGCCTGTTTCGATTGTACGTTTAACAGCATCTTCAATCAGATGTCCGTCTTTACAGGTAAAAACAATCCTTCCGGTTGCCTTTTTTGTAAAATTCCCTTTGTTATTAGCAACCAGCATCGATATCTTCCTGTTGCTTCTCTTTATATGATACATGACCAAAGCTCCGGTTGACAATTCTGCTGCCATAGCCTGAACTGCAAAATACATTGAATTAAAAGGGTTTTGGTTGATCCAGCGATGCTTTACCGTAACGATGCAATGTTCCAAGTCGATATTCTTTACCCTTACACCGCATAAAAAAGCGGAAGGCAGCTTAAAAAAAAGAAATTTATTGAGTTTTCCGGCCGTAAATTCCATCTGTTTATTTTTTTGAAATATAGTAAATATTAATTGATTTGGAGAAAAAGAGATGGGAAAAGAAAGAAATTGAAAAGAGAGAACAGATGAGAGATAAAAGACAAAAAGCACTTTAAATACTACAAATCAGATATTTAAGTCATTTTTAAAGATTTTAAATTTGTTAATTTTTTGTTAAATATTAGTACTATGCAAAACAAGATACTGTCTTTTAGCCATATATTTGCATAGGATATTATTATATACTTTTAATCATGGAAACATCATCAAATCAAAAAACGACCAGCGCCTTTGTACACTTAAGTACATTGACACAGTATTTTATTCCATTTGGGAATTACATCTTTCCAATAATTATTTGGGGAGCAAGTAAAAAAGATTCAGACTATATTGACCATCATGGAAAACAAGCCATTAATTTTCAGCTTAGTCTTCTTTTGTATTCATTAATTCTATGCCTGATAGCTATTCCGATATTCATCGTTACCATTTTCAAAAACATGCCTGTAAACGCAATTATCCATAACGATGATTTTATAATCGAGAATTTTCATCTTGAGCATATTACAGGAATGGTAATTATAGGGATAACAGCAGCAGTTCTTTTCTTTACGCTAAAGGTTGCCGAGTTCTTCTTAATAATTTATGCTTCTATAAAAGCCGCAAACGGAGAACTATATAACTATCCGCTGACCATCAATTTTCTTAAGACACAGAAAAAAGAAGAAAACAAAACAGAAATTTCAGAAGAAAACGAATCATCAATCAATCATCAATCAGAAAGCGAAACAGTTTAATAATCCAAAGCCATGAAAAGATTATAAAATATCAGGACTAATCACCCTACCATCATCATCAATCAATCATCGATCAATCATCAATCAAAAAACGAACATTTATGTTAAAATTCATCATCACAACAGCAATGGCAATGGCCGCTTTGACAGGTTTTGCCCAAGTAACAGAAAACAGAAAAATCAGTGATTTTTCAAAAATAGAAGTAGAATCAGGAATTGAATTAACTTATATGGAAAGTAACGAAAATTCAATACGAGTAGAAGGAGACAGTAAAGATGGACTTGAATCTATCATTACTGAAACAGATGGAAAAACCTTAAGAATTTATCATGCAAAAAGAAACAAAAAACAAAGTGAAGGCAGTTCAAAAGTTTTCGTAGCCGGTAAAAATGTCAATTCGTTTAAAGCCTCATCAAAATCAAAACTATATTTTGACAGGCCGGTAGCCGCAGACGATTTAGAAATCGAAATTTTATCCGGTTCCTATTTTAGAGGAACTGTCCTGCCAAATTCAAAAGTGAGTGTAAAAGTAAGTTCAGGTTCACTTTTTAGCGGAAAATTTGAAACCGATATTTTTAAAGGCAATTTCAAAAGTGGTGCGACGGTTAGTCTTACCGGAAAAGCTAAAAAAGCAAGTATTAGTACAAGTACAGGCGCTTATTGCAATGCAAAAAATTTCTATGTAGACAAGATGACAGCAACAGCAGGTACCAAATCATCTGCCTTGCTAAATGCCAAAGAAAAGATTGCAAAAGCTACAGATGCTTCTTCGATTACTTTTTTCGGAAACCCAGAAAATTTAAAAATTGACAACGAATCTTTTGTCATAGTCAATCAGAGCAAATCCACAGCTATTACATGGAATAGACCTGAATAAAACTTAAAAAACACAATTAATTAAAAATTTAAAAGCACATATATGAACATTGAAAACACTAAAGCCCAGATGCGCAAAGGAGTGTTGGAGTTCTGTATCTTATCCGTCTTAAAAGAAAAGGATGCTTATACTTCAGAAATACTTGATACTCTAAAAAATGCTAAATTGCTTGTTGTAGAAGGAACCGTTTATCCGCTCCTTACACGATTGAAAAATGACGGACTTCTTAACTACCGTTGGGAAGAATCGACTTCAGGACCACCAAGAAAATATTATGGTCTGACTGAATTAGGAAAACAATTTTTAAAAGAATTAAATGGCACATGGACGGAATTGTCAGATGCCGTAAACATTATAACCAGCCAAAAATAATCATCATGAACAAAACAGTAAATATTAACTTAGGAGGTATGTTCTTTCATATTGATGAAGATGCATATCAGAAATTAAATCGCTATTTCGAAGCTGTGAAACGTTCTTTATCAAACTCAACTGGAAAAGATGAGATAATGAAAGACATTGAAATGCGAATTGCTGAATTGCTTACCGAAAAAAACCGTGGTGAAAAACAAGTCGTAGGTCTTAAAGATGTAGAAGAGATAATTACGGTAATGGGACAGCCGGAAGACTACCGAATTGACGATGAAGCAGCAGCAGAGCAAACTTATAATTATAGCTCATCAACTAAAAGAGCTAGAAAATTATACCGTGACAAAGACAATTCAATGGTTGGCGGTGTATTGTCCGGATTTGGACATTACCTTGGAATCGATCCTTTATGGTTGCGTATCATTATGGTAATTTTACTTTTAGGTTTTGGTACCGGCTTTTTAATCTATGTTATCTTGTGGATTTTAATGCCAGCTGCAACAACCACAACAGAAAAACTGGAAATGACTGGCGAACCGGTTACGATCTCTAATATTGAAAAAAAAGTTCGTGAAGAATTCGACACTTTTTCTGAAAAATTCAAAAATGTAGATTACGATAAAATCGGTAACCAGGCCAGAAATGCCGGAGAAAGAATCGGGAGCGGGTTAAGCGATGTTTTGCTAAAAATCTTCTCCATCTTTGGAAAAGTAATCGGAGCATTTCTTGTTGTTTTTGCCTCAGTAACACTTGGATCGTTGCTTATCGGATTCATAACGGCAGGTTCTTTTTCAATGGTACATTTCCCTTGGCAAAGTTATATCGATAATTTCACTGATGTGCCTCTTTGGATTGTAGGAATGCTAATTCTGATTGCCATTGGAATCCCTTTCTTCTTCCTTTTGATATTAGGATTGAAATTATTGATTACAAATATGAAATCCATCGGAAATCCTGCAAAATATACCTTGTTGGCACTTTGGATCATCTCTATAGGATCATTAGTTGCATTAGGTTTGCAACAAGCAACAGAAGTAGCATTTGATGCCAAAGTCGTGCAAAAGCAGAAAATCGACTTTAATCCGAAAGATACGTTGAAAATCAAATTTACATACAATGATTATTTTGCTAAAGACATTTATGATACAGAAGATTTCCTATTCGCACAGGATTCGTCAAAAGCAATGGTTATTTATTCCAACAATGTAACCCTGCGTATTTTAAAAACCGACGAAAAAGTACCTTACATCCAAATAGAGAAAAAAGCAGAAGGCAAGTCGTTTGCAATAGCACGAGAAAGAGCTGAAAAAATTAATTACAGCTATAAATTCAAAGGAAACGAGTTAATTTTTGATAACTACCTGCTTACAGATATCAAAAACAAATACCGTCATCAAAAAGTAGAAATCTTCTTGTACCTTCCAGAAGGAACTTATTTCAAACCGGATATGAGCGTACAAAACTATGACCATACGGACAATAGTTTCTTTGATTTGTGGTTCGATTCTGACATTTACATCTATCAAATGCAATCTTCTCAGGTAAAATGCCTAAATTGTGCAGATGAAAATGAATCTGAAGAAGGGGAAGCCTGGGTTGATGAACAAGAAATAGCCAGAGAAGCAGAAATTGAGGCTCAACAAGAAGCAGCAAGAGAAACGGAACAAAATATTCAGGCAGACCAAAATTCTTCAACAACTGTAACAATTAACGATAAAGGCGTACAAATAAAAAAAGAAGGAACAGAGGGCCCTCAAAATAGAAAGGCAAAAGGTTTAAAAATGAATAAAGACGGAGTAATCATTAAAAACAACTAACTATGATTCGAATTATAATTTATTTCATGAAATTAATTATAGCTCTGCTATTTGCATTATTCTTTTCTTCATGCCGGTATACAAATGAAAGAACAATAACTGGCAATGGAAATGTTAGGGTAGAGACTAGAAATGTAACCGATTTCAAAGGAATTAATGTAAGCAATGCTCTTGAAGTTGAAGTAGAACAAGGCGATTCATTTCAGGTAGTCGTTGAAACTGATGAAAATCTACTTTCGCATATTACCACATCTGTTGAAAACGGAATACTTTATATTGGGACAGATGCCAATAGCTTTAGGAATATTGATGTCAGAAAGATAAGAGTAAAGATGCCGGTAATTGAAAGCCTTGAAGCCTCCAGTGCTGCTAAGATTACAAGTACCAGTACACTAATAAGCGAAAAACTTTTAGTCGATGCAAGCAGCGCTTCTGATATCGATATTGTAGTAGAAGCCGAAGATCTTACCTGTAACAGCAGCAGTGCTAGTTCAGTAGATCTAAAAGGTAAAGCCCTCAAGTTTAAAGCCGATTCTTCAAGTGCAAGTGAGATTGATGCCGATGAATTGTTTGCAAATGACGTTGTTGCCAATGCTTCAAGTGCTGCTACAATTAGCACCCATCCTATTCTTACATTGGATGCTGAAGCTAGCAGTGGCGGACAAGTAAACTACAACAATACTCCCAGGAATTTTCTAAAACAAAATGCTGACTCCGGTGGTGGTATCAGTAAAAGTGAATAATAAAAATCCCGATAGTCATATCGGGATTTTTTGTATCTCAATTTCTTGTTCTGTACCTGAAAAAGTAAGTGACTAAAAATTCATCGGTATAGCAACCGTTAGTAATCTTTATTTATATTTGTGAAAACAATCCCTACATTATAATGAGAAGACTTATCCTATTTGCCGTCATTTTGACAACAGCCGTTTCCTTTTCACAAAGCAAGGAAAAAATAAAGGGCACTAAAATTGTTACCATAGCACCTCGAGAAATCCAAAGTTTTGAAAATCTGGAAGTAGAAGACAATATTGAAATTTTCCTTGTAAAAGGAGACAACAATGCTTTGGAAATTGAAGCTGATGAGAATCTGCATGAATTTATAGAATCAAGCCTAAATGGTGGAGTTTTACGTTTGACCACTACAAAAAATATAACCAGTTATAAAAAACTAAGTGTCAAAGTAACGTATACTGATGATTTTAAAATGGTAACGGCAAAAAATGAAGCAACAATCAATGCCCTTTCTGACATTGAATTGGATAATATCACATTCAAGACATTCGACTATACAAAGCTATTTCTAAATGTTAAGTCCCGATGGTTTACAATTTTTGCCAACGACAAATCCAAAATAGAGCTGAATGTAAAATCAGAGACAGCAGCTGTGGAATTAAGCAAGAACGCCAATATGAAAGCCTTAATTTCTTCAGAATCTTTGAAATTTGATATGTACCAAAAAGCAACAGCTGTTATTGAAGGTGATATCGTTGATTTGAAATTACGTCTGGACAATAATTCTAATTTTACTGGGAAGAATCTAAATGCTAAAAATGCCGAAATCATTACCGAAGCTTATGCTAACGGAAGTATTCAGGTTAGTGTAAAAGCTACAATAGAAGCAGCCGGTAAATCAGAACTGCAATTGTATGGTGACCAGAAAATCGAAATTAAAAATTTTACTGACAGTGCCGTGCTTATGAAAAAGCCAATCAAATAGTCTGGTAAGCAACAATCATAAACAAAAAATCCCAGGCAATGCCTGGGATTTTTTTTATGGTATAAATTCTTAGATTAGTGTAATGTTGCCAAATAACGTTCAGCATCCAAAGCAGCCATACAGCCTGAACCAGCAGCCGTAATTGCCTGACGGTAATCCTTATCCTGAACATCGCCAGCAGCAAAAACTCCGGGAAGGTTTGTTTTGGTTGTTTTTCCAGGTGTGATTAGATATCCTGTTTCATCCATATCCAATTGTCCTTTAAAGATATCTGTATTTGGCTTATGCCCTATCGCGATAAACAATCCTGTAATCGCAATTTCAGATTTCTCGCCTGTTGCATTGTTGATCATTTTTAGACCTTCTACAACCTGATCCCCAACGACTTCTTCTACTTCTGTATTAAAAAGTACTTTTAGGTTAGGTGTGTTTTCAACACGGTGTTGCATTGCTTTAGAAGCTCTCATCACATCTTTTCTAACCAACATCGTTACGCTTTTACAAATATTGGCAAGATAGGTTGCTTCTTCAGCAGCAGTATCTCCTGCTCCAACAATGGCAACGTCCTGGTTTCTGTAGAAAAATCCGTCGCAAACCGCACAAGCAGAAACTCCACCACCACGTAATTTTTGTTCGCTTGGCAATCCAAGATATTTGGCTGTAGCTCCTGTAGAAATAATTACTGTTTGAGCAAGGACTTCCTTGTTTCCATCAACCGTAATTTTATGCCAGCCTCCTTTTTCTTTTGAAAATTCGACAGCAGTTGCCATCCCGATTCTTACTTCTGTTCCGAAACGTTCCGCCTGCTGTTGTAGTTGTATCATCATCGTTGGTCCGTCAATACCTTCCGGATACCCTGGAAAATTATCAACTTCTGTCGTGGTGGTTAATTGTCCTCCTGGTTCCATACCGGTATACATAACAGGTTTCATATCCGCACGAGCGGCATAAATTGCAGCAGTATATCCAGCAGGCCCGGAGCCTATAATCAAACATTTTATTTTTTCAATTGTATCAGACATAATAGTATAGTGAATTATTTTTTTCCAACGCAAAAGTACATTTTTATCGAAAGATTAAATGCATAAACGGATTAGTTTTAACTATCTAAAAATAATATTATCCTATTTCATTTTTTTCTGTTGCAGAATAAAAATATAGTCTTATATTTGCACTCAGCTTTTCGGGGTGTAGCGTAGCCCGGTTATCGCGCCTGCTTTGGGAGCAGGAGGCCGCAGGTTCGAATCCTGCCACCCCGACTAAGAAGAAAAAAGCTCTAACGAAAGTTGGAGCTTTTTTTGTTATGTAGACTTAATAAGTAAACTGGTCTTTTGATATATTCTATTTTATTTCCTCATTTGTGTAGTAATTTCATTTCTTGAAAATCATCCAAATAATTAACATGGTATGTTGGCCCTTTAATTTTATATCTTAAATATTTCCAAAACTACCCTAAATAAAGATTTTTCCTCTCTAATAAAGAAAAAAAGTCATTATTTATTCTCCTTTTCATATATTTAATCTTTAATTTTCTACTATATGTCTGACATTAAATTTTTAACTGAAAAAATTAAGCTATTTAATAAAGAAAGGGATTGGGATCAGTTTCATAACCCTAAAGACCTTGCTATAGCTTTAAATATTGAAACATCAGAATTATTAGATCTATTTCTATGGAAAAGGAATGAGGATGTAAATGTGGAAAAAGTTAAAGAAGAAATGGCCGATATCTTTATGTATGCATTTAATATTGCTGATAAGTTCGGTTTGGATGTAAATGAAATTGTAGAAAACAAACTAAAAATTAATGCTGAAAAATATCCTGTTGATAAGGCTAAAGGAAATAGTAAAAAGTACAACAATCTATAGTTTAGAACTTTATTTATAAAACTGTAAAAATCTCCCACAAACTATTAAAACTAAACAATGATTGTTTATCAGAATACGAAAATCAATTTTTCAAACGATGTTATTTCAAACGATATTGAAAATATAATTTTAGATTTTTTTAAAAAGAAAATAGGACATCGAACTACCACTAACGAGATTAATTCATGGAAAAATTCTATGCAGTATATGAATAATGTATTGCTAGATCAAAATATTCCTGATGATATTGGAATTGTTGTGGAGTATCAAATACCACAAACTTCTAAAAGAATTGATTTTATTATCACCGGACAAAATGAAAACTATGAAGACTTTGCTATTTTGGTTGAGCTTAAGCAATGGTCTTCTAGTGAAATAACAACTAAGGACGGTATCATATCTACCTTTGTAGGTAATCGACATCGTGAAGTCAGCCATCCTTCCTATCAGGCATGGACATATGCTGCATTACTAAATGGATTTAATGAAGCTGTTTATACATCTGACATCACCCTTGTTCCGTGCGCTTATTTACACAACTATGCTAACGATGGCATCATCAACAATCACTTTTACAAAGAATATATTGACAAAGCTCCTTTATTTCTGAAAGAAGACGTAATGAAGCTTAGAAATTTCATTAAATCTTTTGTAAAATATGGCGATAAGAATAAAGTAATGCTGGAGATTGACGGTGGTCGTATTCGTCCGTCAAAAAGTTTAGCAGATAGTCTCTCTTCAATGCTGAAAGGGAATCAAGAGTTTTTAATGATTGATGAACAAAAACTTGTATATGAAACAGCATTACAACTAGCCCAAAAAAGCAGTCCTGTAAATAAAAATGTACTAATAGTTGAAGGAGGCCCTGGCACAGGCAAATCTGTTGTTGCAATAAACCTATTAGCAAACCTTACTAAACTGGGTTTATTAACACAATATGTCACAAAAAATGCAGCTCCCAGAGAAGTGTATAAAACAAAATTAACGGGAACATTTAAACAAACTGAGATATCCAATTTCTTCACAGGTTCTGGTTCTTTTGTTGATAAGGAAGTAAATATATTCGATGCATTAATTGTTGATGAAGCACATCGATTAAACGAGAAATCGGGTATGTTTAAAAATCTAGGAGACAACCAGATCAAAGAAATAATGAATGCTGCTACATTTTCAGTTTTTTTTATAGATGAAAACCAAAAAGTAGCAATACATGATATCGGCGAGAAAAATGAAATTAAAAAATGGGCAGCTTCTCTTGGTGCTAAAGTAACAGAATTAGAATTATCATCTCAATTTAGATGCAATGGTTCAGATGGATATTTAGCATGGCTGGATTATATACTTCAAATAAGAGATACTGCTAACACAACTATTGATACAAAAGAATTTGATTTCAGAATCTTTGATAACCCTGATGATTTAAGGGATTTAATTTTTGAAAAAAATAAAATCAACAACAAAGCACGTATAGTGGCAGGATATTGCTGGAAATGGATAAGTAAAAAACAACCCGATAAAAAGGACATTGTACTGTCAGATAACTTTGCTATGCAATGGAACCTTGCTGATGATGGTATGAAATGGGTTATTCAGTCCGAATCTGTAAATGAGATTGGATGTATACACACCTGCCAAGGATTAGAAGTTGATTATATTGGTGTTATTATTGGCGATGATTTAATTGTTCGCAATGGACAGGTTATTACTGATCCTTCTAAAAGAGATTCCAACGATTCTACCGTACGTGGCTATAAAACAATGATAAAAAATAACCCTGACTATGCACTGGACTTATTACAAAACATTATCAAAAACACATACAGAACATTGATGACTCGAGGAATGAAAGGCTGTTATATTTACTGTACTGATAAAGAAACCAATGAATATTTTAAACAATCTTTACAATCAAAATAAAAGAACGGCTTAATGAATTATCCATATAAGATACTACACACTAACAAATCAACAACAACCTACACTCCCCTTTTTCCACAGGCGCACGATGCACACAAGGCAAAACGTTTTGTTCCGGATGATCTACTGCCAATCTCCAAATATGCCCCAATCCTAAATTAACAGGTTCGGCATTAGATTTAGCCTGATAATGCAAATCAAAATAATTGTCTTTTAAAAAATCTTCAAATTCTGCTTCCGGGCCATCGTGTAATTCCTTTAATTTTTCCCGGACTTCAGGAATCAGAATTTTTTGTGTTACTTGATTATTGGGTATAATATCGCTTGCTGCACCATAGTAAGTGCATAAAAAAGTATCAGTACCAATAGGTGAACGATCAACATGCCAGGAATAAACATCGGTTGAAATAAAATCGAACTCATCATCCCGTTCATAATATTTCAGCAAATTAAGAGAAGGCGACGCTCCAAAATCGGTTAATAATTGCAGATCGTTTAGTATAATTTCTCTGGCTCTACTCCCCTTTTCTGATAATTGCAATAACAGAAGATCTTCAGGAGAAGCCACAGTAATATTCTCTTTTAATTGAAGTTTCGATATAATTTCTTTAAAATCTCCATCCAAACTTCTATGCCAGCAAAGCGCATTCGTATTTCCCTGAAAATTGATATTCACCAACTCAGAAAAGGAAGCAACTACTCCAACCTGATCGTTATCAGAAAATCTATTGTCCATATTTTAAATAAAGTGTATTCACATTTTTTCATACATCCATTTCGGTAAACTTTAAGCAGAAAAGCAATCAGTACCCATCCTTTAGTTATATAAGCTGTTCGTTTTTTTACGCCGAATCGCAGCAAATAGTTGTCATGCAGCTTTTTCCGGAGTCGCCACCCAAAACTACCCTTCTCCTTTCGCCATGTTGGTAGCTACAAAACCGGGGACGGATATCGGTTATGGTTATATCTAATTGTAAGATTTCAAAAGTTTGTAGGTTTTCCAATTGGATAGTTTCGAGCAATTGATTTCTTCAGCCCGAAATACCTACTTGATATCCCTCTTTTGAAAGATTTTTTGCCAGTTCTTTTCCAATACCTAATGTAGCACCAATTATAATTGCTTTTTTCATAGGGGAGTACAAAGACTTATTTCGCTTTTACGCCAAATATACATAAAAGAGTAACTATTGATAAAAATAAGAGATGATCTAAATTGGTTATGGATTCCGAAACTATCTCATTTGATTGCATAACGTCTTGATTTACAGTCCAGGCAACTGTTTTTGAGGCAAATAATTTTATATATTTAAAGCAACAAAATTGTGAATTATTAGATGAAATAGAATAAAATCAATATCGTTTCTGATACACAATAAACACTAGTATTTATAATTAAAAACACTAATGTTTTAAGTTAATTCTTTTTAAAATTCCGGTTAACTTACTGTTAAAAAGAAAATATTATTAGGGCAACTTAATAAATTCTATATATATTTACAGCTCAAAATATACAGTCATGAAACAATTTACAGGCCAAAATAGTATAGATTTTACAAAAGTCTTCCTAAATTATAGGGATGTCCGCAATCCGGAAATGGAAAAAATAAAACGGCACCTTATTACCATTTATCAGTTATAGATAAGAACTACTCCCACACTTATAGGCAAAATTTGCTTTGAACGGATAACCATTGAAAAGCAAACATACAATTTCACAGAATACACATACGATTAACCGTAATGTGTCGAAATTCCCCCGCCTAGCCTTATCTAAATTTTAAACGTATAACACCCTAAACCGGCACCTTATATCTGAGGTTCCAAGGTAGCGTATTCTTTTTATTTACTCATCTTTAATATTAGCCCGGCTGATTATGCAGTTTTCGGAAACAATTCCGCGTTGCTTATGATTCCTGCTTTGAGCTCTAATCCTGCGGAAATATCCGTCGTTAGATTAGCTCCATTTAATTAGTAAAAACTACTTAACTCTATTTCTTACTTTAAGAGAAATTGGGTTAAGAAATAAATTAAATTATTTTGAGATGAGAAAACTACATTTTACTTATTTATTGTTTATTTTGATTTTTAGCAGCCTCAGTGGTTTTGCAAGAAATCACTTATCGCCAATAAATAACACCAAAGTCTTATTGGTCAATACCAATTCTGACGTCAACATCAACGCGGGGATTATTTCATCAAACCATTTGGTAAGCAAAAGCAATTTTATCAATTATCTTCCTGACAGCAGTGGTATCTTATATGTCAAAAAAGGAGCAACCGGTACAGGTAAAAGTTGGAACGATGCAATAGGCGAACTAGCTGATGCCTTGAAATTTGCTAAAATCAATAATACAGTGGCTTCCAATTCACAAATAACACAAATCTGGGTTGCAGGCGGTACTTATGTACCTCTTTACAGCGCTGATGATAATAATTTTGGAAATCCTGATGGCTACAAAAATACCTTTCTAATGGTAAAAAATGTGGCCTTATATGGTGGCTTTGCTGGTAACGAGACTACGCTTACACAACGTAATCTAAACATAACTGCCAATAAAAGTACTCTTACCGGCACTGCTTACCATATCCTAATAAGTGTAAATAATGTAGGCTCTGCCCTACTTGACGGCTTTACCATTAGCAGGATTAATGGTGGCCCGCTTGCATCTAGCACAATTGAAGGGAAGTACTTTTTAAGTCTACACGGTGGTGGAATGTTTAATTATACCTCATCACCTAGTATCTTAAACTGTAATTTTGCATCCATTTTTGTTGAAGGTTCAGGCGGGGCTATATATAATGAAGATTCTTCTCCAAATATCACAAACTGTAATTTCACCTTAAATAAAGCATATCGTGCTGGGGCAATATATAATTCTTCCGCATCATCACCAACTATCTTTAACTGCAATTTTTCAGAAAATTCTGCCGATAATTTGGGTGGAGCTATGGCAAATACTGACACATCTTCTCCAAAAATATACAATAGCCTGTTTGTAAAAAACAAATCCGCTACAAACAATGGCGGAGCTATATGGCATGATGGCGGTAATGATGCCCTTTTAATTAACTGTACTCTATATGGCAATACTGTTTTAGGTTCTGCTGGCGGTGCCCTAAATGCAACGCGCGGTGTAATAAACGTATACAACTCTCTGTTATGGGATAACCTACCCAAACAATATTTTAATCAGGCGCCTATAGTATTTAAAAACAGCCTGATTCAAGGTAATACTAGTACCGACAACGGAAATTTGAACGCCACTAACATTAGTACAGCACAAATTTTTAAAGATGCACCTAGCGGAAACTTCTCTCTTAAACTTGGCAGTCCTGTTATTGATGCTGGCGGCAACAATTTGTACAGCAACAACGGTGGCAATCTTACCACCAACAAAGACTTGGCGAACAATCCCCGTTTAAAAGATTCCAATATAGATATTGGGCCTTATGAAGCGTGGTCAACACAACAAATCATTACGGCAACTGATATAACCAAAACCTATGGCGATGCACCTTTTATTCCTACAGCTAAAGCAAGCTCAGGTTTGGAAGTCAGCTATGTATCTGCTGATAGCAGCATAGCCGAAGCTTTTCAAGACAGTGCAGATGGAAATAAATGGAAATTAAAAATCCATAAAGCAGGAGAAGTCAATATAACAGCAAAACAAACCGGAAACGACAATTATTCTCCAGCTCCTGATGTCATTTTTAAATTGATGGCAAACAACGCTGTCTTGACCATAACAGCCAATGCCCTATCGAAAGAATATGGCATGGCAGACCCGCCATTGACCTATACAGTTAGCGGATTGGTAAACGGCGATACAGAAGCTATCCTCACCGGTTCATTATCAAGAACTGTTGGCGAAGCCGTAGGAACATACGCTATTGGGCAAGGAACATTGAGCGCTGCAAACTATGACATCGCCTATACAAATGCAAACCTTACGATTACTACTGCGCCAGGAGATTTTATCACCGTATGGGACATGAGTAAACCAGGGAGTGGCAGTAACCAGCTCACATTCAATATGGCATATACGGCTCCGGTACCCTATAGCTGGACAGCTTCAGGCGGCAATACCGGCAGCGGTACCACTACAGGTACTATTACAGGTCTACCGGCTGGCGAGATCATTACATTGAGCCTGGAGCCTACCAATCTTAAAGCATTTAACCTATTTACCAATACAAACAACTTACGCCTCATCAATGTCAGTCAATGGGGTACTGTACAATGGAACAGTATGTTTGCTACTTTCTTTCAATGTCAAAATCTCAACATTACAGCTACAGACCTGCCAGACCTAAGTCAGGTAACCAATGCACAAGCTATGTTTGCGGGATGTAGTGTGCTCAACAGTCCTGCCAATATAGGAAACTGGAATACATCCAACATAACCAATATGAGTCAGATGTTTTCCAGAACTTACCTCTTTAACCAAAATATTGGCAACTGGAATACCGGCAATGTAACCAATATGAGTGAAATGTTCAATAGTTCTTCAGTGTTTAACCAAAACATTGGCAATTGGGATACTTCTAAAGTAACCGATATGAACCTTATGTTTGGTAATGCCTCCGCTTTTAATCAGGACATTGATAATTGGAATACAGCGAATGTAGTCAGTATGCATCAGATGTTTAGAAATGCAATAGCTTTTAACCAGAATCTCGGCAATTGGCAGCTTAATCCAAATGTTAACATTGACGCTATGCTTTTCAACGCAGGGATGGATTGTGTGAATTATTCGGCTACACTGAGGGGGTGGGCAAACAACCCTAATACGCCCAATGGTCGCTATTTAAATGCTCAGGGCAGGCAGTACAGTACCAATGCCGCGCAGTCAAGAACAACATTGACCACCGGCAAGAGCTGGACCATTACAGGTGACAGTCCGAGCGGACAAAACTGCGGACTACCACAGACCATTACAGTAACTGATATAGTTAAAACCTACGGCGATATACCTTTTGTAGCTACTGCTACCGCAAGCTCAGGCCTGGAAGTCAGCTACACATCTGCGGATAATAGCATAGCCGAAGCTTTTCAGGACAGTGCAGATGGTAACAAATGGAAACTCAAAATCAATAAAGCGGGAGAAGTCAATATAACAGCAAAGCAGGACGGTAACGAAAATTATAGTCCGGCATCGGATGTCATCTTTAAACTGACCATCGGCAAAGCCCCTTTGACTGTGACAGGTGATGCCCTCTCAAAAGAATACGGCACAGCAGATCCTGCGCTGACCTACACCGCTACCGGTTTTGTTAATGGAGATAACCAGACAGCACTGACAGGAGCATTGAGCAGAATTGCCGGCGAAGCCGTAGGAATTTATGCTATCACACAGGGAACTTTGGATGCCGAAAACTACGACATCACCTACACAGGAGCTAACTTTAGTATTACTGCTGCTACGGGAGATTTTGTTACCGTATGGTCTGCGGCTAACAGTGGTTCTATAACTTTTTACATTAACACCTCTTCAGGCGGATCAGTAGATTATTTTTGGAAGGCTTCAGGAGGTACTACCGGTAGGGGAACATTCGCAGCCGGCAGCACCACTGTTTCTGTTACTGGTTTACCTGTAAATCAGACAATCACCTTAAATCTGAAACCAGACAATCTCAAAGCTTTTTCCACTCAAAATTCATCATCTGCATTGCGCCTGATGGATGTTGCTCAATGGGGTACCGCAAATTGGAGTACAATGCGTTGGGCATTTAAGGGGGCTCAAAATCTCAACATCACGGCTACCGATATACCCGATTTCAGTGGACTTACCGATTTGAGCAGCATGTTTGAAGAATGTATCTCACTAACCGGGCCTGCAAATATAGATAGCTGGGATATGTCGAATGTAATAGAGATGCGCTATATGTTTGCAGGAGCCAAAGTCTTTAATCAAAATATCGGTAGCTGGAACATAGAAAAAGTAATAGACATACGATATATGTTTTGGGGTGCAGCAAAATTTAATCAAGACATCGGCAGTTGGAATACTTCAAAAGTACTCTTTATGTTCGGTATGTTTCAAGATGCAACAGAATTCAATCAGGACATCGGCAATTGGGATCTCCCTGAGTTATACGATATATCTCTTATGTTTAAGAACGCTACCTCTTTTAACCAGAATATAGATCGCTGGAATTTCTCAAAAGTAAGGAACATGATTGAGATGTTTGCAGGAGCTGTTTCTTTTAATCAACCTATAGGAAGTTGGAACACCTCATCGGCAGTCAATATGAATGGGATGTTTTCAGGAGCAACAGCCTTTAATCAGGATATCAGCAACTGGAATACAGAAAATGTAACCTGGATGGACAATATGTTCAACGGAGCAACCGCTTTCAACCAAAATATAGGCAAATGGCAGCTCAACCCTGCTGTAAATATGGTCAATATGCTCGACAATTCAGGAATGGATTGCCAGAACTATTCGCTTACACTCAACGGATGGGCAAATAATACAAACACTCCATCAGGGCGTAGTCTCGGAGCTGCAGGCAGACAATACGGCACCAATGCCGTGCAGACAAGAACAGTATTGACTACGACCAAAGGATGGACCATTACAGGCGACAGCCCGAGCGGACAAAACTGCGGACTGCCACAAACCATTACGGCAACCGACATGACCAAAACCTATGGAGATATACCATTTGTACCCACTGCTACTGCAAGCTCCAATCTGGAAGTCAGCTACACATCTGCGGACAACAGCATAGCCGAAACTTTTCAGGACAGTGCAGACGGTAACAAATGGAAACTGAAAATCCATAAAGCAGGAGAAGTCAATATCACAGCACAACAGGACGGTAACGAAACCTACCTACCGGCAGCGGATGTCATCTTTAAACTAACCATCAACAAAGCCGCTTTAACGATAACAGCCAATGCGCTATCCAAAGAATGGGGAACAGCAGACCCTGCGCTGACCTACACCGCTACCGGTTTTGTAAATAGCGATGACCAGACAGCACTGACAGGAACATTGAGCAGAGTCGCAGGCGAAGTCGTAGGAATCTATGCTATCACACAGGGAACGTTGGATGCCGAAAACTACGACATCACCTACACAGGAGCCAACTTTACCATTAGTACCTCAACAGACGATTTTGTGACCGTCTGGGACACACGAATATCCGGAGGCCTTCCCACCTATCTCACAATCCAGCTTACTATAACACCCGGAACCAGCCTTCCCTATAGCTGGACAACTCCCGACGGTCAGAGCGGTAGCGGCACCATCCCTTCCGACAGCACTTTGTTTACCATGGGGTTCGCCGAAAATCGCATTGTCACGCTCCGCCTGAAATCTGATAACCTGAAAGCATTTACCACCTATAGTCTGCTAAGTAAGAGCCGCCTGATTGATGTTTCGCAATGGGGCACAGCCAAGTGGAGTACCATGAAAGATGCTTTTTCAGGAGCTGACAATCTCAATGTCAGCGCTACGGATATACCCGACCTCAGTGAGGTGACCGATATGTCAGGCATGTTTGCCGGATGTAATAAACTCACAGGACCTGACAATATAGGCAGCTGGAATACGGCAAACGTAACCAACATGAACTTCACGTTTGCTGCCCTTGTATTTAATCAGGATATCAGCAGCTGGAATACCGCCAATGTCACTGACATGGGTCGTATGTTTAGGGGAACATCCCTTTTTAACCAGCCCATTGGCAGTTGGAATACCGCAAACGTAACCACTATGACAGAAATGTTTAGTGATACAAAAGCCTTTAATCAGGATATCAGCAGCTGGAATACCGCAAAGGTAACCACTATGACCGGAATGTTTTGGAATGCAACAGAATTCAATCAGGACATAGGCAATTGGAATATCACTAACGTAACCGATTTAAGTCACATGTTTAGGGAAACGGAAGCTTTTAACCAGAATATTGGAGGCTGGAACACTGCAAGCGCAACTGATATGAGTAACATGTTTAGAGGAGCAGCTGTTTTTAATCAGCCTATTGGCAACTGGAATACGGACAATGTCACTGACATGGGTCGTATGTTTTTTGGCGCAACAGCCTTTAACCGGGACATCAGCAGCTGGAATACGGCAAATGTAACCGATATGAGCTACACCTTCTCGAATGCAGTCGCTTTCAATCAGAACATCAGCAACTGGAATACCGGCAATGTACAATACATAAATGACATGTTTGCAGGAGCCACCTCCTTTAACCAGCCTATTGGCAACTGGAACACCGCAAAGGTTGTTTATACAACCCGTATGTTTAACAGAGCAACAGCCTTTAATCAAAACATTGGGGAATGGAATATGAGCAGCGTGAAAGATACTTACCAGATGTTTGATAATGCCACAGCCTTTAATCAGGACATTAGCAATTGGAATATGGCAAACGTGACCGATACAAGGTTGATGTTTAAGGATGCAACAGCCTTTAATCAAAACATTGGCTTATGGAAACTCAATCCCGCTGTAAAAATGATGAATATGCTCGACAATTCAGGAATGGATTGCCAGAACTATTCGCTTACACTGAATGGATGGGCAAATAATACAAACACTCCATCAGGGCGTAGCCTCGGAACTGCAGGCTTACAATACGGTACCAATGCCGTGCAGGCAAGAACAACGTTGACCACCGGCAAGGGCTGGACCATTACAGGCGACAGTCCGAGCGGACAAAACTGCGGACTGCCACAAACCATTACGGCAACCGACATGACCAAAACCTATGGTGATGTGCCATTTGTACCCACTGCAACCGCAAGTTCAGGCCTGGAAGTCAGCTACACATCGGCCGACAATAGCATAGCCGAGGCTTTTCAGGACACAACAGACGGTAACAAATGGAAACTCAAAATCAAAAAAGCAGGAGAAGTCAATATCACAGCACAACAGGCTGGTAACGAAACCTACCTGCCGGCAGCGGATGTCATCTTTAAACTGACCATCAACAAAGCCGCCTTAACCGTAACAGCCGATACGTTATCGAAAGAATACGGTACAGCAGACCCTGCGCTCACCTACATCGCTACCGGTTTTGTAAATAGCGATGACCAGACAGCACTGACAGGAACATTGAGCAGAATTGCCGGCGAAGCCGTAGGAATTTATGCTATCACACAGGGTACTTTGGATGCCGAAAACTACGACATTACCTACACAGGAGCCAACTTTACCATTACGGCTGCTACAGGAGATTTTGTCACGGTATGGGACATGAGCAAGCCATATTCCGGCAGTAATACGATCAGGTTTTATCCAACCACTTCTCCGGGTCAATCAGTAGACTATTTCTGGGTAGCCTCAGGAGGCACTACAGGTAACGGAACAATTGCAGCAGGCACTTATGAAGTTAATATTTCCGGCCTGCCTGCAAACGAAATTATTACCCTGAACATAAAACCTACACATCTCAAAGCAATTAAAATCAGAGACCTGCTGCTGAACCCTGAGCGATTAAAACTGATTGATGTTACACAATGGGGCACGGCACAATGGAGTACAATGAAAAATGCATTCATCGACTGTAAAAATCTAAACATTACAGCAACTGATGTACCCGATTTGAGTAGCGTTGACGATATGTCCCGTATGTTTCAAGGATGTAGTTCACTCAATGGTCCCGCCAATATGGGTACCTGGAATACAGCGAATGTCACGAATATGTTCTATCTGTTTTATAGCGCAGGCATTTTTGACCAGAATATAGGCGACTGGAATACATCGAATGTAACCAATATGGGAGGTATGTTTCAAAATGCCAGCCTATTCAATCAAAATATTGGCAGTTGGAATACACAAAATGTAACCGATATGTCTGTCATGTTTGCTGAGGCCAGAACATTCAACCAAAATATTGGCAACTGGAATACACAAAATGTAACCAATATGAGTGCAATGTTTACAAGTGCTTATGCCTTTAACCAGAACATCAGCAACTGGAATACGGCAAATGTAACAGATATGTCAGGTATGTTCAGAGATGCCAGAACGTTCAATCAAAACATCGGTAACTGGAATACAGCAAATGTAACCAATATGGGGTATATGTTCCTAGATGCCAGATCATTCAATCAAAACATCGGTAATTGGAATACCGCAGAGGTAACCAATATGAGAAGCATGTTTCTAAATGCTTATGCTTTTAATCAGGATATTGGCAACTGGAACACTTCAAATGTCACTGATATGGGAAGTGTGTTTTACGGCACCCGGGTTTTCAATCAGGACATCAGCGGCTGGGACACACAAAAGGTAACGAATATGTCCGGCATGTTTAATAGCGCTCAGGCCTTCAACCAAAATATTGGCAACTGGAACACTTCAAATGTCACTGATATGGGAAGTATGTTTTACAGCGCCCTTGTTTTTAACCAAAATATAGGCAACTGGAATACCGCAAATGTAATCAACATGAGGTTTATGTTTTCAGGCAATCGTAGCTTCAATAAGGATATAAGTAACTGGGACACGCAAAAGGTCACTGATATGTCCTACATGTTTTATAATGCACAAACATTTAACCAAAACATAGGCAAATGGCAACTCAACCCTGCTGTAACGATGGACAATATGCTGGAAAATTCAAGAATGGATTGTCAGAACTATTCGTTGACGTTACAAGGATGGGCAGCCAATCCAAACACACCATCAGGACGTAATCTGGGAGCACAAGGCTTACAATACGGCACCAATGCCGAAGCAGCAAGAACAGCTTTGACCACCGGCAAAGGCTGGACCATTACTGGCGACAGCCCGAGCGGACAAAACTGCGGACTATCGCAAACCATTACGGCAAGCGATATTACTATGACCTATGGTGATATACCTTTTATGCCTACTGCTACGGCAAGTTCAGGTTTGGAAGTTAACTATATATCTGCGGACAACAGCATAGCTGAAGCCTTTCAGGACAGTGCAGACGGTAACAAATGGAAACTGAAAATCCATAAAGCAGGAGAAGTCAATATAACAGCACAACAGGCTGGTAACGACACTTATGCTCCGGCAGCAGATGTTATCTTTACCTTGACAATAAACAAGGCAGCCTTAACAGTAACAGCCAACGCCCACAGCAAAATTTACGGAACTACAGACCCGACCTTGACTTATGTAGTAAATGGGTTGGTAAATGGAGATACAGAAACAGTTATCAGCGGATCACTGTCAAGAGCAACCGGAGAAAATGTCGGAACCTATGCCATTGAACAGGGAACTGTAAGTACCGAAAATTATATTATCACATACACGGGCGCCGATTTCAATATCACAAAAGCAACCTTAAATATCGTTGCAGATGCCAAGTCGAAAGTATTTGGAACAGCAGACCCAACTTTGACCTATACCGTTAGCGGGCTGGTAAACGGTGATACGGAAAGTATCATTACAGGCAGCTTGTCAAGAGCTGTTGGTGAATCCGTGGGAATTTACGCTATTACGCAGGGCACTTTAAGCGCAGGCGATAACTATGACATTACCTTTACTGGAGCTGACTTTACCATCATCGAAAGATTGGTCGTAGACAGCTCAACACAGACAAACGTAACCTGTAATGGAGGTTCTGATGGTTCGGCTACTGTTAGTATAATCGGAGGTACCGCACCTTATACTTATTCCTGGTCGCCAAACGGCGGAATAGCTGCAACAGCAACAGGTTTAGCCGCTGGCGACTATACCGTTACCATTACCGATGCGAATGGCTCTACGATTACGAAGAATTTCAACATTACCGAGCCACAGGCAGTTGAACCGCCTACCACTGAAGATACTCAGGAATTCTGTAGAGCAGCCAATCCTACAATAAGCGATCTTGAAATACAAGGAACGCAAGTGAGATGGTATGCTTCTGCTACTGCAACTCAGGAACTTCCCGGCAATGCGCTTTTGGTAGACGGAATGACCTATTATGCCACGCAGACAGTCAATGGATGCGAAAGCCAGGATAGGACATTAGTCATAGTTATCTTAAATGATCTGCTGCCAACTCCGGAAGGAGCAGCCGTACAGAATTTACAAGAAGGAGCTACCGTGGCAGACCTGATGGTAACACCAGCGAATTCTGTATGGTATGCTAGTTACGATGATGCGGTAAACAATATAAACCCATTATCTCCTGCTACAGAATTGGAAGACGGAGCTACCTATTATGCCGTTGCAGTGGCTATCGGACAATGTTCGAGTCTGCCTTTTGCAGTTACCATAAATGTGACGTTGGGAATTGGAAATCCGCAAGAATTGACTTTCAAATACTACCCGAATCCGGTGGAAGATTATCTCAATATACGGAGTTCAGGAACCATCGATGCTATTGAGGTGTACAGCTTGCTTGGACAGCTGGTCAAAAAGCAGGACTGTCATTCAGGAGAAGTACGGCTTTTCCTTGGTGACTTGTCAGACGGAACTTATGCGGTAACCATCCTATCCGAAGGCAAAAAATCAACAGTAAAGGTGGTCAAAAAATAAAACTTTTCTTAATAAGAATATCCCTCAGCAGATATAGACTGTTCAACAATTGCACCCGACTTTAAAAATTCACGTGGGATTGCTTTTGTAAGATTGAAACAGGTCAAATTCAAAAATCAAATAGCTTAATAAAAAGATAACTAAATACCAATAAGATGAAAAAATTCACATTTTTTCTGCTGCTTACAGTTAGCTGGGCAAGTTTTGCACAAAACATCAGATATGTAAAAGAAGACGGATCAGGCAATAAAGACGGATCTTCATGGAGTAATGCCAGTAATGATCTGCAATTAATGATTAATCAATCAGTCGCAAATGACCAGGTTTGGGTGGCGTCAGGTAATTATACTCCCATTCGCCTGGCTAACGATCTTAGCACTATTGTGATAAACAATATGAATAATGCATTTGTACTTAAAGAAGGCGTAAAACTATACGGTGGTTTTGTGGGTAGCGAAACCACCTTAGCACAGCGTAGCCCTGACATAACGGCTAATGGAAGTATTCTTAATGGTGCTAACAAGGTTGTTCATGTGGTCATCTCTGCAAATGTAAGCAACAAGACACTTTTAGACAGATTTACCATTACGGGCGGACAGGCTACTGGCCCGCAGTCAGCAACTATAACGGTCAATGGCCAGACTCTTACCCAATCCAGGGGAGGAGGAATGGTAAACATAGCTTCTTCAGCAATCATTTCTGACTGTACCTTTACTTTAAATACAGCTTCTTATGCAGGAGCCATATACAACGATAGCTCTCCTGTAACCGTCTCTAATTGTACCTTTACTTTAAATACAGCTACTGTGAACTGTGGAGGATTGTTTAATGTATCGTCCAATTCAACTATTACCAACTGTACTTTTAAAGAAAATAAATCTTATAACTGGGGCGGAGCCATCTTAAACACTGAATCCTCTCCTAAAATTTACAACAATTTATTTGTTAAAAACGGAGCAACCTATGGCGGCGGTGCCATATGGCATAATTATGGAACTGCATTACTGATGAACAATACCATCTACGGCAACACTATTAATGGTTCTTCCTCCACCAACTCGGGAGGTGTGCAATTAAATTATGGAACCATAAACATGTACAACAACCTGTTGTGGAAAAATGAAAGGTCACAATATTCGATCAATACCTCGGGAACTGGTTCCTTAATATACAAAAACAATCTGATAGAAGGAAATACCAATACCGCCAATGGCAACCTGAATGCGACGGGCATAAACGCTGAGCATATTTTTTTTGATGTAAATGATGGCGATTTTGGTCTTAAAACCGGTAGCCCTGCTATTGCCAAAGGTAGCAACACGCTATACAGCAGCAGTGGCGGTAACTTGACCACTGACAAGGATTTGGCAGGAAATAGTCGTTTGAAAGGTATCAACATAGACATAGGAGCCTATGAAGCGATATTACTACCACAAATTATTGTGGCGTCAGATATTACTAAAACCTATGGCGATACACCTTTCACGACTACTACTATTGCTAGTTCCGGTTTGCAAGTCAGCTATACGTCTGCTGACAACAGCATTGCCGAAGCTTTTCAGGATAATGCAGATGGAAACAAATGGAAATTGAAAATTAAAAAAGCAGGAATAGTAGACATAACGGCAAAACAACCCGGAGATGACACCTTTGCCCCGGCTCCTGATGTTATTTTTAAATTAACAATAAATAAAGCTGCCTTAACAGTTACTGCCAATGCCAAAAACAAAGTATATGGTACAGCTGATCCGGCTCTGACCTATACCGTAAGCGGACTGGTAAATGGTGATACCCAAAGTATCATCACGGGAGCTTTGGCAAGAACAACAGGTGAAGCAGCAGGCACTTATACCATCGAACAGGGAACTTTGGCGGCAGGCGATAATTACGCCATTACCTATACAGCTGCTGATTTCAACATTACGAAGGCTGCATTGAGCATCACGGCAAATGCCAAGACTAAAATCTACGGAGCGACTGATCCTGCACTGACCTATACAATCAATGGTTTGACTCATGGTGATACAGAAACAATAATTACTGGAGCCTTAGCCAGAACAACGGGTGAGAATATCGGAACCTATGCTATCGAACAAGGAACATTGAGTGCAGGCAATAATTACATCACTACCTATGTTGGTGCGAATTTCAACATTACCAAAGCGACACTTACTATTGCAGCTATTCCCAAATCTAAAATCTATGGAACGGCTGATCCTGCCCTGACCTATACTGTTACTGGCTTAGTCAATGGAGATACAGAAAGTAGTATTACGGGTAGCCTGTCAAGAGCAGCGGGAGAGAATATAGGAAACTATGCTATTAACCAGGGAACATTGGCTGCAAGCGGAAACTATAATATTAGTTATACAGGAGCTGATTTCAATATCACAAAAGCTACATTGAACATCGTTGCGGATGTCAAAACTAAAATCTATGGAACGGCTGATCCTGCCCTGACCTATACCGTTACGGGACTTGCCAATGGAGATACCAAAAGCATTATCACCGGAACTTTGGTAAGAGCAGCCGGAGAAAATATCGGGACTTTTGCTATTGGACAAGGAACGTTAGCTGCAACCGGGAACTATAATATCAATTATACAGCAGCGAATTTCATTATCACAAAAGCTACATTGAACATCGTTGCCGATGCTAAATCTAAAATCTATGGAACGGCTGATCCTGCCCTGACCTATACCGTTACTGGCTTAGCCAATGGGGATACCGGAACTATTATCACAGGTAGTTTGGCAAGAGCAGCCGGAGAGAATATCGGAACTTATACCATTGGACAGGGAACGTTGGTTGCAAGCGGAAATTATGACATCACCTATACTGCTGCTGATTTCAATATCACAAAAGCTACACTGAACATCGTTGCCGATGCTAAATCTAAAATCTATGGAACGGCTGATCCTGCCCTGACCTATACCGTTACAGGACTTGCCAATGGGGATACCGGAACTATTATCACAGGTAGTTTGGCAAGAGCAGCCGGAGAAAATATCGGAACTTATACTATTGGACAGGGTACCCTTGCTGCAAGCGGAAACTATAATATTAGCTATACAACAGCAGATTTCAATATCACAAAAGCGGCATTAAATATCGTTGCGGATGCCAAGTCAAAAGTGTACGGAACAGTTGATCCGGCATTAACCTATGTCGTTACAGGACTTGCGAATGGAGATGACCAAGCTGTAATTACCGGAGCATTAACAAGAACGATTGGTGAAAACATAGGAACCTATGCGATCGAACAGGGAACCCTGACAGCAACCGGAAACTACGACATCGCCTACACTGGCGCCAACTTTGATATTACCAAAGCGACCCTGAACATTGTTGCTGATACAAAAACCAAAATCTATGGAACAGCAGATCCTGTTTTGACCTATACCATTACAGGACTTGCCAATGGAGATACCAATGCAATACTTAGCGGTGCTTTAACCAGAACAGCTGGCGAAAACATAGGAACTTATACGATCGAACAGGGAACTTTAGCAGCAAGCAGTAACTATACGGTTACATATACAGGCGCTAATTTCAACATTACCAGAGCAACGTTGAATATTGTTGCAGATACTAAATCAAAAGTGTACGGTACAATTGATCCTGCATTAACGTATGCCGTTACGGGATTAACCAATGGAGATGACCAAACTATAATTACCGGAGCATTGACAAGAACTGCTGGGGAAAATATAGGGACTTATACTATCGGGCAAGGAACTTTGGCTGCTACAGGAAATTACGACATCGCCTACACTGGCACCAACTTTGATATTACCAAAGCGACCTTAAATATAGTTGCCGATGCCAAGACTAAAATCTATGGAACAGCTGATCCTGCATTGACTTATACCGTAACCGGTTTGGCAAATGGAGATATCGAAAGCATTATCACCGGAACTTTAGCAAGAGCAGCTGGGGAAAATATCGGGACTTATGCTATCGGGCAAGGAACTTTGGCTGCTACAGGAAACTACGACATTACCTACACTGGCGCCAACTTTGATATTACCAAAGCGACCTTAAACATTGTTGCCGATGCCAAGACTAAAATCTATGGAACGGCTGATCCTGCATTGACCTATACCGTTACAGGACTTGCCAATGGAGATGCCGAAAGTATCATCACCGGAACTTTAGCAAGAGCAGCTGGGGAAAATATCGGGACTTATACTATCGGGCAAGGAACTTTGTCTGCTATAGGAAACTATGAAATCGCCTATACGGGTGCTGATTTTAATATCACAAAGGCAACCTTAAACATTGTTGCAGACGCTAAGTCTAAAGTATATGGAACAGCTGATCCTGTTTTGACCTATACCATTACCGGTTTAGCAAATGGAGATGACCAGACAATAATCACAGGTGCATTGGCAAGAACGATTGGTGAAAATATAGGAACCTATGCAATCGAACAGGGAACCCTGGCTGCAAGCGGAAATTATGAAATCGCCTATACAGGAGCTGATTTTAATATCACAAAGGCAACCCTAAACATTGTTGCGGATGCAAAAACCAAAATCTATGGAACAACAGATCCTGCATTGACCTATACCGTAACCGGTTTGGTAAATGGAGATGACCAGACAATAATCACAGGTGCATTGACCAGAACGATTGGTGAAAACATAGGAACCTATGCGATCGAACAGGGAACTTTGGCTGCAACCGGAAACTATGAGATCACCTATACTGGAGCTGATTTTAACATCACAAAGACAACCCTGAACATTGTCGCCGATTCCAAATCTAAAGTGTATGGAACGGCTGATCCGGCATTGACCTATATCGTTACAGGACTTGTGAATGGAGATATAGAAAGCATTATCACCGGAACTTTAGCAAGAGCAGCTGGGGAAAATATCGGAACCTATGCAATCGAACAGGGAACCCTGGCTGCAAGCGGAAACTATGACATCACTTACACAGGCGCTGATTTTAACATCACAAAGGCAATCTTAAACATTGTTGCCGATTCCAAAACTAAAGTGTATGGAACAACAGATCCTGCATTGACTTATACAGTAACCGGTTTGGCAAATGGAGATGACCAGACGATAATCACAGGTACATTGGCAAGAACAGCTGGTGAAAATATAGGAACCTATGATATCAATCAGGGAACTTTAGTTGCAAGTGGAAACTATGATATCGCCTATACAGGTGCTGATTTTAATATCACAAAAGCTGTATTGAACATCGTTGCCGATGCAAAAACCAAAATCTATGGAACAGCTGATCCTGCATTGACTTGTACCGTTTCCGGTTTAGCAAATGGAGATATAGAAAGCATTATCACCGGAACTTTAGCAAGAGCAGCTGGGGAAAATATCGGAAACTATGCGATCGAACAGGGAACCCTGGCTGCAACCGGAAACTATGACATCGCCTACACTGGCGCCAACTTTGATATTACCAAAGCGACCCTAAACATTGTTGCCGATGCCAAGACTAAAATCTATGGAACGGCTGATCCTGCATTGACCTATGTCGTTACAGGACTTGCCAATGGAGATGCCGAAAGTATCATCACTGGTACTTTGACAAGAACTGTTGGAGAAAATATAGGAACCTATGCGATCGAACAGGGAACCCTTGCTGCAAGCGGAAATTATGACATCGCCTACACAGGTGCTGATTTTAACATCACAAAGGCAACCCTAAACATTGTTGCCGATGCCAAAACTAAAATCTATGGAACAACAGATCCTGCATTGACCTATACCGTTACTGGATTGGTAAATAATGATACTGAAATGATAATTACAGGAACATTGGCAAGAACAGCCGGTGAAAACATAGGAACCTATACAATCGAACAGGGAAGCCTTGCTGCAAGCGGAAACTATGATATCGCCTATACAGGTGCTGATTTTAACATCACAAAGGCAACCCTGAACATTGTCGCCGATTCCAAATCTAAAGTGTATGGAACGGCTGATCCGGCATTGACCTATATCGTTACAGGACTTGCGAATGGAGATACTGAAACTATTGTTACTGGTTCTTTGACCAGAACAGCCGGTGAAAATATAGGAACCTATGCGATCGAACAGGGATCCCTTGCTGTAAGCGGAAACTATGACATCGCCTATACAGGTGCTGATTTTAACATCACAAAAGCAACCCTAAACATTATTGCCGATGCAAAATCTAAAGTGTATGGAACAACAGATCCTGCATTGACCTATGTCGTTACAGGACTTGCCAATGGAGATGACCAGACGATAATCACGGGTACATTGACCAGAACGATTGGTGAAAATATCGGAACCTATGCGATTGAACAGGGAACCCTGGCTGCAAGCGGAAACTATGACATCGCTTACACAGGTGCTGATTTTAACATCACAAAGGCAACCTTAAACATTGTTGCCGATGCCAAAACTAAAATCTATGGAACAACAGATCCTGCATTGACCTATACCGTAACCGGTTTGGCAAATAATGATACTGAAACTATTGTTACTGGTTCTTTGACCAGAACAGCCGGTGAAAATATAGGAACCTATGCGATCGAACAGGGAACCCTGGCTGCAAGCGGAAACTATGACATCGCCTATACGGGAGCTGATTTTAACATCACAAAGGCAACCTTAAACATTATTGCCGATGCAAAAACCAAAATCTATGGAACGGCTGATCCGGCTTTGACTTATATAGTTACAGGACTTGCGAATGGAGATACTGAAACTATTGTTACTGGTTCTTTGACCAGAACAGCCGGTGAAAATATAGGAACATATACAATCGAACAGGGAACCCTGGCTGCAAGCGGAAACTATGACATCACCTATACGGGAGCTGATTTCAATATCACAAAGGCTACCTTAAACATTGTTGCCGATTCCAAATCTAAAGTGTATGGAACAGCAGATCCAGCTTTGACATATACCGTAACCGGTTTGGCAAATAATGATACTGAAAGCATTATAACAGGTAGCTTATCAAGAACAGCCGGTGAAAACATAGGAACCTATGCGATTGAACAGGGAACCCTTGCTGCAAGCGGAAACTATGACATCGCCTACACAGGTGCTGATTTTAACATCACTAAAGCGACCCTAAACATTATTGCCGATGCAAAATCTAAAGTGTACGGTACAGCAGATCCTGCATTGACCTATGTCGTTACAGGACTTGTCAATGGAGATGACCAGACGATAATCACGGGTGCATTGACCAGAACGATTGGTGAAAACATAGGAACCTATGCGATCGAACAGGGAACTTTAGTTGCAACCGGAAACTATGATATTACCTATACGGGAGCTGATTTTAATATCACAAAAGCAACCTTAAACATTGTTGCCGATGCAAAAACCAAAATCTATGGAACGGCTGATCCAGCTTTAACATATACCGTAACCGGTTTGGCAAATGGAGATGACCAGACGATAATCACAGGTGCATTGGCAAGAACTGTCGGAGAAAACATAGGAACCTATACGATCGAACAGGGAACCCTTGCTGCAAGCGGAAACTATGACATCATCTATACGGGAGCAGATTTTAACATCACAAAGGCAACCCTAAACATTGTTGCCGATGCCAAAACTAAAATATATGGAACAACAGATCCTGCATTGACCTATACCGTAACCGGTTTGACAAATAATGATACTGAAACTATTGTTACTGGTTCTTTGACCAGAACAGCCGGTGAAAATATCGGAACCTATACGATCGAACAGGGAACCCTGGCTGCAAGCGGAAACTATGAGATCACCTATATGGGAGCTGATTTTAATATCACAAAGGCAACCTTAAACATTGTTGCCGATGCTAAATCTAAAGTGTATGGAACAGCAGATCCGGCTTTGACATATACCGTTACCGGTTTGGCAAATGGAGATACTGAAACTATTGTTACTGGTTCTTTGACCAGAACAGCAGGTGAAAATATCGGAACCTATGCAATCGAACAGGGAACTTTGGCTGCAACCGGAAACTATGATATCATCTATACGGGAGCAGATTTCAATATCACAAAGGCTACCTTAAACATTGTTGCCGATGCAAAAACCAAAATCTATGGAACGGCTGATCCTGCTTTGACATATACCGTAACCGGTTTGGCAAATGGAGATGACCAGACGATAATCACAGGTGCATTGGTAAGAACTGTCGGAGAAAACATAGGAACCTATACAATCGAACAGGGAACCCTGGCTGCAAGCGGAAACTATGAGATCACCTATACGGGAGCTGATTTTAATATCACAAAGGCAACCTTAAACATTGTTGCCGATGCTAAATCTAAAGTGTATGGAACAGCAGATCCAGCTTTGACATATACCGTTACAGGACTTGCGAATGGAGATGACCAGACAATAATCACGGGTACATTGACCAGAACGATTGGTGAAAACATAGGAACCTATACAATCGAACAGGGAACTTTGGCTGCAACCGGAAACTATGACATCGCCTACACAGGTGCTGATTTTAACATCACTAAAGCAACCTTAAACATTGTTGCTGATGCAAAAACCAAAATCTATGGAACGGCTGATCCTGCTTTGACTTACATAGTTACAGGACTTGCTAATGGAGATGACCAGACAATAATCACGGGTACATTGACCAGAACGATTGGTGAAAACATAGGAACTTATGCGATCGAACAGGGAACCCTGGCTGCAAGCGGAAACTATGAGATCACCTATACGGGAGCTGATTTTAATATCACAAAGGCAACCTTAAACATTGTTGCCGATGCTAAATCTAAAGTGTATGGAACAGCAGATCCAGCTTTGACATATACCGTTACAGGACTTGCGAATGGAGATGACCAGACAATAATCACGGGTACATTGACCAGAACGATTGGTGAAAACATAGGAACCTATACAATCGAACAGGGAACTTTGGCTGCAAGCGGAAACTATGACATCGCCTACACAGGTGCTGATTTTAACATCACTAAAGCAACCTTAAACATTGTTGCTGATGCAAAAACCAAAATCTATGGAACGGCTGATCCTGCTTTGACTTACATAGTTACAGGACTTGCTAATGGAGATGACCAGACAATAATCACGGGTACATTGACCAGAACGATTGGTGAAAACATAGGAACTTATGCGATCGAACAGGGAACCCTGGCTGCAAGCGGAAACTATGAGATCACCTATACGGGAGCTGATTTTAATATCACAAAGGCAACCTTAAACATTGTTGCCGATGCTAAATCTAAAGTGTATGGAACAGCTGATCCAGCTTTGACATATACCGTTACAGGACTTGCGAATGGAGATGACCAGACAATAATCACGGGTGCATTGGTAAGAACTGTCGGAGAAAATATCGGAACCTATGCAATCGAACAGGGAACCCTTGCTGCAAGCGGAAACTATGACATCGCCTACACAGGTGCTGATTTTAACATCACAAAGGCTACGCTAAACATTGTTGCCGATTCTAAATCTAAAGTGTATGGAACAACAGATCCTGTTTTGACCTATACCGTTACTGGATTGGTAAATAATGATACTGAAATGATAATTACAGGAACATTGGCAAGAACAGCCGGTGAAAATATCGGAACCTATACGATCGAACAGGGAACCCTTGCTGCAAGCGGAAACTATGAGATCACCTATACGGGAGCTGATTTTAACATCACAAAGGCTACGCTAAACATTATTGCCGATACTAAATCTAAAGTGTATGGAACGGCTGATCCAGCTTTAACATATACCGTAACCGGTTTGGCGAATGGAGATGACCAGACGATAATCACAGGTGCATTAACCAGAACGGTTGGTGAAAACATAGGAACTTATGCGATCGAACAGGGAACGTTGACCGCTACTGGAAACTATGATATTACCTATACTGGCGCTGATTTTAATATCACAAAAGCAACTTTAAATATTGATGCAGACGCTAAGTCTAAAGTATATGGAACAGCCGATCCTGCATTGACCTACGTCGTTACAGGACTTGCCAATGGAGATGCCGAAAGTATCATCACTGGTACTTTGACAAGAACTGTCGGTGAAAACATAGGAACTTATGCAATTGAACAGGGTACGTTAGCGGCAACCGGAAACTACGATATTACCTATACAGGTGCTGATTTCAATATCACAAAAGCAACCTTAAATATCGTCGCAGATGCCAAGTCAAAAGCATTTGGAACAGCCGATCCTGCATTGACCTATACCGTTACCGGATTTGTCAACGGAGATACAGAAAGCATCATTACAGGTAACTTGTCAAGAGTCGCTGGTGAAACTGCTGGAATTTATGCCATTACAAAGGGTACTTTAAGTGCTGGCGATAATTATGACATCACTTTTACCGGAGCCAATTTTACTATCATCGAAAGACTGGTCGTAGCTACCTCAAGACAGACAAACGTAACTTGTAACGGAGGTTCTGACGGTTCGGCTACAGTTAGTATAACTGGAGGTACTGCGCCTTATACCTATTCATGGTCGCCATACGGCGGAACAACAGCAACAGCAACGGGATTGACCGCAGGCAACTATACTATTACCATTACCGATGCAAACGGTTCTACGGTTACAAAGGATTTCAACATTACCCAGCCGCAGACAGTAGCACCGCCAGCAGCTGAAGAAATACAGGAATTCTGTAAGGCTGCCAATCTTACAATAAGCGATCTTGAAATAGAAGGAACGCAAGTAAAATGGTATGCTTCTGCTAATGCAACACAGGAACTTTCTGGAAGTACACTTCTGGTAGACGGAACGACCTATTATGCCTCGCAGACAGTCAATGGATGTGAAAGCCCGGAAAGAACACTAGTTATAGTTATTCTGAACGAATTACTGCCAACTCCGGAAGGAGCAACCCTACAGGATTTCGAAGAAGGAGCTACTATAGCAGACATAGTGGTAACGCCATCAAATTCTATCTGGTATACTAGCTATGATGATGCGGTAAATAATTTCAACCCGCTATTTCCTGCTACCAAATTGGTAGATGATACTACATATTATGCTGTTTCGATTGCTGACGGACAATGTTCAAGCTTGCCTTTTGCTGTTACCGTAAATGTAACGCTAGGAGTCGTGAAGCCAGAAAAAGTGACTTTCAAATATTATCCGAATCCGGTAGAAGATTACCTGAATATACAAAGCACAGGAATCGTTGAAAGAGTTGAAGTATACAACCTACTTGGACAGTTAGTCAAAGAACACAGCTTCCATTCTAAAGAAGTAAAACTGTTCTTTGGAGACCTGGCAGATGGAACCTATGCGGTATCCATTATATTCAAAGGCAAAAAATCGACCGTAAAAGTGGTCAAAAAATAATGAATAATCTCTAAATAGAAGCACGCCCGAATCGGGCGTGCTTTTTTATTTATCCAAATACAGACTTCCTAAATCTGCGTAATTATTTTAATCTGTGGTTAAAATAAAAATTCTAAAAGAACCATCCTTCCGCTTTTTATTCCTCACTTCGGAACTCAAATGCTCCTTTTCTTAAATTGATGCCATATTCGAGATACGCTTTAAGACACGCCAAGAAATTCGCCCAACCTTCCGTATTTCCCATCAGCCAGCTAATTCCTTCTTCATTATTTTCCATTCCTTTCTCTGTAATTGTCACAACCGTATCTTTTCCAAAAGACGATAAGGTCATTTCTACTAAATTTTTCTTTTTATTGACATCCCAATAATAGGACACATATTTGTCCTTTTCAATTTTGCCAACCGTAATCGGAAATTGTATGTCAAATTCTGGGAATTTCCATTCGATTTCTCTTCCCTCTTCCATCCTACCTGAACCTTCAGCAATAAAATAATTTGACATCTTTTTAGGATCAACAATCGCTTCGAATACTTCTGGTACAGGTTTGAGTATTTGGATTGCCGCCTTAATAGTCAGTTCTTTTTTCTCCATAACTTTTATTTTTAGTTTGCTATTTGTTAGCAACCTTAAAATTAATAAAATTCTGTTTCTTAGGCTCTGATTTTTTCCCGTTAACTATAGGCATAATTATCCGCTGAAACATTTCCATAAAAAACAAAAACCACTCTCAATATAATTTCTATTTTTGCCTAAAGAAAAATATAACACAACCCTTATGCTCATTATCGGAATTGCCGGCGGAACCGGAAGCGGAAAAACAACTGTTGTCCAACAAATTATGAACGAGTTACCTCAGACTGAAGTTGGAATAATCTCTCAGGACTCCTATTATAGAGAAAACCATAATCTTAGTTTTGACGAACGGGCACTCATCAATTTTGACCACCCAAGGGCTATCGATTTTGAATTGTTAGTTTCTCAACTAAAAGACCTCAAAGCAGGAAAAAACGTTGAACAGCCGGTGTATTCTTTTGTAACGCACAACCGTACCGAAGATACTATCAATACACACCCGAGAAAAGTAATGATTGTAGAAGGTATCCTGATTCTTGCCAATCCGGAACTTCGTGATATGTTCGATATAAAAATCTTTGTCCATGCTGATTCTGACGAACGCCTGATTCGTCGCCTCAAGCGTGATATTGCCGAAAGAGGACGCGACATGGAAGAAGTGTTGAACCGTTATCAGACAACATTAAAGCCAATGCACGAGCAATTTATCGAACCGACTAAAGCTTTTGCGGATATCATTATTCCAAACGACAAATATAATACCGTGGCAATTGATGTTGTCCGGGCTGTAATCAATCAGCGTATTTTATAATTTAAATTCCTAATTTTATAAATTAAAAATTCAGGGATGAAAAATCCGTTCAAAAATATAGCCAGCCGTTATCCTTTTCTGAGATTTCTCGGAAACAGATACGTACTGGTATTGGCGCTTTTTATTGCCTGGATGGTTTTTCTTGACAACTATTCCTTTCTGGAGCATAGAGTTCTTAACAAGGAGATAAAAGAACTGGAAGACAATAAAAAATATTATCAAGACGAGATCAAGCTCGACGAAGAGAAGATAAAACTGCTCAAAAATCCAGACCAGATTGAAAAATATGCTCGCGAAAAATACTATATGAAACGCGACAGCGAAGACATATACATCATTGAATTTGAAGAAAATTTGCCCGAAGAAGAGCAAAGCAAATCATTATAATTATCTCTGCAAATAACTATTGTTTTAGCAGAACAACATAACCTAAAAATGGCCGACCACCTATTTGACGACTTCAATCCCGTATCTTCCAAACAATGGAAGCAGCAGATTCAGTACGAACTCAAAGGAGCAGATTATAACGAAACGCTAATCTGGAAAAGTCCGGAGGGCATCAAAGTAAAGCCTTTCTACCATATTGACGAGTTTGAAAACCCTCTTTCTTTTTCAGAAAAAGGAACAGCTTTCAAAATTGTCCAGAATATTTTCGTGCACGATTTGGATAAATCCATAGGCCGTGCTTTAGAAACCCTATCCAGAGGAGCCGAAAGTATCCGATTCACGATAGAAGACGAGAATCTGGATATAGCGAAACTATTGGAAAAACTTCCGCTAGAAACGACAACCGTTTATTTCTATTTATCGTTCCTTTCAATCGATTTCGTAAAAAAAATAGATACTATTGCCAAAAACAGAAATGCGAACTTTTTTATACAAATCGATCCTGTTAGAAAATTGGCAAAAGAAGGCAATTGGTACACGAATCTTAATTCAGACTTCGATCTTCTGAATACAATTTCTATCTCTTGCCAGAACATCAACTTCCTGAACATTGATGGAAGCCTTTATCAGAATGCAGGAGCAAATATTGTCCAGCAACTGGCCTATATGATGGCGCATGTCAATGAATATTTCAATCGTATGGCAACCATTTCAAAGCCAGTCACGTTTCAGGTCGCTGTGGGAACAAATTATTTTTTCGAAATTGCTAAACTACGTGCACTACGCTTGCTTTTTGATCTTTTGGCAAAAGAATATGACCATAATTCAGGCTGCCACATCCTTGCCATCCCTACCAAAAGAAACAAAACGCTTTACGATTATAATGTAAACATGCTTCGAACCACCACAGAATGCATGAGCGCCATTTTAGGCGGAGCCGATGCCGTTTCGAATCTGGCATACGACGCCTTATACCATAAAGACAACGAATTTGGCGACCGAATTTCAAGAAACCAACTCCTGGTGCTAAAACACGAAAGTTATTTCGACAAGGTTAAAAACCCAGCCGACGGAAGCTACTATATTGAAACATTGACAGAACAATTAGCAGAAAAAGCCTTGGCATTATTCAAAGACATCGAAGCAAATGGCGGTTTAATTACACAGCTAATTGAAGGAACCATCCAAAGAAAAATCCAGGAAAGTGCCGAAAAAGAACAGGAGTTATTTGATTCCGGAAAAGAAATTCTTTTGGGAACCAATAAATACCCGAACAAAAACGACAGGATGAGTCACGATTTGGAACTATTCCCTTTTGTGAAATCAAAACCAAGAAAAACCCTGATAACGCCTATCATAGAAAAACGATTGGCTGAAAAAATAGAACAGGAACGTTTGGAAAGCGAGAAAGAAAAATAAGCCATGAAAAGAAAAGACATCCAACATATAAAATTAGTTTCACAAACCGACAGCAAAAAGGAGGTATCAGAAAGCAAGGAAAATTTTCTGACTGCCGAAGGCATCGAGCTGAAAAACACCTATACTGATAAGGATATCCAAAATTTAGAGCATCTTAATTTTGGTGCAGGATTTGCACCGAATCTTCGTGGCCCTTACGCCACAATGTACGTTCGTCGCCCTTGGACTATCCGCCAATATGCGGGATTTTCAACGGCAGAAGAAAGCAATGCCTTTTACAGAAGAAACCTTGCAGCCGGACAAAAAGGACTTTCTATCGCATTCGACCTTCCAACACACAGAGGTTATGACAGCGATCATGAAAGAGTTGTCGGCGATGTTGGAAAAGCAGGTGTTGCTATCGACTCTGTTGAAGATATGAAGGTACTGTTCGATCAGATTCCGCTTGATGAAATGTCGGTTTCTATGACCATGAATGGTGCCGTATTGCCAATCATGGCATTTTATATCGTAGCTGCTGAAGAACAGGGTGTAAAACCGGAATTGCTTTCAGGTACTATCCAGAATGACATCCTGAAAGAATTCATGGTACGAAACACCTACATTTATCCGCCTACTCCATCGATGAAAATCATTGCTGATATTTTCGACTTTACGAGTAAAAAAATGCCTAAGTTCAATTCTATTTCGATTTCCGGATACCATATGCAGGAAGCCGGAGCCACAGCAGATATTGAACTCGCCTATACTTTAGCCGACGGACTTGAATACATCCGTACCGGACTTGCCGCAGGAATGAAAATTGACGAGTTTGCTCCCCGACTTTCTTTCTTCTGGGCTATTGGGATGAACCATTTTATGGAAATTGCAAAAATGCGTGCCGGAAGAATGCTTTGGGCAAAATTGCTAAAACAGTTCAATCCTAAAGACGAGAAATCGCTCGCTTTAAGAACCCATTGCCAAACTTCGGGCTGGAGTCTTACGGAACAAGATCCGTTTAATAATGTAGCCCGTACTTGTATCGAAGCTGCTGCTGCTGCCTTTGGAGGTACGCAATCATTACACACCAACGCCTTAGACGAAGCCATTGCTCTGCCTACCGATTTCTCCGCAAGAATTGCACGAAATACACAGATTTTCCTTCAGGAAGAAACCAAAATTACCAAAACGGTCGATCCTTGGGCTGGAAGCTATTATATAGAAAAACTTACTGATGAAATTGTCCATAAAGCATGGCAGCTAATTCAGGAAGTAGAAGAATTAGGCGGTATGACCAAAGCCATTGAAGCCGGTATTCCAAAACTCCGAATCGAAGAAGCCGCTGCCAGAAAACAGGCAAGAATCGATTCCAGTCAGGACATCATTGTAGGCGTAAACAAATACCGCCTCGAAAAAGAAGATCCGTTGCACATTCTTGATGTTGACAACCAAATGGTTCGCAGACAGCAAATCGAAAGACTAGAAAAAATAAAAGCCACAAGAAATACGGAAAAAGTAAAAGAAATATTGCATAAATTGACCGAAGCTGCCAAATCAGGCCAGGGCAATTTATTAGAAATTGCAGTTGATGCCGCCAGAAATAGAGCCACTTTAGGCGAAATTAGCGACGCATTAGAAACTGTTTTTGGAAGATATAAAGCGCAAATCAAATCTTTTAGTGGCGTGTATAGCAAAGAAATTAAAAATGACGAAAGCTTTGAAAAAGCAAAGCAGAAAGCCGACGAATTTGCAAAATCCGAAGGCCGTCGACCACGAATAATGATTGCCAAAATGGGACAAGACGGACATGATCGCGGTGCCAAAGTCGTTGCAACTGGTTATGCCGATGTAGGTTTTGATGTCGACATTGGTCCTCTTTTCCAGACACCGGCAGAAGCAGCCAAGCAAGCTGTAGAAAATGACGTACATATTTTGGGAGTTTCTTCTCTGGCTGCCGGTCACAAGACATTAGTACCGCAGGTTATTGAAGAATTAAAAAAATACGGGCGCGAAGACATTATGGTAATCGTAGGAGGCGTAATTCCTGCTCAAGACTACCAATATCTTTTTGATTCCGGAGCGGTAGCCGTATTTGGCCCTGGGACCAAAATCAGCGAGGCGGCCATTACAATCTTAGACATTTTGATGCAAGAATAGGCATTTCAGAAAGCGGGAAAATCATATTCCCGCTTTTTTATTGCCAAAATAATGCTCTAACGGCAAATCAAGCAATCATGAAAAAACACACGAGAAATAGAAAAAAAGAAACATTGATTTAAGCACTATAACTAAATTCAGGATTTATTTTAAACCCGAAAAAGTAATTTTTGGAAACGAATTCCGTATTTTAGTAAAAAGAAAAACAACACAAATGGATTTTACAAAAAAAATGCTTCGCGATAATGCTTTGGAAGGAAAAGTAATCGTAGTTACAGGTGGCGGCAGCGGACTTGGAAAAGCGATGACAAAATATTTTCTGGAATTAGGCGCCAAAGTCGCTATAACTTCACGTGATCTTGAAAAACTAAGAACTACAGCAGCAGAACTTGAAAAAGAAACCGGCGGTGAATGTCTTCCACTGGCTTGCGATGTTCGTAATTATGAACAGGTCGAAATCATGCTCGCAGGCGTTTTAGAAAAGTTTGGAAAAGTCGACGTATTGCTAAACAATGCTGCAGGAAATTTTATTTCTCCAACAGAAAGACTATCAGCTAATGCCTTTGACACCATTATTGATATTGTGCTAAAAGGCTCCAAAAACTGTACTTTGGCTTTTGGAAAGCATTGGATCGATACAAAACAACAAAACTCAACAATACTGAATATTGTCACGACCTATGCCTGGACTGGTTCCGCTTATGTTGTGCCTTCGGCTACTGCAAAGGCAGGCGTTTTGGCCATGACCCGAAGCCTAGCTGTTGAATGGGCCAAATATGGAATCCGTTCCAATGCTATTGCACCAGGCCCGTTTCCTACAAAAGGCGCATGGGATAGATTACTGCCGGGCGACCTTAAAGACAAATTCGACCTGGCAAAAAAAGTCCCATTGAAAAGAGTCGGTGACCATCAGGAATTAGCCAACCTTGCAGCCTATCTTGTATCTGACTTTTCAGCATATGTCAACGGAGAAGTCATCACGATTGATGGCGGTGAATGGCTCAAAGGAGCCGGACAGTTCAACCTTTTGGAAGCTGTTCCTGAAGAAATGTGGGATATGTTAGAAGCTATGATTAAGGCAAAGAAAAATAGTTAAGAGAGGTGCTAAAGTGATAAAGTTCTGAGGTATTAAGTTTGTGTATTTTATATATAAATGAGAAGGCTATGAAAATAAACTTCTTTATATATACACTTCTTAAAATCTATGTAATCCTACTAATCTGTAGCTAAAAAATAACGACTAATAAAGGCGCTAAGGTTTTGAGAAACTGAGGCGCCTTTTGTATTGTAGCTATTTTGCGTATTCCCTTTTATCGAGGTTAAATTTTTCAATTCGATATTTAATTTTATTTAGACTTGATATAATTAAGTATATTTGCGGCAAAATTTCAATCCAAATAAAATAAATATGAAAAAAACTCTACTCTCTGTTGCTTTTTTCTTCGCAACATTTATCAGTAATGCACAATGCAACCCTGTAGTTTCATTCTCTCAAAATTTTGAGACTTTCACAGATGGCCCTCTTCCACAAAACTGTTGGACAGGAAGTGGTGCTCCAAAATTGTCAGTTGCAACCGTTTCAGGAAACAAGGTGCTTCAAGCATATAGCTTTATGAATCCTACTGTGCCTTTTTATATTGTAAGTCCTGAATTGACAAGCATTGATGGCAATCAAGCGATTTCTTTTACAGCACAACCAGCAACAGGTTCAGCTCCTGGAAATATGACTATCCAAATCGGGACAATGACAAGCGCTACTGATTTTGGCTCATTCGTAGAAGTTGGCTCTCCAATTACCGTTTCTGCTTCTCAAACCAATTTTTTCCGTACTATACCAGCTTCAAATGCTCATAAATTTATTGCCCTTAGAATCGTAGCCGATGCACAACATGTGGCAAGTTTGATTGATAACATTAACTATCAGCCTGACCTGGGTATCGACACACCAATAGCAAACACTTTCAAAGTATATCCAAACCCGTCAGCAGACAAAAAAATTACGATTACGAGCAGCAACCTGCAAAATGACACTTCAGTAATTGTTTATACTTTGACAGGAGCCAAAGTTTACGAAACAGTAATTGACAGCAATTCAACAGAAAAGACATTATACCTTTCTGATTTGTCTGCCGGGTCCTATATCATGAAATTACAATCAGGAGATTACAACACTACCAAAAAACTGATTTTGAAATAAAAAGGCATACCGTCAAAAACAAAAACAGCATCATAAGCCGGAAGAATACTTCCGGCTTTTTTATTCGCTATCACTTTTTATATTGTTAACAAAATAGATTTTCAAAACCCATAAATAATTGTATTTTTACGGTTCAAAATTTTAGAAACTAAATGGGCAAAATCATTGCTATTGCAAATCAAAAAGGCGGCGTTGGCAAAACAACGACGTCTGTAAATTTAGCAGCTTCCTTGGGAGTTTTAGAAAAAAAAGTATTACTGATTGACGCTGATCCTCAAGCGAATGCAAGTTCGGGTTTGGGAATCGACGTAGAGTCGGTAGAAATTGGAACTTACCAGATTCTGGAACACAGTAATACGCCGGAAGAAGCAATAATCGAATGTTCATCTCCAAACGTTTCCGTGATCCCTGCCCATATTGATTTGGTAGCTATCGAAATCGAATTGGTTGACAAGGAAAACAGAGAATATATGCTAAAAACAGCACTTGAAAGTGTAAAGGACAAATACGATTATATCCTGATCGACTGTGCTCCTTCACTAGGATTGCTGACATTGAATGCGTTGACTGCTGCAGATTCTGTAGTAATTCCAATTCAATGTGAATATTTTGCCTTAGAAGGATTAGGGAAATTATTGAATACGATAAAAAGTGTCCAAAAAATACACAATCCGGATCTGGACATTGAAGGTTTGTTGCTGACAATGTATGATTCCCGTCTTCGACTATCCAATCAGGTAGTAGAAGAAGTTCAGAAACATTTCCACGATATGGTTTTTGAAACCGTTATCCAGCGTAACGTAAAATTGAGTGAAGCACCAAGTTTTGGAGAAAGCATCATCAACTATGACGCTACTAGCAAGGGAGCAACTAATTACATCAACCTGGCAGAAGAAATCATTAAGAAAAATACGAAATAGAAATAGTCTATGACAAAAGCGATAAAGAAACAAGCATTAGGAAGAGGTTTATCAGCATTGCTAAAAGATCCTGAAAACGACATTAAGTCGGCTGAGGATAAAAATGCAGATAAAGTGGTTGGCAATATTATTGAGCTTGAAATTGATGCTATTGAAATAAACCCGTTTCAGCCGAGAACCAATTTCAATGAAGAATCTCTTCAGGAATTGGCTACTTCGATTAGGGAATTGGGCGTAATACAGCCTATAACCGTACGAAAATTAGATTACAACAAATTCCAGCTTATCTCCGGAGAAAGAAGACTTCGCGCTTCTAAACTGGCCGGATTGACTGCTGTACCTGCTTATATCAGACTTGCCAACGATAACGAGTCTTTGGTGATGGCTTTGGTAGAAAACATCCAACGTCATGACCTTGACCCTATTGAAATCGCTTTATCTTACCAGCGATTAATCGACGAGATTCAGCTGACGCAGGAACAAATGAGTGACCGTGTAGGTAAAAAGCGTTCAACAATTGCGAATTACCTCCGACTATTAAAACTTGACCCGATTATCCAGACCGGAATCCGCGATGGTTTTATTTCTATGGGACATGGCCGTGCTATTATTAACATTGAAGATCACGACATACAAGCTGATATTTATCAAAAAATCGTCAGCCAAAATCTTTCCGTAAGAGAAACGGAAGCCTTAGTTAAAAACTACCAGGAAAGCCTAAAACCGGCTGCACCAAAAGCTGCAAAAGGAACTGCGTTTGCTATTGATGAATCCGAAAAGAAAGCCATCGGAAATTATTTTGGCACAAAAGTAGATGTCAAAGTAGCCGGAAACGGTAAGGGAAAAATCACGATTCCATTTCATTCAGAAGAGGATTTCAACCGAATTATCAAATTAATCAAAGGTTAGTGAATAGGCTAGTTTCCATATTTTTTCTCTTTTTTCTGATTGGAACTACTTCGGTTAGCGCGCAGGAAGAATTGAATATTGTTGTACGTGACAGCATCAAAGGAGAAGAAATCAATCCTTTAGCACCTTCAAAAGCTGCTTTTTATTCGGCCATACTTCCAGGTATGGGACAAGCCTATAATAAAAAGTATTGGAAGATTCCCATCGTATATGCGGCTTTAGGAACCGGAATAGGAATCTATGCTTACAACAATAAGAATTATCATAAATACAGGGACGAATACAAAAGGCGCCTGAACGGAACAGAAGATCCAAACGGAAAACTTTCCAATCTAACAGATAACCAGCTGATTTCTGCACAAAGGCAATTTCAGAAAAATCGGGATCTTTCTTTGATTGTCACCGTAGGAATCTACATCCTGAATATTGTCGAAGCAAACGTTGATGCGCATCTTCTGCAATTCAATGTCAGCGAAAAGCTCACTATCAAGCCGGATATTTATCAAAACGACCTGAATTACAAAAAAAATGTCGGCCTGACATTAAACTATAATTTTTAATAGCATAGCATGAAAATAGCACTTTTGGGATATGGCAAAATGGGTAAAGTGATCGAAAAAATCGCTTTGGAAAGAGGCCATGAAATCGTTTTGAGAAAATCTGCCGAAGATACATTTGAAGGATTGGAGCAGGCAGATGTTGCAATTGATTTTAGCATTCCTGACGCAGCGGTTAGCAATATCTCAACTTGTTTGGACAACAACATTCCGGTAATTTCCGGAACAACCGGATGGTTTGACAACTATGATAAAATGGTTGCTCTTTGCCAAGAAAAAAATGGGGCTTTTATCTACGGCTCTAATTTTAGCCTAGGCGTAAATATATTTTTCCAACTGAATGACTATCTAGCAAAAATGATGTCAAATATCAGGGAATATAAAGTTTCTATGGAAGAGATTCATCATACGCAAAAATTAGATGCTCCAAGCGGCACTGCCATTACCCTGGCGAAAGGAATCATAGAAAATTCCGATTATTCAAGCTGGGCATTGGAAAATGCAAAAGAGGATGAAATCTTAATCGATGCCAAAAGAATCGAAAATGTTCCGGGTACGCATAGCGTTTTTTATAATTCTGACGTCGATACTATCGAAATCAAACACATCGCCCACAGCCGTGAAGGTTTCGCATTGGGTGCTGTTGTAGCCGCAGAATGGATTTTAGGCAAGAAAGGTGTCTATACCATGAAAGACGTGCTTAACTTAACGTAACAAATTGTTCTTCTAACAGACATATACAATATAAAAATACATACAGATGACAGCTACACAATGGTTCGTGTTTTTCCTTATCCTTCAAGTAGTACACTTTTTAGGAACATGGAAACTATATAAAAAAGCAGGAAAACAATCTTGGGAAGCAGCAATCCCGATTTATAATGCAATTGTCCTGATGAAAATCATAAACCGCCCTAAATGGTGGGTTATTCTGCTTTTCATACCTATTGTAAACCTTATCATGTTTCCGGTCGTTTGGGTGGAAACTTTGAGAAGTTTTGGAAAAAACACAACTTTAGACACCGCCCTGGGAGTACTTACATTAGGTCTGTATATCTATTATATCAACTATACCCAGGATGTAAAATATATTGAAAACAGAAGCCTGCATCCAAAAAACAAAGCTGCAGATACCGTAAGCTCATTGTTGTTTGCTGTAGTAGTTGCTACTATTGTCCATACCTATATAATGCAGCCTTTCACGATCCCTACAGGCTCATTAGAAAAAACACTTTTGGTAGGCGATTTCCTTTTCGTCAGCAAAAACCATTATGGTGCCAGAACACCAATGACTACTGTTGCCATGCCAATGGTTCATGATACAATTCCGGGACTTAAGGTTAAGTCTTATTTGAACAGGCCTCAGCTTCCGTATTTCAGATTTCCTGGATTTGAGCCAGTCGAAAAGAATGATATTGTAGTATTCAACTGGCCCGCTGATACTATTCCAAATTCCACCGAAGCCAATTTCAAGCCAATCGATAAAAAGACAAATTATGTAAAACGTTGTGTAGGAACTCCAGGCGACAATCTTTCTTTTGTTGATGGCGATGTCTATATCGATGGCAAAAAGCTAATCCTATCAGACAGGGCGAAAGTTCAATACTCTTATAGAGTTACTACCGTAAATGGCAGTATGCTTGATCCAAATTACCTGACAAAAGATCTAAAAATATATCCGGATGATATTGGCTTTGACCAAAGAGACAATAGTTATGAATTCAGATCACTAACCGATGAAAATGCAGCTATCCTGAAAAAAAATTCTTTGGTACAAAGCATCACAAAACAGATTTTTAAAGCAGAAGATCATCCTGACCCTAGAATCTTTCCATATACTAAAAAATGGAATCAGGATAATTTAGGCCCTATCTATATTCCTCAAGCTGGAAAAACTGTAAAACTGGATAAAGAATCGCTTCCTTTTTACAGAACCATTATCAAAGAATACGAAAAGAACGACCTAAAAGTTGATGGAGATAAAATCATGATCAACGGTCAGGTTGCTGATTCTTATACATTCAAACAGGATTATTACTATATGGTTGGAGACAACCGTCATAACTCATTAGACAGCCGTTATTGGGGATTTGTTCCTGCAGACCATATCGTAGGAAAGCCAGTGTTTATCTGGATGAGTTTAGACCCGTATACTCCTTTATCAAAAGTTATTGACAAAGTCCGTTGGGAAAGAATGTTCACTACTGTTGGTGGAAGCGGAGAACCAGTATCCTATTTCGGCATATTCGTACTATTGATGGCAGGATATTTTATTGCTAACTTCTTTATCAAAAGAAAAAAGAAACGATTAGACAGATATTAAGATGAACGCTCTTTTGCTTCCTACTTATTTCCCATCCATCAGTCAGTTTGCTGCTATGGTTCAGGCTGACTCGATTACCTTTGAGATGGAAGACAACTTCCAAAAGCAGACCAACAGGAACAGAATGTATATCTATAGTCCAAATGGATTACAGTTGCTTAATATTCCTGTAAAGCATTCTAAAGCTGACAGACACCAGAAAACAAAAGATGTCCGAATTGAAGATGCCTTTGGTTGGCAGAAACAACACTTCAAGTCGCTTGAAGCAGCCTATAGGACTTCACCCTTTTTTGAATATTTTGAAGATGACCTGGCTCCTATTTTCCAAAAAAAGCATACCTTTTTGATGGACTTAAATTTTGAGGCTATGGAAATTGTTTCAGATTGTCTTGGCTTTGATTTTACGTATAAAAAAACGGAAGAATATTTTCACGAAGCGTCTCAATTTTCAGATTTCCGACCTCTGGCAAACGGGAAAAAAGACACCTTACAATTTGAGCCTTATACCCAGGTTTTTGAAGAAAAGCACGGCTATTTGAATAACCTGAGTATTCTGGATTTATTATTTAATGAGGGAAGACACGCTTTGGAGTATCTGAAAACACAACCGCTTTAAAACCCGCTATTAATTCTCGAAAGCCAGCCTTGCCATAACCGGAAAATGGTCTGAATTGACAAAATCCGGATAATTTTCAAAGTTTTTGACCTGCATCTTTTTGTCAGCAAAGATATAGTCGATTCTGGCAGGATAGTATTTGAAATCATACGACTTCCCAAAACCGTTTCCGGCTTCTTCAAAGGCATCGTTCAGTTTTCCTCTGATACTTCGGTACACAAATGAAAATGCACTGTTATTCATGTCTCCGCATATGATTTCAGGAAGTTTGCTGTTTTTCTTGTGGTTCATTATGATTTCGGCCTGCTCCTGCTGCTCTTTAAAAGCCTCGCTCATTCTCCTGATTATCTTCTTCGACTTTTGCTCGTTGATTCCGTTAATATCTTCATTGATTTCATGCACATCCGGAGTAATCCTGATCGATTGCAGGTGCATATTATACACCCTGATTGTATCCTTTCCTCTTTTAATATCGGCATAAATGGCATTATTATTTGAATTCGGAAACACGATATCGCCCCTGCCTACTATAGGAAATTTAGAAAATATGGCTTGTCCGGTCAGCGTCTTCTGCCCTTTCATCAGCACATATTTATGCTTATAAGCCCTTAAATCTATTTTCCCTTCAGAATACTCCTGAATACAAAGAATATCCGGGTTCTTATCATTGATGAAATTAGCAATCAATTCCGGAACATCGTCCCTTTCTATCCACTTATAAAGATTAAAAAGACGCACATTATAGCTCATTACCGTAAAATCATTATCGGAAGGCGGAAGGTCTGTACTCGAAAATTTATAAAACTTATTGATAAAAGTAATTCCCATCAGCAGTACTAACGAAGAAAGTAGAATCTGCCTTTTCATCTGTATTCCCCAATAAATAAAAAAAAGGAGATTTAAGATCAGCATAAAAGGCAGCATCAGCGTCAGGACAGATAAGATAGGAAACAATTTAGGAGCCAAAAATGGTAAGATATACGCAAGAAACGTCAATACAGTCAACACTATATTGAAGAAAAACATTGCTTTATTGAACCATGAAAGGTTTTTCATTTTTGGACAAACAATTTTTGAGTTCTAACAAAGATTATAAAACTTTCTTTACTTTCCTGCTTTGAAAAGAAATTCTTTTTCTTCTTTTGTCAGGCTATCATAACCAGATTGGCTAATCTTGTCAAGAATTTCATCTATTTGCTGCTGTGTTTTATCTTTCACAACAATTTTGCTGGCTGTAGCCGTTTTTGGTTTTGGCTGGCTCACATTCCGATGTACTTTTTTAAAAGGTGTTCCCTTTTTAGGCTTAAACAGATTGGTAAAAAAGTCTAGGATTCGGGTAACTATAAGACTTAAATCGGTTCCGTTTTGTAACAGCTTTATATAAATAAATCCGAATATGGCACCGCCCAAGTGTGCAATATGCCCTCCCATATTATTTGTAGGAATCTGGACAAGATCCAGTATCAGGAAAACAAAAGCAATATGCCATAATTTGACTGTTCCTATCAACAGTAATCTTAACTGATATAAAGGAGCATAAGTCGCAGAAGCAATAAGTACTGCCATTATTGCCCCGGAAGCTCCAATAATAGGTGCTTTTACATCAAAAAGAAAAAACGTCCCCAGAAAAACCAATCCTGCAAAAATAGCCCCCAACAGATACAAACCTAAAAATTGTTTTTGCGTAAAAAATGTCAGGAAAAGCCTTCCTGAAAAATTAAGCATAATCATATTGAAAAGCAGATGCAGTACATCCACATGCAGAAAACTATACGTAAGTATCGTCCACGGCTTTAAGATGAACTCTGAAGGATCTGAAGTAAGCTGTATCCACGACATCAAAGACAGAAATCCGTCGTTTGAAAATGCATGCAGCAAGAACAAAGGTATAGCAATACCTATATTCCAGAAGATTAGCTGTAGCGTAATTCCTCCTGTCTTATATTGTATCTTTAAATCATCAACGATTCCCATAAACCAACAGATTAATTCCAGCGATTGTTATGAAATTGGTTCTTCTTCCAATACCACATCATGAAAAATCCGATGATGGCGCCTCCAATGTGTGCAAAGTGAGCAACTCCACCAGGGCCATCTCCAAATAAAGATCTGCCTGAAGTTCCTAAAAACAAATCCAGAGCTAATAATCCCGGCACGAAATATTTCGCTTTGATTGGAATAGGGATAAAAAACATCATCAATTCAGCATTAGGAAACATAAAAGCGAAGGCTACCAATAATCCATAAATGGCACCGGAAGCTCCAACCATAGGAGTTTGATTCAACATGGCTGCATCAAACAGGCTTTTAAAACCTGCATCAGTCAGATTTGTTTTCCCAACTTCTTCTAAAATTGGCTTGATTCCATTATAGAACATATCTCCGCGATACGAAGTTCCATCAGAAAAATTCACATTTAATATCTGATGCAATGAATTGTCCGGCAAGCCTAAGTACCTAACCGGTTCTAAAAGATGCTGCATTTCGAGATAATTCACTCCAATCTGCATCAGAGCCGCTCCCAAACCGCAAGAAATATAGAAAAACAGGAATTTTTTAGCTCCCCAAAAATGTTCCAAAGCGCTACCAAAAGAAAATAAAGCAAACATATTGAAGAAAATATGCATGATGTTTCCATGCATAAACATATGTGTTAAAGGCTGCCAATATTTAAAATGGTCATTTTCTGGATAAAAAAGTGCAAAAAGAGATTCGGCATATGGCCCAACTATCTGCGTCCCAATAAAAAATATAATGTTTATAATCAATAACTGCTTGACTGTAGGCGTGATATTCATCATACTGCAAATTTTTTGTCTAAATCCTCTACACTCATTGTGATAAAGGTAGGTTTATGAAAAGGCGAAACATTGGGTTCTTTACATGCAAAAAGCCCGTTAACGAGATTCTCCTGTTCTCTTTCTGTCAGATACGTCCCAGTCTTAACGGCAAGGCTTTTTGCCATAGATTTTGCAATCGTATCGTTTTGGCTGAAACTACTTTCCGGAATTTCGTCCTGTAGGTCACTCAATAATTGTTCCAACAAGATGGAAACCTCGCTTTCTGTCACATTGACCGGAATTCCCGATATCACTACATGATCTTCCTTAACTTCTTCAAAAACAAATCCGGTATTGACCAGAGAAAGCTGCAATTCAAAAATCAGAATTATTTCCTGAGACGAAAAATAAAGATTCAGCGGAAACAACAACTGTTGGCTCGATGCCTGGTTTACGGTCATATTTGCCAAAAACTGCTCATACAAAACTCGTTGGTGAGCCCGTTGCTGGTCAATAATCACCATTCCTGATTTAATAGGGCTGACAATATATTTTTTATGAATCTGATAGGTCTTATAAATCGCTTCTTCAATTTCCTTATCGTTAAACAAAGAACCTGTTACTTCTTCTGATTCAAATTGGATATCCTGGATATCGGTAACCGTTTCCGTATCCTGTTTTAATCCCACATACAGGCTTTCCCAGTTAGACGGCTCAGGCTTTCTGTAAGAACTTCCCGATCCGCTATAACTGCTGCTACTGCTACTGTATGATTTTGTAGGAATCGGGTCTGGGTCGCCAAACGGATTAAAATTAGCATCCACCTGAATTAAAGGCATAGATGCTTCTTTTCTCTCATATTCATAAGGCGTGTCCAAATTAGAATCTCTGTCAAAATCCAAAACCGGAGCCACATTAAACTGCCCAAGGCTATGTTTTATTGAAGAACGTAAAATAGCATAGAGCGCATGCTCATCATCAAATTTTATTTCAGTTTTTGTCGGATGTATGTTAATATCAATCGTATTGGGCGGAACATCCAGATAGATAAAATAGCTAGGCTGGCAGCCATCTTTTAGCAATCCTTCATAAGCAGCCATAATCGCATGATGCAGGTAACCACTTTTGATAAAACGATCGTTAACAAAGAAAAATTGTTCGCCTCTGTTCTTCTTTGCAAATTCAGGTTTGCTTACAAAACCTTGTATTCCTACAATTTCTGTACTTTCCTGTATCGGGACAAGCTTTTCATTTGTCTTTCCAGAAAAAATATTCACGATACGCTGGCGTAAGTTCGATGCCGGAAGGTTAAACATTTCGCTTCCGTTATGATACATCGTGAAATGGATATTCGGGTGGGCTAAGGCAACCCTTTGGAATTCATCAACAATATGGCGGTGTTCCACCGTGTCCGACTTCAGGAAATTCCTTCTGGCCGGTATATTAAAAAAAAGATTCTTTACTGCAAAAGAGGTACCTTTTGGCAGGACGGCCACATCTTGCGACACAAATTTACCTCCTTCAATAGCAAGGTGCGTTCCCAATTCGTCCTGCTCCTGCTTTGTTTTCATTTCTACATGTGCAATTGCTGCAATAGAAGCCAAGGCTTCGCCACGGAAACCTTTGGTATGCAATGAAAATAAATCTTCTGCTGCCCTGATTTTTGAAGTAGCATGGCGCTCAAAACACAAACGCGCATCGGTAACGCTCATACCAACACCATTATCAATCACTTGTACAAGCGACTTTCCGGCATCTTTAATAATAAGCTTGATATCGTTAGCTTTGGCGTCAACTGCATTTTCAAGGAGTTCTTTTACTACAGACGCAGGTCTCTGTACTACTTCTCCAGCAGCTATCTGGTTGGCAACATGATCGGGAAGCAATTGAATTATACTCGACATTCTATAAATTTGTTGACTTTCAAAGTTACACAATTAATATAACAATTGAAAAATTAGAAAATAGGAAAACAGGAAAGTTTTTCACACAAAAAAGCCTATTTCTTATAACGGAAATAGGCTTTTTTTATAAGTAAGTTATTTTTTATTTGGAAGACTGTTGTCTTAAATAAGCCATCTTAATTGCCGCAATTGCCGCTTCGGTTCCTTTATTTCCATGAGTGCCGCCGCTTCTGTCAATAGATTGCTGTTCATTATTATCTGTCAGCACACAAAAGATAACCGGAACATCCGTCTGCACATTCAGATCTTTAACACCTTGGGTAACGCCCTCGCATACAAAATCGAAATGTTTGGTTTCTCCCTGAATCACACAACCGATTACGATAACCGTATCCACTTGCTGCGTATCTATCATGCGTTTTGCACCATAAACAAGCTCAAAGCTGCCCGGAACATTCCATCGGATAATATTATCCGGCGTCGCACCGCAGTCTAACAATGCCTTTTCAGCACCTGAAAAAAGACCTTCTGTTATTTTGTCGTTCCATTCTGAAACAACAATCCCAAACCGAAAATCTTTCGCGTTTGGGATTGTGTTTTTATCGTATTCTGATAAATTTTTATTAGCTGTAGCCATTTTAATAAGATTGCGACCTCAGGTCAAGACAACAGAAATTAAAAAATCTGAAGTCTAAAATCCAAAATCTAATTATTGTGCCAATCCAATCATTGCATCAATATTCATCGCTTCAGGAGCAGTTTCATATTTCTCCTTGATCTCGTTGAAATATTTCAATGCAGTTTCTTTTTGCTTTAATACCAGAGCAGTCTGTCCGGCTTTCAACAAGAAACGTGGCGTAGTCATATCATTCTGATTCATTTCAGCAGCCTTCACATAATATTCCAAAGCTTGTTTTGGCTGATTCAATTGAGAAAACGCATCACCAATAGCTCCTTTTGCAACTACTGACAACATCATATCGTCTGAACTGAATTTTTCTAAATATTCAATTGCCTCTTTGTATTTTTTAGTATTCAAATACGCAATACCTGCATAATAGTTTGCCAGGTTAGCTGCATTTGTTCCTGAATAATTTTCTATAATTCCGGTGAATCCTAATTTTCCTTCACCACCTTTCAGAGACAGGTTGTAAAGTGAATCGCTCGCCGTTCCGTCAGTAGCCTGTTGGAAGTATTTCTGAGCCTGGAACATTTCGTTAGCGGCTTCTTCTTCTTTTGGCTCTGCAACAAATTTCTTGTATAAAAGATAACCCGCTGCTAAAAGAGCAACAGCACCGATAACGATAAAAATACCTTTTTGGTTTTTAGCAACCCATTCTTCGGTTCTAGAAGCACCTTCATCTAAAGAATTGAATACTCCTGCAGTTGTGCTATCTTTTTCTGAAATTGCATCAAGTGGATCCGGTTCGAATTCGTTTTCTTCTTTTGGTTTAGGAGCCTTATAGCCTCTTTTGTTATATGTCGCCATTAATCTTTAATTAAGTGAGGTGCAAAAATAAAATTTTTATTCAAATGTAAAAGATGTTTTGTCGTTATTTTTCAATAATTTGCACGCTCTTAAAAAATCAGTGTCAAAAACCTCAAGGTTCTCACTATCAGCTGGCGTTTGCAGATGTATTTAAAAAAAATAGCATTATTCAATTATAAAAACTTTTCGGAAGCGAATTTTGAGTTCGACAGCAAGATAAATTGCTTTGTAGGAAAAAACGGGATTGGCAAGACCAATGTACTCGATGCCATATACCATTTATCATACGGAAAAAGCTACTTCAACCCTTTAGCAGTACAAAACATCAAACATAACGAAGAATTTTTTGTGATTGATGGCGAATTCGAAAAAGACGACAGAAAAGAACAAATTGTCTGCAGCCTGAAAAAAGGCCAAAAAAAAATCCTGAAAAGAAACGGCAAGCAGTATGAAAAATTTTCCGACCATATCGGATTCATACCTTTGGTTATTATTTCTCCGGCCGATCGCGACCTGATTATCGAAGGAAGCGAAACCAGAAGAAAATTCATTGATTCGGTTATTTCTCAGTTAGATTCGACTTATCTACAACAGCTGATTCAATACCAGAAGATTATCAGCCAGCGTAATGCGTTATTAAAGTATTTTGCAATCAACCATGTTTTTGAAAACACGACCTTGCTTATCTATAACGAACAACTTAACGGTCTGGGCCATGCTATTTTTGAAAAGAGAAAACAGTTTTTAGAAGATTTCGTACCTATCTTCAATAAACACCACCAGGCAATCACCGGAAATGAAGAAACGGTACAACTCGTGTATGAAAGCCAGCTCCATGAAAAAGAACTGATGACTTTGCTGGAAGAAAACCTGGCAAAAGACCGCATCATGCACTACACTACTACCGGAATCCACAAAGACGATCTCTCTTTTGAGATTGACCACCATCCTATAAAAAAATTCGGGTCGCAAGGCCAGCAGAAATCTTTCCTGATTGCCTTGAAACTGGCACAATTTGAATTTGTAAAAAGACAAAGCCGCCAAAATCCAATCTTGCTTTTTGATGATATTTTCGACAAGCTGGATGAAACCCGCGTTGGAAAAATAATAGAAATGGTCAACAATGACGATTTCGGCCAACTGTTTATCTCAGACACTCATCCGGAACGTACAGAATCTGTGATAAAATCAATGCACCAGAGTTTTAAAATATTCAACCTTTAGTGTTGTAAGGTATTTTTTGCTAAAATCTTTTCTCCTTTGTAAAAATCAGCAGTACCTTTGCGCAAATTATTTAAACTTTTACTACCACTCTATCTTAAGTTTTCTTAATTTTAAGCATCTATTTTATATAGACAAACTTCCCCATTTTGTTTGAACAATAATTGTTCATTGCGACTTAACTTAAACTTGTGTGCCCATGTTAGCTTCTTTAAAACATAGGAAAACAATCCATAGCGGACTTTTCATTTTTGTCATTTTATTGCAAGTGCTGATTTTTTCTTTATGGTATAACCAAAATACCAGTGAGAATGAACTTGCCGATTCTTTCCAAAAAGCCAGCCAGCAAAGCCTGATTATGAGCTATTCGGGCGAAGTAACCAAAAATTATTTTGATGCCGAAGACTCATTTATGGAATACCTGTACACCTACGACATGAATTTGCTGCACAAATACCGCAACTCGCTTTCACTCATGACTTCTTATCTCGATAGCCTGAATCGTATACTGAATAAGAACGAGAAAATGCTACCAAACATCCAAAGCAAGCAAGAAAAAGAAAAAAAGATTATTGCCCTGCGAAAAGAACTGGATTCATTAATAAAATACAGGGTCAGCCCTATTTCAAATTCTAATCCCGAATTATTCAACCTCAAACCTTACAATTATAAAAAGGTAATGAAGTCAATTTCATACGACACGATCCGGTCGACCGAAGGCGTAGAGAAAAAAGGATTTTTCAGAAGAATAGGCAACGCTATTGCCGGGAAATATGATGTTGAGAAAGAAGAATTCCGTTATTATATGACCATGACCTATGGAGCTGTTGAAAAAACGGGAACTCCCGAAGAACAGATGGCGAATATATTTAACAGTACCCGCAGTCATTATGAAAAAGAATTCGGACGCCTGAGAAATACCTATTCCAACCTTAGGGAAATCGACCGGGAACTTATGGCCATAAACAAAAAGATCCTGAAAAACAGCCAGGACATAATCCTTCTTTATGACAAATCTGTTCAGGAATCCAACAAACAACAGTTTGAAAAGGCTCTGGAAAATCTAAAAAACAAAAGAAGCCTGATTACAACCCTGATGGTTGTCATGTCTATATGCACAGGATTACTACTGCTCTACTCCGTCCTTGCCTACTATTTTGAGAAAAAACTAGCTATTGCCAAAATAGAAGCTGAAAAAAATCTGGAATTCAAAAACAGGATAATCGGAATGTTGAGCCATGAAATGCGTTCACCTTTGAGCATTATTTCAAATCTTACCAACAAGCTGATTTCGACAAAAATGGACAGCCCACAAAACGACATGGCCAAATCGTTGAACTTCACCTCGAATTCATTACAAATTACCGTGAACCAGATTTTGGATTTCTTCAAAAATGAAAACGGAAAACTACAATTGTATAATTCAAAAACCATACTAAAAACAGAAATAATATCAATATTAGAATCCTTAAAGTCATTAGCCGATGCTAAAAAAATAGATCTTATCTCAACTATTGACAATTCTTTAGAAAATGAAGTTTGGGCTGATAGCGGAAAAATACACCAGCTGTTTTACAACATAATTGGAAATGCGATAAAATTCACCTCAAAAGGGAATATTACGGTCGATTGCCGATTTACTGAAGTCAGTAACAAATTCAAGCTGGACGTAAAAATAAAAGATACGGGTGCTGGCATTCCTAAAGAAGACTTAGAAAAAATATTCGACAAATATTATCAAAGCAGGCATCACAAAGATCAGGCTGGTTTTGGTGCCGGACTGGGCCTCAACCTCTGCAAAGAAATTGTGGAACTATATGATGGGGAAATCTTTGTTGAAAGTCAGGTTGGTACCGGAACTGAAATTTCATTTTATTTATTTCTTGAAAAATCTGACAGCACACAAGAGACAAACCAGGCCAAGTTAATCCGTAATTACGGAAATTCAGAAATCAAAGTTGCCGTGATAGACGATGACAGGATAATCACTACACTGCTTAAAAAACTGCTATCCGATATTAATTTCAACATGATCGGTTTCAATTCAGACATTGCTGCGAGAGAGTATTTGCAAAAAGAAAATGTCAACATCATCATGACCGATCTTCAGATTGCCAATGCCTCAGGAATCGACCTCATCAAAGACATCAAAAGTCTCCCGAATCACAATGCAACCGTTCCTGTTATTGCAATAACCGGCGATGCTTATATGAATTCGATCGAACTGTCCAGTATACAAGCCGAAGAGCTGCTAATCAAGCCAATAAACAAAGAAGAATTGTATTCAAAACTGCTGAAAGTGTTATCTAAATAAAACAAAAGTATTCCTACTTTGCGCCTTAGCGCCTTTGCGAGATAATGCACGCAAAGGCGCTAAGCCGCAAAACTTATAAAATCTCTATAATCATTCTAATCTGCGGCTAAAAAATTCGCCCTTCTTTCATTCCGTAGAAACTTACCAATAGCCATTAAATTTGACTTTGCACACAAACAAATTGAATAAATTTTCTTAATATTGTTAGGCTGTTTTCAGCCTAACTTAAATATTTCCAATCCGTATGCTTTCACCAAAAACACTTCAGTTTCTAGAGGATCTAAAAGAAAACAACAACCGCGATTGGTTTCAGGCCAACAAATCCTATTACGAAGAATATAAAAAAGAATACCATCAGCTGATTGCTGATTTTTTGGAGGAAATGGCTCCTCATGATGAGTCGCTCCGAAATCTGGAGCCTAAAAAATGCGCCTTTAGGATTAACCGTGATATTCGTTTTTCCAAAGACAAGTCGCCTTATAAAACCCATATGGGAATCTGGATGACAACCGATCAAAATTGCAGCAATTCACCGGGATATTACGTCCATATTGAAAAAGGCGGAAGTTTTATCGCTGCCGGACTTCATGTGCCGGAAGCTCCGGATCTGAAAAAAATCCGAAAAGAAATCGCTTATTTTTATGAAGATCTGGAAGAAATCTTCGACAACAAAGATTTCAAAAAAATCTATTCCGGATTTGACAGAAGTGAATCCAATTCACTGAAAACGGCACCAAAAGATTACGAAAAAGACCATCTTGCTATTGAATTCCTAAAACTCAAAAGCTTTACGGTCACACAACCGCTGGACGACAAATCATTACTAGAAAAAGATTTTGTCAAAAAAACGGCTAAAAAACTGATTGCAGCAAAACCGCTAAACGATTTTCTGACCCGTGGGCTAAATACCGAGTAGTTCATTATGAATTATTGATCGTTTAAAGTACTTTTGCCTTTTATTTTTATTCCTCATCATAATGGAAATTATCGATAATTTTTCCCTTAAAAATTACAATACTTTCGGCATAGAAGCCAAAGCAAAACAATTCGTTTCTGTACATTCTGTAGAAGAACTACAGGCTGTGCTTAAAGAAAATCCTGCACAGAAAAAATTTATCCTTGGCGGCGGTAGCAATATGCTGCTGACAAAAGATATCGATGCACTGACAATCCATGTGGATATCAAAGGCAAAAAGATTATTGAGCAGACAGAAGATGCGGTTTGGGTTGAAGCCAAAGCCGGCGAAAACTGGCATGAATTTGTTTTGTGGACTATTGGCCAGGATTTTGGCGGATTAGAAAACATGTCGTTAATTCCAGGAAATGTAGGCACAACGCCCATCCAGAACATTGGAGCTTACGGAACCGAAATCAAAGATACTTTTGTCTACTGTGAGGCTGTAAACATACAGACACTAGAAATAAAGAAATTCACCAAAGAAGAATGCAAATTTGGCTATCGTGAAAGTATTTTCAAAAACGAAGCCAAAGGCCAATATATCATCGTTTCTGTAGTTTTCAAATTGACAAGACAGAACCATAAAATCAATATTTCATACGGTGATATTGCCTCAGAACTGACCAAAAAGGATATTGTTGTACCAACATTAAAAGATGTCAGCAATGCCATCATAACCATACGTCAAAGCAAACTTCCTGATCCTAAAGAATTGGGTAACAGCGGAAGTTTTTTCAAAAATCCCATTATCCTAAAAAGTGATTTTGAAAGAATCCACCTTCAGCATCCTGAGATGCCGAGCTATACTGTTTCTGAAACCGAGGTAAAAGTTCCGGCCGGATGGCTTATTGAAAAAGCCGGATTCAAAGGAAAACGTTTTGGAGATGCAGGAATCCACAAAAATCAGGCACTTGTTTTAGTCAATTATGGCAATGCAACCGGACAGGAAATCCTGAACGTTTCTAAAGAAATTCAAAAAACGGTCAAAGAGCTTTTCGATATTGAAATTGAAGCCGAAGTCAATGTGATTTAAAGAGTTTTTGTGAAAACAGAAGGCAAAAATAATTTGCAAAAAATTCTTTTCAGACTGCTCAAAAAATATAAAAATTACAACAGATATTTTTCTTAATTTTAATTGCGATTCACAATTGAAATTCCGCTTATCAATTGTACCTTTGCACACATTTTTTAAAGACACCAAGCTTATATGTTGACTATTACTTTTTATGCGTTTATCGGGGTTGTAGCTCTACAATTGTTCTATTACATTATTGTTTTCGGAAAATTTTCTTTTGCAAAATCACAAAAAAGCACACCAAAAAGAATCCCTATATCTGTAATCGTTTGCGCCAAAAATGAAGAGGAAAATGTAAAAAAGTTTGTTCCACTTTTGGCTGAGCAGGATTATCCGGATTATGAAATTATCTTAATCGATGATGCTTCAAGCGATACTACTTTGGATATTTTTGAAGAATTTGAAAAACAATATTCCAATATCCGACTAGTAAAAGTACAAAACAACGAGGCTTTTTGGGGTAATAAAAAATTTGCACTGACTCTGGGAATAAAAGCCGCTAAAAACGAATACCTTCTTTTTACCGATGCCGATTGCTATCCTTCTTCAAAAGAGTGGATCAAAGAAATGAGTTCTCAATTCACAATGAGCAAAACTATAGTGTTGGGTTATGGCGCTTATGAAAAAATTGCCGGTTCGTTTTTAAATAAAATCATCCGTTTTGAAACGATGCTTACTGCCGTACAGTATTTTTCATGGGCAAAAATGAAACATCCTTATATGGGTGTTGGACGAAACCTGGCCTACAAAAAAGAAGAATTTTTTAACGTAAACGGCTTTATCGACCATATGAAAATCAGGTCGGGAGACGACGATCTTTTTATCAATCAGGCTTCCAATAAAAAAAACACGACTATCTGTTTTACTCCGGAAAGCTTTACTTTTTCAGAACCTAAAAGATCTTTTAAAGATTGGTTCGACCAAAAAAGAAGACATGTTTCTACTGCCACTTTTTACAAAGCTTTTGACAGAATGCAACTGGCCGTTTTCTTCTTATCGCAATTTTTATTTATTACTTTGGCAGCCATACTACTGGCTTTCCAATACAATTGGATGATTATCGTGCCTATTGTTGCTGGGAGATATCTTTTCTCATGGATTTCTCTGGGTTATTCTGCCAGTAAACTAAAAGAAAAAGACGTTATCTACTGGTATCCTATCATAGAAATAATGCTTATATTCACGCAATTGAATATCTTTATAACAAATATCTTTTCAAAGCCTGTCCATTGGAAATAAAAAAGCAAATAGAGAAAGCTAAAGTCGGAGACCAGATTGCCTTCACTGCTCTATTGGATTATTACTGGAATGAAGTTTACGGTTTTATGCTCCAAAGGACGCAAAACGAAACCGATGCAGAGGATATCACTATAGAAACTTTTGCCAAAGCATTCGACAAAATCGCCACTTACAATCCCGAGTTTCAATTCAATACCTGGCTGATTTCTATTGCTAAGAATGCCCATATCGACATGCTTCGCAAAAAAAAATCCACCCTTTTTATTGATATTACTGACGAAGAAGACAGTCTGGCCTATAACATTGCTGACAGTTCTCCTTCGGCTGAAGACAAGCTGATTACCGAACAAAACCTGTCACGTTTGCTTCAATGTATTAAGGAACTCAAACCGCACTACCAGGAAGTCATACAGCTACGTTATTTTCAGGAACTAAGCTATCAGGAAATTTCCGAAGAGCTTGAAGAACCTTTGAGCAATGTAAAAATAAAGCTACTCCGTGCCAAAAAACTTCTGGCTGAAATCATCAAAAACAAACGATAGGCAACTTTCATTATTGGGTACTATTTTTTTTTAACAGGGCGCTTTTGCAAAAAAGTGTAATTTTATATTGTTAACCAATCATATACTTAAAATGAAACAAAAACTATTTTTCATGCTGTCCGTCTTTCTTTCTTTGACGGCGGCAAAAGCCCAGTACACTACTCCTAACACAGGTGTAAACTGGAGCCTAGACGACCTGGTAGCCAATTCTTCTGGCGCCTTGACCTTTTCAGGAGGAATTTACACCTTATCGCAAGACCTTACAATTGCTACGAATGACGCAATAGCAATCAATACGGATGCTACCGTGCATATTAATGCCGATATCGCAATTATTGTTAGGGGCGATTTTACTTCTGATGCAGGTGCAATCACCATTACCGCAACAAATACCGCAACTCCATACAATACCATAACTTTCGAAACAGGTTCCAGCGGTTATTTCAGGAACACGACAATCAGTTACGGAAAAGGAATACGGGTAGCTACTCCTGATTTCGAGATGCAGACCTGCGTTATGTCATATCACATGAACGGATCAACGACCAGCTCAGCCATAACTTTCTCAACCGGCGGAAATGCGCTGATTAACAATTCCAGATTCTTATTCAATTATTATCCGGCTTTTAGTTCCGGAGCCAACCAATCCGTTGCTCCAACACTGACTAATAATTATCTGGAAGGAAACAACCAATCTAACGGAAACCGCCCGCAAATCAATATGGGGCCTAGCGGTGCCGACACATTGAGAATAGTAGGCAACACGATAAAAGGCGACCGAACAAAAACTATGACAGGTGGTATTGGAGCTTCAAACTTATTAGGTGGAGGTCAACTTAAAGTAATAATTGACGATAACATTGTTAACAACAACCGTTACGGCATTACCGTTGTTGGGGCTGCTTCATCAGGATATATCAGAGGCAATATACTTGAAGACAATAACAGCCAAAATATTCCAGCACAAGGTGGAAGCGGTATTTCGCTAAGCGCTTCCGGAGCATCAACAATGAATATTATTACAAGCCGTAATCAAATCAGAAGAAATCTTTGGGGAATTACAGTAATCGGAACTGCAAGAATCAATTTGGGCGACACTAATGAAGCTACCTTTAATGAAGGAGGTAACATATTTTCAGAAAATGGAAACACAGGCTCAATTTATGCGCTGTACAACAACACTGCCTTTCCAATCATGGCAAAAAACAACTGTTGGATTGAAGGACAGACACCAACCGCAGCAGAAGTAGAAGACGTAATCAGCCATCAGGTTGATGACAATACTTTAGGGCTGGTAACTTTTACTCCGTTTGGTTGTGATGCCTTATCAAATCCTGATTTTACTGCCGTAAAACCTATTATTTATCCTAACCCAAGCAAAGGAAATATCTCTATAGACATTCCTGAAAACGGGACAATAGCAATTTTCAGCATTAATGGAATGCTTATCCGCAGTTTTGAACTGAATGCAGGAACAAATGCTATCAAATTAGATTTACCTGCGGGAGTTTATATCACAAAAACAGAAACAAAAGACAAAAACTTTAGCAATAAGCTAATCATCCAATAAACCCTAATTCATAATTATTCAAGGCAAGCCTGACTGGGCTTGCCTTTTTTTATTAAGTTAAAAAACTATTAACCTTAATTGGCAATTTAAAACCATAAAAATGTAATTTTATTTATAAAATAAGCAATAAAAAAGTTAACATTACCGTTATGTAAGTAAACACTTCCAGCTTATGTAAAACATCTACGCTAACTTAAAATTATGCAACCATGTCAAATCTCAACATTTTTAGCCAAAGCTGGAACGAAAACGTTTTTGAAGGAAGAAACAAAGAATATGGCGCTTACCAGCTACGTCAGGAAAATACAAAAACCACTTTAAAGGCACTGTTTTTTGGAACTTTAGCTTGCGTTTCTTTAGTTAGCATCCCCATCATTTCTAATATGCTGGCTAATAAAGATACAGCAGAAATAATTTCTGATCCTCTTGAGGTTCCTCCAGCAGTATATGTAAACCTGGGAGAAAAACCAAAAATAGAACCGGAAAAGGCAACCACTGCTATACCTGAAAAATCTTCAGCAAAGCAAACTAAAAATGTTACTCCAACAATAACAGATAATCAGACCACCAAACAAGATGTAGCGGTACTTGACCCTGCAAAAAACATCAAAACGGGCGATTCTGATAATCCGGGTGATGACAAGGGAGCAGTAGCAATTGGAAACAGTTCACTTGACGGACAAGGAACCGAACCTACTTTTGGAAATACAGGAACCACTGCTGATCCAGGAGAAGGTATCTTTACAAACATAGGACTTCAAGCCAGCCCAGAATTTCCCGGAGGTATCAAAAACTTCCTGGCTTTGGTTGGAAAAAATTTCAGATTGCCTGAAATCGGAGAAAAAGCAACAATGAAAGTGTTTGTCTATTTTGTAGTCGAAAAAAACGGAACACTAAGTAATATAAAGGTAGCAAGAGATCCCGGCTACGGATTAGGAGCTGAAGCCATTCGTGTTTTAAAATCTATTAAAACAAAATGGAAACCAGGCATTCAAAACGACAAACCTGTAAGAACGGCCTACAACCTCCCTATTACCGTTGAAATAAAGAATTAAATTGAGTAGTTAGTTAACTATTTATTTCAAAAAGCCCTGCATACTGTGCGTGCAGGGTTTTTTATTGGAAAAACTTTACTGCGATTTACATTCTTCTTACCTACTTCGAAATCAAATTTCGCTAACAACACATTAACGTAATTAATAAAAACATTCGTTATCTTTGTGCTTTCAATTTAGAGTTATGAACACTGTTTTAGATAATGCTATTTTACCTACAGGAAAGCCAAAATGGCTTAAGGTAAAATTACCTATAGGCCAAAAATACACAGAACTTAGAGGATTGGTTGACAAGTACAAACTGAACACTATCTGTACGTCGGGAAGCTGCCCGAATATGGGAGAATGTTGGGGCGAAGGAACGGCAACGTTTATGATTCTTGGAAACGTATGTACGCGTTCGTGCGGTTTTTGTGGCGTAAAAACAGGAAGACCGGAAACTGTTGATTGGGATGAGCCGGAAAAAGTGGCACGTTCCATCAAAATCATGAATATCAAACACGCTGTCGTAACAAGCGTTGACCGCGACGACTTGAAAGACGGTGGTTCAATCATCTGGATCGAAACTGTAAAAGCCATCCGAAGAATGAACCCGAATACTACACTTGAGACTTTAATCCCTGATTTTCAAGGAATCGAAAGAAATATAGACCGAATCGTGGAAGCCAATCCTGAAGTAGTTTCACATAATATGGAAACCGTAAGAAGGCTAACCCGAGAAGTGCGAATTCAGGCAAAATACGACCGTAGTCTTGCCGTCCTTAAATATTTAAAAGAAAAAGGAATCAACAGGACAAAATCCGGAATCATGCTTGGTTTAGGCGAAACAGAAGAAGAGGTTATTCAAACATTACACGATCTTCGCGAAGCCAATGTAGATGTCGTAACGATTGGTCAATACTTGCAGCCAAGTAAAAAACACCTGCCAGTAAAAGAGTTTATCACGCCAGACCAATTTGCAAAATATGAAAAGATCGGATTGGAATTAGGTTTCCGACATGTAGAAAGCGGAGCGCTTGTAAGATCTTCTTACAAAGCCCAAAAACACATTCTTTAAATCGTAAGCTTACAGTTTTAGCCTTTAGAAACTGAACTCAACAATGACAAAAACCAGGATTGCCATTAATGGATTTGGCAGAATCGGAAGAAACCTATTCCGCTTACTGCTCAACCACCCAACCATTGAAGTTGCGGCCATCAACGACATTGCAGACAACAGAACAATGTCACATCTGATCAAATACGATAGCATTCACGGCGTATTGCCTTTCGAATGTTCATTTGACGAACAAAATATCATTATCGATGGGAAGCCTTATCCCTTTTTCCACGAAAGAAGCATCTCAAATCTGGATTGGAAATCGCTTGACATTGATGCCGTAGTAGAATCTACAGGAAAATATAAAACTTTTGAAGAAATCAATCTTCATATTCTGGCTGGAGCTAAAAAGGTAATCTTATCTGCTCCTTCTGAAACCGACAAAATCAAGACTGTTGTTCTGGGTGTTAACGAATACATTTTAGACGGCACTGAAAAAATCATATCAAATGCAAGCTGCACTACCAACAATGCAGCCCCAATGATAAAAGTCATTAATGACTTATGTGGCATTGAACAGGCTTATATTACTACTGTACATTCTTATACAACAGACCAAAGCCTGCACGACCAGCCTCACAAAGACCTTAGAAGAGCACGAGGCGCAGCACAATCTATTGTTCCAACAACAACCGGAGCTGCTAAAGCACTAACCAAAATCTTTCCTGAACTGGACGGAAAAATTGGAGGAAGTGGTATTCGTGTCCCGGTTCCGGATGGCTCGCTAACCGATATCACCTGCTATGTGAAACGGGAAGTTACTATCGAAGAAATCAACAAGGCATTCCAACTTGCCTGCCAAAACCAGTTCAACGGAATTATGGCTTATACCGAAGACCCTATCGTTTCTGTAGACATTTTAGGCAATAGAAATTCCTGCTTATTTGACGCGCAACTTACCTCAGTAATTGACAAAATGGTAAAGGTTGTAGGATGGTATGATAACGAAATCGGATATTCTTCACGCCTTATCGATTTAATTTTATTAACAAATAAGAAATAGCTACTTTTATCCTTCATCAAGGGTGTTAGAATGAAGCATTTACCACTTCTCTTTATTCTTCTTTTTTCTACGCTGTTATCCGCACAGCGTGACAAACCAGTGCCCGAAAAAATCGACAGTGTTGACTATTACATACAGCTGGCCAACTTCAACCTAAAGATCAATAATTATCAAAATGCATTAGAGAGTTCTCAAAACGCCATTGAAGTTTCGCAGAAAAAAGGAAACAAAGAACAGGAAGCCAATGCCTATACTTTTTTAGGAAGCATCTATTTCGAACTTAAGAAATATGACGATGCCATTGAAACCTACGTACGTAGCATTTCGTTATATAACGACCTTGAGCCTTCTACAGAACAAGCCTATTGCTATTACAATCTTGGGTTGTGTTATATGGAGAAAGGAAAATATGGCGTAGCAGAAATTTATTTTGACAAGGCCAATGCCATTTACGAAACCATCAATATTCCGGATGCAAAAGAGCTGCTCAATCTTCAAAAAGGAATTTTATACAAAGCTAAGGGCAAAACCCAACTGGCAGCGACTATCTTTAATTCGATTATTGCCAAACCTGACAACAACGACAGTTTTAAGACCAAAGCCGAAGCTTTATACCAGGTTGGCGCTATTGAGTTTGAAGCGGGCCGAAATAACCTCGCTTTAAATTACCTCAAACGGGCACTGGATTTAAATTCCAAAAGCGATAATTTCGAACAGAAATCAAAGATCCTGAAACTAATCAGTGAATCTTATGAAAAGATGATGGACATTGACAATTCGTTTATCTATCTAAAAAAACATTTGGCTCTGAAAGATTCCATTATACGTCTTAACAGCCAAAAAATTGGTGCCGAGGCTTTCGAAAAATTCAAAGAAAGCGAACAGATGAAAACCATCAAGCAAAAGGATAAGGAAAACAGGGAGCAGAAAAAGCTAATCAAAGTTTCCAAGCTGACCAGTGTACTGAGCATCGCTTTAATAACAATCCTTTCGCTTTTGAGCTTATCGCTATACAAAAACAATATTATCAGAAACAGGACAAACAAACAACTTCAGGAAAAAAACACAGAGCTTGAAATTGCTAAGGATAAGGCTGAAAAAGCATCACAGGCAAGAGCCGAATTTTTGTCTACAGTAAGCCATGAACTCCGAACTCCCTTAAACGCCATCAACGGAATCACGCATCTTCTGATTGAAGAAAACCCGAAAAAATCTCAAATTGATTACCTGAAATCACTCAAATTTTCAGGAAACTATCTGCTGACATTTATCAATGAAATCCTGGAAATCAACCGTATTGAATCCAATAATATTGAAATTGAAAATATCTGTTTCAACCTAAGACAGCTTTTGACTGACATCCAGAATTCATTAAAAGAAATAGCCAGTCAGAACAATATTGATTTTGGACTGGAAATAGACCCGGAAATCAGCACTACCTTTTCAGGCGACCCTACAAAACTTTCCCAGATTTTCATGAACCTCATCAACAACGCCTTGAAGTTCACCGAAAACGGAACTGTTATTGTACGCGCCAACCTTCTGGGAGAAACTGAAAACAAGCAAAATATTTATTTTGAAATTGTGGATACAGGCATTGGAATCCCTATAGAAAAACAAGAGGTTATTTTTGAAAGTTTTTCTCAGGGTTCCGTTGAAATCAACAGAAAATATGGCGGAACTGGTCTTGGACTTGCTATTGTAAAACGATTGGTTTCTCTGTTGGGTGGTACTATCAAATTAGAAAGTACCATTTCCAAAGGATCTAATTTTAATTTCAGTCTGGAACTGGAAAAAGGAATCGAAAACAATGAATCCGTAAAACTTTTCACAAACGATTCTGATTTTATCGATAAAAAAGTACTGCTGGTTGAGGACAACAAAATCAATCAAATGGTTACCCGAAAAATGCTTGAAAAGAAACAAATTCAATGCGAAATTGTCGATAACGGAGAAGATGCCATAGAAGCCGTCAGAAACAACAGATATGATCTTGTATTAATGGATGTGCATCTTCCCGGTATTAACGGAACTATTGCCACTCAAAGCATCCGGAAGTTTGATAAAAAGACACCAATCATAGCATTGACTGCTATTTCTCTAAATGAAAACAGAGAAATGTTACTTTCATTTGGTATGACTGATGTAATCACCAAACCTTTTAATCCGGAAGCGTTTTATAGGGTTATTGCGGAATCGATGAGCTAAAACTAATTTCTGGAAATCAATTCTCCGATAAGCTTTCTCACTTTTGGCTCTGCTTTTTTAGCTGCTTCAAGTACCTCACTATGAGAAACTGAATCTATATTGTGTTCATCGCCCATATCAGTAATTACAGAAACTCCAAAACATTCCATATCCATATGGCGGGCTACTATAACCTCAGGAACGGTTGACATTCCAACACAATCAGCTCCCAGAATTTTTACCATTCTATATTCTGAAAGTGTTTCAAAAGTTGGCCCTTGAAGTCCGTAATAAATTCCGTCTTTTACCTCAATATTCAGTTCAATGGCAATTGCTTTGGCTTTATTAATCAAATCTCTTGAATAAGGCTCGCTCATATTCACAAACCTTGGACCAAATCTTTCATCGTTATGACCTCTTAAAGGATGCTCTGGCATCATGTTGATATGGTCATAGATAACTACAATATCTCCAACTTTATAAAAAGGATTTACACCTCCCGAAGCATTAGAAACGACTAATCGCTGTACGCCCAGATATTTCATCACTCTCACAGGAAAAGTTACTTCTTTCATGTCGTAACCTTCATAAAAATGGAAACGTCCCTGCATGGCTACTACTTTCTTACCGCCAATAGTTCCAAAAACCAAGGCCCCTTTATGGCCCTGAACTGTTGAAACAGGGAAATTAGGAATTTCGTTGTACGGCAACGTAAACTCAATCTGGATATCATCTGTAAAACCTCCTAACCCTGACCCAAGGATTACTCCATATTCAGGTGAAAAATTGGTTTTTGATTTTATATAATTAACGGTTTCTTGAACTTTTTCCCACATAATTTAAAATTGTTTTATCAAAATCATCCCCGCCGGAGATAAAGCTACTTTTTATCGGAAGATAGAAAAGCTGGTTATCCGGGAGCTTGCCTTTTAATCGGACAAAATCCTTTTCCGTAGTGATGATTTTTCTGTCTTGTGCTTTATTTTTTATTTCTGCAATATCCTTTTCCGTAAAATGGTGATGATCCGGAAATGTCAGGATTGTATCATCTTTGCTTTGCAAATATGCGAAAAACGGTTCGGGTTTGGCTATTCCGGCCAAAAGTAATTTATCAACATCTCTTATTTCGGAAACAGAAAGCTGGCTCTCTTCCGAAAAAACAAATGTATCATATGTTATAGTCGTAAAACATAACTTTTGGTCTAAATCTATTTTCAATCTCCGCTGTATGTCATGTTGTTCTTTAGCCGAAAGATTGGGCGGACATTTTGTTACCACTATTATTCTGGCTCGTTCAGCACCATTCCTGCTTTCACGAAGGTTTCCCGCCGGTAATATCAAATCGTTTGCATATAAATCACCATAAGTAGTTAGCAGAATATAAAGCCCTGCTTTGACTTTTCGGTGTTGGTAGGCATCATCCAGCAAAATGATTTCCGGCTGTACAATTTCTAAAAGCTGCTCGATTCCGTTCTTTCTATTGGCATCAACGGCAACATTGATATTGGGGAATTTTTTATAAAATTGGAAAGGTTCGTCTCCTAAAATGGCCGCATCGGAATTTTCGTCAGCCAAAACAAATCCTTCCGATTTCCGCTTATAGCCTCTGCTCAAAGTTGCTATTTTATATTCTGGAGAAAGCAGCCTTATAAGATATTCAATCAAAGGTGTCTTGCCCGTTCCGCCAACACTTAAGTTCCCTACAGCTATCACGGGAAGGTCAAATGAATAGGATTTTAATATGCCTTTATCAAAAAGGAAATTCCTAATGCTTGTAATCAATCCGTATAAGACAGAAAAGGGGAAAAGTATTTTTCGTAGTAACATCATAGTACGAAAATATAATATTTTATCTTTGAAACATAAAGCAAATCCGAATTTAGGAGGCACTTAACAGTTAAACCGAAAAACAAATCGCCTCCCACTGATATAATTCTTGTTTAAAGTTATGAAAATAAAAGAAGTAATTTCCATCCTAGAAACTATGGCTCCGTTGGCCTATGCTGAAGATTTTGACAATGTTGGACTCCTTGTTGGAAATCCGGAAGACAAAATCACAGGAATACTGGTCTGCCACGATGCTTTGGAAAATGTAATTGATGAAGCCGTTTCAAAAAACTGCAATATGGTGGTATGCTTCCATCCTATTTTGTTTTCCGGACTAAAAAAGATTACAGGAAAAAATTATGTGGAACGTGCCGTAGTAAAAGCCATCAAAAACGACATTGCCATTTATGCCGTTCATACCGCTTTAGACAACCATCACAATGGCGTAAACAAGATTTTCTGTGATGCTTTGGGATTGCAAAACACAAAAATCCTGGTCCCGAAAGAAAATTTCATCCAAAAATTAATTACCTATACGATTCCTGAAAACCATCAGAAATTACGAAATGCCTTGTTTAATGCCGGAGCAGGAAACATTGGGAATTATGAAAACTGTAGTTTTAACTCACAGGGAATTGGAAGCTACCAAGGAAATGAAAATAGCAATCCTGAAATTGGCGAAAGAGGTGAATTTGTAGAAAATACCGAGATAAAAATAGAAGTCACTTTCGAAAAACACCTGCAAGGCAAAATTCTAAAGGCTTTATTTTCCAATCATGTGTATGAAGAAGTCGCCTATGAAATCTATGATTTGAAAAATAGCCATCAAAACATAGGTCTTGGAATGATTGGCGAACTGGAAACCGAAATGTCTGAAAAAGAGTTCTTGCTATTGGTAAAAAACAAAATGAAAGCTGACGGTATCCGCCATTCAGAATATTTAGGAAAGCCAATTAAAAAAGTAGCAGTACTTGGCGGTTCAGGAAGCTTTGCCATCAAAAAGGCCATACAAGCCGGAGCCGATGCTTTTTTAACCGCAGATTTGAAATACCATCAGTTCTATGAAGCTGAAAATCAATTGCTTTTAGCCGATATTGGGCATTATGAGAGTGAACGCTATACAAAAAACTATATAGTTGATTATCTTACGAAAAAAATTCTTAATTTTGCAATCATTTTATCAGAAGAAAATACAAATCCAGTTAAGTACTTATAAAATATGGCGACTATAAAAGAATTGAGTGTTGAAGACAAGTTAAGAGCGATTTATGACCTACAGTTAATCGACTCAAGAATTGACGAAATCAGAAATGTTAGAGGTGAATTGCCTTTAGAAGTAGAAGATTTAGAAGATGAAGTGGCTGGCTTGAGTACACGTCTTGACAAATTGAAAAATGACCTGGAAGTTATCGAAGAGCAGATAAAAGGAAAAAAGAATGCTATCGATGAGCACAAAGAAGCCATTAAAAAATACACAAAACAACAGGAAAGTGTACGTAATAACAGAGAATTCAACTCTTTAACTAAAGAAGTAGAATTCCAGGAGCTTGAAATTCAATTAGCTGAAAAGCAAATTAAAGAAATGAAAGCTTCTATTGAGCACAAAAAGCAAGTAATTGGTGATTCTAAAGAAAAATTAGAAGCAAAATCAGCTCACTTAAAGCACAAAAAATCAGAATTGGAAGCAATCATGTCTGAAACAGAGAAAGAAGAAATCTTCCTTACTGAAAAATCAGCAGAATATGAAGCTTTGATTGAAGTACGATTATTGCAGGCTTACAAGAGAATCAGAGGTAGTGTTCGTAACGGATTGGCAGTGGTTTCAATCGAAAGAGGTGCTTCTGCAGGTTCTTTCTTTACGATTCCACCACAAACACAAATGGAAATCGCTTCCCGTAAAAAAGTAATTACGGATGAGCATTCTGGAAGAATCTTGGTCGATGCAGCCTTAGCTGAGGAAGAAAAAGAAAAAATGGAGAATTTATTTTCACAATTCTAGATATATTTAGTCCCGATAAACATCGGGACTTTTTTTTATGAAAAAGATACGCAATTTCCTTCTCGCTAAATCCGTAGGATTGTATATCAATCTGCTGAGTTATGTATCGCCTAAAAAGGCGTCGCAACTTGCATATAAGTTTTTTAGCGAACCAAGAACCGGAAAACTTTTCTCTGATCAGATGCCTGATGTGCTGAAAAATGCCAAAACAGAAATCCTAAGCCTCCACGAACACCAATTCCCCGTTTACATCTGGGAAGGCAATGATACTTATGTATTGCTGGTACATGGTTGGGAAAGCAATGCTTCCCGCTGGGAAAATTTTCTTCCTTATTTAAAAGAAAGTGGCAGCACGATAATTGCCTTAGATGCTCCGGCTCACGGACTGTCATCGGGAAGAGAATTTAATGTTCCGAGGTATGCCGAGTTTGTAAACGTAGTCGTTGAAAAATACAGGCCACAGTTTTTAGTGGGACACTCTATGGGAGGTGCCACATCTTTATACTACCAACACCTCTACCAAAACAAGGCTATTGAGAAATTAGTGTTATTGGGCGCACCATCCGACCTACAGACTTTGGTCTTGAATTACGCCAAACTATTAAGTCTGAACCTAAAAGCCATTAATATGATCGAGAATCATTTTTTGGAGCATTTTAAAATCAGGCTTGAAGAATTTTCCGGAAAAATATTTGGCTCAAAAATTAAAATAAAAGGACTGATTGCACACGACATAGACGATGATGTAGTTTCATTTGAAGAGGCCAAAAAAATAGTAAGTTCCTGGAAAGAAGTCGTTTTTATAGAAACCAAAGGCTTAGGGCATAGCATGCATGACGACATACTATATCAAAAAATATGTTCTTTTTTATTTGAGAAGGACAATTATAGGGATAAAAAAAGAGCATCGTAACGATGCTCTTTTCTTTTATTTCTTGATTATTTTTTTAGTCTGTGTTTTATTTCCATCTGTGACTTTTACAAAATACAATCCCTGAGAAAAAGAACCCAGGTCAATTATATTTTCTTCAGCTATCGAGCCTTTATAAATAAACTGCCCTATAGAGTTGCTGATTTCAACTTTTGCCTCAGCAGATAAATTCTTGGTCTTGATAGTCAGTTTGTCCTGAGCCGGATTTGGATACGCTATAAACTCCAATCCGCTAACTTTTTCAACACTTAAAAATTCCTGCTGAATATGAAGAATTGCCGCCTGCATATCCGGGAACTGCCCAATATTTCCAGCAGCACCAGTTCCTTGAGGCAAACCGGTTTGTTTCAGAAGATTTCTCATCTGTACTGATGTCATATAGTTTCCGGTAAGGCTATGATAATAAGATTGTAGTACAATAGCACAAGAAGCCACAATTGGCGTTGCTGAGCTTGTTCCTGAAAAATTAGTGTAATATTGGTTAAAGTCACCTCCTATTTGCTGTGCATCTCCATAACCCGTGGCAAAAACGCCCGTTCCCCATCCCTGAACATCTACCCTATCTCCAAAAGTACTAAAACCGAGCCTGTTATGGTTTACAGAAGTATCTCCGGCTCCAACGATAATAGCTCCGCTATTGCCTCTATTTCTATAACTTTGATAAGGCGCTGAATCCAAATCTTCTGCACCATTGCCAGCCGCCGCCACGATTACCATTCCCGCATCTGTGGCTGCCTTGGTTAAATCCCAAATTGCACCTGAATATTCTGCCGGTCCATATTCTCCTTGCGCGCCCGTTGTCTGCATTTCATAAATTATAACATCTCCGGCTGCTGAATTGGCTATGGCTTGCGTGACCGCATTAACACGATTGTATCCGGACACTTGCCATTCCGGAGCCAGCATTATTTCTGACGCGCCATATGCCATCCCTGAAATACCATAAGCACCTTTGTCGGCATATACTATTCCAAAAACTGCTGTACCGTGTTCTGTATAACTTGTACTGGCACTAGCAGAAATTGTCATTCCCGGTGCTATCAAAACATTTCTTTCGTTTAAATCTTCATGTTCGGCATTAAAGCCATATTCAACATCACGTACACGTATTCCGGCTCCTGTAAGATTCAATCCCCAGGCATAAGTCATATTCACACCCGGATTTGGCAATATATAAGTTTGGTTTACTTCAAAATTTGGCGTTGTTGGAGGAATATCAAAAGGCGGCTGTATAGGCTCTAAAGAACTGAATGAACAATATTCCACTTCCTGAAATCCTTCCAGTTTTTTTGCCAGTTCCCATAGCCTTTCATTAGTAGGATTGTCGATTTTTACTTTCAGTATATTGCGCAATTTTGCAACAGAATTTCCCTTTCCTGTAAGTTCAATAGCTTTTTGCTCCATTTCCTGAAGTTTTTGATCTGAAATGGATATTCCTTTTTCCAAGGTAATATTGTATTCTGCCTGAAGTGCTTTAAAGTCTGGAATCCTTTGAAGAACTGCTGCCTCATAAGGCTCTCCTTCAAAATGCAACGACGGTTCAAACGAAACATATAGCTCATGTGCAGTACTGCCTTTTTCCAAAACAAAACCGCCTTTCCTATCTTGTGCAAAGGAAGCTGATAGCGAAAACAAGGCAAAACTTATAATAAGAGTAATTTTTTTCAAAATATATGGGCTTTAGTTATACTTGAAATATGGTGCAAGATAGTTATTTTTCATATATCGTTATTGCAACATTCAGCTGTTTCCAAGTGACTTATATAAATATTCCCGATGTTTTCCTAAAAAGCAAATTAACCCTACCTTTGCATTATGGAAGAAAGTATCAAGCGACTCAATAAATTTATCGGTGAAACCGGCTATTGTTCCCGTCGTGAAGCTGATAAGCTTATCGAAGAAGGACGTGTTACCATTAATGGTTCTGTAGCCGAAATGGGAACAAAAGTTTCTGCAAATGATGAAATACGCATTGACGGCAGGTTGATTGTCGAAAAACGAGAGAAGCCAATTTATCTTGCTTTCAATAAGCCCGTAGGTATTGAATGTACTACCAATCAGGAAGTCAGAAATAATATAGTCGACTATATCAATTATCCTACCCGTATTTTTCCTATCGGGCGTCTGGACAAAGCCAGCGAAGGCTTGATCTTTATGACAAATGATGGCGATATCGTCAATAAAATCTTAAGGGCACGCAACAATCACGAAAAGGAATATATTGTAACGGTCAACAGGCCTATCACAGACCGATTCATTGAACGAATGGCTAATGGCGTACCTATTTTAGATACCGTAACCCGAAAATGTAAGGTAGAACAGGTCAGTAAATATATCTTCAAGATTATCTTAACTCAGGGACTAAACCGCCAGATTCGTAGAATGTGCGAATATTTAGGTTATGAAGTTACTGCCTTGAAGCGTATCCGTATTATCAATATTTCACTGGACATTCCGGTTGGCCGATACAGAGATCTGACAGACCAGGAAATAAAAGACATGAATCAGCTGATTGAGCCTTCGAGCAAAACAGAAGAAGCAAGTCTTCCAAAACCAGAGCCGAGACAGCCGCAACAACAAAGAGTTATCCGAAAAATTCCGCCAAGAAATAAGGACAACAGAAATTTCAGAAAAGACAGATAAAATAAAACCCAAGGCTTTCGTCTTGGGTTTGTTCTTTTTATTTAGTCCTTTAAAAGTTTCTGCTCTCTTGCTAAAAGCGTGTTTTTAAGCAGCATGGCAATAGTCATTGGACCAACGCCACCGGGAACCGGAGTAATAAAGGATGCTTTTTTGCTTACAAATTCAAAATCAACATCACCTGTAATTCTGTATCCTTTTTCGCTATCATCATTAACACGGGTAATTCCAACGTCAATCACAACAGCATCATCCTTAACCATTTCAGCCTTTAGGTAATTTGGAACTCCTAAAGCCGTAATGATAATATCGGCCTGAGTAGTGATTTGGGCAATATTTTTTGTGTAACTATGGGTTAATGTAACCGTAGAGTTTCCGGGAAAACCTTTACGCCCCATCAAGATACTCATCGGTCTACCTACAATGTGACTTCTTCCAATAACTACAGTATGTTTTCCCTTGGTTTCAACACCATATCTTTCCAACAGTTCTAAAATTCCGAATGGAGTAGCCGGAATAAAAGTACTCATATCCAAAGCCATTTTTCCGAAGTTTTCAGGATGGAATCCGTCAACATCTTTTTTAGGGTCAATTGCCATCAATACTTTTTGAGTGTCAATTTGGTCAGGCAAAGGCAGCTGAACGATGAATCCGTCAATAGTGTCGTCTTCATTCAATTGCTGGATTTTTTTTAGCAGTTCTGTTTCAGAAGTAGTGCTTGGCATTTTAATCAAAGTCGATTCAAAGCCAACTCTTTCACAGGCTTTTACTTTACTTCCCACATAAGTAAGGCTGGCACCATCATTACCTACAATTACAGCAGCAAGATGGGGCACTTTTTCGCCCTTTTCTTTCATTTTCTGTACTTCGGCAGTAATCTCATTTTTGATGTCATCCGAAACTTTTTTTCCGTCTAGTAGTTGCATTCTTTTTGTAGTTAGTTGTTGTTTATAAAAATTTTTAGGGCTTAAAATTTCAGCCCGAAACTTTAAGCCCTAAGGTATATTTAGTTATCTCATTCCTTTCATTCCCCCCATCATTCTCATGAGGTTTTTTCCGCCGCCACCTTGCATCATTTTCATCATTTTGCTCATCTGGTCAAACTGTTTCATCAGCTGGTTGACTTGCTGTATGTCTGTTCCTGATCCTTTGGCAATACGGTTTTTTCTTTTCAGGTCGATAATTGCCGGCTTAGTTCTTTCAGCCGGAGTCATAGAATGGATGATGGCTTCGATATGTTTGAAGGCATCGTCTTCAATTTCTACATCTTTTAATGCTTTTCCTGCACCCGGAATCATCCCGACAAGATCTTTCATATTACCCATTTTTTTCACCTGTTGGATTTGGGTTAAGAAATCGTCAAAACCGAATTCGTTTTTAGCAATTTTCTTTTGTAATTTTCTTGCTTCTTCTTCATCAAATTGCTCCTGAGCTCTTTCTACCAAAGACACAACGTCTCCCATACCCAGGATTCTCTCAGCCATACGGTTTGGATAGAAAACATCAATTGCATCCATCTTTTCGCCCGTACCAATAAACTTGATTGGTTTGTTGACTACAGATTTGATAGAAATTGCAGCTCCACCGCGTGTATCACCATCAAGCTTCGTCAGGATAACTCCGTCAAAGTTCAATCTGTCGTTAAAGGCTTTTGCTGTATTAACCGCATCCTGTCCTGTCATCGAATCCACAACAAACAAAGTTTCCTGCGGTTGGATTGCCTTATGAACATTTGCAATCTCAGTCATCATTTCTTCATCAACCGCCAAACGACCCGCCGTATCGACAATAACTACATTAAAGCCATTTGATTTGGCATGTTTGATAGCATTTTGTGCAATTTCAACAGGATTTTTATTTTCCGGCTCAGAATATACTTCCACACCAATCTGGTCACCTACTACGTGTAACTGATTGATAGCCGCCGGACGGTAAATATCGCAGGCAACCAATAAAGGTTTTTTATTTTTCTTTGTCTTAAGATAATTGGCTAATTTCCCGGAGAAAGTCGTTTTTCCGGAACCTTGAAGTCCTGACATTAAAATCACAGTTGGATTCCCTGAAAGATTAACTCCCGCGGCATCACCTCCCATTAACTCGGTCAATTCATCCTTAACCAGTTTTACCAAAAGCTGTCCTGGTTGTAATGTCGTCAAAACGTCCTGCCCGATTGCCTTTTCTTTTACTTTAGTCGTAAATTCTTTGGCAATCTTAAAGTTGACATCGGCATCAAGCAAAGCACGGCGCACCTCTTTAAGAGTGTCTGCCACGTTAACTTCCGTGATTTTTCCGTGTCCTTTTAGTATATGGAACGCTTTGTCTAACTTATCGCTTAAATTATCAAACATAATGATTTTCTTTATTGAAGCTGCAAAGATAAGAGAAAGACGGTAAGTATCAAAGAGACAGTGAAGCAATACTAAATAAAAAACCAGACATCACTGCCTGGTTTCTCATCTTAACTAAACTACTAATTATCTAAACAATTATTATTATCTCCCTCTAATTGGTAAAGCGTTGTGACTTGTTGTGGTGTCAATGCTTTTTTATAGACTCTCAAATCATCAACAAATCCTTGGAAGTTTCTTCCTATAAAATAATCCTGAACCTGCATGTTTATAAATATATTGGGTACATTCTTTGTATCAGTCAGGACACCATCTCTATAAAGTTTTAGATTATGGCTCATTACATCGCTAGCAATCTCAGCCGTTACAACTATATGATGCCAATTAGTTGTGTCAGTCCATAAACTTTGATTACTCGTCCATGAATAGTCCCAAAGTCCACCACCACCATTCGGGACAAAAAACATAGGTGCGTTCATGTCATATACTCCTACTCCAAATCCAGCCGGATAGTAATCTACTCCATCTGATTTTTCAAATATGCGCTCATAATCTCCCTCCACAGTATTTTGCATCCTAAACCATACACTGATTGTCATATTTCCTGCAAAATTTCGATTTATCGTACTAAGCGTAAGAAAGTTTGTTCTGTTGAATGAAATAGCACTATTTGCATTACCACTCCTATCAGTCACGAATACAGGTGGAGTTCCTGAAGTTGCAAGTTCCATTCGGATCAGGTCTCGAGCTTCATTAGCAAAAGGCATATAAATAACCAGATCATTGGTTAATATATTAGGATTTGGGCATTGGTTATTAACACAATCCTGAATAGCTCCAATCATTTCAATATTGTTTCGGATGGTAACCTGATTGCCTTCCCTATTTGTTATGGTAATCGGATAGTCAACTGCATAAAATTCAGTAGCATTCAAATTGAATAACAGAAGGAAAAATTCCATATCATTATGAATTATATAGGTATGTGCCAATTGGAAATTACTGTTGTATCCAAAAACCCGTATTGGGTAATGAATGGAAACACATGAAATATTTCTCTGCTCCGGTTCAGGTTCCTGACATGATTCTTTTAAGGCATTGAGTTGTGCTTCATTCTGAACAGCAACTTCGCTATAATCCGGATATACAATCGTAATCGGGAATACAAAATCAACATAGTCCTGATCGGTGTCTGTTACTTCAAAAATATCGCTTACCAAATGATAATCGTTTTCTGTATTGATGGTTACCGACTGGCTATTTACAATCAAATTGACCGGCAATTTCACACTAAAGCAACTTGTGCTGTCAATTACGTTATCGTCTGCTGTCGCATTCATCGCTACTCTTTTCATCAGTCCCGTCAATGGTGCTGTCTTACTTAGCGTTTCTTCATTTTGATGTGTCTCGTTTTCTTCATCCTGACAAGAGACAACAAAAATGGCAATACAAATACAGCTCAACACTAAAATCGATTGTAAAACTTTTTTCATATTCATAATTATTGGTTTATTGGTTTTGCTATAAAACAAGCAATGTCAAAAATACCCTACCAGATGAAACTTCTTTTTTTTAATTAAAGTCTATATTTGGAAAAACTTAAAAATAAAGAAATATAAAAGTAGGGTTTTTATCAACTTGACTGTTATAGGTTAGGAACTGTCTTTAACTGTATGGAAGAAATAAAAAAAATTGCGGGTATCTGCGAAGAAATTATCTTTTCGGATTTCTTTCGTTCACACGCAAAAACCTTACGGAATTATCTATTGTATAAGTTTGGCAATGAAGAACAGGCAAATGATATTTGTCAGGACGCTTTTGTAAAACTTTGGGAAAATTGTTCCAATGTACCATTAGGCAAAGCAATGTCATTTCTTTATACGGTTGCCAATAATGCGACACTAAACCAGATTGCACATCAAAAAGTAGTCTTTAGCTATGCAAAAAAAGAAAGTCCTTCGCAGCATACTAACGAAAGTCCTGAATTTATTTTAGAAGAAGAACAATTTAAAAAGAAATTAGAACGTGCCATCCAAAACCTGAGCGAAGGTCAAAGAACAGCTTTCCTTTTGAATCGGATTGATGGCAAAAAATACAGTGAAATTGCAGCAATGCTCGACATTAGCGTCAAGGCTGTAGAAAAAAGAATTCATGGAGCCCTGGTTTCTTTACGACAGGAAATTGAAAATATAAAGTAGGGTTTTGAGGCAATTATCTGTTTTTTAATAAAAAAGCAATGGAAAATAATTTTGATTTGGCGAAATGGCTTGCCGGAGAAATGACAGGAAGCGAATTGGAGGCTTTTGAAAAATCGCCCGAATTTGAGACCTATCAAAAAATAAAAACCTATTCCGGCAGTATGGAAGCCCCTGTTTTTGATACTGAATCATCCTATCAAAACGTCATAAAGCAAGCAAAAAAAGAACCGGTACGAAAGCAAAACTACTGGTTTATAAAACTCGTTGCCGCAACTATCGTAATCAGTTTGGGAACAGTGTTCTATTCAAAAAATAAGACCACTACTCAATATGCTGAGGCCGGACAAAAAACAACTTTTCTGCTTCCAGACCATTCAGAAATTGTACTGAATTCTGATTCAAAAATCAAATACAAAAAGTGGAAATGGAAAAGCAATCGAAACTTACAGCTGGAAGGAGAAGCCTTTTTTAAAGTTGCCAAAGGCGAAACGTTTGACGTCAACACCAGTCTTGGAAAAGTAACGGTTGTGGGCACACAATTCAATGTCAAGTCCCGAAATCAAAATTTTGAAGTGGCTTGTTACAAAGGAAAAGTAAAAGTTGCTTTCGGAAACAAAAGCATTCTATTAGAAAAAGGTAACAGCGTTACGGTACAAAATGGAACGATAACAGCCCGAATGCCTTTGGGCGCTGAAAAACCGGGCTGGCTTTTGAATGAGATAAAATTTGACAACAGTACTTTAAATCAAGTCTTAAGCGAAATCCAGCGTCAATACGGTATCGAAATTGAGCATTCTCAAATCAATTCCGGACAGTATTTTACAGGATCAGTCCCATCAGACAATATTGATACGGCTATGGTTATTATTAGCAAGGCTTATCATTTGGGTTATACAAAAACATCAGACAAAAAGATTATTCTGAAAAGAGAATGAAGAAAATAATCTCGCGATTATTATTGTTTCTATTTTTATTTTTCGCGGACCAATCGATCCTGGCTCAAGAAGAAAGCCCCGTTGTACCCTTAAAAGAAATTCTTGCCAACTTATCCAAACAGTATAAAATCCAGTTTAATTTTCTCGAAGATGAAGTAAAATATGTCTCAGTTACTCGACCTTCATCCGAGTTGGATTTATCCGAAAAATTAAAATATTTAAGTAATCAGACTGGTTTGACTTTTGAAATCATAAACAGCCGATATGTTGTCATTACTTCACAAAAGGCAATAGCTGGTATACATGATTCTATTAAAGGCCTTCCTATCCTACTTAAAGAAACTGTTATTGAAAAATATTTGGCAAGCGGCATTTCCAAAACTGTAGAAGGAAACCTGATTATAAAACCTAAAAAATTCGGAATATTACCGGGACTGACGGAAGCAGATGTCTTGCAAACGATGCAACAGGTTCCGGGAATTTACAGTGCTGACGAGACGGTTTCCAACATCAACGTAAGGAGCGGAACACACGACCAGAACCTGTTTCTGTGGAATGGAATCCGAATGTTTCAAACCGGACATTTTTTCGGATTGATTTCTGCTTTTAATCCGTCACTTTCGCAAAAAATAACCATTTCAAAGAATGGCACTTCTGCCTTTTATGGAGAAAGTGTTTCCAGTGTCATTGATATCTCTTCTTTTCCTGAACATATTGAAAATACAGCTTCCAGCATCAGTTCCAACCTGATTGGAGCACAGTTCAATTCTAAAATAAAAATTTCTGACAATTCCAGTTTTCAGGTTTCCGGCAGGCGTTCTTTCACAGATTGGGCCAATTCTCCAACCTACCAGAAATATTACAATCGTGTTTTTCAAAATACGATCGTTACCAATATTGAAAACAGTGAAATTTCCAATTATCATACTGATGAGAAATTTTATTTTTATGATTTTTCAGCCCAATACCAACACAAAATAAGTTCTCGTACTAAAGCTACAGCTGCCTTCATAGGAATCAACAATTCTTTGGATCTCGACCAGAAAATGACTTCTGAAGGAATTCTTAGAACCCGAAACAGCAATTTGAGCCAGCAAAATTTTGGAGGTGCAGTTTCCTTGAAAACCGCATGGAATGACAACAATTTTAGCAAGATAAGCGGTTATGTTTCGTATTACAATCTCAATTCGAGGAATGAAGCTGTTGAAAACAACCAGACTTTAGTACAGCAGAATACGGTTACTGATATGGGATTTCGATTAGAAAACAGTCATCTACTAAATTCAGATATAATTTTAAATACGGGTTACCAATACAATGAAATTGGAGTACGGAATTTTGAAAACATTGACAATCCCGGGTTTTCAAGAAGCATAAAGGAAGTACTACGATCGCATTCCTTGATTTCAGAAGCAGAAATGTATTATCTTGACGGGAATCTTTTTATAAAGCCAGGCTTGCGATTTAATTATATTGAAGAATTAGAAAAATATATTTTTGAACCTCGCCTGCAATTTAACTACAAGCTCAATCAGGAAATAAGTGTTGAAGTTCTGGGTGAGCAAAAAAGCCAAACAGCATCACAGGTTATTGACCAACAGCAAGATTTTCTGGGTCTTGAAAAAAGACGCTGGATCTTGGCAGATGACCGTTCCATCCCAATACAAAAAAGCCGACAGGTTTCTATCGGATTTACATACAACACTTCAGAATGGCTGATTTCATTAGATAATTTTTATAAAAAAGTAACCGGAATTATGACAGGCAGCCAGGCTTTCCAGAATCAGTTGGAATTTATAAAAATCAATGGCAATTATACGGTATTGGGCTCTGAGCTTTTGGTCCAGAAAAATTTTGACCGTTTTTATTCCTGGATCAGCTATAACCTGAGCAGCAGCGAATATTATTTTGATTCATTTATACCTTCTCAGTTTACTAATAATTTCCAGATTATCCACAGTATCAATTGGGCAGGAATCTATGATTGGAACAATCTTAAGATAGCGTTGGGCACTAAATGGCATTCCGGAAGACCTGAAACCACACCAGCAACAAATCTTTTAGATCTTAGTAATCCGGCAAAACCCGAAATTCATTATAATTTTCCAAACAATAAAAACCTGAGTGATTATTTTCAGGTGAATTTTTCGGCATCCTATTGCTGGAATTGGAGTCCAAAAAATCAATTGGAATTGGGTATTTCTGTTCTCAACGTATTAAACAAAAAGAACACAATCAGTCGTTATTATAGAGTAAATAACAGCAATAATGCTGTCGAAAGCGTTAATACCTATTCGTTAGAAAGAACGCCTAATATCGCTGTAAAATTCAATTTTTAATAGTAACCAAAAAAGCCGGTCTTTTCAGACCGGCTTTTTATATTATTGCGTATTTTTTTCAAAAGTCAGATAATCTGTTCCGCCATTTCCTCCACTCACATCAACAAGCCTGATTTTGGTTGAAGTTCTCTCCAGAATATCCCAATCGTCCGTTAGATCTGCAAAAGCTACTGGCGTTGTAAAAGCAATATTGAAGTCAATATCACTTCCCGGATTGTCATCATTACTGTTGTCATGCATTACGCTCCAGACACCTTGGTAGGTATTTGTTCCGTTTGTAGCCGTCAATACACTGCTGGCTCCAAATGTAAAATTATAATTTGTAAAATTATTAGTTTTATTAGTTCCGCTATCAATATAGCTAGTAATTTTCCAGGTTCCTGAACTTACCGTACTGACAACTTCCTGTACAGTTACACTTGGTGATGAATTGCCATCATCATCTGAGCTGCAGGCAGTTGAAAAAAATAAAACTCCGGCAAGCGCTGCAAAAATTAGTTTCTTTTTCATAATTGGTTTTTTTATAGTTTAAAATTCGATTAATTAACATTACTACAACGTTTTTCTTTATTTTTTATTATAATTTAAGATAAAATATAAAGAAACACCAAATAACAAAAGAAACAAATAATCAATTACAACCTTTCCAGCTCTACGTCTTTGAGAAAATAGTTGTTTTCAAAGAGGCAGAGTTATAAAGTAAAATCGAAATATTTTTTATCCGTAAATATTAAAACTGGAAATAGATAAAAGGCTGAGGACCTGCTGTTGCAGTTGCATAAACTATCCAATAGACAAAACCTAAAATTATGGCTTTCCCAATCAATGGTGTCTTGTCAAAAGCAAGTTTCATATTTCGGGTAATGCCTTCCGGAAGGAAATGCCAGATATAGCCTACCAACATCAAAAGGAATACATTTTTGTAGCCTTGTATAATGATTTGCCACTGCTTCGGATCAAAAGTAAGCTGTCCAATATTATTGACTATCTGTAAAGCCGTATCAAAATCTTTTGCCCTGAAAAACAGCCAGCAGAAAACAACAAAATGGAATGTCAAAAGCACAGAGAAGAATCTCCAGATATAGCTAAATGCATTCTTTTCCCCATCTTTTTTTGAAGGAAAGAATTCCAAAAATATCTTGTGTACCGCCAAAGCAACACCATGCAAAGCGCCCCAAATAATAAAACGCAAGCTGGCTCCATGCCATAGTCCTCCAAGAAGCATTGTAGTCAAAAGATTCACATTGGTAAACATTGTTTTTTCTCTATCTTTTGACAGTATAAAGGTAAGACTGAAAAGCACCAATGAAGAAACTGCAATAATCAGCGGAATATGGCTGACTGTAGAATAGCTAATTCCCCAAACTACCAATCCGAAGAAAAACAGTGCCGGGAATAAAAACCCTGCAAAAGAACCGTTACGGTTTCCTCCAATTGAGATATAAAGGAAATCTTTCAACCAGGTAGAAAGCGAAATATGCCACCTTCTCCAAAATTCGGTTATAGAAGCTGATTTATACGGAGTCCTAAAGTTGGTTGGCAGTTTGAACCCGAGCAACAATGCTACTCCGATTGCCATATCTGAATATCCGGAAAAATCACAGTAAATCTGAATGGCATAGCCATAGGAAGCCATCAGGTTTTCAAATGCCGTATAGCTTGTTGGCGCATCAAAAACACGATCAACAAAGTTAATCGAGATATAATCAGAGATTACCGTTTTTTTGATAAGTCCGCCAATCAAAAGAAACAAGGCAGCATTGACATCTTCTTTTGTAAGATTCAGCTTTTGGTAAATCTGTGGCAAGAAATCTTTAGCTCGCACAATAGGCCCTGCGACCAATTGCGGGAAAAATGACACAAAAAACAGGTATTCTACATAATTGTTTGTTGGGACAATTTCCTTTCTGTAAATCTCAATAATATAACTTATTGACTGGAATGTATAGAATGAAATCCCGACAGGCAATAGTATGTCATGGAACGCCAGATGTCCGCTAAACATATCGTTATAGGTACCAATCAGGAAGTTGGTATATTTAAAATAGCCTAAAAGTCCTAAATTTAAAATAACACTGAGCCAAATATAAAACTTACGCCAGCCTTCTCGGTTTTCCTTATAAATGACGCCACTGAGATTATAATCGACGACGGAGGACAAGATTAGTAAAAGGAAATAAATCCCGCTTGACTTGTAATAAAAGAAAAGCGAAAACAGGATGACATATACCAACCTTAAATAAAAAGTTTTTCTAAGGAATGCATAAACCAGATAAAAAATCAGGAACATCCCCAAAAACAATCCCGTATTAAAAAGCAATGGTTCTTTTTTATTGTAAATAAACCAGCCCTGCACCTGTTCTATAGTAATCGCTCCGAAGGTTTGAATAAACCAGTCATTTATGCTGTTGATCGTCATTAATTCTCTGTGCCCGATTTAAAATTAGTGTATGCTTTCAGAAATGCTTCCGACAAAAGATTTCCCTGTTTTTCATAACCTGCTTTGGAATAATGAACTCTATCTCCCGACATAAGTCCTTTTGCCGCATTGCGTTCAACGCCATACAAGCCTCCAAACTGGGAATACAAATCCCATACTGCAAAGCCTTTTTCTTCTGCCGATTTCAGGATATTTTCTGAATAATCGGCTGCAAATGTATTTGGAAATTTCCTTTTAAACAAGGAAGGCGGCGGTGTTGAAACCAGTACCGGTGCATTTATATTTTGTGCTTTTAAATTTTCCAAAAACAAGTTAAGCTGTACCATATATTCTGAAGAAACAGTCTTGTCAAAAGTTTCATTTGTACCCAAGGAAAGAACAATAATATCCGGCTGTAATGCTTTCATTTGCTCAAAAAACAACGGATATTTGTTGTAATCCGAAAATTTGGCTCCGTTTACACCGATACTGCTGTAAATGATTCCGGGATTGTTATTTTCCAATACCAGTCCATTCAATGCAAACTCTGAAGCCTGCGGATCAGGAATAAGATAAATTTTGCTCAAAGGTGTATTGGTCGTATAATAATGCGTCAGCTGATTGGCCTGCATATCCAAAGGAATGAATTCTGAGCGTGATATGGATTTTTGCTGCATTTCATTCGTAGGAATCTTGAGCGTTTTTCCGGCACGGATATTATTCGATTTTAAATTGTTTGCTTTTTTCAATTGGGCTACGGAGATATCATATTTCTCTGCAATAATCGAAATGGCTTCTCCTTTTTTAATTTTATGCATAATCTTTTTAGGAACGCTCGATTCCATTATGATCGTTTTTGATGCCGTTGCAACATCAAACATATCTTTATTTTTAGGAGTGATTATCTTAATCGTATTGAAACCGTAAGAACTGTCTTTTACATTAATCTCAATAGCAAAATCCTTGGCCTTTGTCCAAAGTCCAATACCGCTCAAGCCTACCGGATTTCCGATAGCAGGATAAATATTCCGATAGCTTTCCCAGGTTCTGTTAGACGAAAACCGCTCGTTATAAGATCCGTTTGTCTTTGCCAGGCTATACGGAAAAATAAATCCTCTTCCTCCATTTCCAAATTCGCCCTGCAACTTTTTTCGGATTACATTAGTCATCAGATCGGCCTGAATATGCGAATCACCAATATGAACAATGTTGATCTTACCTGATTTTTGCTGCTGGTTGAGGCTTAATTTTTCAAAAAATGGCTTTAAAGCCTTGGTATTATGAAAATGGTTGTCAGGAATAATGATGGTTTCCGTCGTATCAATTACCGCAACAGTATCAATTTCAACAAATATAGAATCTGTCACCTGCGCACGCATATTGACACCCGCTACCAAAAAAAGCAGGATTATAAATAATTTTAGCTTATGCATCGACGCTATCCTTTTTTGTTACGGTTGAATCAGGAGCTTTCTTTTCAGCCGGCTTTCTTTTTTGTCTCAAAGTCTTATACTTTTCATATCCTTGGTTCAGCTGCTCATATAACAGTCCTGCTATCTTTTTAGCTCCTCTATGATTGAAGTGTGTATAATCTTTGTTTGCTTTTGCAGGTTCTTCTTCAACCCATTTTACCATAGACCCGTCACCGCCCATTAGCGTATACAGATTGACAAATCCGGATTGGGTTTTTAAAGCATATCTTTTCTGAGCAACAGTCAATGGAACAACCGCAGAATCCGTTTTCATCTCCAAATCGTATTTTGTACCCTTATCTGCTGTAGAAACAATCAGTATAGCAACACCCGGAAAGCATTCTTTCAAATGGTTAACCGTTTTAGTCATACTCCTGTCATACCAAGTATAATCTTTTGTTCCGTAGTTCAGTACATTCGTTCCATAGTGCAATACGATCAGGTCATAGCCTAATTTGCTGTTAAACGCCTGCATCACGGCTGGATTAAATGTCGAAATAGGCAATCCGGAATTTCCTCTTTGGGAGAAGTTATCGACATGAACTCCTTTTCCATCGTCAAAATTAAAACCGAATATCGGAATAGAATCGGCCTTTATAAAATCGGCCTTAAAACCTTTGATGCTGTTAGAAGAAACCTTTAGTGTATTCACCAAATTATTTGGCGTAAGGCTTTTTACGATAGTGTCTTTCCCTATAATTACATCCAATTTTCCATGAAGATTAGACGATCTGCCATAAAAAAGTGTAGGATTATCAAGCATGGTTGCAAATCTTGCCGTATTGGCTTTAAATCGCACCCATTCTATGTGTGCCGTATCATTAGCAAAAAATACGTGTCCGTTAACTCCAAAAGGGCTTCTCGGATTCTTGACATTTAAATAGGACTGGGTTTTCCAGTTTCCTGAATATTGGTGTGTAATCGAGCCTCTTGAAGCTGCCGATTCAGAAGTTATGGAAACAAAACCAACACCTTGCCCGCCAAATCTTGCCTGATAGTCGGCTCTTAAATCCTGAACAATCATATCGCCATCTGTCATGGAATCGCCAAAATAAGCAATTCTCACATTTTCAGACTCCGGATTTGTTTCCAACTGGTATAGCTTTTCATAAAATGAAATCAGGTATTGGTAGCCTTTGTAATCTTCAAATTTTTCATCAGGAAAAGTAATTCCTAATGTCGGATCAAAGACAATCTTTGCATTTACCAAGGTATCCTTTGCCGTTGATTTGACATCTTTTGCAACCGCATCCAGAAGCATACTGTCAATCAGCACGTTTTTTGAATTGGGAGCGCTTTCTGAAAAAATTTTCTTTGGCAAAAACTGCTTAAAGCCAATAAAAGCTACAGTAGCCAGAAGCACAATTGCAAATGATTGAAAGAAATAATAATTCGTTTTCACTTATTGATTATAGTTTATTCATTACATTCTTTCAGGAACTTCAATCCCCAAAAGGTTAAACGCCGATGCAATAATATCGGCTACTTTTTTCGACAACTGGACGCGGAAAATCTTTTCCGTCATATTATCAGAACCCAAAATTGGAACCGCCTGATAGAACGAATTGTATTCACGAACCAGTTCATACGTATAATTCGCAATCAAAGCCGGACTGAAATTTTGAGCCGCATTTTGGATTACTTCCGGAAATGCTTCCATTTGCTTCAGCAATTCTTTTTCTTTTTCGTGCAGTGCAATCGCAACTACAGCTCCTGAATAATCAAAGTCAGCTTTTCTGATGATAGACTGAATTCTCGCGTAAGTATATTGGATAAACGGCCCTGTATTTCCTGCGAAATCAACCGATTCTTCAGGGTTAAACAGGATACGTTTTTTAGGATCTACTTTTAATATATAATATTTCAAGGCACCCAATCCGATAGTCTTGTACAGTTTGGCTTTTTCTTCTTCAGAATAATGATCCAACTTACCCAATTCTTCAGAAATGGTTTTGGCTGTTTCAGCCATATCCTCCATCAAATCATCTGCGTCAACAACAGTTCCTTCACGGCTTTTCATTTTTCCTGAAGGCAGATCCACCATCCCGTAAGACAGATGGAAAAGATGCTGTGCCCAGTCGTATCCGAGTTTTTTCAAAATCAGAAACAAGACTTTAAAGTGATAGTCCTGCTCATTCCCAACCGTATACACCATACCTCCTACATCCGGGAAGTCTTTTGAACGCTGAACGGCTGTCCCAATATCCTGCGTCATATAAACCGAAGTTCCGTCAGAACGAAGAACCAGTTTTTCATCCAAACCGTCTTCCGTCAAATCAATCCAAACCGAACCGTCAGGCTTTTTGTAAAAAACGCCCTTTTCAAGTCCCTGTTCAATTATATCTTTTCCTAATAAATAGGTATTGCTTTCGTAATAGTAAGAATCAAAATCAACTCCAAGATTGGTATAAGTTTCGGCAAATCCGGCATATACCCATTGGTTCATCATTCTCCAAAGATTCATTACCTGTTCATCGCCGGCTTCCCATTTTTGAAGCATTTCCTGAGCCTCCAAAATAATAGGTGCTTGTTTTTTGGCTTCCTCTTCTGATTTGCCTTGCTGTATCAATTCGTTAATTTGACTTTTATAGGCTTTATCAAATTCCACATAATATTTTCCAACCAGCTTATCGCCTTTCAATCCGGAAGTTTCAGGAGTTTCATTGTTTCCAAATTTTTCCCAGGCCAACATCGATTTGCAGATATGGATTCCTCTGTCGTTAATAATCTGGGTTTTGTATACTTTTTTTCCAGAAGCTTTAATAATTTCAGCTACTGAATATCCCAAAAGATTGTTACGGACGTGGCCCAAATGCAACGGCTTGTTGGTGTTTGGAGACGAATATTCTACCAAAATTGCTTTTTCATTTTCCACCGGAGCTACAAAGCCAAAATTCTTTTCTGATCTTGTCTTTTCAAAGAAATCAAGATAGTAGCTGTCCGAAATCACAATATTTAGAAATCCGGAAACTACATTGAATTTTTCAACCTCAGCAACATTTTCAACCAAATAGGTTCCTATTTTGTTTCCAAGTTCTACCGGATTACTTTTGATAAGCCTAAGCAACGGGAAAATCACCATAGTGATATCACCTTCGAATTCCCTCCGTGTTGCCTGAAATTCTATTTTATCAATAGTAACTCCAAACAAAGCCGAAACGGCTTTTTCAATCTGTGGTGTAAGAATTTGAGATAATGTCATTTTAAGTGTTTTTTAAGCGTGCAAAGATATTAATTCTGACTGAATTTAGGAATACCAAAATTCCATTTATCAAAGATAGATTTTCTTTTCTCTTTGCCCATAAAATTGGCTGTTTTATTACCATAAAGAAGACGCAAAAAAATTAGCTTCAATAATTTTTCTTCGACTTTGCATGATTATAAGCAGGGTAAGCACCCTATTTAAATTCCCTATTTGAATCTACTTGATATTGCCTATTCTTGCTATTTGTTTGAAAATAATTGGAAATTGCCAAAAGTCACATTTTTTGCAATAAAAATGTATTTGAATCATAATCTGTTTTTTAGAATGGCAAATCTATTCTGATTGAATTTTCTTTCTTATAAATCTAAATTTGTAAGACTTTCAACACACAAGTTATCAAAACGTTACTTTTCGTCTGATTAATTTGCATTTCGCCGATGCTTCTCTATATCTTTGCTTAGAACTTTCAAATAAAAGCCCCAATTTTTATTAAGTGAGTATCAAAAAAATTTGCCCAGATTTTGATATGAAAAATAACCTATTGATTTTATTGGCGTTATTGCCAATACTTGGCTATTCCCAGGCCATAACTGTCGATACGTCAACCCGAACAGTCCCAGAACTTGTCACCAATGTTCTAGTAAATTCTCCTTGCACAGAAGTATCGAATGTTTCATGGCGAACCGGAAGCAATTTCGGCTCGAGCAACGGAATAGGCTATTTCCAGAATACCAATCCAAATTTCCCCATAGAAAGCGGCGTCATACTAACCACCGGAGACGCAAGCCATGCACCCGGCCCAAACAATTCGCAACTCAATGACGGAAATAATCCTGCATGGATAGGCGATACGGATTTAGAAAATGTACTTGCTGCGGCAGGAATAACGATGAGTTCTGTAAATGCTACTGTGCTTGAATTTGATTTCATACCGATTTCTTCCAATTTCAGCATGGATTTTCTTTTTGCCTCAGAAGAATACGGCAATTCGCAATGTAACTTTTCTGATGCATTTGCTTTTCTGCTCACAAATCTGAATACGGGAGTCACCGAAAATCTGGCCGTAATTCCAAATACGACTACTCCTATTTCTGTCTTGACAATTCGCGACTTTCTTTATAACTCATCATGCCCTTCTGTCAATCCGGAATATTTCGGAAGATTTAATGGCGGATCAGAAGCCCTGGGTTCTGCCATCAATTTTAATGGACAGACAGTTCTTTTCACAGCCTCGTCTACTCTGACACCTAATACGCCTTACCATATCAAACTGGTTATTGCCGACCGATCTGACTACAAATCAGATTCTGCAATTTTTCTTTCGTCAGATAGTTTTAATATCGGACAAGATGTTTTAGGTCCTGATCTGACTATTGCCACACAAACGGCAATTTGCCAAGGCGGAACACATACTCTTACTACCGGACTGGACCCAGGCACCTATTCTTTTTCATGGATGAGAAACGGAGGACCTATTGGTGGAAATGATGACGAATTGGTCATTAACGAACCAGGGACTTATTCTGTCACCTATAACAACATCCTGTTTCCGTGTGAGGCTCCGGTAACCGATACCATTATTGTGGAATATTATCCGGAACTGGTTACGCCGCAACCGCATACTTTGTACAAATGCAACACAGGACAGCCTACTTATAACTTTGACTTGTCCTACAATACGCCTATTATTTTATCCGGTATTGATCCTGGCGTGACACTATCTTATCATGCTAACAGAGCTGATGCTGAAACCGGAGCAAACATACTGCCAGCTACATATCCAAGTGCCGGAAATGAAACTATATATGTAAGGATTCGAAACACGAATGGCTGTATTTCGATCAAGTCGTTTGACCTGCTTCTGATGGCGCCTCCAACAGCAACCCAACCCGCTGACGTTACTGAATGTGCTGTTGCTTTAGATGCTACCGATGCGAATTTCAACTTTACAGCACAGGACATTCCGGTTTTGAATGGGCTTTCTTCTGACATTTACAACGTTTCCTACTATACATCACTGTCTAATGCGCAGACCGGAACCAATCCGCTTCCTTCTACAAATTATACCACAGCAGGCAATCAGACGATTTATGTAAGATTAGAAAACAAAACAGATACCGCCTGTTACGATACGACCAGTTTTCAGATTTTTGTAAAAAACCTCCCGGTTGTAGACATAATCGGAAATGTAATTGTATGCGACCAACACGAATTGGTTCCCTTGACAAATGGAAATTATTTTTCCGGGCCTGACGGAACAGGAACGCCACTTCTTCCGGGCGATATTATTACAGAAACACAGACTATTTACATATATAGCCAGACTGGAGGTGTACCTAATTGCTCTAACCAGAGCAGTTTCAGGATAACCATTATTGATCCGGAATCATTGATTCCACCTGACGGAAGATACTGCACAAGTTATACGCTACCTACATTGCCGTTTGGAAATTATTATACACAGCCGGGAGGAAACGGAACCCAAATTAATCCGGGAACCGAAATTAGAAACTCACAGACCATTTTTGTGTATTATCAATTTCCTGAAGAGCCTTTCTGTATTATTGACGGTAGTTTTGATGTTGAAATCATTCCGTTTGAAAAGCTCCCACAAATTTCATCGGTATTTGACTGTGATTCTTATGTGTTGCCAACATTACCTTTTGGAAACTATTATACAGGACCGGGAGGAACGGGAACTATAGTTCCGGGTGGCACGACAATTACTGTTACCCAAACGCTCTATGCTTATGTACAGAACGACATTTGCGAGGATCAAAAAGAATTTACAGTATTTATCAGAATTGATACTCCGCCTAACGCTGCAAATTGTTCCAGCTATACCTTGCCATCGCTACCTATTGGAAACTATTATACAGGACCAGCCGGCTCTGGAACACAGATTCCCGCCGGAACAATAATTACCACTTCACAAACAATTTATGTGTATGTAGCCACGACCGAAAGACCAAACTGTACAGATAACGTACATTTTGATGTCATCATAACAGATCCTTTCGATCCTATTCCTGGCGATATTGCCGTTTGCGGAAGCTATACATTGCCTCCAATTACAGTAGGAAACTACTATACCGGTTCGAACGGAACAGGTACAATGATGCTTGCCGGGCAAACAATATTTACTACCCAAAGAGTTTATATATACAAGCCTGTGCTTCCGGGACAAAATTGCACCAATGAAATAAGTTATCTGGTTACTATCAATCCGATTCCGCAAATCAGTTCAAGATCGGATATTGGACCAACCTGCCAACCCTATACCTTAACGCCTCTGGCAGTGGGTAATTATTATACAGAACCTAACGGACAAGGAAGAATACTTGCTGCCGGAGATGTTATTTCTACAACACAGACCATTTATATTTATGCTATTAGTACAGCTGTACCTCCATGTAGTGCTCAAAATAGCTTTACAATTACAATTGTAGGAATTGAAGCCGATTCTCCTGATCCTGTTGCCAGTTGCGATAGCTATGTCCTTCCGGCTCTGACAGTAGGAGATTATTATACACAGCCTAACGGACAAGGAATCATGAGGCACGCAGGCGATGTTATTACCACAAGCGAAACATTACATATTTACGCAGAAATCGACAACCGTGGTGAAATTTGTTCTGACGACAACCTATTTGAAATTACGATTGTCACTACACCAACTGTGAATCCAATTCCTAATGATTTAAAGATAACTTGTGATAATGACGACGTAAATGACGGCATAACGTCATTCGACCTGTCTGTTTTTACAGATTTTGCACTTGGCAGTCAATTACCTGAAGATTACAGGGTTGAATATTTTGAATCTGCAAATAATGCATTGACAAGAACAAACCCTGTAACATCATCTACAGCTCAGACAATTTACATAAGGGTTTCGAGTAGAATTTCAGACAGCTGTTATGACATCATGCAGGTTCAACTGATAGTACGTCGCATACCGGAACCTCGTCCTAGAGGAGGAACTGTGTGTATCAACAGCGAAACCAACCAGCTCATCAGCTCCCATACCATACAAACAGGACTCAGCACTTCTCTTCATACTTTCCAATGGTTTGATGACAATGGACTGATTGCCGGTGCAACAGGCAGTTCCTATACGGCAACAGTTCCAGGCACTTATTCTGTAATTGCAACAAGCAATACAACAGGCTGTCCTTCAAAACTTACATCTGTTGAAGTTGTCCGTTCTGAAAAAGCTACCGTAACCTACACGGTGAACAATACGTTTGGCGACAACCAGAGCATTACGGTCAACGCAACCGGAGTTGGAGGCAATTATGTGTACCAGCTTGATAGCGGTCCTTTTCAATCCAGTAACGTTTTTGAAAATGTTTCGTCCGGACAACATACAATAACGGTAGAAAATCTGAACGGATGTGAAACAACGACTATACTTGCTTTCGTAATCAATTATCCAAGATATTTCACTCCAAACGGCGATGGGTATAATGACTTTTGGAACATTTGGGATTTATCACACCAGCCGGAAGCTGTCATTTATATTTTTGACCGATATGGCAAATTATTAAAACAGATTAAACCATCGCAACCGGGCGGATGGGATGGATTTTACAACAACGCTCCCCTGCCGTCTACCGATTATTGGTTCAAAGTAATCTATACAGAAAACGGCGTTACAAAAGAATTTAGGGCTCATTTCGCCATGAAACGATAAATAAAAAAACACTAACATACAGTTAATGAGAAGGCTTCTTGTTTCAGGAAGCCTTTTTATTGTTTGGAACGAATTTAAATATGAAAAAAAGTGTAACATATTTTAATTTTCATAGTCTATATAGTCAGTTAAAACACGTTCAATATTAAAAAGATGTTAATTTTTGTATAAACTAGTACTATGTATTACATATTAATAAAAAAACAAATACATTTGCAACATCAATCATCAATCAAAAATAACCCAATGAGACTAAAATTATTTATTCTAAGCCTTATTATGATGCCATTGCTTTCTATGCAGGCACAAAACAATCTTACGATTACAGGAAAGGTAGTCGATAAATCGGGACAGCCTATTTCTTATGCAACCGTAACAATTAAGGAAGGTGCCACTGTAATTACCGGAAGTATCACTGATGATAGTGGGGATTTTGAAGTAAAAGGACTTGCTCCTAAGAATTACAATGTCGAGATACAGTTTATCGGATATAAGCCTTATAACGGAAAAGCTGATCTTACATCAGGTCAAAAAAGCCTGTCTATGAACAAAATTACACTTGCTGACGAGGCTACCCAATTGGAAGGCGTAGAAGTTGTCGCTGAACGTTCAACGATTGAGCAAAAAATCGACCGAAAAGTAATCAACGTAGGGCGTGACCTTACTACAGCCGGAGCTACTGCTTCAGAAATCATGAACAACATTCCTTCTGTAAATGTTGACCAGGATGGAAAAATCTCTTTAAGAGGAAACCAAAATGTTAGGGTATTGGTAGATGGAAGACCAACCAATATGGACCCGGCACAATTGTTAAAGCAAATTCCTTCAACATCAATCAAGAAAATTGAATTGATTACGAACCCGAGTGCAAAATACAATCCGGAAGGAATGTCAGGTATTATCAACATTGTGTTGCATAAAAACTCAAACAATGGTTTCAACGGGAGCTTGAATTCAGGAATTACATTCGCCAAAGAGCCAAAATTCAACAACTCTTTGGACATGAACTACAGAACCGGAAAAGTAAACTTCTTCGGAAATGCAGGAAGCAACTTCGGAAGATACCACAATGAGGGTTTTATCCAAAGATTTGACAACAATTCACAGCAGAAGCTTAAGATGCTAAATGACAATGAATCCTATTTGTACAAGATTGGTATGGATTATTATATCGATGACAACAATACGATTTCATTCTATACGAACCAAAACTCAATGAATGGTAAAGGAAATGTAGATACTGATATCCGCTACCTGAATGGTGATCTGCCAAACGTACTGCAACTAGGAAGATATAATACAGACAATAACAGTGGTGCCTATAACCTGGCCTACAAACATAAGTTTGCAAAAGAAGGCCATACTTTGGACTTTGAAGGAAACTATAACGATTATGACCAGACACAAAAAGCGAATTTCAACACGACAACATTCACCAATCCGGCTGATCAGGTTATTTATAATGACAAAATCGTTGACAAAAGAAAAACGACAACATTGAACCTGGATTACGTAAATCCATTGTCTGAAAAGTCAACACTTGAATTGGGTGCCGAAGCCAGAGTTACTAGAACATCAAATGACTATACTACCGGAAACTTGTTAGTTCCTGTTGGAAGCAGAAGCTCAAACTACACATACGATATCGATATCTATTCGGCTTATGCTACTTTCGGGCAGAAGTTTGAAAAATTCAGCTACCAACTTGGAGCGCGTTTTGAAAGCTACAAAGTACAAGCCAACCTGAATGTAAACAATAGCAAGGTAGCTTTTGACGATGATTATATCACTGTTTATCCATCAGCTTATTTTACGTATAACCTGAGTGAGAAAAATATGTTCCAATTGAGCTATAGCCGTCGTGTTGACAGGCCGAGTTTGGAACAAACAAAACCAATCAGGGAGTTTGCAACGCCTTTGGTTACAGGTTTGGGTAATCAGGAATTACAGCCACAGTTCACCAACTCTGTAGAATTAAACTATACCAGAATACTTACAAAAGGTTCAATTACCGGAGGTGTTTACTACAGATTGATTAACGATGAAATCAGCAGAGTTTTGTATTCTGATGAAACTACAGACAATCCGAATGACTTGATTATGAGCTGGGCTAACTTTGACAACAATTCTGCATACGGATTTGAATTGTCTGCCAATTACAAAATTGCAAAATGGTGGGATGTTCAACCTTCTATTGATTTCTCAAGCATTTCACAAAAAGGTTTGGTTTCTGTATTAAGACCTGGAACCATCGATCAATTTGATTTTGTAAGAAAAGAAATTGACGCAGCTGCATTTAATGCACGATTAAACAGTAATTTCAAAGCTACCAAAAATTTGAGTTTCCTTCTGTTTGGCTTCTTTAGAAGCGGTGTTGATGGAATCCAAAACAATAGCAAAGACATGTACAAGATTGATATGGGAGGACGTTATTCTATACTGAACAACAAAATGAACTTCAGTGTTCGTTTCAATGACGTCTTCAATATGATGGAGTATGGCTTTGACAGCAAAAATCCATATCCAAGCACAGGAGTTTTCAGATGGGAAAGCCAAAGCCTTTACTTCGGAATCAACTATATGTTTGGTGGTGGTAAAAACAGAGCGCTGCAAAGAAAATATCGTGAAGACAACACGAAACAAGGCGGCGGTATGTTCTAAGAATCAATTTTTAGATTTTTTTTATATATTGGGTTAAAATGAAAAACTCGGAAGTGATGCCTCCGAGTTTTTTTATTTTATAAAACCACCATTAAGGAAATATTTCTATTTCTGCTCCTTGTTGCACAGCTTCGTACAATTCGTCTATTTCGCGATCTGTTACGGCAATACAGCCGGCAGTCCAATCTTTCCATCTATGGAATTTTGCCCTATAACCATATCCATTACGAAGTCCGTGAATTTTTATATCACCTCCAGCCGACTTTCCTAAACTCATGGCATGCTCTATATCTTTTTCATTAGGATAAGAAACTCCAAGGTTTTTATGGAAAGCACTTTCTGGGTTCTTTCCCTCTATCGTATAAATTCCTTCCGGAGTTTTACAGTCGCCTTCAAATTCTTTATGCCCAATCGGATTTTTCCCCAAAGCTATGCGGTATCTTTTTAAAAGAATTCCATCAGAATAGACATCCATCTTTCGTTTAGACTTGTAAACTTCTATCCTATCGATGATCTTGCCTTTCGGCAATTTTGGTTCCGGATAAAAATAGTAGAGTAAGAATGAGATTGGGAGGATTAGAAGAAGCATTTTTTTGAGGCACTAAGGTTCTGAGGCGCTAAGGTTTTAGAGAGTTCTTTGATTTAGAGTTTTATTTATCATTAATTATAACGCTACTAAATCCAAGAATGTAGAGATTATAAGACCCTGAGGTACTGAGGTTTTCGAGAGTTTTTCAACTTAGAACCTTAGTACCTTAGCCACTTAGTACCTTTTTATCTTTTTTACCATCTAATAACAACACTTCCCCAGGTGAAGCCACTTCCAAAAGCAGCCAACACCACAAGGTCGCCAGATTTTATCTTTCCTTGTTCCCATGCTTCTGTCAAAGCAATCGGAATAGAAGCTGCGGTAGTATTTCCGTATTTCTGGATATTATTATAAACCTGATCGTCTGCCAACTTAAATTTCTGCTGGATAAATTGAGAAATTCTCAAATTCGCCTGATGCGGAATCAGCATATTGATATCAGAAACATCCAGATTACTTGCTTTTAAGCCTTCCATAATTACTTCGCTAAAACGAACGACTGCATTTTTAAACACAAACTGTCCATTCATATATGGGAAATAACTTTCATCATTCGGGTCGTTATCAGCAATAATATCTGTTACCCATCGTCCGCCCATTCCAGGAGCTTTTACGATAAGTTCTTCAGCATATTGTCCTTCCGAATGCAGATGTGTCGACAAAATTCCTTTGTTCGGTTCTTCTTCTCTTGAAATTATTGCCGCTCCTGCTCCATCTCCAAAAATCACAGAAACACCACGTCCGCGTGTCGTCATGTCTAATCCGGTTGAATGTACTTCAGAACCAATAATCAGTATGTTTTTATACATTCCTGTCTTGATATACTGGTCTGCAATTGACAAGGCATATACAAAACCCGAACATTGGTTTCGGATATCCAAAGCACCAACCGTATTTAATCCTAAATCTCTTTGAACCAAAACTCCAGGACCCGGAAAATAATAATCAGGACTCAATGTAGCAAAAATGATAAAATCGATATCTTCTTTTGCTATCCCGGAACGCTCTATTGCAATCTTTGCTGCTTTTACACCCATAGACGTTGTAGTATTCCCGTCTCCTTTTACAATATGGCGTCTTTCCTGAATTCCTGTACGTTCCTGAATCCACTCATCATTAGTGTCTATTCTTTTAGATAAATCATCATTAGTAACAATATTTTCAGGAACATAATATCCTAAACCTGCAATTTTCGAATGATACATATTTTATTATTTCGTTAAAAATCAGAGTGCAAATTTACGTATCTGCAAATTATCTCCTGCACAAGTTAGCAAATATTTCAATATCAGCAATTGGCCGTTTATTTTGTAAGTGCATTTTTTCCGAAATGCTTTTATTTATTAACTAAATATTTTAGCAGATGTAACAAGCTTGGCTTATTTTAGACAAATGTTTCATCAACCTAATATAAATAATATGAAATTAAAGCTATCTATGCTTTTCCTGCTTGTCGGATTGACAGCATTTTCGCAGGAAGAACTTACTTACCAGAAGCCTTCCAAAGAAATTTTGGATTTGGCTGACTATGAAAGAGCACCTTCGGTTTCGATGGATACTAAAAAAGAATATATGCTTCTTTCGTATCGAAACACTTACAAAACTCTTGATGAATTAAATCAGGAAGAAATGAGATTAGGCGGTTTGAGAATCAATCCAATTACCAATATCTCAAGTACCGTGACATACATTAACAACCTGAAAGTTCGCAAAATCAAGGACAAGAATGAAATTCAGGTAACAGGTTTGCCACAAAATCCAAAAATCAGCAATGTTTCCTGGTCTCCGGATGAAAAGAAAATTGCCTTTACACACACTACAGCTACAGGAGTAGAACTATGGGTTTTGGATATCGCTTCTGCAAAAGCAACCCGATTAACGGATGCAACTGTAAATGCGAACATGGGTGGTCCATTCAGTTGGTATAGAGATAACCAGAACCTTTTGGTTAAGATGCTTCCTAAAAACCGTCCTGCCCTGATCGATTCTAAAAAAGACCTTCCAAAAGGACCTACAGTTTCTACAAGCGACGGTTCAAAATCACAGAACAGAACGTATCAGGATTTATTAAAAAACAAGACTGACGAAACTAATTTTGAGACATTAGTAACTTCAGAACTTTATAAAATCGATCTTAACGGAAAAGCATCTCTGTATAAAAATGCAGATTTATATGCTGGTGAAGGTTTTTCTCCAGACGGAAACTACATCATGATTACTACGATACAGAAACCATTTTCTTATATCGTTCCTTTGAGCCGTTTCCCTATGAAATCTATTGTATATGACCTTTCAGGAAAAGAAGTTAAAGTAGTTAACGAAGTGCCTCTTTCTGAAATCATGCCAAAAGGATTTATGGCTACACGTAAAGGAAAAAGAAGTATGAACTGGAGAAACGATGCACCTGCTACTCTTTACTATGTTGAGGCTTTAGACGGTGGAGATCCTGCGAATAAAGTAGATTTCAGAGACGAAGTTTTCTTATGGCAAGCTCCATTTACTTCAAACCCTACTTCTTTGGCTAAAACAGTACAGCGTTATGGAGGAATTATTTGGGGAAATAGCACTACGGCTATTTTATTTGACCAATGGTATGATACCAGAAATGAAAAAACTTATTTGATTAACCCATCAAATCCGGGTCAGGCTCCAAAAGTAATTTTTGATAGAAACTCTCAGGACATCTATTCTGATCCGGGAAGCTTCGAAACAATTAAAAATCAATATGGAAGACAAGTATTGGCTCTTGAAAACGACAATGCATTTCTTATTGGTGAAGGCCATACTAAAAACGGACAGTTCCCCTTTATTGATGAGTTCAATATTAAGACTTTAAAGCCAAAACGTTTGTACCAATCTGCTTATAAAGACAAAAAAGAAAGCATTTTCTCTATTGAAGATTTCAAAAAAGGTGATGTATTGGTTCAAATCCAGTCTAAAAGTGAATATCCAAACTACTACTTCAGAAATATCAAAAAGAAGAACCAGTTAACACAGATTACCGATTTCAAAAATCCGTTTGAAAGTATCAAAAACGTACACAAAGAAGTAATCAAATACAAAAGAAAAGACGGCGTAGAGCTTTCCGGAACATTATACCTTCCTGTAGGTTATGACATGAAGAAAAAAGAGAAAATGCCGCTTTTGATCTGGGCTTATCCTGAAGAGTATAAAGACAAAAACAGTGCCGGGCAAAGTTCTCAAAACCCTAATGAATTCACATTCCCTAACTATGGTTCTTTCGTTTACTGGGTAGCTAAAGGCTATGTAGTTTTGGATGATGCTTCTTTCCCAATTATTGGAGAAGGCTCAGCAGAACCAAACGACACTTTTATCACTCAATTAGTAGATAATGCCGCTGCAGCAATCGACGCTGTTGACAAGTTAGGTTATATCAACCGTAAAAAAGTTGCTGTTGGAGGACATTCTTATGGTGCTTTTATGACGGCAAACTTATTGACACATTCTGATTTATTTGCCTGTGGTATTGCCCGAAGCGGTGCATACAACAGGACACTTACGCCATTCGGTTTCCAAAGTGAGCAAAGAAACTACTGGGAAGTACCGGAAGTATACAACGCAATGTCGCCTTTCATGACTGCTGACAAGATGAAAACTCCGCTTTTGCTTGTGCATGGTGATGCTGATAACAACCCAGGAACTTTCACATTACAATCTGAAAGATATTTCCAGGCTTTAAAAGGTCTTGGAGCACCGGTAAGATTGCTTTTATTGCCAAAAGAAAGCCACGGATATGCTGCTAAAGAAAACATCCTTCACTTGCTTTGGGAACAAGATCAGTTCCTAGAAAAGCATCTGAAAAACTAATTTGGAGCTATCTATAAAAATTAAAAAATCCCGGAATCAAAAGATTTCGGGATTTTTATTTTAAGATACTTTATTGCTTACTTCCAGATAAACGAGCGTATCGTTTTCTAAAGCAATATTATGTTCGAAGAAAATAACCTGTTTTTCCAATATTGCCTTGACCAGGTATCGGTTTCCTTTAAAATAAGATTGTTTTACTAAAACCTGTATAAAACCCGACTGTGCCACTTTCAATTGATGCGGATATAAAAGCAGGTGTGTCATGGTTCCGTTTTCATCTTCTACTTCAATTTCATTGATCTCGCCAAAAAGCGATGCTGCATATTTATTAACCGGATTAAAATAAAGCTCTTTAGACGGTGCCTTCTCAAGCATCTTCCCTTTCTGCATCACTATGGTCTCATCAGCAAAAGAAAGCGCATCTGCGCTATCGTGAGTTGCCACAATGCAGGTTATCCCTTTTTTCTTCAGATAAGCGAACAGATTTCTACGAAGGGCGTTCTTTCTGAAGTTGTCAATATGGCTAAAAGGTTCATCTAACAGCAAGACTTCAGGTTCCAAAGCCAGAACTCTAGCCAGAGCCACTCTTTGCTGCTGTCCTCCACTTAGATATTTTGCTTTGGTCTTAGCATAATCAGACATTTCAACCATAGCAAGCAAGTCAGCAACACGTTGTGCCTTCTCTTCCTTATAGACATTCGAAAGATATTTCCCAACATTTTCCTCAACGGTTATATAAGGCATCAGGTCAAAATCCTGCGCCAGGTATTTGATATAATCTTCTCCGGGAATCAAATTGAATTTTGGCCCTAAAATAGGCGTATCATCATAGAAAATCTGCCCTTCATCCAAATCATAAAGACCGTAAATCAATTTCAAAAGCGTGCTTTTTCCACAGCCGCTCTCACCTATGATTGCAATATTTTGGCCTTTTTGGATGGTAAAGCTGATATTCTCTATAACTTGTTTTTCGGTATAACCGAAAGAAATATTCTGGACTGATAACATGAATGTAGATTGAAGATTGCAAAGTTAGGGAAACCGAAGTGAATCTTAAAAGAAAAAGGCTTCCCATAGGGAAGCCTTTTTTAATATATTCTAATTTTATTTCTTAGAATTTGTAAACCAATCCTAATCTGATATCTCTCATGTCAAGACCGAAATCAAAAGAATTTGTTTTTTCAGCACCGTCAGCATCTGGCTTAGTAGTTTCGAAACCTAGAACTCCGAAAGAAGCCTCAAGTGCGAAGTTTTTAGCAAGGAAATAGCTAACACCTGGAGCTACTTTTACACCAAAACCGTTACCTTTGAATTCACCAGGTGCTCCTGTTTCAGGATTAAATTCATTATCATAGCTCATGTAGTTTACACCCAACTGACCGAAGATAGAGAATTTAGAAGCTGGTGTAAAGTAGTATCTACCAAAAGCACCTACTGAGAAAGTACTGTTTTTAGCATCAGCTGCACCTACATCAACTTTTGAAGTTAAGTATCCAACAGAAACACCAACAGCGATGTTTTCAGTTACAAAATAACCAGCACTTGGAGCGATTTCAAAATCACTAGTTTTGAAATCTCCAGTTTTAGTTGATCCGAAACTTACAGCACCAGAAATGAATGTATCTCCTTTTTTAAAGCCTTCAGAAGTTTCTTCCTGAGCGTTAGCAAAACCGAATGCGAATACGGCAGCTACAGTTAAAACAATTTTTTTCATGTTTGTTTAGTTTTAAAATTATGCGGCAAAAGTATAAAAAAAATAACACGAAACAACTGACATGTTATTTTTCATTTATTATTAAATTAGTACGAAACACCAGCACCAAACATTACATATTGACAATCAACACACTACATGAAAAGTTAATATAAAGCTAATTTCAAAAAATAAAAATGCCTTCCATTTATGAAAGGCATTTTATTCTATATAGTTATAGAATTAAAATCTGTAACCTGCGCCAATTTGAAAACCGGTATTATTAACATCAAAACCGGTATCAGTATCATTGATATTAGTCAAACCTGCGTTATATCTTAAATCAAAGAATAAACCGTTTGGCAATTCATAACCGGCACCAACACCAAGAGCAAAATCAATTGATTTTGTGCTTTTATCAAGAAAATCGTTCTCAGCAGCAATTTTAAATGCAATTTCCGGACCAGCCTGAATACTTAATCCCTGATAAACATAATATTTAGCCATAATCGGAATTCGTATGTAATCTAATTTAGCATCCTCAGCTCCTTCGTTAGAATACAATAATTCCGGCTGAACATGGAATTTATCAGTTACTGTGAAATCCGCCAAACCTCCAACATAAAAACCTGTCTTACCGTTTGCGTCGCTATCTCCACCAAAATTTGTGAAGTTCAAACCAGCCTTAACACCAAATTTAATTCCTTCTTGAGCATTGGCAAGCCCAAAAGCAAATACCGCAGCTACTGTTAAAAAAATTTTTTTCATGTTTGTTTTAGTTTTAAATTACAATCAAATGTATGAAAAAAATAACACGAAACAACTGACTTTCATACTTTTATTTAACTTAAATTTAAGAAAAAAAGTATTAATAATTTCATAAATTTAAAATTAACTCAAAAAAACATGGCTAAATTTGTCTTGTAAAGCTCAAAAACTTTTAAAACCACCTTAAAAAATTTATTATGAAAAAACTTATCGTAGCTGCAATTTTAATCATTGCAGGAGCAACAAATGCTGATGCGCAACTTTTAAAAATTGGTGTCAAGGGAGGCGTTAACTTTGCCAACTTTAACGGAGGTGCCGATGGTATCGATTACAGCAGCAGAACCGGTTTTCATGCTGGTGCGGTTGCCGAAGTAAAACTTTTTCAAAACTTTTCATTACAGCCTGAATTGATGTATACTTCTCAAGGTGCTGACGTAAAAGGAATTGGTGATTTCAACTTAGATTATGTTTCTGTTCCGGTTCTGGCTAAATTTTATATCCTTTCTGAAAAATTGAGCGTGGAAGTTGGCCCACAGTTTTCGTTTTTGGTTGATGATGCAAAAGAAGCATTCGACAACAAAAGCTTTGATTTCGCAGCAGCAGGAGGCTTAGGACTTAATATTACCGACCACTTTTTTGCCCAGGCAAGATATACTATCGGACTTACTGAAGTTTCAAAAGATGCAGAGGTTAAAAATGCCGTGTTTCAGTTATCTCTTGGATACTTTTTCTAAAAAATACAGCCCTTAAAAATAAACCGTTTTGTTTGACAAGACGGTTTTTTTATGCCTTAACATTTTATAAAGAAGGGAAATTCCTATTTTTACAAAAATCATCTTTCATGAAAATCATTATTATCAACGGGCCTAACTTAAACCTGTTAGGAAAACGGGAACCCGAAATTTACGGAAGTCAGACTTTTGAAGACTATTTCGCATTACTCAAGGCTGAATTTCCAACCATCGAACTTCACTATTTCCAAAGCAATATCGAAGGCGAGATCATCGACAAACTTCACGAAACAGGCTTTACTTTTGACGGAATCATCCTCAACGCTGCTGCCTATACCCACACATCCGTAGGAATTGGCGACGCTGTCAAATCGATTCCCACTCCTGTTATAGAAGTTCATATTTCCAACACTTTTTCAAGAGAGTCATTCCGACACCAGTCTTATATTTCCCCTAATGCAAAAGGAATCATTATAGGCTTTGGACTTGACAGCTACAAACTTGCCTTAAAGGCTTTCCAATAATATTTTTTACCCATGCAACCATTTTGTAAATAGATTCGTCTATTTATAATGTGACCGCATTACTAACTTTAAACTTCACTTATTTCTTTGCATGAAAAAAATAATTACCCTCATTTTATTTGCCTTTTCTATTGCTGCCTCAGCACAAATCAAAGGAAAAATTACCGATCAGTCCGGAGCTACATTACCAGCCGTAAACGTTTATATTGAAAACACCTATAATGGCACCTCTTCCAACGAGGTTGGACAATACGAGCTCAGTGTAAAATCAACCGGAAAATATACTGTAGTATTTCAATTCCTGGGTTATAAGACTCAAAAAATAGCCGTAAATGCCGATAAGTTTCCTTATGTTTTAGACGTAACGCTTGCTGAAGAAAACATAGCTATTCCGGAAATCGTTATCGATTCTAAAGAAAACCCTGCTAATGCCATTATCAGAAGCGCTATCGCTGCCAAAAAACAGAATTCAGAAATGACAGCCAAGTTCACTGCCGATTTCTATTCACGTGGAATTTTTAGAGTAAAAGACATGCCTAAGAAAATTCTTGGCCAGACAGTAGATGAACAAGGTATTCTGGATTCTACCGGAACAGGAATTATGTATTTGTCTGAAACCGTATCCCGAGTCACCTACCAAAAACCGGACAAACTGAAAGAGAAAATCATCGCATCTAAAATAAGCGGAAACGATAATGGATTCAGCTATAATACTGCGAGAAACACTGATTATGATTTTTACGAAAATTATATCAATCTCAACATCAATATGGTTTCTCCAATCGCTAACAATGCTTTTGGTTACTATAAGTTTAAAATGGAAGGTACATTTATAGACGAAAACAACAATACCATAAACAAAATCAAGGTAACTCCAAAACGAGACAGTGATCCTGTTTTTGAAGGTTATATTTATATAGTTGAAGATAGCTGGGCAATTTATGCCGTAGATCTTGACATCAAAGGTTACAGAATGCAGGAACCAATTCTTGAAGTGATGAACCTTACCCAAAACTTCAGCTACAATTCCAACTCTAAAATATGGGCTAAAAGCCTTCAGACATTAGATTTTAGTGCAGGACTCTTCGGAATCAAGTTTACCGGAAAATTTACCCATGCGTTTAGCAATTACGAATTCAAACAGGAATTCGAGAAGAAAACGTTCACCAAAGAAATCGTGTCGATTGACAAGGAAGCTAACAAAAAAGACGATTCGTTTTGGAATGCATCACGTCCGGTTCCTTTGACTGAAGAAGAATCAAAAGACTACATCAAAAAAGACAGTATTCAGACCATCCGTAAGTCAAAAACCTATCTTGATTCAGTAGACAACAAGAAAAACCGTTTCAAAGTATTTGACATTATTGGAGGCTATACATTTAATAACTCTTATAAAAACTGGGCTATAAAATATGACGGACTGATACAAGTACCTGGCTTTAATACCGTTCAAGGCTGGAATTTGAATACAGGTTTTTCGTTTACAAAAAGAAATCCGGATGAAAACACTTATACCCATTTTGGTGTAAAAATGAATTATGGGCTCGCAGAAGACAGACTAAGAGCTTTTGGTTATTTTTCGACAAGACTGAACAACCAGACCAATTCTATTTTGTATGCCGCTGCGGGTAATCAAATTGTACAATTCAACAGCTCGGCTATTACTGATGTTGTAAATTCAGTAAGTACCTTATTCTTTAAGGACAACTATATGAAATTATATGACAAGACTTTTGGTAGAATTGGCTATCAGCAGGAAGTCGTTAATGGATTAATGTTATTTGGAAATGTTGAATATTCCAGAAGAAAATCGCTTTTCAACAATACGGACTATGTATTGATTAAAAACGATAAGGAATATACTTCAAACAATCCGTTGGCTCCAACAGCCAATTCGTTACCTGTTTTTGAGACGCATCGCCTGGCAAAGGCTTCCATTTCTGCCAGAGTGAATTTCGGACAGGAATATATTTCAAGACCGGATGGAAAAATGAATATCCGAAATGAGAAATATCCTGTACTTTTTGCAACTTATGAAAAAGCATTCGCAGGAAGTGAAAAAGGATATGAATATGACGCCATACATGCACGTATGACTTACGATGTTACTTTAGGAAACAAAGGTGAATTGGGAGTCAACCTAAAAGCCGGAAAGTTTTTTAATGCCGACAATATTTCTTTTGCAGATTACAAACACTTTAACGGAAACCAGACGCATATTGGCCAGACTGAAAGATACCTAAATGTATTCAACCTTCTTCCGTATTATTCACACAGTACAAACGATTCTTATATAGAGTTTCATGCCGAGCATAATTTTAAAGGTTATATCATGAACAGGATTCCTTTATTAAACAAGCTGAAATCCAATCTTATTGTTGGTTATCATGCGATAGCCGTTCCTGATGTAAAGCCTTATTCTGAGTTTTCTGTGGGATTAGACAATCTTGGTTTTGGCAAATTCAGGATGTTGCGTGTAGATTATGTACGCTCCTACCAAAATGGCTTCCAAGGCGACGGTGTTGTCTTTGGATTAAAATTCTTAAACATTTTAGAATAAGCAAATAAAAAAGGCGTTTCGATTGAAACGCCTTTTTTTATAATAGTTTGCCTAATTATTCCGTTATAATTTTAGCACCCAATGCTTTTAGTCTTTCCTCGATATTTTCATATCCTCTGTGGATTTGCTCAATATTCTGGATCTTGCTTACTCCTTTTGCAGAAAGTGCCGCAATCAACAGGGAAATTCCCGCACGGATATCCGGAGAAGACATAGTCGTAGCTTTTAATTGCGATTTGAAATCATGACCAATAACTACTGCCCTATGCGGATCGCAAAGGATAATTTTTGCACCCATATCAATCAGCTTATCCACGAAGAATAAACGGCTTTCAAACATTTTTTGATGTACCAGAACACTTCCTCTTGCCTGTGTTGCCACAACCAAAACAATACTCAAAAGATCCGGTGTAAATCCAGGCCAAGGCGCATCTGAAATAGTCAGGATAGAACCGTCGATATAATTCTGGATTTCGTAACCTTCTGTATGAGCAGGGATATAAATATCATCGCCTCTTTTTTCTAATGTAATTCCAAGTTTTCTAAATGTTCCCGGAATCACACCAAGGTTTTCCCAGCTTACATTCTTGATTGTAATTTCGCTACGCGTCATAGCCGCCAATCCGATCCATGATCCGATTTCAATCATATCCGGAAGAATGGTATGCGTGCAGCCATTTAAAGACGAAACACCTTCAATTTCCAATAAGTTAGATCCTACTCCGGTAATCTTCGCTCCCATTGAGTTCAACATCTTGCAAAGCTGCTGTAAATAAGGTTCGCAAGCTGCATTGTAGATTGATGTTTTTCCTTCAGCCAAAACAGCCGCCATTACAATATTAGCTGTTCCTGTTACTGAAGCCTCATCAAGAAGCATAGATGTTCCTGTTAGTTTAGTTGCTTCTACACCATAAAAATGGTCTTCTCTGTTATAACGGAATGAAGCTCCAAGATTGATAAAGCCTTCAAAGTGCGTGTCTAATCTTCTTCTTCCAATTTTATCTCCTCCTGGTTTTGGGATATACCCTTTTCCAAAACGAGCCAAAAGCGGGCCTACGATCATAATCGAACCACGTAGCGAGCTTCCTTCTTTTTTGAAAGCCTCAGATTCGAGATAAGCCATATTGACCTCATCTGATATGAAAGTATAGGAACCCTTACCTATTTTTTCAACTTTAACTCCAAGATTTTTCAATAAAGTAATTAGTTTATTGACATCAATAATATCCGGAATGTTATTAATAGTTACTTTTTCCGGAGTAAGCAAAACCGCACATAAAATTTGCAATGCCTCATTTTTTGCTCCTTGCGGCGTAATTTCTCCTTTTAAAGGAACGCCTCCTTCAATCTTGAAAGTTTCCATTTTTTTAAATTATGAGTTATTGATTAGAAACTAGTGGCAAGCGCCAAATACCGGTCCTAACCTTGTGGTTTTCTATTGTTTTTGTTTTGATTATTGTTCTGCTTTCCGCCATTTTTAGATTTTGGCTTTTGCAGGGGCGATTGATTTTTATTGGACATTTTTTTGTTCGTACGCATCAAATCCGTAGAATTCAGCAATTCTTCCGAACTCGTCTTAAGATTGATTTTGCCGTTAGACAGCTCATACAAATGTTCAAAAATCACTTCGTCTTTTACCGTATCCTTATTCCAGCTCAGGTAAGACTTTTTCATATGATTGGCAATGACTTTAATCAATGCGCTTTTCAATTCGCCTTCTTCCCACTTATTGGCTACATCAATCATGTATTTGATGTTGTTGCCATAAAATCGGTACTTAGGAAAGTTTTGCGGGTACTTCAGACGTTCCGGTTTCTGCTGCAGCATTTCTCTTGACGGCACCGGATAAGGAGAATCTACATCCAACTTAAAATCAGACATAATAAAAATCTGATCCCAAAGCTTATGCTGGAAATCAGGTACATCGCGCAAATGCGGGTTTAAGCTACCCATTACTGCAATAATATATTTTGCAGCCTTGTTGCGCTCATTTCTGTCTTCAATTACAGTAGCCTGATCAATCAGTTTCTGTAAATGACGTCCGTATTCCGGAATAATCAAATGCGGTCTTTCAGCATTGTATTCCAGATGATGAACGATGTCGTGTGGATTTTCTTTTATATACATAAATCGTTGTGAAGCTTTAAAGCGATATGATTCCTTCTACTGTGGAAACTTCTATATATTTATCAATGATGCTCTGTGAACTTCCCATTCTCACGTTTACAGAAATACTGGTAAATTTCCCCGTTTTTGACTGAGTCGTATTAATCACAGCTCCCATGCCATTAAAAGCATTTTCTACTGTGTCAATCTTCTGCTTGTCTGTCGGGACTATGAACTTAAAAAGGTATTCTGCCGGCCAAACGTTTGCATCATCCAATTCTGTTTTCAGCCTTTCATAAAATTCCTGAGTCTTCTTATCCATCTTCAAAATTAAAATAAAGGCAAATATACGGTATTGATTTTAGATTTAACAGGTATGGAATTAATTTAATGTGAAATGAACCGCCACAGAAATCTCAAGTGATAAAAAACAAATCCTGACCATTTTATCCATTTTATTTCCTCATTTCAAGATCACTTTCTAAAAAAACGAATTCACTTTAGTATTTAAAAATCTTTAAGTAAATTTGCCCCTTATTTTTCAAAAAGTGCAAAAAGATATTGTTGTTATCATAGGCGGACCGGGAACGGGAAAAACAACCATCATTGATGGGCTGCTTGAACGCGGACACTGTTGTTTCCCTGAAATTTCACGGGAAGTAACAATGGAAGCAAAAAAACAGGGAATTGAACAATTGTTTCTTGAAAATCCGCTGCTTTTCAGCGAATTGCTTCTGGAAGGAAGAAAAAAACAATACCACGAAGCTCTAAAAGAGGAAAGTCCGGTAGTTTTTATCGATCGTGGTATTCCTGACGTTTTGGCCTATATGCACTACATAGGCGATGCTTATCCGGCTTTCTTTGACGAGGCTTGCCGCGAACACAAATATACCAAAATCTTCATATTGCCGCCTTGGGAAGATATCTATGAAAGCGACGATGCGCGCTATGAAAATTACGAACAGGCCACTTTAATCTACAAACACCTAAAAGAAACTTACGAAAGTTACGGGTATCACTTGATTGAAGTTCCAAAAGACACGGTAGATAACAGAATTCTTTTTATCTTAGGGCATCTTTCTAACTAGAAACATGCAAGAAGCGTTATCGATTCTCCAAAAATACTGGAAATACGATTCATTCCGAACACCGCAAGCTGAAATTATAGCTTCAGTCTTGGACGGGCACGATACGTTTGCCCTGATGCCTACGGGTGGTGGAAAATCGATTTGCTTCCAGATTCCCGCCATGATACAGGAAGGCATCTGTCTTGTAATTTCACCGCTCATAGCACTCATGAAAGACCAGACTGCCAATCTCCAGAAAATAGGCATTAAAGCTATTGCACTTACAGGAGGTATTTCTACCGATGAGATTAGTGACCTTTTAGATAACTGTCAATACGGGAATTACAAATTTTTATACTTATCGCCAGAAAGACTGCAAGCCGACTGGATTGTAGACCGGCTCAAAAATCTCCCAATCAACCTTATTGCCATTGATGAGGCGCATTGTGTTTCGCAGTGGGGACACGATTTCCGTCCTGCCTATTTAAAAATTGCTTCTCTTAAAACCCATTTTCCAAAAATTCCTTTTTTAGCATTAACCGCGACTGCAACAGAACGCGTAAAAAAAGATGTCATTGCACAGCTTGGAATAGAGAATCCGGCTATTTTTCAAAAATCATTCGCAAGAGAGAATCTCGCCTATATGGTTTTAAATGCAGAGGACAAGCTTTACAGAATAGAACAGATACTGCAAAAAAATCCGCAACCCTCCATAATTTACGTCCGAAACAGAAAAGCCTGCCTCGACACGGCTTCGCAACTGGAGTCGCTTGGCATTAAAGCCACCTATTATCATGGTGGACTGCATATCACGGAAAAGGAAAAGAACATGAAGTTGTGGATGGAAGAAAAAGCGCAGGTCATTGTTGCGACAAATGCTTTTGGTATGGGAATAGACAAGGCCAATGTAAAAACTGTCATCCATATACAATTGCCGGAAAACCTGGAAAATTACTATCAGGAAGCAGGGCGCGCCGGACGGAACGGAGAAAAGGCTTTTGCCATATTGCTAAACAATCCGTCTGACATCCAATATTCAGAAAACCAAATACTGAATAACCTTCCCGACAAAAAGTTCTTAAAAGAAATGTATGTCAAGCTCTGTAATTTTTTCCAGATTGCTTACGGAGAAGGAATCAATGAACAGTTTTCTTTTAATATCAATCAATTTTGCGTCCAATATGGTTTTTCACCATTGAAAACATTCAACAGCCTCCAATTTTTAGACAGGCAAGGAATCATTTCGCTTTCGCAGGAGTTTTCAGAAAAGGTAACCGTACGTTTCATTATCGAATCCAAAGAAGTAATCCGATATGTCAGTCTTAATCCACAAGATGAAGAAATCATACTGACATTGCTACGCACCTATCCCGGCATTTATGAAATTGTGACCGCTATAAACATTCCGCTGGTCGCAAAAAAATCCGGCACCAAAGAAACACAAGTAATAGCGGTCTTACATAAGTTACACGAAAGGCAGATTATTGACTATCATGCAAAAAATAACGATTCTACCGTTACTTTTAATGAGATACGAGAAGACGACAGGACAATCAATCGTATTTCAAAATACCTTGAAGAACAGAACAGTCTGAAAAAAGAGCAATTTGAAACGGTTTTAAAATATGCAGCCGACAATACATCATGTAAAAGTCGCCAGCTCCTGAGTTATTTTGGAGAAAAAGACAGCAAAGATTGTGGCGTCTGCTCCTACTGCATCCAACAGAATAAAGTTACCGTTCCGAATACTGTAGCAGAAAAAATACTGCACTTATTAAAAACCGCACCGATGAGCTCAAGAGAAATCCAGTTTCATTCCAAATTTCCGGATGATGCCCTTATCTTTGCATTGAAACAGCTTTTGGAAACAAATAAAATTGAGCTGTTACCCAACAATAAATACACTTTAAAATAGAATGGAAAAGTTACGCATCGTTTTTATGGGAACTCCGGAATTTGCTGTCGGCATACTGGACACCATTTTAAATAACAATTTTGAAGTCGTTGGAGTGATTACTGCTCCCGACAAACCTGCAGGCCGTGGTCAGAAAATCAAATATTCAGCCGTTAAAGAATACGCCTTAGAGAAAAACCTGAGACTATTACAGCCTACAAACCTCAAAGACGAAAATTTCTTAGCAGAATTAAAAGATTTAAATGCCAATCTTCAGGTAGTAGTAGCTTTCCGTATGCTACCTAAAGTTGTTTGGGATATGCCAAAATTTGGCACGTTTAATCTCCATGCTTCGTTGCTTCCAAATTACCGAGGAGCAGCTCCTATTAATTGGGCAATTATAAATGGTGAAACCAAAACCGGCGTCACTACGTTTTTTATCGATGATAAAATTGATACTGGTGCCATGATATTGAGCAAAGAAGTAAGCATTACACCTGATGAAAATGCAGGGCAGCTACATGACACGTTAATGAACCTAGGGAGCCAAGCTGTTGCTGAAACTTTAAAATTAATTCAAGATGGAAAAGCAGAAACGACTATACAAGTAGACTCTGCCGAAATAAAAACTGCCTACAAACTCAACAAAGACAATTGCAAGATCGACTGGAACAGGACAGGAAAAGAGATACACAACCAAATACGCGGACTATCACCCTATCCGGCGGCCTGGAGTTTCTTTAGTGATAACGGACAGGAATGGAACGTAAAAATATATGAGGCAAAATTTACGCCTCAATCCCATTCCGAAACAATTGGTAAAATCATTACGACAAAAAAAGAAATGAAAATTGCCGTTAGCGACGGTTATATCGAAATAGCCCAGTTGCAATTTCCCGGGAAGAAAAATTTAAAGACTGCGGAACTATTAAACGGTATTAGTTTCGGAAAGGATGCTAAAGCGTTCTAAGCCCGCATAAACACTGATTTCACAGCGATTCCGAGAAAAACAAGCCGGTTTTATTAACAAAAGTCTCAAGTTATCAACAAAACAGCGAAAAACACCCGAAATGTCTTGCCTAGTAAGGAAATCCTATTAAATTTGTTATAATTAACATAATGTTTAACCAACAATTAAAACTATTATTATGAACAAATCAGAATTAATTGATGCTATCGCTGCTGACGCAGGAATTTCTAAAGCAGCTGCAAAATTAGCTTTAGAGTCATTTTTAAATAACGTAGGTGGCACTTTGAAAAAAGGTGGCAGAGTATCTTTAGTAGGATTTGGATCTTGGTCAGTTTCTTCTAGAGCTGCAAGAGAAGGAAGAAATCCTCAAACTGGAAAAACTATCAAAATCGCTGCTAAAAACGTAGTGAAATTCAAGGCTGGTGCTGAACTAGAAGGATCAGTTAACTCAAAATAGTTTTTTGTCCCGATATAAATTAAAGCCTTCCATTTGGAGGGCTTTTTTTATGCCATTCGTCGAATTAATTTGGAAAAAAAACTTTTTATTGTTAAATTTAGTAAAAATTGCATCCAAATGATTTCAGAAAAGCTCAAAAAAGGAATCCTTCTGATCGCGGAACCATCCATAATCGGAGACTTATCATTCAATCGCTCAGTGATTTTGCTTGCAGACCATAACGAAGAAGGTTCTGTAGGATTTATCCTTAACAAGCCTTTGGAATATACCATACAAGATCTGATTCCTGAAATCAACGCCAAATTCAAGATCTATAATGGCGGTCCTGTTGAACAGGATAATCTTTATTTTATTCACAATATTCCCGACATGATTCCGAACAGTATCGAAATCTCTAACGGAATTTATTGGGGAGGCGATTTTGAATCTACCAAAGCACTAATCAACGAAGGAAAAATCAAAAAGAGTAACATTCGTTTCTTTTTAGGTTATACCGGTTGGGATGCACAACAATTGGACAAAGAAATGCAGGCTAATTCCTGGATTATCTCAAAAAATATTTACGAGAATAAAATTATAGGCAAATCGACCACTGATTTCTGGAAGCAGAAAATCCTCGAGTTAGGGGGCGACTATGTTATATGGTCCAATGCCCCCGAAAATCCGATACTGAATTAGCCCAGACGGATTTGCGCGTTTAACCGAAGCAGTAAATCCTTTGCCAACCCTACCCCATATTCTTTCTTACGGTATTTTGTTATAGGCTGGATTCCTCTGACTACGTTAGTAATGAACAGCTCATCAGCTTTTTGAAGGTCAAAAGGAGAAATTGGTTCTTCAGCTACTTCAATCGTTTCTATTTTTTTAGCAAGCGCTAAAATTTGCTTGCGCATGACGCCATTCAAGCAACCTTCAGAAATTGGCGGTGTTACCAATTTATTTCCCATCAGCATAAACAGATTCCCGTTTAAAGCCTCAATAACATTCTTTTCATCATTAATCAGAAGGCAGTTGTCGTAACCATTTTCATCGGCAAAAATACTTCCGGTTACATTTATCATCCTGTTAGATGATTTGATTGTAGAAAGCAAATGTTTGGTAACGATAAAATCCTTGTATAATTCGACCTCATATTCGTCTTTTTCAATTCGGTAAACCGAATCTTCTAATGGCAGCACCGTAATCAAAAACGACACATTATTGTTTTTAGGAAGATAAAAACCTCCTTCTTTTCTGTAAACGGAAATACGGGCACGGCAAGAACCTGAAAAATTTTCTGAAGCAACAGTAGACAAAATCTGTTCTTCGAAATACTCCATTGTGAAGTTCATCGGAATCTCCATTCGGACGATACGCATGGCAGACATCAATCTAAAATAATGATCTTCAAGGAAAAGCACTTTTCCATCCAAAATTTTCACTGTTTCAAAAACAGAATCTCCGTAAAGAAATGCTCTGTTACCAGCTAATATGTTTGTGTCTTCCGTAATAGTTCCGTTGAAATTAATCATAAAAAAAGCCCTGAAATTAAATCAGGGCAAATATAAGTCTTAAAAAGTGAATTCTGCTATACCGATCCGATTACATGTTTTAAATCGGAAATCTGGTTTTCCCATAACTGGGTCGATTCTGCCACCTCATCTTTTTCTGCGAAGTCAACGACCATCAAAGAGACATCTTTTGTAATTTCATCCACAAGGATTCGCAATTCAAAGAAATAGTCTCCGTCTTGTCCATTTTCATCAATCCAGCGAAATTTTACTTTTTCTCCTGTTTTTTTGGAAGCCAGTCTGGCTTTCTCTTCGGCATCATCCCATATGAAAGTAAAAAACTCTCCGCGAGAATTAACATTATCGGCAAACCACTCCGATAAACCGGAAGGTGTTGATATATACTGATATAGTAATTGAGGTGAGGAATTTAAAGGAAATTCTAGTTCGTAACGTATTTTACCTTCCATAGTATGCTCTAATTTTTTTTGGAAATATATAGAATAAAATCAAGATAACTATAATTTAAAAATTATTTTTTTTGGTCATTTATATTTGCAAGCTCTAAATTTAGTTTTATATTTGCACCCGCATTCAAGGATGCACGTCTTAAAAAATGGCGAGGTAGCTCAGTCGGTTAGAGCGCAGGATTCATAACCCTGAGGTCACGGGTTCAACTCCCGTCCTCGCTACTAGGTTTAAAAAAGCCCTTACAAATTGTAAGGGCTTTTTTATTTTCTAAGTGTCAGAAAAATAAACGGCCTCTATGTTTCGGGATTCGAAATCGACTTCACTGCTACTGCTGCAACTTTAGAGCAAGACTGTTAAAAAACATAATGGGTTTCATCGCAAAGATTTTAGAGGATCGCGACTATAACCGTAATAAAAAAGCCCGTGCCGGGCACGGGCTTTAAAACTACTTATTTCTTAATCAGCTTTTTAGCATCTACTATCTTACCGTTACTTATCAAGACTACCGTATAAAGGCCGCTTGGATAATCGGAGATATCGACGTTAATTTCGGTATTTTTCACATCTAAAATGTAATTGTTAGAAGCTCTGTTTGTGCCATAACTTCCAATGATCGATAGATAGGCAGAACCCGTGTCGTTTAGCTTATATCCTACTGTAACATTGTTTTGCGCAGGGTTAGGAGCAATACCTCCTAAGGCACTAGGATTCAGCGTTACCGCTACTTCAGCATACTCTTTAGCTCCGTCGGCCAAGGCTACCACTTCCAGTTTGTATTTCTTAGCAACGTCAACCGCTACAGTCAGGTCTTTTCCTTGATAGACGAGCTTGCCTTCAGAATCATACCAATTATAAATTACGGCTTCATTTAACTGTGCTGCGCTAAATGTAACAATCTCATCTCGGTTTACTTTTTTATCATTCCCTGCATCAGCAAAAAGCCTTCTGCCTCGTGGCTTACCTTTGTTCACCAGATAGGTTTCTCCTCCTACCACTTCTCCGGTTTCGAGATCTCGCTGCACAATATGGTAGACAAACTGTTGTGGCGTGGCATCATCAGTATTAAAAGCAAACGTCAGGTTAAGTGTTCCCAATTCTTCCGGCTGGAACACAATGTTGTTCAGAGTGGCATAGTTTGTCCTGACCACGAATGCCATTCTTTCCCGGCCTTCAACCAGACCTCGGGTTACGGCACCACCTTGCTGCCAGGCTCTGTAAAGCCTTTCGTCCATTTTTATTCCTACCTGCGCTTGCTCAAAGATAGGTCGTACATCTGGGATATCCTCGGCAATAAATTCTAATAAATATTTTTTTGGAACTCTGGTAGGGTTACCAACTCCTACTACACCTCCAATGCTTCCATTAGCCAATACGTCAACAACAGTTACGTTTTTCCACGCAATATTGTTGTTGTTCTTGACATTCAGATTGAGATCTGCTGTTTCCGGAAAGGTCATTGGGTCGTTAGCGGCCTCAATTCGCGTTAGCAGACAGAAATGCCATGGTTCTGAATTGATTGGCGCATAGTCAGCAGGATTTGGAACGTTCCATGCAAAGGCTATGATGGTTTCTTGTCCTGGCTGTAGTGCCGGAATCGGGATTCCTGTTAATGCCCCGATCTGTTTGCCCATTAGCACACCACCTACAAAATAGGTTCCGTTCCAACTCATTGGCCAGGCCAAAGAGGTTCCTGCCTTAGCCCAGTATAGTTTCAAACGCTCGTTTCCTGTAGAAGCTACACAGCTTTTGTTTCTTACACGCACGTAAACATAGTTCGGGTTGGTTGGGCTGTAATCCGGATTTTGGTGTACAAGACCATTGTCGTTATAGTTTCGTACCCAGATATCTTCACTGGCCCACATATATGGCGAAATAGTATTCGGCTCAATTCCTATGTCTCCAGGACTATCTTTTACATAAAGATCTAAAGTTGGTGAATACATCTGCTGCGCAAGTTGTACGGCAGCATAGGCATCAATCAATCCATAACCCAGCTGGTTGTTCCATGTCCCGTTACCTCTCCCCGCTGTGACCGAATAAGTATAACCTGGAATTTTTTGGGAAGTACTTTCTATAATATCACGCACTTGTTGACCTGTAAGACATGGGTTTGCGGAAAGAATCAGGGCTACCAATCCTGTTACGTGTGGCGCTGCCATCGACGTACCGTCCATCGATCCTATGCCGTTGGTTGGAATAGTAGACAGAATATTACTTCCTGGCGCTACTACGTCTAGTTTTGAACCATAGCCCGAAAAGCTGGATCTTGATCCTGAAGAAGTGATCGCCCCTACAGTCAGGATATTATCGTGAAAGTTACCCGGATAGTCCATTACCGGACCGCCTCCTCCGTAGTTTCCTGCTGCAAAAACGACCAGGGTTCCTTTTCCGCCCCTACCGTTTGTCATAGCATTAATGATAGCATTTTCCAACGCCAAGCTATACAACTGGGCATAAAATGCTCCGCCTTGGTCACCCCAGGAGTTGTTGATTACGTCAGCTCCATTGGCTACAGCCCAGTTAATACCTCCAGCCAATTGTGCTGAGATAGCTGGAACAACATTTAATGAGTGGCTCACTGAGATCAGTTTTGATTTTGGTGCTACTCCAACTACCTGAAGATTGTTATCTTTTATAGCTCCTACAGTTCCTGCTACGTGGGTACCGTGGTTGTTGCCCGAGATAAAAACGCTAGGGCCACCACCCTGTGCGTCATAGCTCAAAGGCGAGATATTAGCCGCCAAGTCGTTGTGCGGCTTATAGATTCCCTGGTCAAGAATGGCTACATTCACGCCATTTCCTTGTGAAAGCGTCCAGGCCTGGCAGGCATTAATATCGATATTTGGGTTGGCTGTATTGTTAAGTCCCCAAAGGCTGCCAAAGTTGGTATCGTTGGCACAAACAGATCTGAAGTTGAACATGAATGCCGGGTCGATACCTTCAAACTGTCCGGTTTCATAAAACAGGTTTGCCATTTCCAGTGAATTGCTTTGATTTTCTGGCTCTACTGCCATCACATACCATAAAGGCATTCCATAAATCTGCTGTACGATCTTCACCTTATTTTCTACGGCAGTCTTTTTAAGCAACTCAAATCCTCTTTCGTCTTTCAGCTTTACATAAAAAAGGTTGGATGTTCCAATAGATGGAGCATTAGGTCTTTTGAAGAAAAGCGAAACGCTTTTGATTCCTTTGATCTTTCTCAGGTCGCTGATGGCCTTTTCAAAATCGGCTGCAGAAGGTTCTGACTGGAACTCCAGCTTTCCGAACTTTTGACGCTCACCTGTAGAATTGTCGTCTTGCAACGTTACGTCTTTAAACTTCAATCCTTCAAGGGCCGATTTTTGGAAGTCGGCGGAGGTATTGATGTTCAGGAATTTTCGATCGAGGTTCAGGGCAATCTTTTGTTCTTTATAGTAATAGAAGTAGCTGTTTTGGGCATTCATCCCAATAACGCTCATAAAGAAAACAAGTAATAGGGTGTAAATTTTATTGTTCATGATTTTATAGTTTAGGTTACTAATTGTTTAAGCATGTTAAAGAGTGACCTCAGCTCATGGAGGATGGATAGACTTTAGGTTCATCTGTAGAAAAGTGGGTATGTTTAGTAAGTTCGCCATAGTATATAGTAGAGGTGGTAGCTCTTTATATAACCGTTAAGAAAATGCAACTGCTTAAACTTCAATGTGTTTACCGAATTTACAATAGACCAAAAGCCTATCCTTACGGCTTTCCCCATCAGGTTCTTTTTTCTAAAAATGAGCGTGTTATCTTACGTATTTTTAATCCGCGGACAATTTAAAAAAGACGGGGCTGAACGCCTGTGTTTGTTTGTTTGTTCTTAAAAATCGTTGTGGGTTTGTTTCTAGAAAAACTTGTTAATTTTTTTTTAAAAAAATTTTCTAATTGCTGCTAAAAAATGGCCCAATTACGTTTTTCCTCAATAAAAAACACCCAAATAACTGTAATTCAAAATTTTACAATTTCACTTTGTAATAAGCATCTTTGTTTTCAATCATTGGGTATCCGACATTTCTCTATTCAATTGTTTTCCAATTTTGCTTTTTTTGTCCTTAATTGTTGTATAAAAAGAGAATATTTCTACATACAGGATCTGGAAACAGATAAGAATAAAGTATAAAAAAACGCCTGGAATATATTTCCAGGCGCTTGTAATTATGCAAACATTATCAACTTTAGTTTTTAATTATCTTGGCAATCATATTGGCTTTGTCTGTGAGTACTTTTACAACATACATTCCTTTTGGTTTTTCATGTATATTAATTTCAAACACCGTTTGTGATTTGAACTCTGTTTCATAAACCAAAGTTCCATATAAATCAATAATCTGAATGGTACCACTGATTGGCTCTTTTGAGTTTAAAGTGAAAAGTCCGTTATTCGGATTTGGCGTAAGAGTCATATTTTTTATTTTATGTTCCTGCGATAATCCATCGGCAACCACAGGGTTGATAAAATTTTGACGGGCCACAAAGCTGTCAGTACATCCTTCAATATACGCCCTGAAATCTGAGCCGGTAGCGGCATTAAACCCGTTTTGAAAAACCAATTGTGTCCCGGCATGATAAATCCCAGTTGCTGAATTGTTAATGACATTGGTGGCCGTTATTGTGTTAAACGCCTGTCTGTAATCCATACTAAGCGATAATACATTAGTGGTTATTACCAAGTTAGTCGGACAAGGAACACAACTCGTTAAGCAAGTCCCATTATTAATTATGTTAGTCATAACGGCTGTGGGCTGCGGGCCAAATCCATTTGCAAAATTTACACCCACGGCAGAATCCTGACAATAACTCATAATGGTTCCACCGCTTGGAGGATGTGTTGGCGTTGGCGGCGGACAGCCTCCGAAAGGGCCGGCACATGCGTCAATAGCAGTATTGTTCCCATTCCATACACAGTCATGAGTATGGTGAGATCCCATCAAATGACCAAATTCGTGAGCGCACACATAAACAGACCAGCTGTAGGTGGGCACGTTTGGGAAAATGCCTGCCAATCGCCCGATAACACTTAAACTTTGGTCTACATCACTATTGCAAATTCCAGAATAACCTGTGGCAACACCGCCTCCAATATCTCTAAAAGTAAGAAGTTGGGCCAAATCTCCGTTTATTGAACTGGTATGAGCCCAAAATTGTGGCAGTATATCTAACATATGCACTCCATTATATGGGTCAGCAGTAACCCAAATTGAAATGTTAGAAATTGCTGTACTTATTCCGTCATTAGCATATATTGTTGCTACCTGATTATACAGGTTAGTCACATAAGTTGCCACATTTGCAGCACTACCTAAAGTATGAAACATATCATGCATTGTTTCAAAAGACAAACGGACACATTTAAATGTAAGCGATTGGGAAAAAACATTTTGATAATTTGCAACTTCAGACTCTGTCATAGGCAAGTTAGACGCCTCACAGCTAAATTCAGGCCTGCCTCTTAAGTTTTTATCGTTATACAAAATAATCTGACGGTTGTTTTTTAGCTTACCTAAAACCAGATTGCCTTCCTGGTAGGAGATAAACCCCGCGACTTCATTTTCAAAAAGGCTCAGGCTTACCAGGCTATTTTCGTTGCCTCTGATCATTCCTCTGTAAAAGGATGCTTTTAATGAACGCATATCAAATTCCCTACCATCAGAAGTATTGATAGTCAAAGAAGAAAAGGCATCAGTTTCTCGATATAAATCCAATACAACCCCATCAGTTATTTCAATTGAAATTAAATCTAACGATTGCTCGATTATTTCTGAAGCCAAGTCCCTGTTAAGATCAAAAACGGTAGCATTCGCAACTTCTTTATTGATTTGGGAAGCATCAAATTCTTTGCTTACGGTCAGTAAATCTTTGTACACCGTAAACTCTCCGATTTTTGATTTCTCTTTCAGTTTTTTTGCTATTTGACCTTTGCTCTGGGCATTTCCCTGAATAGTACATCCCAGCAGAAATATAATTATCAGAAGAATTTTACTATTTTTCATAATTCAATATTTTAAAGATTAAACTATGGATAGTTACTTCTGGTTCAATTTTGCTTCAAGAACTTCCAGTTTCTTGTTAAGCATAATGATATAAAGTGTTAATTCTTCAATTTTCTCCTGTTGGATTTTAGCCATTTCTCCAACACTAATTCCTTCAGATTCTACCTGTTTTGCAGAAGGCACATTAGGCAAATGACCGTGTGCTTCAATAAACGATTCAACTTCAGATAATGGTTTTAAATTATAGTTGTCTTCAAAAACATAATCAGCCCAACCCGTTGCTACCCTCAGTTCGTCTGTAAGGATTCCGCCTTTAACATACAGTCTATAAGCGCTAATGTCAGTGGCTCCAATTGTTGTTGGCGTATTTTCAGTACCAATAGATACTCTTCCGTCATCTTTCAGCAACATATAGTAATTGCCACCACCACCTGTGCTTGGATTAAATGGTTTCCAAAAATTTAGTCCCTTGTTTGGAACATACTCTATTCCCCAACGTCCATTTGGATATGCATTGTTTGCAATATTATCACTGAAAACAATCATTGGTCCACCTGATCCGTTAGCTCCGGATATCATCATTAACCCATCATGAAGATGAAATTTATGTAACGGGTTGGTCGTTCCAATTCCAATGCTTCCGCCAGGGGCAATTCTCATTCGTTCTATGCTTGCGGTAGAAAATGCCATAGAATTAGCTGCTGGCCTGAAAATTCCATTTCCGCCGCCGCCGTCATTTTGAGCAGTAGTTGTGGTTGAAACAGTAGATTGAAATCCGATTGCAGGATTTGCAGCGGTATTTCCCTGGGCAGAAAGAATACGTGCTCCACCACCACTCGGAGAAAAAAGCGATGAGCCTGTTACTTGCTGAGCATAGCTGGAAGAAGCTGCAAAAGCTAATAATGAAAGGTTGATTAAAAAATTAATTTTTTTCATGGTTTATTGTATTTAAGTTTGTTCCCTACTCTATAAGCTTTTCGGGTTCCGCTGATTTTTACTATATCAACGAAGTTGTTTTTTTGTTACCCTAATCCCGAAGTATTGATTTTATGGTAATTACAAATTTTGGAATAGCAGATCACTAATTTCATAACCAGACAGGCTATAGTTTAAAAAAAAGCGTATCTATTTTTAATTTGTTTCTAACGATTCTAATTTTTTTCTAAATTGAAGTTTATCTTTATATAAAAAAGATGAAACAATTAAATAAAGTAGCTCCTATTACACTCTTATTCTGGCTAATGAAGGTGGTAGCTACAACTTTGGGAGAAACGCTGGGTGATTTTATTTCAATGACTCTTAATTATGGCTATGTAGTAGGCATAATGATTACACTCGTCATTTTTATTGTTGCCCTAATGATGCAGCTTAATGCCAGCGAGTATAAACCTTTGCAATATTGGCTAGTCATCATTGGAACGACCACTTTAGGCACTGAGATTTCGGATTTTATTGACCGTTCGCTGCATCTGGGCTATCTTTTTGGCAGTATATTCTTAGCCTCTTGCCTGGTTGGTACTTTAGTAGTGTGGTACAAAAAGTATAATTCTTTAGAAGTCTATCCTATTGTAGAAAGAAACAAAGAGTTGTTATTCTGGACAGCGGTTTTGTTTTCCAATAGCCTGGGAACTGCTTTTGGTGATTTTTTAAGCGATAATTTAGGACTGAGCTATATGTATGGCGCATTGGTAACCGGCATCATAATTCTTGTGGTGGTGGTATTGCATTATTTTACCAAACTCAATCATATATTGCTATTCTGGATAGCTTTTATCTTCACAAGACCATTTGGCGCAACCTTTGGTGATTTTCTGACAAAGCCCATAGCAAAAGGAGGACTTGAACTTGGTACGCTCCAATCATCTCTGGTTTCAATTTTTGTCATGACCATAATGATTGTCATAGCTCACAAGAAAGCAACTGTAAAATCATCACAGTAATAATTCATTTTTGAGCTATACCATTTATTCAAACAAAAAAATAGCTTCTTCTTTTGTATGGCCGTACCTTATAAAACATTCACAAACAAGGTTTAACATTCTAAATTTCTTCTAAATCTCTTTAGAATATTGTTGTTCACAATTAAAAATAAAAAAATGAAAAAGTCAATCTTTTTATTGGCTGCAGTGACATATGTGTCATTCGCCAATGCACAAAAAGTTTCGGAAAAAGAAGTTCCGGCAGTAGTAAAATCAACTTTACAAAAAGAATATCCCAATGCCAAGAATCTGAAATGGGATAAAGAGAATAATAATTATGAAGCCGAATTTGAAATGGCAAAAATCAATTATTCTGTATTAATTGACGCATCAGGAAAAATGATTGAAACTGAGGTTGAAATCAATATTGACAAATTGCCTGCCAATAGTAAAACCTATGTTACCAAAAACTATCCGAACAAAAAGATTAAAGAAGCTGCAAAAATTACCGATACAAAAGGAACCATTACTTATGAAGTAGAAATAGACGGCAGAGATTTGATTTTCGACAATTCAGGCAAATTTTTAAAAGAAATCAAAGGTTAGATCAGGACTAAGATTAGGATTGCTTTTGTATTCATTCCTCTAATAGCCAATATGCAATTTATATTTTAGAAAGTATAAAAACATCTCTTTTGGGTTAGTTTTTCCAATTATTTCTTAGCTTATCTTAAAGAAGTTTTCCGAACTTTGAATAGGCATTGAATTTTATCAACAGAGTTAGCATATTGGCTTTATCCTAAGGTTGACGAACTACTGTCAGGCAAAGAAAAGCCACAACTACAACAATACGATTTACCAATAAAAATTTAAAATCATTTATTATGTGGTGGATTTACGCAATACTATCAGCAATCTTTGCTTCGCTTACGGCAATCTTTGCCAAATTAGGAATCGCTAATATTAATTCCAACCTTGCAACCGGTATACGAACGATTGTTATAGTAATAATGATCTGGAGTATCGTGCTGGCAAGAGGCGAAGCAAAAGGGATTAGCACTTTATCAAAACAAAATATTATTTTCCTCGTCATTTCAGGGATAGCAACAGGTTTATCCTGGCTATTTTATTTCAAAGCCCTGCAATTGGGAAATGTATCACAGGTGGCAACGGTTGATAAATTAAGTGTAGCCCTTACAATTATTATGGCTGTTATTTTTTTAGGAGAAGCACTGACTTTAAAAACTCTAATCGGGGCGGCTTTCATTATTGCAGGAACGATTATATTGATTGTGAAGTAAGTATCTAGCCATAACTCAATTGGAATTCCTGTATTCGTTTGGGGACACGCCAACTTTTTGTTTAAACAATCTTGTAAAATGCTGCGGATATTTAAAACCTAGGCCATAAGCAATTTCGCTGATGGACTTAGTGTTATCAAAAATTCTATTTTTGGCTACATTAATTACTTTTGTTTGAATATACTCCTGTGCAGACACGCCCGTTTCCTTTTTGACCAAGTCCCCAAAATAATTGGCAGACAAATTTAATTCATCAGCACAAAAAGAAACTGACGGCAGACCTGTTTCCAAAGGTTTATCAGACGAAAAATAACCGTTGAGCAAATTTTCAAGCCGTTCTAAAATTCCTTTATTGGCAGTATCTCTTGTTATAAACTGTCGGTCGTAAAACCGGGCACAGTAATTTAAAAACAGTTCGATGTTATTTACAATCAGTTGCTTGCTATGCTTGTCAATAGTGTGCTGTAATTCATATTCTATTTTAGCCAAACAATCCAGTATTATTTTTCTTTCCTGCTCTGATAAGTGTAAGGCTTCATTCACCGCATAAGTAAAAAAAAGATAATCATTTATATTTCTGCCAAGCGAAGTACCTAATAGCAAATCGGGATGAAATACTAATGCGGTTCCTTGTGGCTGATAATATTCATCTCCGCTTTCACCAATTACCTGGCCAGGCGCAAGAAATATCAATGTCCCTTCTTCGTAGTCATAATGATTTAATCCATAACGCAGGTCTCCACAGTGTATCTGTTTCAGAAAAACAGTATAGAACTCGTAACGCAGGCGTCTTTGCTTGCGCGGTTCCGCCTTATCCAGATGAACAACGCTTACCAGCGGGTGTAACGTTTCCTGGTTGTTGAATGCATTATATTCCCTGATACTGTTGAAATTAATGATATCGTCCATCACTTGACATTTTAATAAAGTAGATACAAATTTACAGAATCAAATAACAGTTCTTGATCTCTGAATCCCTAATCAGTAATAATGGTAGATAATACTGTAATTGGTATAAGCCGCACACTGACAATTACCTGGAACTTTGTAATAGAAATAAATTAGGAGAATGACAACCTCTCGTGAATCCAGCTTGAGTTACCTAAAAACTCGAAAATCCCTATCTCAAAAGATTATCAAATAAATGTTGGCAGGTAAAAAAGCTCAAAATAATTAAATGAATCAGCCATATAGTATGAAAATAATAAATAAAAAATTAATACTACTGTTACTGATAACAATAACCGGTATGGTCAGTACTATAAATGCACACCCAAAAATGACAACAGAAAAAGTACTAAACCCAAAGGAGCAAAGTATCATTTCTATTGCAGCATTAACTGCAAAAGGTGATTTATCCAGACTAAAAGAGGAACTGAATACAGGACTTGATGCAGGACTAACCGTTAATGAAATAAAAGAAATATTAGTACATCTCTATGCCTATTGCGGATTTCCCCGCAGCATTCGCGGGTTGCAAACTTTTATGGAGGTAATAGAAGAACGCAAGGCAAAAGGTATTAATGATGTAGCAGGTGCAGAAGCATTGGCAATCAAAAATGGGCAAAGCAAATACGAACGTGGCAAGAAGATTTTAGCGGAACTTACCAAAACGCAACAACCCGACACACTTACAGGCTATTCGGCTTTTGCTCCCGTAATAGACACTTTTTTAAAAGAACATCTATTTGCCGATATTTTTGAGAGAAATACTTTAAGCTATGCCCAAAGAGAATTAGTTACGATTTCTGTAATAGCTACTATTGGCGATGCAGAACCTATGTTGCGTTCACATCTGATTATTAGCCTGAATGCAGGCATAACACCCGAACAACTACAGCAATTTGTAGGAGTTATTAAATCAGTTATCGGTAAGAAACAGGCAAAAGCCGCAAAAGTCGTTTTGGACGAAGTTCTGAAAAACAATAGAAAGCAATAAATAAAACAGTATGAAAAAATTATCATTCGTAATCGCATTAATAACAATTACTACTATGGCAAATGCTCAATCACAATATTATCAAAAAGCAAAGAAAAACCCTTACACCTTGGTATATGAGGGAGCAATCACGGAAAATATCAAAGGAAAAGTAAATATCCATCCTGTTACTTACAAAATCAAAGATATTTCAATTGTGGCCAATGTTTACACGCCACCAAACTTCGATGCCTCTAAAAAATATCCAACTATTGTTGTAGCGCATCCCAACGGAGGAGTTAAAGAACAAGCAGCGGGTTTGTATGCTCAGCGATTAGCAGAGCAAGGATTTATTACCATTGCAGCTGATGCTGCATATCAGGGCGGCAGTGGTGGCACTCCACGTAACGTAGACAAGCCTGCAAATCGTATTGAAGACATTCACGGTATGGCAGATTTCATTTCTCAATATAAAGGAGTTGACACTGAGAGACTCGGAGTACTTGGTATTTGTGGCGGTGGCGGCTATACTTTGAAGGCGGCTCAGGGAGACAAAAGATTTAAGGCAGTAGCCACATTGAGTATGTTCAATTCAGGTCTGGTGAGACGTAATGGTTTTATGAACTCCCAATTCGCAACAATACAGGAACGATTAAAACAGGCTTCCGATGCACGGGAATTAGAAGCTGCAGGAGGCGAAGTACGTTATCTTGGTGACACAGAAATAACAGATCAAATGGCAGACAAAACACCTTTTGATATGTATCGCGAAGGACATTATTACTATAACAGAACACACGCACATCCAAATTCTACATTCAAATATACAATGAGCAGTCTTATGGACCTGATGACTTGGGATGCCAGTACCAATATGGATTTAATCAACCAGCCATTATTGATGATTGCAGGAAGTAAAGCCGACAGTTATTATATGACGGATGAAGCATTCAACAAAGCAACCAATACAAAAAACAAGGAGTTGTTTCTGATTAATGGAGCTACCCATATAGAAACCTATTGGAAACCCGAATATGTAGCGCAAGCCTTAATTAAACTGGATGGGTTTTTCAAACAATACCTGAACTAAAAATAGATAATGAAACATACTATTAAATGCCTATTAGTGTTTGCAATTTTTCTGTTCCAGGCTTGTAGCAATAACCAAAAAATGGAAGATACAAAACAACAAAATGCACTTATATTTCCGAAAGGCGAAAAAATCACCAATGGTAATTTTATTGGCGATGTATGGTTATCTGCTCTCGTACAGCCTGACAGTCTTAATCAGAATGCTATTGGCAGTGTAACCTTTGAACCAGGAACAAGAACTAAATGGCATTCCCATCCTGCCGGACAAATTATATTGGCACTCGAAGGCGAGGGATATTATCAGGAAAAAGGCAGCCCAAAAGTTATTGTTAGAAAAGGTGACGCTGTCAAATGCCCGCCCGATATTCCTCATTGGCATGGAGCAAGTGTTAATAGTACATTTATTCAGCTGGCCATAACCGGACGGGAAAAAGGTGAGACTATTTGGCTGGAAGCTGTAACGGATGAGGAATATAATGGCGGATTGAAATAGAGATTTTATCGATTTTAAGGTGTTATTCGTAGATTAATAACACCACCCATTTTGACCTTTATTCAAAAAAAAACAATTTAGCATACATAAAAAATTAGAGTAAGAGCCTGAATAAACTCCTACACTTGCTACTAAATATTTCTAGCCAAGTTACCCGTAAAATAATCCGTTTTTCCATATTCAGACTTTTCGGCTACAACAACCTAATAGTCGGTTACAGCTTTTATTTAGATCATGCAGAACTTTGTATCAACAACATAAAAACAAAAAAATCAATATCTTATTACTCTGTCTTTTATTTTCGAGCTACTTCTTTAGCTGCTTTAATAATTACTGCAGCAACTTTTTGCGGTTGCGAAATGTATACGGCATGACTGCCTTTAATTTCTGTCACTTTAGTATTAGAACGCTTGTACATATTTCGTTGAATTTCTGGCTGTATGCTTTTATCATCGGTAGCTACAATACCGTATGTCGGTTTGTTTCTCCAGGCGGCATCCGTAATTGGTGTTACAAAACATTCTGCATAGAATGCGCCTTGTGAAGCATACATAAAAGCGGCTTCATCCTTGCTTAAATCGGCACAAAAACCTGCATGAAATTTAGCCTGGTCATAATAAACTATTCCTTTCGCATCAGAAGGCAATACACCATTTTCCGGCGCAGGTTTCACTGTCTGAAACCATTGCAAAGCCGATTCTCCATTGTCAGGCTGAAAAGCCGCTATATATACTAATGCTGCCACTTTTGGATGATTTCCTGCTTGGGTAATCACAGCTCCGCCCCAAGAATGTCCAGCCAAGATGGTAGGGCCGTCTTGCGCATCTAATGCCAACTTCGTTGCTTTTACATCATCTTCAAGAGAAGTCAAAGGATTCTGTACTATGGTGACATGATACCCTTGTTTGGTCAGCACTTCATACATGCCTTTGTATCCGGAACCATCCGCAAAAGCTCCATGAACCAATACTACATTTTTTACAGTTTGTGCGGTTACCGCTACTGTTGAGAAAAGTACGGCAGCCAATGCTATAATGCCGCTTTTGAATACATTAATTAAGGTTTGATTTTTCATCTTTGTTGTCGTTGAAGTTTTGGTTTGATTCAACGATACAAAGATCCGCCGAAAGACAAGCGTAATTCGTGGGCAGATTACCCGATTAGTTGTGATTATTTCCCTTTTTGCATTTTTTCTGCTATAAAGATTATAAACAATAGTGTTTCTCCTTTTGGCGGAATACCTTTTATTTATAACTTACTATTCGGAGGTCTAACCAATGACCATTCCGCTACCGCCAACTACCTTGATTCCTTCTGGAAACTCTTTCCAAAAACGAATGTAGCGACACTTGCTTTCAAAGGCTTCCTTAAGATAGTTTCCGTGTAATTCTATTGTTAATGTGATGACCGCCAAATCACCCAATATGTTTAGATTTTCAACTTTAGGAACAAGTTTATTAATTTTTATGTTGCCACTACGGTAGGTCTGTAAATCCATTTCTTTGGTAATCACTTCTCCGCTCGGGATAACAAAAAGTAGATCTTCATGTAATAACTCGTCAAGCATTGCTATATTACTTTCCTGAATAGCCTTATAAAGCTTATTTTCCTGATTTAAAATTTCGGTTTTTGTCATTTTTTTAGATTATCACAAATTTTATCTGATTTTTAGCTGTATCTCCATATTTTCTAACATCAATAGAATTTTAATTTACATTCACTGATGCCGGTTTACTCTTTATCTTCTATTATTTTTCTGAAACATATAGTACTTTTCAATTTGTTTAGAAACCTTTCCTATCTCATTAAGGTTTGGCTGTTTCCTGTAAGTTCCTGAAATCAGAAGGCGACGTGCCCGTATTTTTCTTGAAGAAATTAGAAAAATAGGATACATCTTCAAAGCCGAGTTCAAAGGTAATGTGCTTAACCGACCTATCAGTGTAGCGTAACAGCCGTTTGGCTTCCACAACTATTCTTTCCTGTATGATCTGCGAAGGTGTCTTCTGGTTGTAAATGGCAAACAGATTGGATAAGGTTTTGGGCGACTTGAAAAGCTGTCCGGCATAAAAACTAACAGAATGTTCTGATTTAAAATTGGCTTCTACCAATAGGTTGAATTTCCGTACGACATGAAATCTTTCTTCCTGGTTTTTCATAACAGGCATATAGGCTGATTTGGCTAGTCCGGTCACATAAATAATAAGCCTTTTTAACAGCACCAGTAGCATTTCATTCTGAATATGATCGGAAGTAGCAAATTCTTCAATAAACACTTCTGTAAGCAGTTGCAGTTTCTTTTGTGCGGATTCACTGAGCCTGACAAACATGTGATCCGTACTGCTGAACAGAAATCCAACACAGCTCACTTCACTGTCGTGATCGATAATACAATAAAATTCGCGGTTAAACTGCCATGCAGTGATAGCCGAAGAATCCTCAAAACTAAAAGTCTGGTTAAAGAGAAGAGTAAGCAGAGAATTGGAAGGAAATTCATATTCCGTTCCATCAACGGTTACTATCTGATTCTCACCTGAGTTCCATGCAATGGTAAAATATTTATTGAACTTGTCTCTTGTAAAAAACAGACGGTCAAAACCGGGCTCATCTTTAAAAAACAGAAATTCGCCCCCTGTATTTTCCTCGTTTACTTTAAGTTTCATTATTGATCTATTTCTATCTATAAAAGTACAAAAGAAGCATAAAGATTGATACACAGGACACTAAAATATATCTCCCATTTTGCCGAAAACAAAAACCTCGCTACTATAGAATCATTGCATGAAGTTGCAGAAAAAACAGCATCAGGATTAGAGGACTAGGTTCGCCTATTTTAAGAGCTTTTAAGCATACAATCAATTTCCTAATTAAGTATTGTTTTTTACAAAATTATGTAAGACATTTAAAACCTAATTTTTTATAAAATTTACAATGAAAAAAGGAATTCTTTTGCTTGCATTAGCATCAATTATGCTCTCTTGTAACCAGAAATCGGAAGGAGATCAGAATAAGGAAATAGAAACAGAACAAGTTTCCGAAAAAAATGACCAATCTCAAACAGAAAAAAAATTCAATATTGAAGACATCGCTTTTTCGAATGCTACTATAGGCGATTTTCCATTTTTCACTTTACCTCAAGGACTTAAAGAGCAGAATAAACCACTGGAGAAAAAATTCGATGTTTGCTATTTTCCTATTGACGGCATAATGACTCCATTTGAAGGTCGTCTCTATAAATCAAATGTAGTTTCTAAGCCAGGTGAGGAATTTTCACAAAGGTATTTTGAAAAGAGTATTGAAGATTATCTTACTTCAGTGGGAGCTGTAAAGATTTTTGATGGAAAAATTTCCTCGGAAGAATATGACCGATACAATAAACAGGATCCCAATAAAGGCAATGAAGGTGATATTGGTTATGCAGATGAACAGATTAAATTTTATGTTATCCGTACAAAAGATAAAGGAAATATCTATGTTCAGTTTTCAGCAAATAATGCCGCAGGAAAACTTAATATACTCCAAGAAGAAGCATTTAAGCAAACGATAACAAAGATTACGGCAGATGAAATTGCAAAAGACTTAACGGAAAAAGGCAAATCAATTCTATATATTAATTTTGATATAGATAAATCTACAATTTCGCCTGATGGCAAGGAAATAGTAACAGAAATAGCAGGAGCATTAAAGGAAAATCCTTCTTTAAAAATTGCCATAGAAGGACATACTGATAATTCAGGCAATGCTGCACATAATAAAAAACTATCCGATGATCGTGCCAAAGCTGTTCTATCAACCTTGACTACACAGGGTATTGATAAATCAAGACTGTCAGCTGTAGGTTTTGGATCAGAACGTCCATTAGTTCCAAACGATTCAGAAGGTAATAAAGCTAAAAACAGACGGGTAGAACTGGTTAAAATAAAGTAAAAACTGGAACATCTACAAAATTGTAATTGTTGACAACACTGATGATTTTGTAGATGCCAATGCAGAATACTACGTTGTTGTTACACAACAACGTCAATACGTTTATTGTTCTTTGCCGTTTCTCTTCCCCATTCCGAAATAGCATTCAGCAACGGGATTAATGTTGTTCCAAACTCAGTCAGCTCGTACTCTACCTTTAATGGCGGTTTACTGGTATGAACAGTACGTTTAATCAGACCGTCTTCTTCCAATTCTTTTAGTTGGAGGCTTATAGTACGTTCCGTAACCATTGGCAGTTCTTTTCTCAATTCGTTGTAGCGTAATTTCCTGATCAGATGAATAAGGATTACTGCTTTCCATTTCCCTCCAATATATTTCATGGTAAGGCTGGTGGTACAAGGATATTTTTTATCGTCTATACAATACATTTTATACTATCTATTTTGACCGTTATTGCAAAGTTATTTAACTATACTTAGTTTTGCAACTATAAAATGTATAGTATATAAAAAACAGAACAACTATGAATTTTTTAGACCTAGCAAAAAGCAGATACACTACAAAAAGTTACAATCCAAATAAAAGGATTCCGGAAGAAACCATTACAGAGTTAAAAGAGATTTTAAATTTAAGTCCATCTTCGATAAACAGTCAGCCTTGGAAATTTATTTTTATTTCCGATGAAAGTCTAAAAAGCGAATTGGCCAGCGTTTCTTATTTCAACCAACAAAAAATCAATGAGGCAAGCCACCTGGTTGTTTTTAGCGTGATAGACGATATTCAGCAATTTGAAAATCAAATCAAGCAAAATTTACCTGAAGGTTCCGTAAATTATTACAACCAATTCATAAAGCCAAAACCGGAAGCTGAAATCAAATCGTGGCTTGAACATCAGGTTTATCTGTCTCTCGGGTTTTTCCTTTCCGCATGTGTCAGTATGGATATTGACAGTTCACCAATGGAAGGTATCAAAAATGAAGAGTATGACAAAATACTACAATTGGATGGCTATAAATCACTATTTGCTGTTGCTATAGGTTACAGAAATCCGGAAGATGCGAACCAGCCATCAATTAAAGGAAAGTTCCGTTTACCTACGGAACAGACAATACAATCTTTTTAATCTATTAAGATGTCACAAAAAAACTACAGGCTGCTTATGTCAATGAGCAGCCTGTAGTTTTTTATTAGATTCACTAAACCATCATACTGTATTTTTTCGGCTTTAATCCGATATGCTTTTCAAAAAGACGTGTAAAATGGCTTAGGTTGGCAAATCCTAATTGGTAGCCCACTTCTGAAACAGACAACTTTTCGTCTTTTAGCAAACGTGCGGCTTCTTTCATCCTAAATTCCTGATAATAGTTAAAAATACTATTCCCAAAAATCTGCTTGAACAAACGTTTTAGTTTGGTCGGACTCATATTGGCTTCAGCAGACAATTCATTAATAACAGGCGGAATATCCAAATGTTCCAAAATCCGTTCTCTTATGCTATACAAGATCCGGATATCGTTTCCGTTTAAAGCATAAAGCTGGTTTTGATCTCTCTTTTCCAATTCCATCAGCAACCTGCAAATAAGTTCTTCTGTCTTAATCCTAAGAAAATAAAGCTCAAATGTTCCAAATGTAGCGCTCGTTAAAATTTCATCTACAATTTTCTGTAAAGCAGGCTGAACCAACTGTTCAAACAACAAAGGTTGCGTATTCAGTACTAGCTGTTGCAAGACAGTAGACTTTCCAGATAAGTTTAACAGGCCTTCTAAATAGCTTGCCGATACTTCAATATTGATAGTTGCAGTATTCGTATGGACAGGAATATGGGAGCCTGCCTTTCTTGTGGCAATTAAAGCAGTAGGCAGAGCAGGCGGTTTTTCACTTTTAGAATAAATACCCTGAAACTTAAAAAGAAGCATTTTCCCAACAACATCGCTATCAGGATCTTCGAGCATTAATTCTTCTTTTAATTCATAATCAAGCAGAAGCAAACGTATATTTTCATTTAGAACATATCCGGCACAGTAGCCTTTGCCGAACTTCTGAGGAATCACAACCTTATTACCTGTCATTTCGGTATTCAGCAAGTCTGCAAATCTCTTTAGGACATTAGGTACTGTTGCTGACAATCGTGTTTGATATAATTCCATATACGACTATTTTAATGTCAAATATAGCTATTTTAGCCCTAAAAGACATTGTAATTTTGTACTATACTAAACAATGAAATTATGTTACTAAAAAATAAAAAAGTAGCCATCATTGGTGCTGGGCCAGTTGGGCTGACTATGGCTATTTTACTACAGCAGAAAGATATTGATGTAACGGTCTATGAAAGAGACAAGAATTCTCAAGCAAGAATTTGGGGCGGCACACTTGATCTTCATAAAAATTCAGGGCAAGAAGCCTTGAAAAAAGCAGACCTGTTGCAGACTTACTACGACCTGGCATTGCCGATGGGAATAACTTTTGCTACTGAAAAGAGCACTGTTCTGTCTACAAGAAAACCTACTGTTGAAAATCAACATGACAATCCGGAAATAAACAGAAATATACTAAGGACAATGCTATTGAAAAGTTTGAAAGACGACACTGTTGTCTGGGACAGAAAACTTATCGAAATCAAGACTGAGAATGATAAATGGCTTTTGCATTTTGAAAACCAGCCTGCCGCAGCTGCTGATGTAGTAATTGTTGCCAATGGTGGAATGTCTAAAGCACGAAGCTATGTCTCTGATTCCAAAATTGAAGAAACAGGAACTTTTATTATACAGGGCGATATTGACAAACCTGAAATAAATTGTCCTGAGTTTTTTCAGTTATGTAACGGCAACAGACTTATGACTGCACATCAGGGAAATCTATTGGTTGCCAATCCGTCTAATAATGGCGCGTTAAGCTATGGTATTATTTTCAAAACTCCGGAAGAATGGACTGCAAGCATCAGTCTGGATTTTCAAAACATACAGAATGTCTCTGAATTTCTGTTGGAACGATTTTCAGATTGGGATGAACGATACAAAAAACTAATTCGTTCTACCTCTTTTTTTGTGGGCTTGCCTACACGAAAATTCCCTTTGGATCAGCCTTGGAAAAATAACCGCCCGTTACCCATAACACTGGTTGGTGATGCTGCTCACCTGATGCCTCCTTTTGCCGGACAAGGTGTAAACACGGGGCTTATAGATGCCCTGGTTTTATCTGATAATCTCACAAATGGAGAATATGAAACAATAGAATCTGCCATTAACGACTATGAGCAAAAAATGTTCATCTATGCCGGAGAAGCACAATCGGAATCCGAAAAAAATGAGATAGAAATGCGCAATCCCGATTTCTCTTTCCAGACACTTATACTATAAATAAAGGCTGGCAGATAATCTCTGTCAGCCTTTTTATATTTAAAACAGTACAGTTGTTTAATTTCCCCATGTAAGATAACTGCTTCCATAAGTAAAGCCGGCTCCAAAAGCCGTTAGAAAAATCCTGTCTCCGTTCTTGAAGTCATTCTTGAAATCCCAAAGACAGAGCGGTATAGTTGCAGCAGTAGTATTACCGTATCGCTCAATGTTTACTTTTACTTTGGACATGGGCACTTTCAGATTATCTGCAACGGCATTAATGATACGCAGATTTGCCTGGTGTGGGATTATCCAGTCAATAGCATCGGCATCAAAACCATTCCTGCCTAATAGTTCATCGCAGCTGCTTGTCATACTCGAAATCGCATTTTTAAAAACGGTGCGTCCGTCCTGTTTCACATAGTGTAAATTTTCTTGCAGCGATACTTCTCCTACCGGCTGTAAAGATCCTCCTGCCGGAATTGACAAAAAATCACTTCCTGACCCGTCAATCTTAAAAATAAAATCATGCAGGCCGTGGTTTAATGACGGTTCCAATAAAACAACTCCTGCCCCATCTCCAAAAAGGATGCACGTATTTCTATCTTTATAATCAACAATCCTGCTCATGGTATCGGCTCCAACCACAAGAACTTTTTTAAATCTTCTTGATTCTATAAATGAAGCTCCAACAGATAATGCATACAGGAAACCACTACAGGCAGCATTCATATCCAGTCCCCATGCATTAGTCAGATTTGCTTTTTTGCAAACTACAGGTGCTGTAGGCGCCAGAAGCTTATCTGGCGTAGAGGTAGCCATAAGAACACAATCTATTTCTTCAGCTTTTATTGAATTTTCTGCAAGCAATTCTAATATTGCAGCAGCAGCCATATCTGATGTTCCTTTCTGCTTGTCTGCAAGAATTCTTCGTTCTTTAATTCCTGTTCGGGCAACAATCCACTCATCAGAAGTATCTACCAGTTTTTCGAGCTGAAAATTGTCCAATACTGTATCAGGAACATAGCCACCTACAGCCGTAATGGCAGCTTTAATGTTTTGGCCCATATTTTAATCCTTATTTATTGATGTTGGCATCTTGTTTTCATCAATAGCAACAAATGTAAAGTTGCCGCTGATTGCCTTTTCACGGTTTTCAGAATACATATCTTCTACAAAAATCTCAACATGAACCTGAAGACTTGTCTTTCCGATATATTTTACCTTACCAATTAACTCGGCAATCGTACCTGCCGGGATTGGTCTTTTAAAATCAATACGGTCACTGCTGACGGTCACGACACGCTGCCTACTAAACCGGGTGGCTGTAATAAATGCGACCTCATCCATAAGCTGCATCGCCGTTCCTCCAAACAGCGTATCATAATGATTTGTGGTATTGGGAAATACAGCCTTAAAAATATGCGTTTCCGATTGCTTGATTTTTTCATCTAATGTCATAATACTTGCTTGTTCAATGCGTAAAGTGAATAAATTGTTTTTTTGTGTTATAAAACAAAGGCGCAGTAAACTATAGGCAAATATTGATTTTGCTAGGCTGGTATTTTGTCATTGCCAATGAATTTATAAATGTTCCATATCCTAAAAAGAATACTGAATAATCCTTAGTGACAGCAATGTGATTGAAAAGAAAAATACGCAGGGATACAATTATCCCATGCAACATCAAACCAATAGCTTCAATCGCGAAAGCATTGTCAATACAGTGAAGGCAGGTCTCCTGGCTCATGATATTTTTACCGCCCTTCCCATCTGCGAGAGCAGACAGTGAGCATCAAGGGTAAAAATTTTGCATCATTTACAGTTGCGCGACAGCTCGTGATTCACACACGATTCCCTTTTAATTTCGGCTTTCGCCAAAAACCAATACTATTTGAAAATAAATATCTTCAGAATTATCTAACAAAGATAAGGCAAGATTAGTATTACAGCAATAAACAATATTATTATAGAAAAGTTAAATTATCTTCCTTGACTGTCTGAAACCTTATTCCAATATATTTATATTTTTCTTGCTTTGCGACTCTGCGCCTTTGCGAGCAACTATTTCACGCAAAGGCGCAGAGCCGCAAAGTTTCTAATGAGAGAATCTGGCATAGGCTCCTAATAATCATTTTTGTATTCAGTGTCATTCCATATTGTTCTTGATACTTTAGTCTGAATTAATTACTTTTACTTCATAGAAACCACAATTCATATATTTTGAGATCCACTCTTAAATTTATAGTCGCTTAATATCAGCCTTATAACCGCAGGCTGATTATTCTTTCGTTTGGGTAACCCTACCCAAGCCGGTTTTTCATTTAATCATACTATTCATCACTGCATTGCTCCCAAAAGCAATCGCATTTGCTATTTCAGTTTTTGATAGCTCATATCAATCTTAAACTGAAATGCCATGAATAGTATGCAAAAAATTCAAACAAGAATATTAAGCACTACTATAAAAATGACAAGAGAATATATATGGGAAGTAAAAGTCAAAAACACTCCCCTTTTAAAAAGAAAATGCAACCGTTGCACTAATGACGAATTCATTTGCAGTGAGAAATTCAGGATGAACGCTCAAAAAAAGAACATTGATGTATGGTTGATTTACAGATGTATAAAATGTGATAGCACCTATAATCTTTCACTATTTTCCCGGACCAAGCCGGAATTGATACAAAAGGATTTATTTCATAAATTTTCAGAAAACAATACGGAAGCAGCCTGGCAGTATGCTTTTTCTCATGAAGCCAAACGAAAAAACAATGTCGAATTCGATTTTGGAAGTGTAGAATACGACCTACTGCACGACAGTTTTTCAATAGAAGATATTTTAGGTTTTGAAAGTGAAACTATACTGTTCAGAATCCAATATCCTTTGGACTTTAATCTAAAACTATCAGCTGTTATCAGGACAGCCTTAAATGTTTCTGCTAACAAATTGAACCAGTTAATTGAAACAGAAGCATTTTCTGTTAATGGAAAATTTTTAGAAAAGAAGCACAAAGTCAGAAACGGAGATATTGTTTGTGTATACCGGGACAAATTGAAAACACTCTAAATTTTTAAAGCGAGATATAAATAAAGATTGCTCACAACAAAACAATAATCAAAAAGTCGGTACCTGAGGTATCGACTTTTTTTTATAAATTTGTCAGTAAAGCCATATACCATAACATCTAAGCAGAATAATAATGAAAAAGAAATTTTTAATCCTAATCGCCTTTTTTTGTATTTCAAATTATGGATTTTCCCAGGGAAATAAGCAGTTGGAAAACGCAAAAGTTGACCCAAGAATAGAATTACTATCAATAGTTTTCCGATTGGCAGACGCTGAAGAATTTAAAGACACCTATTTTGAAAGCTACGTAGAGGATATAAACACCTATTTTGCGGGATATAAAAATCACGAGCTTATAAACTTCATTAAAAAAATCCGAAATAAACAGGGAATTGGATACGATGCAGTAGCCAATATGGCGGTTCATCTTTCTTATCCTGAATTAAAACCAATCATTCCATTTACTAAAAATATTCCCGAACGGCGTTGGGGAGCAGATTTGAAAAACACAGATCGTTTTGTGACCTTACTTCAAAAATTTCATAAAGAAAGTAACTTTCAAAAATTTTATGACGAGCATAAAAATCTGTACAAAATTGCAGAAGACCGATTTAATAAAAATGTATTGACCGAAATTGACGTGGATTGGTATGCTAAATTTTACGGCAAAGTGCCAAATGAAAAATTTGCGATTCTTTTAGGAATGGGATTCACGGGTAATTTTGGTGTTAAACTTCAAATTCCAAATCAAAAAGAAACAGTTTATAGCATATTAGGAAGTTGGGATTTTGATGAAGAAGGACTTCCAATTTATACAACAGAAAACGGTTATACTGAAACGGTTGTTCACGAGTTTAACCATTCCTTTGTAAACTATCTTCAGTACCGCATGAAAAAAATATTAGCTCCATACGGAGGAAAGATTTACAACATCGTTAAAAATGACTTGAAGAAGCAGGCATACAGTAGTTGGCTAACCGCCTTAAATGAAGGCCTTGTACGGGCTGCTGTTGTAGAATATTTCAATACATCCCAAAAAGCAAATTCCAAACAAAAAAACGAACAATTTTTTTACGAAACCTATAATAGAAAGTTCTATTGGGTTCCCGATTTAGTCGTCGCACTTGAATTATACCAGAAAAACAGGGAAAAATATCCTACTTTGGAAAGCTTTATGCCGGAAATTGTTGCTGTTTATAAATCTATTTCTCAAAACCCTATAGAGAAATATCAACACAATATGGATTACGTTTTTACTTTACCTATTAATGACAATCCCAATTCACCCAAAATCATCGATTTTTCACCAAAGAATGGAGCGCAAAACATTGCTACAGATACAAAAGAAATCATATTGTATTTTGATAAAGAAATGCTCTATAATTACAATATAAACCAACCACCCTATCCGTATTCTTATCCACCAATTGACTCAATAAAATTATCAGAAAATAAAAAGGAAATACATCTTTCACTAAAAAGAAACATTGATGAGAATACCACTTACGGATTAGCATTGGGCGTGAACTTCAAAAGTGTCGACTCCTTACATCTGGACAAATCTTATTTATACACCTTTTCAACAATAGCAAAGCAAAAAAACAATACAACTGTTTCCAAACACGGAAAAGATTATAAATTCTCTTTTTCTACAATAGAAAATCGCCTGTTGACTGATTTAGAGGGAACGCCTAAAATATATCTGCAAACTTATTTGAAACAAAATCAAATCAAATCCGTAAAACTTGTTGGCGATTTTAACAATTGGAAAACAAAAAAGAATAAATATACTTTTACCAAAGGAAAAGGAGACGAATATGAAATTTCGCTTTCTGAAAAGCTATTCCGTAACAAACAAAATTTTACTTTTCTTATCAATGAGGAGTTTTTGTTACTGCCCAATTTTATAGATAAAAATGTAGATTATCAACCCAATTATAAATATTTTAAAATAGAACAATAGCCACCATAGCTCAACCAACACTATATTTTTATCCTGGGTTCTTTTGGAATTAAATTAGTACAGCCGCAGTCATTTTATTGTATTTGTTTTTATACTCCAATGGCGACAAGCCTGTAATTTTTCGGAATACTTCGCGAAACGCCTTTACATCGGCATAGCCCACTTCATACATCACTTCATTGATTGTTTTCCGGGAGGTTTCCAGTTCCTTTTTTGCCGATTCAATTTTTACCCGTTGCAGATATTCAACTGGCGTATTGCCCGTAGCTTTTATAAATCTGCGGTCAAAATTCCTTCGCCCTACGGTAAATTTGCTGGAAAGTTCTTCCATTGATATTTTTTCAGCAAAGTTCTTCTCAATATATTCCTGTGCTTTTACGACTACTTCGTCACCATGTGTTTTCTGTCCGTTAAAAATCACAAAATCCGATTGCGTCTGCCTGTCAAGATCGATCTGGAAAACTTTGGAACAATAAATGGCTGTTTGCCTGTCATAATATTTTTCAACCAGATAAATAATAAGATTCAGGAAAGAATATCCGCCACCATTAGTATAAATACCCTGTTCATCTGTAATCAGTTTTTCCGCTTTTAAATTTACTTTGGGAAACAATTGTTTAAAATTCGCAGCGGCATTCCAATGAATAGAACAGTTCTTTTTATCCAGCAGTCCAGTTGAAGCCAGGATATAGGCTCCTGTACACATACTCGCTACCTCAGCTCCTTTTTTATAATGTTCCAATATCCAATCGACCAGAAGAGCATTTCCACCCTCAACTTTTTTAAAAGCAGCCAGTATCGCAGGAATAATAATCAGGTCTGTCTTTTCTATGGAATTTATTTCTTTTTGAGGCATAACAGACAACAACCCATTTACAAAATTGGATTGCCCTGAAACACCCGCCAGTTCAATTGTAAATACCGGATTTTTATTCTGCCGGATGCAATAATTATTGGCCTCCGTAAAAATATGATAGGCTCCTATGATGCAGGAAAGCGTGTTGGGCCCGGTCTGTACATCAGGCACTAATATGGTAAGATGTTTCATGTGGCAGGATTTAGAAATTTAAATTATAACTCCATAGCTATTACAAAGTTAAGAAAGCATTTTGTCCAAATCAACCTCTTATTAAGTCTATTTCACACCCTGCTTAGATGGTTTCTTGTCAATACCTTTGAATTGAACAATAAAAAACAATCAATATTAAAGAATCATGAAACAAGAAAATTTTACAACATCATTTATTGTGGATGCCACGCCACGAAAAGTATTTGATGCAATTAACAATGTACGGGGATGGTGGTCAGAAAATATCGAAGGCCCAACAGATAAACTGAATGGCGAGTTTTCCTATCATTATATGGACGTACACCGCTGCCGCATAAAAGTTACAGAAATGCAGACCGATACTAAAATAGTTTGGCACGTTCTTGATAATAATTTTAAGTTTACCAAAGATAAAAGCGAGTGGAAAAACACCCATATCATTTTTGATATTACTGAAAAGAATGGCAAGACCGAAATGAAATTTACACATCAAGGTCTGGTTCCAACCTACGAATGCTATCAGGTATGTCACGATGCATGGACTTACTATATACAAGAAAGCCTAAAAATGCTTGTCACAACAGGAAAAGGTCAGCCTACACCAAAGGAAACCGAATCAACAACCTCAACTCCGGCCGAACACAATAATCCATCCGACACAAAAAGCATTTATCACAAATTGTTGATTAAATCGCCTTTAGAAAAAGTCTACCAGGCGCTTACTACTCAAGAAGGATTGGCGGGTTGGTGGACACCAGACACAATTGCAAAACCAGAAGTAGGAAGTATTTTAAGATTTGGATTTGGTCCTGAATATTTCAAACAGATGGAAGTGATTGATCTAAAACCGTACAGCCTGATAAAATGGAAGTGTATCAAAGCCTTTGAAGACTGGATTGGCACTACCCTTACTTTTGAATTAGAAGCGCATCAAAAAGGATGCACTTTATTGTTCCATCATGATGGTTGGGAATCTTATACTCCGGAAATGGCCTCGTGCAGTTTTGACTGGGCGCTATTTTTCAGAAGCCTGAAATTTCTTTGCGAAACCGGCAAAGGATTCCCTTATCCGGATTTTGATAAATAATCAAGTGGTTTCGCGAGTAATTATTTTCATGCAAAGGCGCAATGACTTATAGTTCCCGATAATCACCTGGTATAAATAAGAACGGTGGAGTATTTCACTTCCACCGTTCTTATTTTATTTCAAAAAGATATTTTTAAATCAAGCAGATGCTTTCTTCCCGATTAGCTTTTTTATTATAGTTACCAAAATAACTGCTATAATTCCAACAACCAAACCAACACCAAATTCCTTAACCATTGATGGTATTGTTGGAAACAATTCATGTAAAAAATGTACATTATGCACAAAAATACCTCCGGCTACCAGAATTAGGGCAATCGTACCTACTATGGCCAATCCTTTAATAATTATCGGCAACGACTTCACAAGCAACGTACCTATTAAAAACATCAAAGACTTTTCTTTTGAACGTCTGATCAGATTGTAACCCGCATCATCCATACGAACAATCAGTGTAACAATACCGTATACTCCCACAGTTGCTATAAGTGCCACTGCTGAAACCGTTATTATCTGTACCGTCAATGATTGTGTCAGCACGCTTCCCAGAGCAATAATCACAATTTCGACCGAAAGTATAAAATCTGTGGTTATTGCTGATCTTACCTTAGTCTTTTCAGCCTCTGCATCATCTCGTACCTCTTCAACTACAGGTGCATGGTCGGCTGTTTTTCGATGGAAAAGATATTCAACAATTTTTTCTACTCCTTCATAGGCAAGAAAAGCTCCGCCAAACATCAGGATAATTATAATAGCCAGGGGAAGAAAGGCATTTAACAGCAAGGCTATCGGTACAATAATCACTTTGTTCAACAGCGAACCTTTGGTAATTGCCCAAAGAACAGGAATTTCTCTGGAAGCTAAAAAGCCGGTAGCTTTTTCTGCATTTACGGCCAAATCATCACCTAAAATCCCGGCGGTTTTCTTCGTTGCCAACTTTGTAGTCATTGCTACATCGTCCATAAGTAGCGCTATATCATCTAAAACGGCAAAAATACCTGAAGCCATATTTTTTTAATTAATTAGGCCGCAAATTAGACAATCGGACGGTGTCCTACAATACCCGCGACAATTTTAATTGAACAAAATATTAGGTTAAAAGGTCAAAAGGTTAAAGGTTGTAAGACTACCCAGAACATCTTCACTATCAACTAACCACTATCAACTAACCACTATCAACTAACCACTATCAACTATCAACTATTTTTGATTTGTTTTATTCCTTCCCTGTAAGTTGTTATCTTAAACTCCGGAAAGCGGTTCTTGAATTTAGATACATCAAAAATATTATCAGAGGCATATCTTGGCAAAAGTTCCTGAAGTTCTTTAGCCTGCTTATTGAATATAGCACCTATTTTAAAAACAAATTTTGGAATAACCTTATAATTCAATTCCTTTCCATAAACGTCAGACACTAACGCTATGAATTGCTTATAATTGAGCCTGCTTACATCTATTGGAAGATGCCAGGTTTGCCCGTACGCATCGGGAGTATTCCCAATCAATGCTGTAGCCCTACTGGCGTCCGGTGTCCAGATCAGGCTTCTTAATTTCTGGTCGCTCAATGGAACTTTCAGCTTTTTGTTTTTCTTGACAGCATCGAAAACAAGCGTATTGGTTATGCTTTGCGTTTTACCCGGCCCGTAAAATTCAGGAGCACGGCAGATTACTGCTTCAATCTGACCTGATTCCATTTCACGTAAGAGCATTTCAGCCATATTTTTCCGCACTGCTCCTTTTCTGCCTACAGGACTAAACGGACTTTCTTCTGTCAGGATCTCACTATTTTGGGGATACATATACGTATTATCAAAAAATACCAGCCTGACATGGTGCTTCTTGCAAGCGTCTATCACATTCCGCATGATTACAGGAAATTGCTCTTCCCACATTTTGCTGTCCATCGGAAGTCCTAAAGTAAAATATGCAATATCACTGCCTTTTACGGCTTCATCAGCCTTATCTTTATCTAGCAGGTTGGCTGCAAACAGTCTATCGGTTTCGTTTACCTTTTTAGGTTTTCTACTCACTAGTCTGATGTCTGAAGTGTAATTCCGTTTTAGTTCTCTTGCCAGTTCTTCAGCTATTTGTCCGTTGGCTCCAAGTATCGTCTGCATCTGTTCTCTTTTAAATTTCCTGAGTCTTTTATTGCCTCCATTTTGTATAACAAATTTCGACAATTTCCAGGTAATTATTACATTGGATTTGGAAATAAAAAGCAAGTAAAGTTCCCAAAAGATAAAGCATTCTTACACCCTGGTTTAGTTATCGGCTGTCAAGGTTTTGCTGCTGTTTCGTGAAATTAAAGATGAATTGCACTAAAAAAAGCCGGTATTTAAAAAACTTATAAAACGGCAATATTTTAGCCTAAAATAAAATATTTTACAACAATTTAACATTAATTAAAACTTTTTTCCTACGTTTGTAATCCCAAATCTAATATTAATTATGAACAAAACTACCTTATTAGGAATGTTGTGCCTATTCGTTATGGGCATAACCCAAGGTCAAGTTGTGTCTGAGAACAAGTCCCCACTTGAAAAAGCGCAACACTATCTTAAAGAAAAAGGCGAAGTAGTCTTCACTTTCCAAGCTCAATCCAAAGAACAATTTAAAGAACTGGCGCGTTTCTTGTCTATTAGCCACAAGATAGTCGACCAAAACGATCTGAAAGTCGAGGCATATGCCAATCCGGAGCAATTCAAAAAATTCCAGACGTATGGCCTTCCGTTCGAAGTCAGCGTTTCTGAGAATGAATTTATTGCCGACGAATACCTTACTTACGGCACTTCGGCTTGGGATGATACCTGGAATGCGTATCCTAAATATTCAGAATATGTTGCTAAAATGCAATATTGGGCCAATACTTATCCTAATTTATGTAAACTTCAGAGCATTGGTACAACTCCAAACGGAAGAACACTTTATGTCATGAAAATTTCTGACAACGCACAGGTTGATGAGGCCGAAGCGGAATTCCTTTATACCTCTTCCATGCACGGAGATGAAATTACAGGATTTCCAACCATGATGCGTCTTATTGATTATCTGCTGACAGGTTATGCTACAAACAGCGAAATTAGCAACATTGTCAACAATACCGAAATCTTTATCTGTCCGTTGGCAAATCCCGATGGATCTTATAAAACTGCCGGAAACGACACTATGAATTCTGCCGGAAATACGGCTACCAGAGCCAATTCCGCAGGAGTCGACCTCAACAGAAACTACCCTGACGCTATCGACGGGTTACACCCTGACGGTTATGCGTACCAACCTGAAACGCTTGCTTTCATGGAATTTGAGAAAACTCGAAATTTTGTATTGGCAGCTAATTATCACGGTGGTGTAGAAGTAGTAAACTTCCCATGGGATACGTCAACGACGCCAGGTACGGCCAATTTCAGTATCCATCCGCATGACAACTATTTCAAGTTTGTTTCAAAAGAATATGCTCAGCTTTGCCAAATTGCTGACGGAAATGCCAATTATATGGACGATGTTATCAACACAGGGCAGTTTCCAGGAACAACAAACGGTGCCGCATGGTATTCTGTTTATGGCGGAAGACAGGACTGGAACAATTTCTTTAACCATAACAAAGAAATGACGATCGAGATTTCGGCAACCAAATTCCCATCTGCTGCTAACCTTCCGTTCTATTGGGACAGAAACAGACAGGCGCTTCTTAACTATATGAAACAGGCCAATTATGGCTTAAAAGGAACCGTAAAAAACAGCGCTGGCGAAGCTGTAGACGCAAAAATATACATCAGCAATGTTGACTTGATGGGATCTTGGGTAAAAACAGGCCCGCTGGGTGACTACTACAAAGTGATGATTGCAGGAACCTACAATGTAACTTTTGAAGCTCCGGGTTATATCAGCCAGACACAAAGTGTTACTGTTGCTAACAATGCGGCAACAGTACTAAATGTTACAATGGTAGCAAGTACAGCTATTCCAACAGCAGACGACAAGACAATCTGCGAAGGACAAACTGCTGCACTTACAGCAACCGGAACCGGAACCATCAGATGGTATGCAGATAACACGACTACTACAGTACTTGCAACCGGCACATCCTATACAACTCCGGCATTAAGCGCAAACAGATCTTATTTTGTAGAGATCGAAACGCCACAAACTGTGGGCCCTGCAACAGTTTCAGGAGGTGCTGTAGTAAACAATACGACAGCTAGAAACAGATATATGATTTTTAGTGCTACGATTCCATCAAAATTGAAAACCGTAACGATTAATTCAAGTGCCGCAGGAGATATCATGGTGGAACTTCAAAACAGTACGGGAACAATGTTGGAATCTAAAGTGATAAAACTGGCCGCATCAGGAACTCAGGAAATTGATTTGAATTTCTTTGTCCCTGCAGAAAACAACATGAGGTTGGTTGTAAGAGAAATTTCAGGATTCAGTATCTACAGAGCCAATTCCGGAATTACCTACCCTTATACTAATGGAGTAATTTCAATTACTGCCAATAGCGGTACTGGAATATTCTTTCCTTTCTTTAACTGGAAATTCCAAACCTTTAAGAGCGTTAGAGACGAAGTTATCGTAACTGTAAAACCAAATCCAACCATAACCACCATTACTCCAAACACAAAAGTAAGAGGCGAAGCAGGCTTTACCTTAACCGTAAATGGTACTAACTTTGTTAATGGTGAATCTATAATTAACTGGAATGGCACTAACAAGACGACTACTTTTGTAAGCGCGACCCAATTGACCGCGTCGATTCTTGCTTCTGAAATTGCTACAACGGGTACAATTCCGGTAAAAGTATTTAATACATGCAATAACTTTTCAACAGCTGCAACGAACTTTACTATTACAGCACCGACTTCTACCACATGGAACGGAAGTGGATGGTCTAACGGAACTCCAACGGCCAGTCTTGATGCTATCATAAATGGAAATTTCTCTTCGGGCGCTAACGGCACATTTACTACAAAGAGCCTAACCCTCAATTCAGGCTATACACTAACCGTAAATACCGGAACTAGCCTGACAATAAGTGATGCCATCACAAATAATGCAGGAGCAGCAAATTTCATCGTAGAAAGTAATGCCAACCTGATCCAGACAAACAATGCCGTAAATACAGGCCAAATTACTGTAAAAAGAAACAGCGCTCCATTATATCGTTTTGATTACACCCTATGGTCTTCACCGGTAAATGGCCAAAATCTGCGCAATTTCTCGCCAGCAACGTTAACAAACAGATTTTACATCTATAATCCTGTACTTGGAAATAATGGTAACTATGAAGCCATTTATCCTGCGCAAAATGAAAGTACCTACACCTTTGCACAAGCAAAAGGATACCTGATCAGAGTTCCGGACAATTATGTTTCTTATGTGAATTCATCAATTCCAGGAATCGCTTACAACGGTGTTTTTGTTGGTATACCTTACAATGGAAACTTCAGCTTTCCTCTTTCCAACGCCAATAACGGATTTAATCTTGTAGGAAACCCTTATCCTTCTGCTATTTCAATTTCCGGATTATTTTCTTCGAATTCCAATGCCATTGATGGAACTGTCTGGTTCTGGAGAAAAAGAAACGGTGTTGCAGGAAGTGGTTATGCTACAACAACAGGATTGGGAATCACGAGTGCACAGCCGGAAGTAGCTTCTATGAATCCAAACGGAATCATCAGCAGCGGGCAAGGATTTTTCGTGAAAGTGAAAAATAATGCTTCTCAATCGTCATTAAATTTCAGCAATGCTATTCGTTCAGCTGGTACAAACGGCGTATTTTTTAGAAATGGAACTACCGATTCAGAGGATATCGAGAAACACAGAATGTGGTTAAACCTATCTAACGAAACGGATGTCATAGGCCAAACCTTACTTGGATATATGGCAGGTGCTACAGAAGGTGTTGATTATGGAATTGATGGAAAATATTTCAATGACAGCCCAATTGCCCTGACTTCTTATATTGACAATTCAGAATATGCAATTCAAGGAAGAAGCTTGCCGTTTTCTACAAATGACATTGTCCCTTTGAGCTTTAAAACCAACGTTTCTGGAAGCTATAGTATTTCTATCGACCATTTAGACGGTCTTTTTGAAGCAAACCAGGATATTTTCTTAAGAGATAATCAATCCGGACAACTCCATAACCTAAAAACAGCTGCTTATAATTTCACAACAGAATCAGGAAACTTTACGAACCGTTTCGAGATTGTATACAGAGCTGCACTTGGCGTGGAAACTCCAACAATCAATCCAAACAGTATTGTCGTTTATAAGAAAAACGAAATGCTTTACATTGATTCTGGAAATTATATGATGGAAAAAATTGAGTTGTACGATGTAAGTGGAAGACTTATCTATTCTAAGTCAGAAGTTGATGATACGAAAACCGTAATTTCAAATCTTTCGGTTGCAAATCAGGTATTGCTGGTAAAAATCATTACTTCGGAAAACGGAACCGCAACCAAAAAGATTGTTTACTAACTAATAAAAAGAAAACATGAAAAATACAGCTATAAAATTTCTGAGCCTGATTTTCTTCTTATTTAGTTCATTATCGGTTTTGGCACAAAATCCTGAAGAAGTTCCTGAAGATTTGGATGGCCCTAGTGCTCCAATCAGCGATCACATTTGGCTTCTTGCCTTGGTTGGATTGGCTTATGTATTTTTAAAATACAGCCCAAAACTGATGAAAAGAAATTCATAATATTTAAAGAGTTTCTGTTCTTGAATCATCCAAATACTAAATTTGGAAGTACAAAAGCTCTAAAAAACGTAAAACCCTATTAATTAAAGGCTTGCAACACCCAGTGTTTGCAAGCCTTTGCATTTTTTACGCTATATTTTAGATAATTTATGTTAAAATTTGAAAAAACTTTTTTATATTTGAATACCCAAATCTAGTATTAATCTTTAAAATCTATAAAATAGCTCAAGTTGCTAACCCCTGCAACTTTTACTTATAAAGACCCCAAGTCTATTTTATCGCAATTTATCATTATCTAAACCCCATAAGATTATGAAAAAAACCTACCTACTAGGCTGTAAGCTGACGCTTACACTATTTCTTGTATTGCTTACTTCCGTAAGCTATTCACAAAACCAGACATTTACATCTTCAGGAACATTTACTGTACCCGTTGGCGTTACCAGCATCACTGTTGAGGCATGGGGCGGAGGCGGAAAAGGAGGAACCAGAACAACCAACGGCGGAGGCGGAGGCGGAGGCGGCGGAGCTTATGTTAGAAGCGTAATAACCGTAACTCCATTAACTACTTACACCGTAACCGTTGGTGCCGGAAGTACATCAACTTCAAACGGAGGCGATTCATGGTTTAGCTCTGCCACTACCCTGCTTGCCAAAGGAGGCGAAAGTGTTGCCAACAATACAACTGCCGGAGGCGACGGAGGTACTGCCGCTGCAAGTATAGGTGATTTTAAGCGTTCTGGCGGTAATGGTGCCGATGGAACTACTATAATAACCATATATGGTGGAGGTGGTGGTTCTTCTGCAGGAACTGCTCTTGCCGGAGTCAACGGCGCTACTTTTAACGGAGGAACAGCACCAGCCGGCGGAGGAAATGGTGGTAACGGAGTCAACTCCAGTACAGCTAACGGAAATGGTGCTGCCGGTGCTACACCTGGAGGCGGAGGCGGAGGTGGAAAAAGAACCAGCGGTTCTGCCACTCGAAATGGAGGTAACGGAGCTACTGGACAAGTAGTCGTTAGCTACACTTTACCAAACGGGCCGGGTGGAATTACAGCCGGCTTGCAATTATGGCTTCGTGCCGACTTAGTAAACGGAACAAACTCTGTAGCAGACAATACTAATGTTTCTTCCTGGCAAACACAAGCCATGGGAAGCAACGCTTCAGTATATACGTCAGGACAAGAACCAAAATTCAAAAACAACCAGACAGATAACGTCAATTTCAACGCTGTTGTCGACTTTAAGAATGTCTCTACCGAAGCCGCCGGAAGCTATAATTATGGTTTGGCGGGTCAGCAATATCTGGTAGGAAATACAGGATATTATACGCAAGACCAGTTTATTGTTGTCATTCCAAATGTTACTGTGAACAGCTCTTTCGGAAGTATGGATATACTTTGTTCTGATGCTGACATAACAACGCAGGAAAATGACGGAACAGGAATCGGTTTTGGAGCGTATTCGCAGCGTTTTAACAACGAGGTCCTTTCCTATGCTTATGGCACTTCATCAGGTTTAGGAAACGGATATGGTATTGCCGAAACAAGTACGACAAAAACTTACACAAACGTCGGGATAATCAACACCAGAAACAATACAGGATCGACAGCCCAGGAACTTTTTTATAATGGTGTAAATATTGTAAACACAACTTCTACCGGAACATTTACCAATCTATCTAACGGAAAATACTGGATCGGGCGAAGTGAAGGATGGAAAGCCACACTTGACGGAAGAATTGCCGAAATCATCACCTTTAACTCACGTAAAAACGACGCCAGCGAAAGAATCCGAATTGAAAGTTATCTGGCTATCAAATACGGAATCACGATGGGTGTAAACGGGACATCCCAAAACTATACTAATTCTGACGGGACAATAATCTGGAATACGGCTTCAAATGCAGGCTATAACTGGAACATTGCGGGAATTGGGCGTGACGACCTCTCTAAATTAAATCAAAAGCAATCGAGAAGTGTCAATTTAGCAACAGACGTTGTTATTGGTCTTGGAGAAATAGCGACAACAAACACGCAAAATGCTACAACTTTCACCACAAATAAAGATTATTTAGTGTGGGGATGCAACAACGGCTCTTTTGCTTCTTCGGGAATAACTACAAACATCAATCTTGGCGGGCTTACTACTTCTTTTACTGCCGGAAACAGAAAATGGAAAATTGTAGAAACCGGAACAGATGTTGGTCAGGTTGTAGTATCGCTTCCAAAATCTTCGCTAACTTCTAATTTCACAAAAACAGCTACTCAGGAATATGTACTGATTGTTTCTTCAACAAGCGCTTTTGGCAGCAACGACATCGTTGACATTATTCCATTAACAGACACCGGCAGCAATTATGAGACATGGTATGACTTTGATGGCACTAAATTTTTCAGCTTTGGAATTTCCAACCAATTTGATAACAAATATAGACTTGACAACCAAACCGGAGATTTCGTATTGGGTGAAAAAAACATCAACCTTAATTCCAGTTTTACAGTATCAGGATGGGTTAGGCACACAAGCGGCGGCGGTACGGTTGTAGCTAAAAACGACGCTTATCAGTTCTATATCAACGGCTCAAATAAATTCATAGGGAATTGGAATGGCGGTGACAGAATCACAAGCACAACTTCCATCAATAACGGAAAATGGCATTATGTAGCAGTTACCTTCAACAGCGGTACTGCCAGCCTTTATATTGATGGCGTGTTAGATGCTACAGCAACAAGTCAACCGGTTCCGACTTCAAACACCTCTAATTTTTCTATTGGTGCATTATGGTCAAACAAATCATCAATTTCTAGCGTATTTTCAGGCGATATTGACGAAATCAGAATTTGGAACAGCAATTTAAATGCCGCTCAGATTCGCTATGTTATGAATCAGGAAATCGAAAAGAACGGAACGAATACCTATGGAAAATCCATTCCTAATACGATTACTAAAAATGATATTGCCAGCATTCCGTGGAATAATCTTCAGGCGTATTATGATTTCAATACTTTTTATGGGACATCTATAAAAGATAAGTCTGACAATAATCGCTGGGCCAGAATCAAATACCTTACCGTAGACAAGAATATTGTAGGTGCGCAAACCGCTCCGCTTCCTTATCTGTCTACAATAGACGGAGCATGGGCTACCACAACAACATGGACAAACGGAAACTTACAGGAACTTCCAAACAATGTTTCCATCGTGAATGCCAGTATTCCGGTAGATTGGAATATTGTACAAACATCACATAATGTTAGTTCTGTAGGAAACAAGACAGTGCTGGGGCTTAACGTTAGCAACAACACCTTAAGCGTCCAAAACGACACCAAAATTGAAGTGTCTCATTATTTAAAAATAAACGGGAAAATTGACCTTGTTGGAAAATCACAACTGATACAAACATTAAACAGTGACCTTGACCCTACCAGTACAGGATCTTTAGAAAGAGACCAGCAAGGCACAAGCAACAAATACAATTACAACTACTGGTGTTCTCCTGTAAGCACACAAAACGGGACGACAAATAATGTCGGATATACTATAAACGGTGTATTGAGAGACGGCACAACAGCTATACCACAAACTATCCAATGGACATCGGGTACAGATGGTGCACCTGGTTCACCAATAACATTGAGCAGCAAATGGCTTTATAAATTCCAAAGTGCTTCAAACAACTATGCCAACTGGATTTATGTAGGCCACACCGGATCATTATTTGCCGCACAAGGTTTTACAATGAAAGGAAGCGGTGCCGCTACTCCAAAACAGAACTATACTTTTGTAGGCAAGCCTAACAATGGAAGAATTCAATACAATATAGGGCCAAACTTGTTAAATCTGACAGGAAATCCATATCCTTCAGCACTTGACGCCACTGCTTTTATCAATGACAACCTGGCTACTACAACAGGAACACTCTATTTTTGGGATCATTTTGGAGGCGAAACGCATATATTATTATCCTATCTTGGAGGTTATGCCGCGAGAAATCTTGTAGGAGGAGTTGTAGCAATGTCACAACCGGAACTCAGAAATGTAGGTCCTGGTACAAAAATCCCAAACAGATATGTACCAGTAGGACAAGGATTTTTTGTAACCGCAAGCAATATTGGCGGCGATATGGTTTTTAACAACAACCAAAGACAATTCGTCAAAGAAGACAATGTCAATTCAAACATGATGTTCAGAAACCAGGCCAGTGCTATTCCAAATGCGAATCATTTCGAAAAAAACTCAGATGATTTGGAAGAAGAACAGGATGATTTTATCAAAATACGTTTGGGATACGATTCCAAAGACAAGTACCACAGGCAGATTCTCTTAGGTTTCATGAACGAACTTGCCAGTAGTGAAATAGAACCAGGATACGATGCTATTCATATTGATACTCAGGTTAACGATATGTATTTTATCCATAACGGCACCAAATTGGTTATCCAGGGTGATGGTTATTTCAACACCAGCAATATATATCCATTGGCTGTTAAAGCAGACGCTGCCGGAAATGTAAAATTCATGTTGGACAAAGTAGAAAACCTGGATGAAAATCAGGGAGTTTACATTTTCGATAACATGACCGGAATCTATCACAACATCAGAAACAATACTTTTGAGATAAACCTTGATGCGGGATTGCACGACCGAAGATTTTCATTGCGATTTTCTCCAAGCGAAAGCCTGGGAACTGATAATCCAAGCCTAGTAGATGGAATCGATATTGCCTTTACAAGCAATAATAATATGTTGCATATTAAAAACAAATTAATGAATACTACGGTAACTTCTGTTGCTGCTTATACCCTACTTGGACAAAATCTGTTGTCCTGGAATGTAGAAAACCAGACACAGGAAAACATCCAGATCCCAATTTCAGGTTTAAGCACCGGAGCGTATATCGTTAAAATAACAACCACCAATGGTGAGCTAAGCAAAAAAATCATCGTAAAATAATTATAATTATGGGGATTATATTTATTTAGGTTGATTTTATAAAAAAAGTCCCGGGTTTCCGGGACTTTTTGTTTATATATGGGATTATAATTATTGTAACATTTTTTTCAGGCCTTCAAAATCTACGGTATGCTTTTCGCCTGTCACCAAATCTTTTACGCTATAGCTTCCTGTTGCTATTTCATTTGATCCTGCCATGACAGCAAAAGTAATCTGGCGTTTTTCAGCATATTTGAATTGTTTGTCCAGTTTTGCCTTGTCAGGATACAACTCTACTTTTATTCCTTCATTTCTTAATTGGGTAACCGCTTGCATAGCATAAAAACCTTCGGCTTCTCCATAGTTAAAAAAGATAGCTTTGGAAGTTGCGGTAACCGTTTGCGGGAAAAGGCCTAATTCTTCTAAAACAAGATAGATTCTGTCAAGTCCAAAAGAAATCCCGACGCCGCTCACATTTTTCAATCCGAAAATACCTGTCAGGTCATCATACCTACCGCCGCCACCAATAGAACCCATTGCTACGGTTTTTGGTGCAGCTACTTCAAAAATAGCTCCGGTATAATAATTCAATCCACGGGCTAGCGTAACATCTAAATCAAGGTTTGATTTTTTCAAACCTAACTTAGCAACCGTATTACAGATAAATTGCAGTTCCTCTACTCCTTTTGTTCCTTCTTCTGATGATTGCAAAAGTTCTGAGAGTTTATTTATCTTTTCAGAAATTGTCCCGGTAAACTGGAATAAAGGCTGTACTTTTTCTATTGCTTCAGCAGAAATCCCTTTTCCAAGCATTTCTTTCTTAACGCCATCTTCGCCAATTTTATCCAACTTGTCCAAAGCCACGGTAAAATCGATAAGCCTATCGCTTGCTCCAATAACTTCTGCAATGCCGGACAATATTTTTCTGTTATTGATTTTTATGGTAACGCCTTCCAACCCTAATTCGGTAAACACGGCATCATACAGCTGTACCAATTCTACTTCCTGCCACAAAGACGTTGAACCTACAACATCGGCATCGCATTGATAAAATTCTCTGAAACGTCCTTTTTGCGGATTATCTGCTCTCCAAACCGGCTGAATCTGATATCTTTTGAATGGAAATTCAATTTCCGCCTGGTGTTGAACAACATATCTCGCAAAAGGCACAGTCAAATCGTAACGTAATGCTTTTTCTGATAACGAATTGGAAAATTTAGCTAGGTTATTCGCTTCTAAAGCTGCCAAATCAGCTTTTTTGACTTTATCACCAGAATTCAAAATCTTAAAAATCAAACGGTCGCCTTCTTCCCCATATTTCCCCATAAGGGTTTCGGAGTTTTCAAAAGATGGCGTCTCAATAGGCTGATAGCCATATCGTTCAAAATTGGTTTTTATAATCTGGATGATATACTGTCGCTTTGAAACCTCGATTGGTGAAAAATCTCTGGTCCCTTTTGGAATTCCCGGTTTGGCCATTTTTTTTAGACTTCTTTGTTGTACTTTAAACTTATGCAAATATCTTATTTTTATTTGGGATTTGGGAAAATAGAATCGGGTTTCAACTTTTGACTTTAAACTTGTAACTTTTGACATCCAACTTGCGACTTATGACTTAAAATTCATACTTTAGAGCCATAAAACGGAGACATGTTCAAACTGCTGAAAGAAAACGTGCATATCGCCATGGGTTCCATCCGAACCCAGTTATTGCGTACCATCTTAACGGTACTTATTATCGCTATCGGAATCACGGCATTGGTCGGAATCCTCACCCTAGTATCCGCTTTGGAGAACACGGTTGGCAGTAATTTTTCCTCTATGGGTTCCAATACATTTTCAATGAGCCAATACGATGCATCGGCACAAATCAACAGAAATAATAATGTTGAAAAAATCAATCCGATTATCAGCTATCCGCAAGCCAAAGCATTCCAGGAAAAATATACCTATCCTTTTACAACAACTTCTTTGTCATTTACGGCAACGTCTACCGCAGAAATCAAATTTGAAAATAAAAAGACCGATCCGGATATTTCTGTTTTAGGTGTCGATGAAAACTTCCTTATCAATTCTGGACTTGAAACTCAGGTAGGAAGAAATTTCACGGGATTTGATATCCAAAACAACAATTATGTATGTGTTGTAGGTTCTGATTTTTTAAAAGGACTATTAAAAGATGTCAATCCAATAGATAAGGTACTTTCCATTCGAGGTGCCAAATTCAGGGTAATTGGAGTACTTAAAGAAAAAGGTTCCACTTTTGGAAACAGTCAGGATTTGCGCGTATTGATCCCAACCCAGATTGCCCGTTCTTTATTTACAGCACCTAATATCAATTACGATCTGAAAGTGCTCGTAGGAAAAGAAGAATTATTGAATGCGGCCGTTGATGACGCTATAATCACGATGCGAAAAGTCCGAAAATTAAACCCTGTTGAAGAAAATAATTTCGGAATCACCCGAAGCGACGAGCTTTTGCAAATGCTTCGTTCTCAAACAGAATTTATGGGTATTGCTGCTTGGGTTATAGGTATTATTACCATTTTTGGCTCCTCTATTGCCTTAATGAATATCATGATTGTTTCTGTAACCGAAAGAACACGTGAAATTGGCGTACGTAAGGCACTTGGCGCAAAACGTTCCACCATAGCTTTTCAGTTTTTTACAGAAAGTCTTGTTATTGGGCAGATTGGTGGTTTTGTGGGTATTTTTCTAGGAGTATTGATTGGCTACTTAATTTCTCTCGGCCTGAATTTTGAATTCGTTGCTCCGTGGATGGCAATCGTTGCCGCAGTAATCATCAGCTTTATCGTTGCTTTATTTTCCGGGCTGTATCCTGCAATAAAAGCAGCTTATCTTGATCCTATAGAAGCGTTACGATACGAATAGCGACCTATTTTCTTCCGAAAATCATCCTGTCATTACCATAGATGTCTTTTCTCAATTCGATTTCTTTGAAGTTTTTTACTTCTAACAGATTAATCATTTCTGATCCAAGATATTGATTGATTTCAAAAAAGAGCTCGCCTTTTTCATTCAGATTGTTCTGTGCCAATTCAGAGATTTTACGATAAAAAAGCAAGGCATCATCATCTTCAACAAACAAAGCCAGGTGTGGCTCATAGTCCAGGACATTCTTTTTTATTTCTTCTTTTTCAAGATTCCTGACATACGGCGGATTGGAAACAATAATATCAAAATCATGTTCCAGATTCTCAGCCTTCAAGATATCTTTCAGCATAAAAACAACAGCTACTTCGTTTGCAAGAGCATTTCTTTTTGCAGTTTCCAATGCTTTTTCAGAAACATCAATAGCAAAAACCTCAGCATCAGGAAGATTTTTTGCCAGAGAAATTGCAATACAGCCACTGCCCGTTCCTATATCGAGAATCTTTACTTTGCCTTTAAATTCGTTTTTTTTGATAATCCATTCTACCAATTCTTCGGTTTCAGGTCTGGGAATAAGAGTGTTTTCATTTACTTCAAACTCCAATCCATAGAAATGGGTTTCGCCTAAAATATATTGTATCGGGATTTCTTTTTCAAGTCTTTCCAAAACCTGATTCCATTTGTAGGTTTCCTGATCTGTAAAAGCAAAATCCGGATGCAATGCCAAATCAATGCGTTTCATCTTGTGGAAACTTTCCAGTATGATATAAAAAAAGCTCTCCGCTTCCAACACATCATACAAGGGCGTCAGTTTTTCTATAAATTGGTTCCGATAGTCTTTAGCTAACATTTTTGATTTTTTTTGCAGTTCTAGCAATCGAATTGGACAGCAATTTCAGCTACCTTTTTGACGCTATTCTCCGGACTGGCTTTAGAAGACAGGAACAAAATTACTCTTTCCTCTTCATAATCCCTATTTGCTCCAAAAATAAAATCCAATTTGCCATCACCATCAATATCACCCACAAAAAGCAATTCGACAAAAGTATCATTGAAAGAGGCTTCCTGTAAAAGCAATTTTTCAGGAGTATTCTTTGTGGAAATATAGAGTTTGTAGTTTTTTACGTTTTGAAAAATTTCCTCATTTCCTCCATCATTAATAACCTTTTCAGAAGAAAGCACTTCACCTTCTGCCCTTAAAAAATATTCAATGCCATTAAAAACAAGCGTTATTTTTTCCTTAGGCCAAATCTTATTTTTGTCGATCTTCAATGATTTGATTTCACCCGACTTTAATTCCGGTAAATCCATAAAAAGAAGTGTTTTTGTGTTGGAATTGATAATTTTTGTAGAATCTCCGGCACATTCATCATAGCCGTTTTCCAGTTTAAAATCGGCTTTACCAAGATAAAACCTACCATTCTTTTCATATAAATCCGCCCAGTTTTTAGTCAATGAAGTAGCTGGATTCTTATTCTCCCAAGTACGATAACTTGTGGCAAGCAATATATTAAAGTCGTTATTAAAATCAGCATCTTCAGAGACGGCCTCATCTGCTGGAAGTACTTTTTCAACAACTGCTTTTTCAATTGTATCAGTCGTTTTCACCTCTTGGACATCTTTATTGTCCTTACAGGAAAACAGTATAAAAAATAAGAAAAAAGGCAATACTATTCTTTTCATTTTCGGATTCAGGATTTCAAGCTCTAAAAAATTTTAGCTTACTTTTGTTCCGTGAAGATACACGAAAAATACATATTACGATGCATCGAACTTGCCAAAAATGGACTTGGAACAACTTATCCGAATCCTTTGGTGGGAAGCGTTATCGTATATGAAGGCAAAATCATAGGCGAAGGCTGGCACCAAAAAGCCGGAGAGCCTCATGCTGAAGTCAATGCGGTCAATTCTGTAAAAGACAAATCCCTGCTCGAAAAATCGACAATATATGTAAGCCTGGAACCTTGCAGCCATTTCGGAAAAACGCCTCCTTGCTGCGACCTGATTATACAGCAGAAAATACCCAATATTGTCATAGGAACCATTGATCCTTTTGCAAAAGTTTCCGGAAACGGAATAAGAAAATTGAACGAAGCCGGAAGGAACGTAACGGTTGGCATTTTGGAAAAAGAATGCAACGAGCTGAACAAACGTTTCTTTACGTTTCACCAAAAGAAAAGACCTTATATTATTTTAAAATGGGCTGAAAGTGCTGACGGTTTTTTAAGTCCTAATACCAGAGATGAGCAAAAACCGGTTTGGATTACCAATGCGTATTCCCGACAATTAGTCCACAAATGGAGAACCGAAGAACAGGCCATTTTAGTAGGAACGCAAACAGTACTTGACGATAACCCGAAATTAAATTCCCGCGATTGGAAAGGCAATAACCCGATCCGTATCGTACTGGACAGAACCGGAAAAATCCCAAATCACTATGCCGTAAAAGACAATTCATCCAAAACAATTATTATTACGGAAGAGGAAAAAACGACAAATTCTGAAAATATTATTTTTGAAAATACTATCTTTGATAGGAGCCTCCCCGATTCTATTTTGAAAATTTTGCACAAAAACGATATTCAATCCGTGATTATCGAAGGTGGTAAAATGACATTGCAAACTTTTATCGATGCAGGACTTTGGGATGAAGCCAGAGTCTTCAAAGGAGCAATTTCATTGGTTTCAGGAACGGCAGCTCCAAAAATTAAAGGAGAATTGATAGACAGGAAAAACATCCTGAATGACGAACTCTTAATTTTCAAAAACCATGATTAATACAATAATTTTCGATTTTGGAGATATTTTCATCAACCTGGATTTCGAAGCCATGCAAAAAGCCATGAAATCGTTAGGATTGAAAGAATGGACAGAAGAGCTGGACAAGTTGAATTATAAATTTGAAAAGGGAAATATCAAAGAACATGATTTTCTGAAAGGAATCCAAAACCATATCCCAAATGCTTCGCTGGAAGAAATCAAAAATGCATGGAGCAAAGTGCTTTTGGACTTTCCCCTTTATCGATTGGAATTCCTTCATAAACTCTCACATAGCTACCGGTTGTTTCTGCTTAGCAATACAGATTCCATACATGTAGAGCAGTTTGAGCATATTGTGGGCGAATCTTTCAGCAGGGATTTCTACCAATGTTTTGAAAAAGTGTATTTCTCATTTGAAATCGGACAGCGGAAACCGGAGCCGGAAGCTTTTAATTATATTATCAACAAGCACGAATTATCACCCAAACGCACTTTATTTGTAGACGACAGAAAAGACAATACAGATGTTGCCGAAAGTCTCGGGTTTCAGGTATGGAACCTAAAAGTTGGCGAAGAAGATGTTGTAGATATGTTCGACAAAAAAATTATCTCTCTATAAATTTTGGAAGTAAAAGATACTTACAGAACGCTCGATTTTCCATCGGAAGAAGTTTTATACAAAGAAAAAAACAGTAAATTTTTCGGTTACGCATTCCCGATTTCGTCTGAAGAGGAAGCTAAAGAAATTCTTGAAGACCTACGCAAACAGCATCATTCCGCCAGACATTGGTGTTATGCTTTCCAGATTGGGACAGAAAAAATATATTTCAGTGCCAATGATGATGGCGAGCCAAGCAATAGTGCCGGAATGCCTATCTACGGCCAGATACAATCTTTTGAAATTACAAACGTATTGGTTGTGGTTGTGCGCTATTTTGGCGGCGTAAAATTAGGTGTTGGAGGACTAATTTCTGCCTACAGGACCGCCGCACAGATGGCCTTGGAAGCTTCAGAAATTGTAGAAAAGACAATCGACATTCACTATCTGGTTAGTTTTGACTACAAAAACATGAACAAGGTAATGCGCGTCATTAAGGAAAAAAATCTCGATATCGTTTCGCAAAAGATGGAAATGAGCTGCGAAATTGAGATCAAAACCAGAAAAAAAAATGCCGAAATGGTATTCGACATTTTTTCTAATTTATATGAAATCGGCATCAAATTGAAAGAATAAATGCCGATTCAATAGTATTCCTATGCGAGCGTTAAAAGCTTCTCAACAATATAGTCAGGAGGGAGTGTTGGACGACCCGTTTTCATATCAACAAATACTAACACAGAATTGCCAATTGTTAATAACTCATCCTTTTCGTTATAAATCTCATAGTCGAATTCTATCTTCACAGACGTCTGGCTTTTAAAGATGGTTTTTACACGGATCAGGTCGTCATAGCGAGCCGGCTTTTTGTAGTTCATAGAAAGTGAAACAACCGGAAGCATAATTCCGTTTTCTTCCATCCATTTATATGAAACCCCTAGATTTCTGAGCCATTCCACGCGTCCCATCTCAAAATACTGGGCATAATTTCCATGATAAACAACCCCCATTTGGTCCGTTTCGGCATAACGAACTCTTACTTTAAACTCATATTCTCGCATCCTTTTTTTGTATTTTAAAATTAAGGTTAAGACAATGTATTTTTATTGTGTACTTACAACAATATTTTTACAAAATCAACATGTAATTAATTTTTTTTTACAGATTTTTGTCACATATTTGTTCTCCCAAAGAAGTTACGAAAGATGTACTTTTTCTTTTGTAGGAATTACTTTAAAAACATAATAATTTATCAGGATATATGAACAAAACTGCGCAATCGGTATGGGAAAATTGTCTCTCTTTTATAAAGGACAACATTCAAGATCAGGCATACAAAACTTGGTTTGAACCTATTAAGTCGGTTGAGCTAACAGACAATGCTTTATACATCCAGGTTCCCAGCAAATTCTTTTATGAATGGCTGGAGGAACACTACGTGAAATTATTAAAAGTTGCGTTGACAAAAGAACTTGGAAAAAACGCAAAGTTACTCTATAAAATTAAAATGGAAAACACTTATGGCAATAAACAACCGTTTACGGAACAATTGCCTAGTGCACACCGCCAACCTGTAAAAGCACAGGATGTTGATGTTCCATTACAAAATAAAAATCCTGAACTAAAGAATCCTTTTGTTATTCCTGGAATCAGGAATGTCAAAATCGAATCCCAATTGAATGCCAATTACAGCTTTGACAACTTTCTTGAAGGTGATTCAAACAGATTGGCACGTTCAGCTGGTATGGCTGTTGCCAACAAACCAGGCGGTACTTCATTTAATCCTTTGTTGATTTTTGGCGGCGTTGGTTTGGGTAAAACCCACTTGGCACACGCTATAGGTGTTGAGATAAAAGACAAATACCCTGAAAAAACGGTACTTTATATTTCTGCCGAAATATTTACGCAGCAATATATTGATTCCGTAAAGAAAAATACGCGTAATGATTTCATCCATTTTTATCAATTAATCGATGTTCTTATTATTGACGACGTACAATTCTTATCTGGAAAAACCGGAACTCAGGATGTATTTTTCCATATTTTCAACTACCTGCACCAAAACGGAAAACAGGTAATCCTTACTTCAGACAAGGCTCCTGTTGATATGCAGGATATTGAACAGCGATTGCTTTCCCGTTTCAAATGGGGGCTTTCCGCAGAATTGCACCAACCGGATTATGAAACCAGGATTTCTATCTTAAAGAACATCTTATATCGTGATGGTGTTGAAGTTCCTGAAGAAATCATTGAATATGTTGCCAGAAACATCAAGTCAAATGTCCGTGAATTAGAAGGAGCTATTATCTCCTTAATTGCACAGTCTTCTTTTAACAAAAAGGAAGTAACGCTTGATCTTGCCAAGCAGATTGTTGAAAAATTCGTAAAGAATGTTAAGCGCGAAATTTCTATCGACTATATTCAAAAAGTCGTATCCGATTATTTCCAACTTGACCTGGATATGCTTCAGTCTAAAACAAGAAAGCGACATGTTGTTCAGGCAAGACAGCTGGCAATGTTCTTTGCAAAAAAATACACCAAAGCATCTTTGGCTAATATCGGATCACAAATTGGAGATCGTGACCACGCAACCGTACTTCACGCCTGCAAAACTGTTGACAACCTGGTTTCGACAGACAAGCAGTTCAAGAAATTTGTTGACGATATCAATAAGAAATTATCTTTATAAGAACTCAGAAACTTTCCGAAGCCTGAATTCTGATAACTGACACTTAAGATTATGCCCATAAAAATATTGATGGTCTGCCTCGGAAACATCTGCCGTTCACCATTGGCAGAAGGAATTTTGCAGTCCAAACTTCCTAGGGATCAGTTTATAGTAGATTCGGCTGGCACAGGTGACTGGCATGTTGGCAGACAGCCCGATTCCCGATCGATAGCTATTGCCAAATCAAACGGTTTGGATATTTCGAGACAAAGAGGAAGATTGTTTACCGCTAAGGATTTTGAGACCAACGATTATATTTTTGTGATGGACAATTCCAATTATAAAGATGTCCTACGTTTGGCTCCAAATGCAGAAGCAAAATCAAAAGTCAGCCTGATTCTTAACGAGCTTTTCCCTGACGAAAATGTAGACGTTCCGGATCCTTATTTCGGATTGGAAGACGGATTTTCGAATGTATATGGAATGTTAGACGAAGTCTGCGAAATCATAGCTGAAAAACTTATAGCAAAACACCAATGAAAGCCTTAGGAAAACTATACCTGATTCCGACAACGCTTGGCGAAAGCGACCCGATGGACGTATTGCCGCAAACTGTCAAGAGAGCTATCGATTTCATTGATTATTATATCGTCGAGAACGAGAAAACGGCACGAAAGTCAATAAAAGCCGTGCACCCTGAAAAAAAACAACCCGATTTAAAAATAAGCCTGCTGAACAAGCATACTGACAGCAAGGAATATGAACAGATGATCAAACCTTGCCTGGAAGGAATTAATGTAGGATTGATGTCTGAAGCCGGTTGTCCCGGAGTTGCCGATCCTGGCGCGGTCATCGTTAAGATTGCGCACGAAAGAGGAATACAGGTAGTTCCACTGGTTGGCCCTTCCTCCATCCTATTGGCACTTATGGGATCCGGAATGAATGGACAGAGTTTTGCCTTTAATGGTTATCTTCCTATTGACAAGTCAGAAAAAAAGTCGGCTTTAAAAAACCTGGAAAAATTGTCTTACGACAAAAATCAATCCCAGCTTTTTATTGAAACGCCTTACAGAAATAACAAGTTGCTGGAAGATCTACTTCAAACATTGCAAGGCAATACCTTATTATGCATTGCCTGTGATATTACACTACCTAGCGAGTATATCAAAACACTAAGAGTAGCAGACTGGAAAAAAACAAAAATAGATCTGCATAACCGACCTTGTATTTTTATCATTCACAAGACCAACTAGCAGAAACATAAAATAAAAAAAGGAAGACTTTCGTCTTCCTTTTTTTATTCTTCGATAAGCTCTTTTTTAATTCAGCTTCACTTTTGCATTCATATTAGGAATGATATGTGAAGTATCATAACCAGCAAATAGCTTAAAGTAACTTTTCATTGATGTACCAAAGCCATCTTTAAATTTGCGTCTGCCATTGCTATGCAAATAATTCTTTACGGAACCGGCTCCACCTAAATGTGCCGCTGCCAGAATTCCGGATTCGGTAATTTTGACTCCATTGATAATCTTTCCTTCAAATTTTTCAATTTCAGCAGACAATTGCGCCTTATTGATTGACAATAGTGCTTTGAAAGCCTTTTCCTGAAGTCTTGGATTATTTAAGAACTCGCTTCGGCTTTTAATTCCGATGGAACGAAGAGCCGACATACCAAATTGGTATTTACCCATGTATCCAAAAGGATTGACTAATTGGTATTGGCCTTGAGATTCTCTGATGGCAATGGCTTGTTTAAAGCCTGTGTACGATTTCCCGGTGTAAGGGAGTTCTAGGTTGACATATTGGCTTTCATCTTGTGTAGGAACTGTGCTAATGATTTCTTCATCATCTCCTACATAAAACCAAGAGTCTTTTTCTGATTCTTTAGAGGTAAACCCTAATGTAATGAACGCTACGGACACTATAAGTCCTGCAAAAAAATAATACTTTCTTAACATAAATTTGATTTCTCAAGCGCTGTCACCTTCTTGAAATTTCTACGCGGCAAATATACAACAAATAATATTAAACTGAAAATCAGCCTGTTAATGTTTTCTAAAAATAGATAAAGTGCCACTTTATGCCGCCTAACTCCCTGAATTCTATAGTAGGTGCAGGAACCTTTATAGAATTAAAAACAGAAAAAAGCGTCTTTAAAAAATGTGAATTGGTATTAATTTTTGTCAGATCGACATCGAGACTCAGATAAAATTGACGTGTTCTTTGCTTTTCAGGCAGGAAAATCGTGTTTACGAGCTCATCATTTGCCGTAATCATTCCTTCAGCTCCATAACCAACAGCAAAATTGAGCCATTTTGGAACTTTTGATTCCTTAAAAAAAGAATGGATATTAGCTGAAAGCCAGTAAGTTTGTCCGTTATAATCTTTTAAAATTTCTTCTGAAAAAGTCGCACCTAGCACTTCTGGCCGTGCTCCGGCATAGGGAGTTCTATGAAAAGAAAATTTCGGGACAATACGCTGTTCTTCCCATAACAGCTCCTGAGAAACATACAACAAGGTTCCTGAAGCATTCGCCGCAGCATCACCCCAGGAAAAACCCCATTCGGAAGAATATCCGTCAAGAACCTCTACTGCCGTCAGGAATACAAAACCTGTGGTGGCTCCATATATTAGCTGATCTTTTTTTGAGACGCCGCTCCAATTCAGAAGTTCCGCACCAAAACGCCCAATGTGGTAGGAAGAATACACATGTCCGGCTTTGTCCATTTGGAGCCAGGAGGCGTTATCATTTTTGAAGTGAAAACCGGATTTTTCATAATCATTATACCAAAGTTGGCTCAGTCCGACAAGAGCACCCGTTATGGCTACACCTTCTGAAATGACAACGGCATTTCTTCGCTGTATATTTAAACTATCAGATGGCCTGAGAAAATCTTGGAATTGATTTTGCGCCAGGCCATCCGTAAATAGCAGCAAGAATAAAAAATATAATGCGCTATGATATTTCAAAACTATCTTTTGATTCCTTGTTTGTTCACCCAGGCTATATATTTCTGGCGATTCACCTCATGCTGAGCAGGAGTCACGGCAAATTCATGGTAACCAAAATTAGTCACACTTGCACAGAAGTAGATGTAATTGTGCTTTTCCGGATTCAATACGGCATCAATTGCTGATACGTCAGGCATCGCAATCGGTCCCGGAGGCAATCCAAAATTTTGGTACGTATTGTATGGCGATACCGTTTCAAGGTCTTTATTTAAAACTCTTTTTATAACACGCTCAAAATCATTCGCTTCTTTTTTAACAGCATAAATAACCGTAGGATCCGCTTGAAGTTTGATACCTGATTTTAATCGGTTTAGGTATACTCCCGCTACTCTTGGTCTTTCGTCTGTTTTTACTGTCTCTTTATGCACGATTGATGCCAAGGCAGAAACTTCCAAAGGTGTAAGATTTAAAGCCTCAGCTTTTGCTTTTCTTTCGTCGTTCCAAAAACCACGGTATTCTTTTGCCATCCTGTCACGGAATTTTTCCGCAGAAGTGTTCCAGAAAAACTCATACGAATTCGGAATAAACATGCTCAATACATTTTCTTCCGTAAATCCGTTTTCTTCCAAAAAGGTCTTATCTGTAAAAGCCTTCATCAGAGAAGTACTGTCTGCCTCAATCTGAGAGCCAATTCTTCCTGCAAAATCTTCAAGCCTTTCCTGATTATTGAACGCCAACTTCACCGGTAGGCTTATGCGCAACGAATTAATGATATCGTTGTTATTCATTGCTTTTTTCAAAAGAAATTTACCTGGCTTCACGTTGGCAACATACGATTTCTTTTCAGCAACCATTCTGAAGTTATCCATATTTTCGATATAGGGTGCTACAATTTTTTCTACAGTTTCATAATTTGAATCCGTAGGAATATAGACATACATTTCACTTTCAGAAAATTTTGTATTGGCAGAAAAGATTTTTCTGTACAGCATATAACCATAGATGGACAGCGCCAGCACTAAAAGCACTGAAAATATTGCAACGATTTTTTTAATTTTCACGTAATACTTTTTTTTAAGATTGTTGATTGATTAGTTGAAACATCGCTTCGTCTTTATAAACGCCATCGATCAAGTTCCATTGTTTTTTTATTCCGATTTTTTCAAAGCCAAAATTAGTAAAAAGTGCTATACTTGCTTCATTCTCGGGATTGATATTTGCAAACAGCTGTTTTAAATTCAATTGACGGAAAGAATATTGGATTAGCAGTTCCAATGCCTGCGAGCCTATGCCCTGGTTTCGGTTTCCTTCATTCCTGATAACAATCCCTATTCCCGCCCGATTGTTTCTCGGATCGTATTCAAACAGATCAATCAGCCCGATAGCCTCAAATGTATCATTTTTGCAGATGGCCAGGCGCAATTGCTTGGCTTCATAAATATCCTGATGGGCATTTTCAAGATACTGACGGATAAGAAATCTGCTATAAGGAGTTTGCGTATTGCTGAACTCCCATATCGACTCATCATTTTCAACGGCAAAAACAAACTCAAGATCTTCGGGTTCGAGAGCTCTGAGATAAATAGTTTTTCCTTTCAGGGTTATCATCTGATGTTCTTGTTAAATAGTAACGTTTCCGGCAAAGACAAAAGTGGCAGGTCCTTTCAAGAACACATCCGTATATTTTCCATCTTTAGGCACAAAAGAAACTTCCAGTTTTCCGCCCTCGACATTCAATTGGATTTTGTCTGAATTTGTCTTGCCTAAAGCGTGCATGGCAATAGCTACTGCCGTTGCACCGGTTCCGCAAGAAAGCGTTTCATCTTCAACGCCTCTTTCATAAGTGCGCAGTGAAAAAGTGTCAGCCGATTCCTGGTTTACAAAATTAACGTTGCTTCCCGCCTGTCCATACAATTCTCCATATCGGATGGCAGCGCCTTTTCCTCTTACATCAAAATGTTCCAAATCGTCTACCAGTTCAACATGGTGTGGTGAACCGGTATCTAAAAACACATAACCTTCTTTTAGTTGTACCTCATCTACATCTTTCATCTGTAAAGAGACTATTCCGTTTTCTGAAATGGCAGCATGGTGCAGACCATCAGTAGCAATGAAGATTGTTTTATCATTAATAATTCCCAGACTCTTTGCAAAAGCAACCAGACAGCGTCCGCCATTCCCGCACATAGAGCTTTCATTCCCATCTGAATTATAATAGACCATTCGGAAATCTGTCGAATTGTCATTTTCGAGCAAAATCAGCCCATCAGCACCAATTCCAAAACGCCTGTCACAAAGACTTTCCACCAGTTTGGTATTGGTTTTTGAAAATAGGCCCTCGCGATTGTCAATCATTATGAAATCGTTTCCGGTTCCTTGATATTTATAGAAGTTAAGTTGCATTTTCCGTTTGTTTATTTTAACCCTGGCAGGGTGTTGCACACCCTGCCAGAGTACGAAATTAATCAGAACAAAAGTAGGAATATTTAATGAAATGTTAATCATTGTTAACCAGTAGTTAAACTTAAAATCATGGCACAATTTTCAATATATATTTACGATTAAATAACTTAATTACAACGACTATGAAACGATTTTCCGGTTTATTCTTAGTGTCCTTATTAAGTGGCGCAACCACTTTGGGCGCTTACAAGCTGTTCTTTGAAAATGACGGCTTATTTTCTGACAATACAAAATCAATTGTGACAACTGCCCCCGCAAATTATACGAAAAACGTGGGATTGGGAGCAGAAGCAGTTGATTTTACAGCCGCCGCTGACAATGCGGTACATACGGTAGTCCACGTCAAGAATCTTTCCTACAGAACCATCAGCAATCCGATGCTTGAATATTTTTACGGCTACAAAGGCGGCCAGCAACAAGCACAAGTAGGTACCGGTTCCGGAGTGATTATTTCCGAAGATGGATATATTGTTACTAACAATCACGTAATCCAGGATGCTTCTGAATTGGAAGTAACCTTAAATAACAAAGAAACCTATAAAGCGAAACTGGTTGGAACGGATTCTAAAATGGATATTGCTTTATTGAAAATCGATACTGATAAAAAACTTCCTTATGCGGTTTTTGGAGATTCAGATAATGTAAAAGTAGGCGAATGGGTTTTAGCTGTAGGAAATCCGTATAACCTTACATCTACTGTAACAGCAGGAATCATCTCGGCTAAAGCCAGAAACCTGGATCAAAAAGGAATTCAGTCTTTTATTCAGACCGATGCTGCTGTAAACCCTGGAAATAGTGGTGGTGCATTAGTAAATACCAAAGGCCAATTGATTGGAATCAATACTATGATTTCTTCCATGACCGGTTCCTATGTAGGGTACTCTTTTGCAGTTCCATCCAATATTACCCGAAAAATCATCGAAGACATTATGGAATACGGAAATGTCCAAAGAGGAGTCTTTGGAGTGGAAGGTTATGAATTAAACAGCACTATCACAAAAGACATGAAACTTTCAACTTCACAAGGGTTCTATGTGAAGAAAGTTGACAAAAACTCAGGTGCAGCCAATGCGGGAATCCAACAAGGTGACGTCATTATAAAATTAGACAACACTAACATTTCAAGTTTTGTTGACATATCAAGTTATGTAAACACCAAACGTCCGAATGATATTGTAAAAGCAACATTTATCCGAAATGGCAAAGCAATGGAAGTTCCGGTAACGATAACTAAAAACGAATTTGTCAATGCCGAACTAAACGGGATTATCTTTGAAAACCTTGATGCATCCGATAAAAAACGCTTCCATATCGACTATGGAGTAAAAGTCAAAGACATCACAAACCAAAGTTTTATGCGTTACTATAATGCACTGAAAGGAAATATCCTCATAGCTATTAACGATGCCAAAGCTGTAGATACCGAAACAGTTGCAAACATTTTCAATGAAAAATTATCAAGCGAATCTATGGTTGAACTTACCATGATTAATAAACGAGGCGAGTTGGTTAAATTTTTTGTTGAGATAAAATAATTGAGGCGAGCCAGCACCCTCAACATCCAAGTCCGCTTGAAACTATTTAGTACAAAAGCCAGTTTTTACAACTGGCTTTTTTTATGTAAATTTTTTAATAAAATGCTTTACGAAAACGTTTGAAATCTATACTTTTGCGCCATCAAAATATGCACAACACACTAAACTACATTTTTTTACATTATGACAAAGACCGCACTATACGAAAAAGAGCTTTCTTTTCAGGCAGACAGAAGAAGAGCCGGCGTAGAATTCATTAAGATCATCAGTGATTTATGGTATGACAAATCTATCGAATTGGTTCTTTTCAAAAATCAGCTGATCAATACCAATGTAAGTGACATCATCAATCTTCACGAATATGCGGGAGAGTTTGTTGGAAAGCCGATTAATGTTTTTGATTCTGTCGAAATTGCTCGTGCTATCTTATCTTTAGACCTTCCTCCTGCAAAATTGGATATCGGAAAGCTAACTTACGAATACCACTTGGAGGATGATAAATACAATGATGCAAAAGCTTTTGTTATTGACAAATTGAAAAACGCAAAAGATTTTCCAAATAACAAACCCAAAGATGTTGTATTGTACGGTTTTGGACGTATTGGAAGATTGTTAGCCCGTGAATTGATGTCTAAAACAGGAAAAGGAACACAGTTGCGATTGAGAGCGATTGTTGTCCGTGAAAAAAATGACGCGACCAGCTTAGAGAAAAGAGCTTCTCTTTTGAGATACGATTCTATACATGGCGACTTTCAGGGTTCTGTTTCTGCAGATCCGGAAAACAATTCCCTAATCATTAACGGAACAACCGTTCACGTTATTACAGCTGGAAGCCCGGAAGAAATCGACTATACAGCTTACGGAATTTCTGATGCCTTGGTAATAGACAATACCGGAGCTTTCACAACACAAGAAGCTTTGGCAAGACACCTGACATCAAAAGGAGTTGATAAAGTTTTACTTACTGCTCCCGGCAAAGGCGTTCCAAATATCGTTCATGGTGTTAACCACAACGAATACAGCCCGGACGAAGTAAATATCTTCTCTGCAGCATCTTGTACTACAAATGCTATTACTCCTATCCTAAAAGCGGTTGAAGATACTTTGGGTGTCGTAAAAGGACATTTGGAAACTATCCACGCTTATACTAACGACCAAAACCTGGTCGATAACATGCACAAAAAATACCGTCGCGGAAGAGCTGCTGCCTTAAACATGGTTATCACTGAAACCGGTGCCGGAAGTGCTGTTGCTAAAGCATTGCCTAGCCTGGCTGGAAAACTGACTTCAAATGCTATCCGTGTTCCTGTACCAAACGGTTCACTTGTAGTATTGAATCTTGAAGTTAACAAAGAAACATCTGTTGAGGAAATCAACAACATTATGAAGCATTATGCTTTGGAAGGTGAACTTGTTGAGCAGATTAAATATTCACTTAACAACGAACTTGTATCATCAGATATCGTAGGAACTTCTGCTCCGTCAATTTATGACAGTAACGCAACCATAGTTTCTGCCGATGGTAAAAATATCGTATTATACATCTGGTATGATAACGAATATGGCTATAGCCATCAGGTAATTCGCTTAGCGAAATACATCTCTAAAGTAAGAAGGTATTCTTACTATTAGTAGTTTTTTGAATTTTAATTTTGGTAAAAAATCCGTCATAGCAATAAGGCGGATTTTTTTTATCTATCAAATTCACAAAATGAAACTTTCAAAATATTAACATTCTCATTTTGCGATTTAGTATATAGTTTCATAACTTTGATAGTACCCAAATCAAAAATGTTATGAAATCAATCCTACTCCATCTAATGATGCTGTTGCCTGTGCTTGGATTTGCCCAAGTCGGAATAGGCACAACTGATCCAACTGCGATGTTGGACGTCAACGGTAATTTCAGATTACGAAGTACCACCAGCAATACTCGTGCTACTGCCGCAAAAGATTCAATCCTAGTAGTCGATGCTCTGGGAAATGCGCAAAGGATATCCTCAAAAAGCGTTATCGAAAGCCACTTGAAAACTTTTATCAAAGGAGGATTTGCCACCGGCAGTCCGGCATTAATCAACATAAGCATTTTAGCAAATGCCTATACAACAATACCTTTCAACACAATAGAATTTGACACCAATAGCGAATACAATACAACAACAAATACCTTCACTGCAAAACAACCCGGAATCTATTCCGTATATGCTGCCATCAAAGCAAGTCCAAGTCTAGTATCAGCTGGAGATTTTGGTCTAGCCATATTCAAAAATGGAGTCATCAATGTAAGGGAAAGCTACGTGAATGTACAGCTGTTGGGTATAAACATCAATCCTCCAAACCGTTCGATACAAACCCTTATGCAATTAAATACTGGCGATACGATTACTTTCAGAGGTTATAGCGGCGGAGTTCTTACTGTAGGAATACTAAGCGGAGGTGAAGAATCCTATTTTACCATCCACCAGGTGAGATAAATAAGCATTCAGAAAAAGCTAAGCAACTCAATCAAAAATAGTTAAATTTGTGAAGCAATCATTTTTAAACTTCACAAATGCATCCAGAACATAACTACAAACTAACAGTCCGCTGGACCGGAAATAAAGGTACCGGAACTTCAAGCTACAGAGCTTACGAAAGAAGCCACGTAATTCTTATCGATAACAAAATCGAGATAAAAGGTTCGTCTGATCCCGTTTTTCACGGAGACAAAACCGTTCACAATCCAGAAGATCTTTTGTTGGCGTCACTATCTGCCTGCCATATGATGTCCTACCTTCATGTATGCGTTATGGCTGGAATAGTTGTGACTGATTATGAAGATCATGCTACAGGAAAAATGATTGTCAATGATGATGGTTCCGGGCATTTTACTGAAGTTACTTTAAATCCAATCGTGACAGTAAGCGATTCTTCCATGTTGGAAAAGGCAAATGAGCTGCACAAAAAAGCCAATCAGCTTTGCTTTATTGCCAATTCAGTCAACTTTCCTGTAAAACACATTCCTCAAAGTAAAATCTAGACACTATATGGATAGACTTCTGAAACAATGTGTCCAAACAATTACGTTCGTATTTTTTTTTATTGCGCAAGCCACTGCACAAAATGACAATTACGATTCGCTAATTGCCGAAGCCGGGTTGTTTCATCTTCAAAAAGATTATAAAAACGCGATTGCTTCTTTCGAAAAGGCTTTTAAAATAAAAACACCTGATGCTCTAAATTTATATAAAGCTGCCGGAGCCTATTCTTTAGACAATAATAAGACAAAAGCATTCGAATACCTGAATCTTGCCATAGATAATGGCTGGACGGAAGCTGATTGGCTGGCATTTGATCCTTATTTCGATTATCTGAAACAATCATTTCCAGAAGAATGGCAGAAAACAGAAAACAAGGCTTATAACAAAGAACTCGAATATCAAAAAAACTTAAAACTTCCGAAACTGCGAAAGCAAATAAACCTGATGACCTTAAACGACCAAAAACTTCGTTATAAAAGGGCACAAGCAAAAAATGCAGACGAAATAAGAGAACTGGACCAGGCAATTAATAGTTCTGATTCCAAAAACATAGAAGATTCGAAGACTATTGTTGCAAAATATGGCTGGCCTAAAATATCCGAGATAGGCAAAGATGGCCAAAACAATTTCTGGCTGGCCATACAGCATGCTGATCAGGATGTAGCTTTTCAAAGGCAGGCATTAGCAGCAATGGAAAAACTTTTTAAAACAAATGAAATCAGCTTAGAACATTATGCCTTTCTTTATGACAGGATACAATGCAACTTAAACTATAAGCAACTGTATGGAACGCAGGTAGTATGGACTCAAAACGGACAGGCGTCGGCATTTCGCCCTATCCTAAAAGAAAACACTGTAGATGAACGAAGAAAAAAAATTGGGCTGCAGCCTTTGTCTGTCTACTCCAAAACGTATGGCTTTAGCTATACAGGCAAAACTAAAAAAGAAGCACAACAGAATGACAAAGCCGATTTAGATTATACCAAAAAACTTATCGACAGTGCAAAAACTGCCTACAATAAAAAGCAATTCCAAAAAGTGTATGACTACTACAATACGGCCTCGACTGTTATGGGTGGTATGAACGAAGCCGAAAACTATGAAGCGGCTGTGCTATTTGCAACTATTTATAATACTACCGGTGAAGAACAATACCGAAGTATCTCTTTAGATTTCCTTTCCTTACTTCATCTAAGAGGGACACTACCTTTTAAAAAATTAAAACAAGACCCGACATTTGCAAAATTTCATCAGGAAAATCGATGGATTGCTATTATGAAAAAATATTAATCATTTACTATGGCAAAATCAAAACATAACGAAGAAGAACAGGTTACAGAATACATCCAAAAACTTGACCCTTCTCTTGCAGAAACTATAACATTCTTAAGAGAGGCTATACTTGCAATTGACGGTGAGATAAAGGAGCATATCAAATGGAATTCTCCGAGTTTTTATTATTCTGGAGAAATGAAACCATTTGACCCAAAAGAATACAAAAGAGATATTTTGGTAATGAACATTCATCGTGGCAATCATATTTTGCTTGTTTTCCCCACAGGAGCAAAGATTACTGATACTTCAGGCCTGTTGGAAGGGAATTATCCCGATGGCAGAAAAATTGCCAAAATAAAGGATTTGGACGAGGCGAAAAACAGACAAAAAGATTTGGAAAATGCAATCAGAAACTGGATGGATCAGATAGAAAAATAAAAAACTCCCGATAAATCGGGAGTTTTTTTATAAAAGAGAATCTTAAAATTAAGCCTTTCCTGCGGCAGCGATCAGGTTTAGTGCAGATCCTGCAACAAACCATCCAATCTGACCTGCATTATAAGTATGGTTAACCAAGATTGTTTCAGTTGTTCCATTATCGTGGAAAATCTCAATAGTAAGCGGTTTTCCTGGAGCAAATTCTTTCAAGTCAACAAAGTTGAAAGTATCATTTTCCTGAATTTTATCATAATCCGCTTCATTAGCAAAAGTAAGCGCTAACATACCTTGTTTTTTCAAGTTAGTTTCGTGGATACGTGCAAATGATTTTACCAATACAGCTCTTACTCCAAGGAAACGTGGTTCCATTGCAGCATGCTCACGGGAAGAACCTTCACCATAGTTATGGTCACCCACAACAATAGTAGGAACACCTGCCGCTTTGTATTCTCTTTGAACCGCAGGAACTGAATCGTATTTCCCATTCATTTGGTTCTTCACAGAATTTGTTTTTTGGTTGAAGGCATTCACCGCACCAATAAGCATATTGTTTGAAATATTATCTAAGTGTCCACGGAAACGCAACCATGGACCAGCCATAGAAATATGGTCTGTCGTACATTTTCCAAAAGCTTTGATTAGCAATTTAGCACCCATGATGTTTTCACCATTCCATGGTTCAAACGGAGCTAATAATTGCAATCTTTCTGATGTTGGGCTTACGATAACCTGAACTCCCGATCCATCTTCAGATGGCGCCTGGAAACCTGGATCTTCTGCATCAAAACCTTTTGGAGGCAGTTCGTTTCCTGTAGGTTCATCAAGCATTACTTCCTGACCGTCTTCGTTGATTAATTTATCTGTTATAGGGTTGAATCCTAAATCACCGGCAATAGCCAAAGCCGTTACCAATTCAGGAGAACCAACGAAAGCCAAAGTATTTGGGTTACCGTCAGCACGTTTTGAGAAGTTACGGTTGAAAGAGTGAACGATAGTGTTTCTTTCTTCTTTTTCAGCTCCTTCTCTATCCCACATTCCAATACATGGTCCGCAAGCATTAGCAAAAACAGTCGCACCGATTTTATCAAATGTATCGATAAAACCATCTCTTTCGATTGTGTAGCGCACCACTTCAGAACCCGGAGTAATGGTAAATTGTGCTTTGGTTTTTAAATTTTTATCAGCTACTTGTTTTGCCAAAGAAGCAGCACGTGAAATATCTTCGTAAGAAGAGTTCGTACAAGAACCAATCAGACCTACCTGAATTTCTAAAGGCCAGTTGTTTTTAATAGCCTCTTCTTTCATCTTAGAAATTGGCGTAGCCAAATCCGGAGTAAAAGGACCATTCAAATGTGGCTCCAATTCAGAAAGGTTGATTTCGATTACCTGATCAAAATATTGTTCCGGGTTAGCATATACTTCAGCATCACCTGTAAGATATGGCGCTACTTTATCAGCAGCTTCAGCTACATCAGGTCTTCCTGTAGAAATCAGGTAGCGACGCATAGAATCGTCATAACCAAAAGTTGAAGTTGTAGCTCCGATTTCAGCTCCCATGTTACAGATTGTACCTTTTCCAGTACAAGACATAGCAGTAGCACCTTCTCCGAAATATTCAACAATAGCTCCGGTTCCTCCTTTTACGGTAAGAATTCCAGCTACTTTTAGTATTACGTCTTTTGGAGCAGTCCATCCAGACAATTTCCCTGTCAATTTAACACCAATCAGTTTTGGAAACTTTAATTCCCAAGCCATACCGGACATTACGTCTACAGCATCAGCTCCACCAACACCAATGGCCAGCATTCCTAAACCACCTGCATTAACTGTGTGAGAATCCGTACCAATCATCATACCTCCTGGAAAAGCATAATTTTCAAGAACTACCTGGTGAATAATACCAGCTCCCGGTTTCCAGAAACCAATTCCGTATTTATCAGAAACTGAAGAAAGGAAATCAAAAACTTCATTACTTTGTGTTTTTGCTCTAGCCAAATCAGTTGCAGCATCTACTTTTGCCTGGATCAAGTGATCGCAGTGAACTGTTGTAGGAACAGCTACTTTATTTTTCCCCGCATGCATAAACTGCAACAAAGCCATCTGCGCTGTAGCATCCTGGCAAGCTACTCTATCCGGAGCAAAATCAACATAATCTTTACCTCTTGTGAAAGCCTGTGTAGGAGTTCCTTCCCAAAGGTGTGAGTATAAAATCTTTTCTGAAAGCGTTAATGGGCGACCAACCAATTGACGTGCCTTATCAACACGCTCTGCCATTGTCCCATACGCTTTTTTAATCATTTCAATATCAAAAGCCATAATCAGTAATTAGTCTATTTTATTTATATTTTAGTTTGTTTCTTTGCAATGCAAATTTACTCATTTCCCTCCATATTTGAAAGATTTTTAAAAAAAGCGGCGTTTCAAAACATTATTATTCCTAAAATCTGATTTTTAATGATTATTATTAAATTATAATTAAAAACTAATTAATTTTTTCCGTTTTTGTTAATTTAAAATCTTTTTTTTGTCAAATTCGAAATTTATACTGTCCAAAAGAGTGGCTCATGAATTAAGAATGCTTCTAAATTACGGGCTGACGGCCGAAAGAGGAAAAAATGGCTTCGCAAAATTGCTATTTTTTTGATTTTTCCCTCAAGTCCATCATCGGCTTTTCGTACCCAATATAAAGACCATAACTGAGGATTATTGTCAGCAGCAGATAAGCAAAAGTAAAGACATGTTTTTGCAACATTGGATAGTCCTCAATTGGTATAAAATACTTCATGAGTTGCAGAATTACGCTGTAATGCAACAGGTATATCGAATAGGAAATGAGGCTTATAAAGACAATAGGGTTTTTCAGCTTAGATTTCTCTGATTTCCAGCCTGATAAAAACGGCAGAAAGAACGAAATGGAGATAGAAACGATGGGAAGATAGGCAATATAGAGAAACCTATTTTGTCCTTCAGGCGTGAAACCTATTTTACCTATTCCGAAAGTTATAAAGAGGAAACATAAAATCCCCATTACCAAAAAAACTGACTTATTTTTTTTCCAAAAGTTATGACGCCGACAATAGAACCAGCTTGCCAATACACCATAAAAAATAGCATCAAGACGGTAAATCACTACTGCTTTTAAAGACGTGTTCCAAACGTCCATATTGATATTGAGTGTGTTTTTGTAACACGAAAATTTTGCCCAGAGGGAAAACACCGCCAAAAAAACCAAAAGAATCGCAAAGAATTTTGATTTATTTTTAGGCTTTATAAAAAGTCCTGCCAACACTAAGAACAGCGGCAAGACGATATAAGCCCATTCTTCTACTGAAAGGCTCCAGGATTCAGGAAAAAAAGCAGGCATGGCCTTATTAAAATTCTGAATAAAAAAGAAATATTTCCACAACGACTCTATTTTATAACCTATAATAGCCGCTATGAGTATATTAATCAGTAGAATCAGAAAATAATTTGGAAATGTCCTGAACCATCTTCTTTTTAAAAAATTCCTGGCATGTGAAAAGGAAAAGTCTTCTTTGAGGTATGATTGTAGCAGAATTCTTCCGATAAGGAAACCACTGAGAACAAAGAAAATTTCAACGCCTAAAAAACCAAACAATTTTAAAAGCTGCGCAATAAAACTATTACTTTCGGGATAAATCCAAAGACAATGCGAGCTTAACACCATGAGTATGGCTACGGCTCTCATAAGATCCAAACCGAAAATGCGTTGTGGATTGTGTAATTGTTGTTTCAGCAAGGTGTTTGTATTTCTTTCAAATATAGAAATACAAATCATGAATAGCTTCTACAGAATATAAATTTTGCAGTGCTTACATTAATTTTTGGATAATCATTTCTTCCGAAATTCCTTCAGCATCCGCTTTGTAGTTCTTGATAATCCTGTGACGAAGAATACCGGTTGCTACTGCTTTTACATCTTCAATATCCGGAGAAAACTTTCCGTTAAAGGCAGCATGAGCTTTGGCAGCCAGTATTAAGTTTTGAGAAGCTCTCGGTCCTGCTCCCCAGTCTAAATAGTTTTTCACATAATCATTTGACAGTGAATTATCCGGACGTGTTTTACTTACCAGCGTTACTGCATACTCAATAACATTGTCTGCTACAGGAATACGACGAATCAGGTGTTGAAAATCGATAATTTCCTGCGCTGTGAAAAGTGGATTTATTTTTTCTGTCTGATCTGTTGTAGTACTTTTTACAACTTGTACTTCTTCAGAAAATGACGGATAGTCTAATTTTATAGCAAACATAAAACGGTCAAGCTGTGCTTCCGGAAGCGGATAGGTTCCTTCCTGTTCAATTGGGTTTTGGGTTGCGAGTACAAAATACGGCAAAGACAATTTATAATGCTGTCCGGCTATTGTTACCGCTCTTTCCTGCATAGCTTCCAGAAGGGCTGCCTGCGTTTTAGGCGGTGTTCTGTTAATCTCATCAGCCAAAATAATATTGGAGAAAATAGGCCCTTTTATAAATTTGAACTGACGGTTTTCATCGAGAATTTCACTTCCAAGAATATCAGAAGGCATCAAATCCGGCGTAAACTGAATACGTTTGAAATCCAATCCAAGAGCCTGAGAAATCGTATTGACCATTAAAGTCTTTGCTAATCCCGGAACTCCAACCAAAAGGGCGTGTCCTCCGGAAAAAATACTTAGCAAGATTTGGTCTACCACTACTTCCTGCCCTACAATTATTTTTGAGATTTCCTTTTTTAGCTCTATTCTTTTCTGAACCAGATTCTGTATTGCAGCAACGTCTGACATTCTATAATTGTTTGGTTATTAAAAATTTCGATTTGATTTAAAGGCACAAATTACTTCTTAAGCCAGTTGTTTACAAAAGTACAATTTCTGTATTCCCCATTAATCTTGATGTATGTTTCCTTGATTTTTTCTTCTGTCCATTTGCTGATTGCCTGGATTTGCTTTTCTTTTAAAGCCAAATCTTTGATTTTTATATAATCCTGTGCATAGTCAGCGATGTGAGCATCATAACGTTTTGTAACCGTAATCAGTTTATAGGTTTTGCGCCCTAATCTGTCTTCGTCAACAATTGGCTGTGACACCTGTCCTTCACGAAGGTCAGAAACCTGCACATAAAGTGATGGATCCATTTTAGTCAAGTCAAAACGAGGATCAAGTGTTTGAGGATTGATTAACACTCCCCCATTGGCTCTAGTTTCTTTCTCATCTGAAGAATTTCTGGCCGCTTCTGCAAATGAAATTTCGCCATTAACAATTTTATTTCTGATTCCGATGATCTTGTCTTTTGCTTCTTGCATGGCTTCTTCCGATATTTTTGGAATCAACAGTATGTGTCTTAAATCAACATCCTGTCCGCGTATTTTTTCTACCAAAATAATATGCCAGCCGTATTCCGTTTCAAAAGGTTCTGAGATTTGCCCTTCTTCAAGACTAAAAGCTCTTTCCTTAAATTCCTTGACCAGATTCGTCTTTCTGTTAACACGCATGAAACCGCCGTTAGACTTTGTTCCTTCATCTTTGCTGTATAGAACGGCCTTACTGAAGAAACTTCCATTTCCGGCCATTACATCGTTTCTAAATTCGTTCAGCCTGTCGATTACTTTTTGTCTTTCTTCTTTAGTAACTACCGGATTGATCACGATTTGTGACACTTCAATTTCAGCTCCTATCTGTGGCAATTCTTCTTTTGGGAATTTCTTAAAGAATGTCCTTACTTCTTCCGGTGTAATTTCGACATTTTCAATAATTTTATTTCTCATTTCAGTAGTCAGCTTGCCCATTTTCAAGATATCGAAAAAATAGGTTCTGAACTCTTCTTCATTTGGTCTATTATAAATTTTCAGCAATTTTTCCATCGAACCTGCACGCTCTACAAAAGCATCGATTCTTTCCTGCATCATATTGTTGATTTCAGCATCGGTCACAACAATACTATCCTGAACAGCCTGATGCGCATATAATTTATCTTCCAGTAATTTACCTAGCAGCTGACATCTTGTAATGTCTTTTGTTGGGTTGCCCTGGTTTGCAATTTCAATATATGCAATATCAATATCAGAGTCTAAAATCACATAATCTCCTACAACGGCAATTACTCCGTCTATTTTCTGTTTCTGGCTCACAGGTTTCGGAACGACTTTCTTTACGGTATCGTTCTGAATGATTTCCTGTGCATTCGCAGCATTAAAAAATACTGCAAAGCCAAAAATCAGGCAGGCATTCTTAATTATAGATTTCATACTTCTCATTTTTAATGGCATCATCAGTAATGTCTTTTTCAATTTTTTTTATTAATTCTAATTTTCTTTTGTTTAAAATCACCTGTTCTAACGTCGGTTTTATATACTCATACGGACTTATTTGATTTTTGTCCAGAACATTTGTGACTTTTACAAGATAAACCTCCAAAGAGTCTTGTTTTTCTATTGTTTTTCCAGCTGAAATATACTGCGACCTGTTGTCCGGAGTAATGAAAGGCAGCTTTCTGTATACCTGATTCATTTCAACCCAAACGGAATCGTTCAACACAAAACTTTTGAACTGCATTCCATACGTGTCCCAAAATTTCTTGTCTGATTTTCTATAGTCAAAAAACTTGCTTTTTATGGTCTGAAATTTCGGATGGTCTTTTGGCAAATTGATATATCGCAATTTTACCAGAGTTCCGTCCGTCTTGAAATTTTCTTTATTCTGCTTATAATATTCTTTTAGTTCCGCTTCTGTGATTACTGTATCTACAGTAGTTTTCACCAATTCTTCTAAATAGCCTTTCGTGTAAAGATCAATTTTATATTGCCTGATCAGTTCATTATATTCTGCCTGTTTATCAGTACTCAAATTAATTTCTGCCGCATCCATCATCAATTTTTGTGATGCCCAGCGGTCGATAAAATTCCTGACAATAACAATACTGTCTTCTTTTGACGTTCCGGGTGGCACCAGATCCTTGATTTCATCCTTAAACAAATACGAATCATTTACTCTTGCAATTGCTTGCGGTTTTGCTTCCGGCTTAAAATAACTGCATGAAGCAAGAAGCGATAGCAATCCTATGACCGCATACTTCTTCATTTATGACTTGATCTGCTTTTTCACTTTCTCAAAAGCAGGCTGATGTACATCCACTTTAAATTCCTGCTTCAAATCGCCAACCCATTTTTCTTCAAGATATTGCTGGTAATCGTTCACAACTTTACCTTTAGCTTCTTCAAGCGTTTTTGGACCTTCCGGAAGGTGTTTGTTTATTTTCACAACAAAATAGTACTCACCTTCTTTTATGATTCCGGAAACTCCGTCTTTCTTTTCAAGACCTTTTGGCAAAGCATCACTGTTTTCATCAAAAATTCCGGCATTCGACATTATCTCAACTTTACCGTTCAGGTTGAATTTTTCTTTAATGAATTCAGCCGATTTTCCTTGCTTTAATAATTTTTGTGCCTGTTTTGCCATATCTTTTTTCGTTGAAGAAAGAACCAGAGCATCTAGCCTGTTCCCCCAACGGTAATTGTTTTTTCTGGCTTCATAAAAATTCTGCAATCCGATTGTATCTGTTTTTGCTTTTTCCCAGATTTCTTTTTCCATCAGATCAAAAAGCAACAAACCGTCACGGTATTCTTCCATTACGGCAGCAAAATCAGGGAATTCGTTTTCAAGATTGTTATTGTACAATTCATTGACTTTTACATCAACATATTCTTGATATTTTTTGTCTACCAATTTGCTGATTGGTCTGATTGTATTTTCACCTCTTTGTTGTGTAGCCAGATATTTAAGAAACTCTTCTCCTGAGATTGCCTTATTATCGATTGTAACCAGGTTACCTTCAAAAGGCTTCATATTTTCCGGAAGTTTCCATTCGCCAGTATAGAATTTATCATTTACGGTTTTTGTAATCGCCGCAAATAACTTGTCATTTCTTTTGACTGAGTATTTCTTTTTCAGCTTTTCAGTCAATGAATTCGTAATCAGCCTTGAACGTTCGTCTTTTCTGATTTTATTATCCAATTCCGACTGCATTTCCTGAGATGTTTTAACCGGATGTCTTTCAATTAACTTGATGATGTGCCATCCGAAATTGCTTTCTACCGGAGCTGAATAATCATTTGGTTTTTTTAATGCAAATGCAGCATCTTCAAATTCTTCAGAACTTAGCTGGCCTGAACCGAAACGGTTTAGCATTCCTCCTTTTGAAGCAGATGATTTGTCTTGAGAAAATTGTTTAGCAAGGCTTTCGAAGTTTTCGCCCTGTTGTAGTTTTTTATAAATATCCTGAATGGTAGCCTTTGCTTTTTCAGCTTCTTCAGGATTTTGGTTATTTGGCTTTAGGATCATGATATGGGCAACCGTAAGCTCTCCGCGGTTGTCTCTGATATCTTCTACTTTTATCAAATGGTAACCGAAACGGGTTCTTACAATTTTTGACACTTGTCCTTTTGGAGTTTTATAGGCAGCTGATTCAAATGGATATACCATTCTGAAAACTGAAAAATAGCCTAATTCTCCTTTATTTTCTTTTGCAGAAGGATCTTCAGAATATTTAACGGCAAGTTCCCCGAAATTTTCTCCTTTTAGAGCTTTTTCTCTAACCTCAACGGCTTTCTTATATGCTTTTAAAGTATCTTCCGGAGAAGCATTTTCATCTACCATAAACAAGATATGGGCTGCCTTGATTTCTTTTAAAGATCTTTGGTAAGCCTCTTCGATAAGTTCATGTGTAACCTTAGAATCGGTAAGATAGTTTTTTGAAAGTTGGTTTCTGTATGATTTTAACTCCGCCTGATAGGCCTGGCCATTTTGAAGTCCCAGCTTATTGGCTTTATTAATTTTCAACTTGTAACCGACAAATAAGTCAAGATATTGATTCAGATCTTTCTGGGATTCGTCTTTTACGAGATCAATATTTTTGTTATAAACCCTTGCAAATTCGTCTGTGTAATAAGGTTTATCATCAATTGTAAATAAAACTTCCTTATTGTTGTTTTGAGCGAAACTCGTAAAACTTGCGGAAAGCAGTACTCCGAAGAACAATTGTTTTAAGTTCATTATGTAAATTCTATAAGTTGGAATTAATTTAACGCCTGGATAGCAATCAACAAAAGTAACAATTCAAACGCATTAAACAAGTACGGGCCTTAGTATTAACAAAAATTTATTAACAAATTATTAGCGATATTTTCATGTATTAAGGAGTCGTATTTAATAAAAAGCATAACTCCAATTTCTTGTTATTATTATACGCTGATTATTTGTTGAATAAATAGTATTTTTGCAGTCCATTTTTATACAGGATATGAGTTTTCAAAAAGAAATAGAAAGAAGAAGAACTTTTGGGATTATTTCGCATCCCGATGCCGGAAAAACAACGCTGACAGAAAAATTACTTTTGTTTGGAGGCGCAATTCAGGAAGCCGGGGCCGTAAAGAACAACAAAATCAAGAAAGGTGCCACTTCCGACTTTATGGAAATCGAGCGCCAGAGAGGAATCTCGGTTTCAACCTCTGTTTTGGCATTCAATTATAAGGATAAAAAAATCAACATTCTTGATACACCGGGACACAAGGATTTTGCAGAAGATACTTATAGAACGCTTACAGCCGTTGACAGTGTTATTGTTGTTATTGACGTAGCAAAAGGAGTTGAGGAACAGACAGAAAAATTAGTTGCTGTTTGCCGAATGAGAAATATTCCGATGATTGTCTTCATCAATAAATTAGACCGAGAAGGAAAAGATGCTTTCGATTTGATGGATGAAGTGGAACAGAAATTAGGATTAACGGTTACACCATTAAGTTTCCCGATTGGAATGGGTTATGATTTCCAAGGAATCTACAACTTATGGGAGAAAAACATCAATCTTTTTAGCGGTGACAGCCGTAAAAACATAGAAGAAACCATTGCTTTTTCTGACGTACAAAATCCTGAATTGGAAAAAATCATTGGTCAAAAACCGGCCGATAAATTGCGTGAAGAACTGGAACTGATTGATGAAGTTTATCCAAAATTCAACAGGGAAGCCTATCTTGAAGGAAAGCTGCAACCTGTATTCTTTGGTTCTGCCCTGAATAATTTCGGAGTTCGTGAACTTTTGGATTGTTTTATAGAAATTGCACCGTCTCCAAGACCAAAAGAATCAGAAACAAGACTGGTTGATCCGTACGAAACTAAATTATCTGGATTTGTATTTAAAATCCACGCCAATATGGACCCTAAACACAGAGACAGATTGGCTTTTGTTAAAATCGTATCCGGTACATTTGAAAGAAACAAGCCTTATCTTCATGTCCGCCAGAATAAAACTTTAAAATTCTCAAGTCCTAATGCATTTTTTGCAGAGAAGAAAGAAATCGTCGATATCTCTTATCCAGGCGATATTGTAGGACTTCATGATACTGGAAACTTTAAGATTGGAGATACGCTAACAGAAGGCGAATTGATGAGCTTTAAAGGAATCCCTAGCTTTTCGCCGGAACACTTTCGCTATATCAACAATGCTGATCCATTGAAATCAAAGCAGCTTGAAAAAGGAATCGACCAGCTAATGGATGAAGGTGTGGCTCAACTTTTCACTCTGGAACTGAATAACAGAAAAGTAATTGGAACTGTGGGAGCCCTTCAATATGAAGTTATCCAGTACCGACTAGAACACGAATACGGAGCTAAATGTTCGTATGAAAACTTCCCGGTACATAAAGCCTGCTGGGTAAAACCTGACGATGCCAGAAATGAAGAATTCAAAGAATTTAAACGTATTAAGCAAAAGTTTTTGGCTCATGACAAATACGGGCAGTTGGTATTCTTAGCCGATTCTGATTTTACGATACAGATGACGCAAAACAAATATCCAACCGTAAAATTGTTTTTTACTTCAGAATTCGATTAGATTCAAAATCATTAATAAAAAAAGGCTGTACGATTGTACAGCCTTTTTTGTTTTTGATATTATAATTTAAGCTCTTTTTGCTTTTCCTTTAATAAAAGTGTAACCTAAGATCACACCTGCCAAAAGCATCGGCACAACATAATCGTTGATAGGTGCTGGCGTTACATCTTCATCGTCCGGCGCTTCCGTTGGATTTTGTGCAAAAGATGCCGTGCTTATGAATAATAAAAGTAACAGGCTGGATATTTTTGTTGTAATTGAGTTTTTCATATCTGATGGGAGTATTAGTAAACGATTTTTTTGTTAGCGGTTCCATTTTCAGCGGTAGTAATTTTCACAATCAAAACCTGATTCGCAATTGGAAGATTAGCTATTATAGCAGAAGAAGTATCGATATTATTTTTTGTATAAATAAGACGACCACTCATATCATAAAGCTCTATATTCTCCATAATATAATTTCCGGAATTAATAACCAAAGAACCATTTTGTTTGTATGCTACAATATTGTTAGAAGAAATTGTAGGTACCTTAACACCAAGCGCAGCTCTGTAAACAATCTCAAAACGATTATTAAACACACCTGTTTCAGAAACAAATGAATAAGCACCTGACTTAAGATTATGAAGCTGTCCCGTAACATTATCTTTTACAAAAACTTCCTGACTGCCTGCAAAAAGTCCATCAACATGATCGATTGCAATAGTATAGTTTCCTGCAACATCTGTCTTGAAGCTCATTGGAACAACGTCATCAGTTGTAAATGGAAGGCTTCTTCCCTGAATTGCAAATTCCTTATTGTCAATATAAGAAGTGAATGCTATAGCACTATCGTTAAAATAGCTACCTTCAATACCATAATCGATTCCTGAAGTAGCACCTGTCATATAACCTAACAAAGTTTGTCCGACAACATCAGTGCTATTAGAAAGGTTCAACCAGATTCTGTGTCTTTCTACTTGATTTGCATTAGAATTTCTAAAGAATGCTCCTCCTGTTGTTGTTGAACGAAGCGCGTTGCCAAAATTCAATGTATTTTGAGTAGCTCCCGATTTTACTTTTACAAAAAATCCTTGACCAGCACCAATCACACCATTTGGATTTAGAGCAGCAGCTTCTGATTGTGCACTTGTCACACCCATTCCTGTTGAAGTAGCATAACCGCTTCCGGCTGCGCCATTTCTTTTTCTCCAGAACCAGATAGTCCCATCAATTGCATTAGTATTAGCAGAAAATAATTGTGCAATAGAAATTGCAGATGGATATGGGTTTCCAACAAGGTTAAAACCGGTTGTGGCATTTGAAAGCGGCACATTTACGCTTTGATTGAATGGAATTCCAGTAAATTCTGCATTGATGACAGTTCCAGGATTACCCTCAACAAAGGCCGGATGTGAATCAGGAGTTCTGATCAGGTATCCCCTACCTTCTACGAAGTTATAAATTGCTTCAATTTGTGGAGGAAAAACAGCTTCGTATTCACCATTTGTACCCGCTCCAGTATTGTAAGTATAAAATCTATTTGAAAGCGTTGCCGGAGAGAAAGCTTTTAAATTTTGACCTACTACCGGAGAAGACCATAAGGTGTAATCAAAACGATATAATGGATTGCTATTTCTTTTTACTTTAATTGATCCTATATTCAAAACATGATTCGTCTGAATCAAATTTGCGTTGTTCTCAACAATAAAATTGTTTGAACCTGCATTATTAGCAATTGCATTTTCAACAGTCAATGATGTTTCGGATGCTACTGTAAATATACCTGAGTTAATGGTTAATGATTTAGCTGTAAACTCACCTTGTGGAGCTGCTGCTCCTGTAGAGTAGTTTCCTGCTATAGTAGCATCAACAGAAGAAGTTGGTGTTCCGTTTGACCAAGCCGTTCCGTTCCATGTTGTGGAAGTTGGAGTTGCCTCAATTAATATATTGTCAAGCCTATTATTCCCAGAAGTATTCGATGCTCCGGAAACTGTTAATCTTAAATACAAATTAGCGGCATTATCAACCGCATTAATGGCAGATAAATCCAGTGTTCTAATAAGAAATGTTCCAGAAGTTACAGCCGTATTGGTCCCAAAATTTGTAAATACCACTCCGTCAACACTCCAAGCCCACTGATGTGTAGAAAATCCTGTTGAAGTACCTCTTGTACTAAAGCTCAATATAGGGTTTTCATATCCGGTCATTGAAACTTTTAATATGATTCTTTTCGAATTTGCACTACTATTAGCTATTGAATATGCGCTTCCTGCATTTGGAGTCGTTCTAGGATCATTTACTGTCGATCCAGCAAAACTGGTTAATTCAGGATTTGAAGCTGTAGACAGCCAATTAGATGAACCATTTGTCCCATCTGCATATATTGTAGCAGAGGTTTGGCTTCCAATATTTGCAGCTACCACCTTAGGTGTACTTGGAGCGGCATCAGTGTTATCAAATGTCCATCCTGCAACTAATGTTTGCCCCCAAGCAACATTAAAAAATAATCCAAACACCAAAATCATCAGTGTCTGTAAAAAAGTGAAGGGTAAAGTTTTTTTCATTATGAATTTGTTTTTCACAAAGTTAAGGATTCGTTAATAAAATATTAAACAATTGCATTATCTTTTTGTTAAGAATTAACATTTTATGCAATTCATCGAACTAATTGAACTTTAAGCGATTATAAAATATATTTTTAACAATAAAATTCTTCGTTAAAATTAGAAATTTTACTTTCTTATAACTTTTTCCAAACAAAAAAAGCCTCCCGAAGGAGGCTTTTCATTTTATATCAATAAAACTGATTATTGATTTTTCAATAGTTTAACCATCTTAGACTTGCTGCCTGCAGATACTTCTAATAAGTAAGATCCTGCTGGCAAATGAGACATATCAATTTGTGTTTCATTTGCATTTACTGATCTAGTAATCAGCTGCTGACCTACCATATTATAAAGCTTAAGACCTGTTATGGCTTCGCTATAAGATACAGTTAAGATATTGTTGACAGGGTTTGGATAGTACTTAAAGTTTGCATTATCGAAACCGTCTACATTAAGTGCTGTACCTGCTACTATTGGTAATCTCTGAATACTTTCGCAACCTCCCACTGTTTGAGAAGCATAATAAGTAGTTCCAGAAACTATTGGAGTTGTAGCTGGCAATACGTTTCCTAATGTGCTTGAATCATACCAGATAATTCCAGTACCAGTAACTGCGAAACTAGCCAAAGTTGAACCTGCAGGGAAATCTTGTGGAGAAGCACCTGTTGGAGCTGGAGTAACTGTTACCGTTACATTCAACGTTTGAGTTGCAGCACACTGTCCAACAGTTGGAGTGAACACGTAGCTTCCACTAGCTGTATTGCTAATTGTTGCAGGGCTCCACGTTCCTGTAACTCCATTTGGAGACGTTGTCGCCAATGTTGGAGCTGTTGATCCTTGGCATATAGCCGCAATTGGAGCAAAATTAGGAGTAGTTGCCGGAGTAATAACAACATTCAATGTTTGAGTTGTAGCACATTGTCCAACAGCAGGAGTAAACACATAACTTCCGCTTGTAGTCATATTAACCGTTGCAGGAGACCATGTTCCGGTAATTCCGTTTGGAGAAGTCGTAGCAAGTGTTGGCGCCGTAGATGTCTGGCAAATTGTTCCGATTTGAGCAAAGTTTGGAGTTACGCTTGGTGTAACTGTTACTAGAGTGCTGTTAGTCGAAGAACAAGTTCCAACTGTAGCTGTAGCAGTATACGTTGTATTTGTTAACGGTTTAGCGTAAACTCTTACAGAAGGGCTTCCTGCCACATAAGGAACCGTACCAGCCGCATCAGTGAATAAATCACCCGTTCCTGTTGATGTCCACGTTATTGTATGCGATAAGTCGAACGTAATATCAGTTCTAGCACTATATGTATAGGTTGCAGCCATTGCATAAGCATCCATTAAAGCCACAGATACATTGTCTGATCTGTAAAAAATAGTACTTACAAAAGCTGTAGGACTATGCTTAGCCGTATTATAGGTAGTTGTATTACCACCATTATTGTTACTATAGTTCATTTCAATAACCAAGTTGTCAGTACCGTTCCAAGTAAAAGGAGTATCTAACACAAAACTATTCAATCCTACTACCGGAGTATAACTAGCAGCATTCTTAACTGTTGTCATGCCTGTTTCCCATGATGTATTTGAAGCAAAACTTGCCGTAGCAGAGTTTTTCATTTTTACAACAAGGTTGTTAAGAGCATAAGTAGTGTTAGCTGTAACCAATTCTAGTTTTATACCATTAATAGTCGTATTTGGAATAAAACCTAAGGCTGTCAATTCAGCAGCAGTATAAATCCACTGTTGTTTTGTACCTCCATAATAAGCCTGTAATGGGTTTGGTCCTAATGTTGCTGAAGTAGAACTAGATCCAGATGTAGTTGTACCTGCACCAGAAAGAACAGAATACCCTGCTCCTGACACTGTCAATTGCTGAAGACTACCTGCACAAACTGTAGGTGTGGTAGGCATTACAGTAATTGCAGAAGGTGTTGGGTTTACAGCAACATTTACTATTACTACAGCAGAACAGCCTGTTGCAGTATTATTAGCAGTAAGTGTATATGCAGTAGTTGCAGATGGGCTAAATGTCCATCCTGTACCAGCATTTCCAGAAACACCTGTAGAAGGCGACCATGTATATGTATCATAATCAGCAGCACCCGCAGTAATCGTTACTGCAGCAGTAGGTTGTCCACCACAAACAGCAGCAGGATTACCACTCAAGGTAAGAACTGGCGCAGTCGTTACAGTAGCAACAACAGGAATTCTAGGTGAAGAACAAATAGATTGTCCGTTGATTAAAAATTTAGGTCTGAAAGTACCTGTAGCATTCACATCAGTTTCAGCCAACATCGCTGCCGGAGTGAAACTGTCTCTTTGTCTGTATGCCGAGGCCACAAACCCTACATCGTCTACTTTCATAGCCGTAGCCGTAGCAGTTGTAGCGCTTGGAACGCTACTCCATGAAATCGTAACAACAATATTAGAGCTACCATCCCAAACGAACATTGGAGATGAACCTGCACCCGTTCCAAAAGCTAATGTATTCACTGCATTAGATACTGGTGTAAATCCACCATTTGCTCCAGTTCCTAAATATACCTGCGTTAGTCCTGTACTAATAAAAGTGGCTGTTGGAGCTGTCACCGCTGTTGTATGTCCTATTTGTACAGTAAACCCTTGGTAAGTCTGACCTGAAACTGTAGGCTCAAATCCTAAACTACTCAGATTAGATATCCCTGAAAAACCTGCAGCATTAAGCTCAGATGCTCTAATGATATACTGAGTCTTAGTTCCTCCCCAACTTCCAGGGAAGAAAGATTGCGCTGTAGAAGATGACGTTGTTGCTCCAGCACCTAATATATTAGTCGCAGGAGGAGTAGACACTTCAGCAGAAGCATAATAAGTTGTTGTTGCAGAAATCGACGGAGTTGTAAAAGTATTTCCAGTTGCTAGTACAACACCTCCGGTTGCTGCAGCATACCAATTGATAGTAGCACCTGTACTTGGCGTAGCTGCTAACTGAACAGTTCCTGTTCCACAACGTGTCGCTGGCGTATTTGTTGCAACCTGATGAGTGAAAACAATATGCACAGGAGTTGAAGTTCCTATAGCAGGACCCGCAGAACAAGTCACTACACACTCATAATAAGTAGATACTGCTGGCGCTACAGTTAAAGTAGGTCCGTTAGCTCCTGCAATATCAGTATAAACAGTTCCGTCTGTAGAGCTCTTCCATTGGTAAGTAACTCCTGAACCTGAAATCGCATTTTGCAAGCTTAGCGCTACTGAAGCACCAACACAAATTGAAGTAGCAGAAGCTACAGTATTTCCTGGATTTGGAGTACCACTACAAGAATTAGAATCTGCAAAAGAGATATATCCTGTGAAATTTGCAGCCGAAATAGGCAGATTAGACTGTGTAGTATTAGGAGCTCCAGCAGTTCCTGCTACATAAGTAGCAATACTTCCAAAAGCATTTGTATACACACCTGCAGGAGTAAGAGCCTGAACCGGGATACTTGTGCTTACAATTGAAGCATCTCCTAATCTTACATTCATGTCATTAATCGTTCCAGACATTAAAGGAATTTCCCATCTTCTTGTTGCAGACAAATTAAGCAAACTTACATCTGCCGTACCTGCATTAGAATCAAAAGCTTCAGCTTTAATGTTAGAAACTGCTGTAGTAGCCGGAGCTAACCAAATTGGTGCATAAGCAGCTTTTCCAACTGGGAAATGCTGGTATGCTGTATTTGAATTACCACTAATTATAGTTCTAGCCAACGGCCCGTTTACATAAGCAGTAGCACTTCCTCCTGTTAATGTTCCACCAGCTGTGGTTGTTCCTAACGTTAACAAGTTAACGTTAGTAGTATTAACTTTTCCGCTTGTAAGCGTTAATGTACCACTAACAGTAAGAGGAACGTCTAAAGTTAATCCTGTTGTGCTTGTATTATTAACTGTTAACGATGTCAAATTAGCAGTAGGAGTAGTTGCTGCATTTCTGAAAACACCTGCTCCAGAAATAGTCTGAGCATTTGTAGATGCTACAGCAGCACCATTATAGTCATTAATATTTAATGCACTTCCTGCTGTTAGGATTCCGTTATTAATAAGGTTTCCTGCTAAATGGTTCGCGCTTCCCATTTGGTATTCACCTGATATAATATTCAAGTTACCTTTAATTGCCACAGTAGAAGTTGTTCTCACAAATCTGTTTGTTCCGATAGTTCCAGCATCTACAGTAACATTTCCTAAACCATAATTAGAACCTCCTTGGAAAAGATATACGTAGAATCCGTTACTTCCCGTAGTACTGCTATCATTCGATATACCATCTCCAAATCTGAAAGTATGGTTAGCTCCAGCCGAATTGTATGCTCCACCTTGAGAAACTCTCAATGAATATGTTGAAGTACTTGAACTTTGAGGAGGATCGACAATAGTAATTGTACCTCCTGTTAAAGACAAGTTAGCAACAGCGTTTGCAGTAATGTTTAATAAATTTGTTCCTGAAGCTACAGAATTAGCAGCATTTCCAGCATCATTTCCATCAATATTGATATTTCCACCGCTTTGATTAAAAGTAGAACCACCATTATGAATCATGTTACCAAAAACATTTACGGTTCCAGATGTAACTGTCATAGTTCCACTGTTTGAGAAAGTACGGTTATTTGCTCCAGAAGCCGACAAATTAATTGTTCCGCCGCCAACTGTAAGTGTAGCAGTTGCTCCATTCGTAATACCTGTAGTACTTGCTCCGGTAACATTCAAGCTACCACCAGTAACACTCATTATGTTATTATTTGCAACTGTAGTAGAAGCTGTCAAAGAAGAAACTCCAGAAATGTTTACCGTACCATTATTTGTAAGTGATGTAAAGCTAAGAGCTCCAGTTGCAGCTGTTAATGTACCTCCAGTTGCCACTGTCAAACCTGAGATAGCATTTACACCATCTAAAGTCACGTTTGTATTATTTGCAATCGTTACCGTATCAGAAGCACCTGGCACCGCATTTTTGTTCCATGTTGCAGGAGCAGTCCAGTTCCCGTTAGCAACAGAAATAAATGGAATATCAGAAGATGCAACACCTATATACAAAGGACCTGAAAGAAGATCTGCCTGAGATACTGTAATTCTTTGCGCTCCAGGAGTAGTCGTACCATTTTGGTGAGCACCTCCGATAGCCGCATTGGCAAACATAACTCTTGCATTTCCGTTTAGCAATGCAGGGAATGCATTTTGGGCAAGTAAAACAACAGTATAGGAACTTGAACTAATAGGAGTTCCTTCATTAGAAACTACCCAGTTTCCATTATATCTATCGTTTACTGTATAAGCACCGTCAGCAACTGACAAACCAGTGGTAATGCCTGAAGCATCATTATATATTACGGCTAATTCACCTGCAACAGCGCCTGTTGCATTGGTTTTTGTAATATACATGGCTCTGTTTGCACCAGCACTATTAATAAATGGGTATCTACTTGTTGAATTCGTAGGATCAGTTGCTACGGCAATAGTCGTTCCGGTTGCAGCAGCAGTCCACCATCTAGAAAACTTGGCTCCAGGCAAGAATCCTGTACCAACCGGAGCCGTTAAGGTATTACCTGCAGCACCAGCACCGAAAGTCATTTTATTGGTACCTAAATTAATTCTGGCCCCTGTAAGGTTTAAGTTATATGCAACCTTAACATCATTGATAAGCCAAGTGATGTTAGGTGTAGCCACAGCATCAGTATTACTAAATGTAAGGTTTCTGATAACACCTGTGGTAAAGCCTCCCAAACCACTTACTGTTTGTGGAACTGTTCCATTTAATGTTAACGTACCCGCCGTAGTTGTTCCTACAGAAACATCAATCATACCATTGTTTACGATATTTCCAGTGACTGTAAGTGTTTTTCCTGTAGTTCCATTATAAACATTCAAGACTCCACCAAGTGCTACAGTCAGGTTATTGTTAACTGTAAAGTTTGTAGGTGTAGCTCCATAACCTAAAGTTCCTTCAACTGAAAGATTATTTATAGATAAACCTGTCGCATCAACTGCAACAGTTGTTCCTACAGAAATTACTGCATTATCAAAAGAATTAGGAACACTGCCTGCATCCCAAGTTGCCGCAGAATTCCAGTTTCCTGATACAATAGAAGTATATGTTCCTGGAGGAGTTGTTGCCTGAATAGCATCTAAGTTTGTACTTTTTCCTCCTTCACTAATTGCGTAAATACGCCATGAGTAAGTAGTACTTGGTGTTAGACCCGTTGCATTGTATGTAGTCGTTCCTACGTTTGCAGTACCAGCCTGCGTGTAAGTAGCTCCACCATCTGAAGATCTTAAAATTATGTATTTTACTACATCTATGTTTGGAGAAGATTCTGCCCAATTCAATATCATTGATCCTCCACCAACACTTGAAAAAGACAAAAATGTAGGAGGTGGAATAAGTGTAGCTAGTGCATTACCAGGATTTCCTGGAGGAATAAACTGGTAAACTCTTCTGCTTCCATCTGCAGAAGAATTCAAATTAGCAATAGCTCCTAAAGCAGCTACAGTTGGATTGGCCGCATATGGATTCGTTACAGAAACAGTATTTCCAGCATACAAAACTGAAGCGAAACTTCCTGTTGCAGTTCCTATAGCAAAACCAATAGAAGGAGCTCTATTACCAGCTGTAGTTCCTATATCTACGGCAGACATACTTCCATAAACATATTCCACATTACCTTTTTCATAAAGTCTCATCTGCCATGTAGAATTTGCTGCCACACTTGTAGTTGAAGTATAAAAAAGTTGCATGTTCGCAAATTCAACTACCAAAACCCTGTTGGGTGCCGTACCTGATACTTTGTAATGAACTTTTCCTGTGGTCAAACCCGTTCTTAAATCAGCATTAAAAGCTGAAAGTCTTGGAGAAGTCGCTGAACCACCATTGATTGAATAAGTATTGGTTGGCGCAGCGGTTGCACCCAATTGCAAGATTCCATCTTCCTGAACCGAAAACTGGGTAAACCTGTTTCCCATAAAGTGGAAGTCAAATCCAATATTGGTAACGGCCGAAGCTGTTGCGTCAAGACCAGCACCTATCAACTGCGTCGTTCCTGTACTCATATCAACGGCTCCGCCATTCATATCAAGTGCCAGCGAACCTGTAGTGGAAGTGGCAAACGTGTAATTTGCCGAGTTCTGGGCCCAAACTGAATGATTCATAGCCATTAACATGACTATCAAAAACAAGCTAATCCATGTCGGCTTAGCTCCGTGAGAAATAGAATCAGGCCGGGGGTCAGCCAAATTCTCAATCCCTTTTCTGAGTTTAGATGGTTTTCTAAAACTCGAAAGAGTGTAATAATTCATCATAGTTTAAGTAAATTGATTAAAAATAAAGTAAGAACATCTGTTAATTGAAACTCATATTATAACAGACAAAAAAGCCTTTAAAGGATTTTACCAATCCTTTAAAATATCTTTTATAATTTGCATAAAAAAATGCGATTCAATCAACGCGGAAAATTAATATAATATTTAACACAAAATTAATATTTCAAGAAAAAATTTATGAACAACGGTAAAATTATCTGATATAATCAAAAAAAGGGCTCTTTTTTACACACTTTCAGCAATATATATCAACTTAAATTCATTACAACAAATGCATAACTTTTAGATAAATTTTGGTGATTTATTTATTTCAACTCCAATCTATTACTAAAAAAAACATTCATCATAATCAAACAAAAACATTCTGTTAGGGCATAAAAAAACTCCCCATCACTAATTTAAAAAAATAGGAAGAAGAGTATTTTTACTTACTAAAAATCTTTATAATAGTCTCTGTTAATCTCTTTAGCCAAAAAGGCCCGCACAGCTCAATAAAAGCAAAACCATTGCTACAAAAAACCTGATAATAGAATTGTTTGATAGTATTGTATTGTCATTACGGCCAACTGCATTTGATTCTTTATACAAAATCTTCATCTCAAATAATTTAATACATTAACTCTAATCCTTAGGGACAATTAGTTGGTATGTGGTAGTATCACCAGTATTTGCAATGAAATTTTAATTCACAGATAAACTTAAAGAAAATGTTATCTACAAAAAAATAAATCCGATGAAGTTCAATAAAAAACGTTGAAGAAGCGTTGTTGCTTTAGCCCAAAAGTAAACAATGAATTACTCTAAAAAGATTGGCCTATATGCATAGGATACTACACAAAAGAATAGAATTTACATTCAGACTTAAATTATACCCATTTGTGTAGTGGCTTTTAAATTTTTTCATCCTTTATTTGAAAAAAAATACACATATGATGTATGTATCAGGACCAACTCGAAAATCCTTGAAAGAGTAGAGAACTTTTTTATTTAAACCCATGAGAAAAATATTTTTATCAGCCATTACAATGATTTTTTTAACCATGTTTTTATTTGTTACATCTTGTAGTGAGGAGAACGAGAATTCGGAAATGAATTCAAAAAACGAACTCAACGACAATTCTTCATCACATTTGAGAAAGCCTTCAATTGAATTTAACACTCTAAAAAATAGTCACTTAGCGGAAAAATTATCTCGCGATTTTGTAAATCTTGAAATTACAATTCTTAAAATTCAAAAACCTGCAATCGAATTTATAAGAAGCAAAGGTATTGATGTTTCAAATACTGACAGTCTTATTGCTTTTTATGAGAATTGTGAAGAGTGTGATGATAAATATCGTGATGCATTAACGCCTTTATTAAAAGATTTAAGTCAGGCAAGTGATAATAAAGTTTTAGATATACTTGCAGAGTACTCAAATAATATTGATAGATTGGATTTAGATGAAGTTAACAGAAACAATTTAAAATTTATGATAAACTCAATGATGATAGGAGTTAACAATAGTCTACTAATTAATGACGGTTATGAAAATTTACCTACAATTATTAGAGATAACCAATATATAACTTTTGGTTTTTGGGATTGTTTAAGACAAACTGGAGGCAAGGCAATTGGAAGGGGATTGGTAACAGGGATGATAACAGGCTGTATAGGAGGCGCAATTGCAGGTGCTACAATTGGCACAGTAACAGTCCCTGTGCTCGGTACAGCAACTGGCGCTGTTGGTGGCTGCATATTTGGCGGAGCAGCCGGCGCTGTAACTGGCGCCGTAACCGGAGCAATATGGGCAGCTGTTGATTGCATTTAATAATTTGTATCATGAAAAACAAAATAAAGTTTCCTTTATTTATTTTTATTTCCGTAGTATTCTTTTTATTAATGAACGGAAAAGTTAATTATCAATATTCAGACTTAAATAACTTCAAATTATATTTAAAGCTCTTATTGAGTTTACTATTTGGCTATATTTTAATTTATCGTTTGTTCATCTTTAAACGATAGTAATCAAAAAGCAATTTAGAAATTCCCGGAATTGTCTTTCAACAAAACCCATTCAGTAATACTGTACGCAGAAGGTTGAGCTTTCACACTAAAAACTAATACTATGCCAAAGCATTTGAACTACAACAAACGGTCAAACTTTTACACCTCACAAGATTTACAAAATAAAAAAAGCCTCCTGAATTCAGGAGGCTTTTTTGTTTATGCTTGTCCGGCAGGACCAAAATTCAAAGGAATTGGAGGTTGTTCCGTGTCTTTTATTTCGCCATGGGCGCTTTCATAACGATGGATATTTTCTCCTATAGCCTTTAGCAGTCTTTTGGCATGCTGCGGTGTCAAAACGATTCTCGATTTCACTTTTGCCTTTGGAATTCCAGGCATAATGCTTACGAAATCCAATACAAATTCTGAAGCTGAATGGTTGATGATAGCCAAGTTGGAATAGATTCCTTCGGCTGTTTTTTCATCCAATTCAATATTAATCTGACCTTGTGGTTGTTTTGAATCGCTCATATCTTAATAATTATATTCTTCTTTTGCAGCCATTAGTTCATTATACTCTTCTTTAGAACCTACAATTACATTATCGTAGTCTCTCATACCTGTACCAGCAGGGATTCTGTGTCCAACGATAACATTTTCTTTAAGTCCTTCAAGCATGTCTACTTTTCCAGCAACAGCAGCTTCGTTCAATACTTTAGTTGTTTCCTGGAACGATGCCGCAGAGATGAATGATTTAGTCTGCAACGAAGCTCTTGTAATACCTTGTAATACTGGAGTCGCTGTAGCCGTGATAACATCTCTTGCCACAACTTGATTTTTATCCGTACGCTTCAATAGTGAATTTTCATCACGCAATTGACGAGGAGAAACGATCTGTCCTGCTTTAAGGTTTTCAGAATCACCAGCATCTTCAATCACTTTCATACCGTAAAGTTTATCGTTTTCATAGATAAAGTCTTTAGTATGGATTAGTTGATCTTCAAGGAACAATGTATCTCCTGGATCTTGAACCTGAACTTTACGCATCATCTGGCGGATTACAACTTCAAAGTGCTTGTCGTTGATTTTTACCCCTTGCAGACGGTAAACTTCTTGAATTTCATTTACCAGGTATTGTTGTACTGCTGATGGCCCTTGGATTCTCAAGATATCATCTGGAGTAATTGCTCCGTCAGACAATGGCATACCTGCTTTTACGAAGTCATTTTCTTGTACAAGAATCTGGCTTGAAAGTTTCACAAGATATTTCTTGATTTCACCAAATTTAGACTCGATTACGATTTCACGGTTACCTCTCTTAATCTTACCAAATGAAACAACACCGTCAATTTCAGAAACAACAGCCGGGTTCGAAGGATTACGAGCTTCTAACAACTCCGTAATTCTTGGAAGACCTCCGGTGATATCTCCTGCTTTTGAAGAACGACGTGGTATTTTTACTAAAACTTTACCAGCTTTAATTTTCTCACCGTTTTCAACCATCAAGTGGGCACCCACTGGCAGGTTGTACGAACGGATCAATTCACCATCTTTTCCGTAAATCAATAAGGTAGGAATCAATTTCTTGTTTCTTCCTTCAGAAATTACTTTCTCCTGGAAACCAGTCTGCTCATCGATCTCAACCTGGAACGATTGTCCTTGTTCAAGATCTTCGTAAGCAACTTTACCTGTGAATTCAGAGATAATAACCCCGTTATATGGATCCCACTTACAGATTGTTGTTCCTTTTTCTACTACATCACCATCCTTAACAAAGATACTAGAACCGTAAGGGATGTTATGCGTATTAAGGACAATACCTGTCTTAACATCAAGTAATTTCAATTCTGTAGAACGAGAAATAACGATATCAGTAGTGTTTCCTTCAAGATCTTCACCTTTAACAGTTTTCAAATCTTCTATTTCAAGACGACCACTGAATTTTGTTGTGATGCTTGATTCTTCAGAAAGACCTCCAGCAACCCCTCCAACGTGGAACGTACGAAGTGTCAACTGTGTACCTGGCTCTCCAATCGACTGTGCAGCAATTACACCAACAGCTTCACCTTTTTGAGTCATTTTTCCAGTTGCCAAGTTTCTTCCGTAACATTTAGCACAAATTCCTTTTTCAGCTTCGCAAGTTAACGGCGAACGAACTTCCACTTTTTCAATTGGTGATTCGTCAATCAACTTAACAATAGCTTCTGTAATTTGTTGTCCGGCAGTTGCTAAAACTTCGCTAGTAAGCGGGTTGATTACATCTTGTAATGCCACACGTCCTAGGATTCTTTCTCCAAGAGTTTCAACAATTTCTTCGTTCTTTTTCAATGCGCCTACTTCAACACCTCTTAACGTACCACAATCTTCTGTGTTTACGATAACGTCCTGAGATACGTCATGCAATCTTCTTGTCAAGTAACCCGCATCGGCCGTTTTCAAAGCCGTATCCGCAAGACCTTTACGAGCACCGTGAGTAGAGATAAAGTACTCAAGGATCGAAAGTCCTTCTTTAAAGTTAGACAAGATCGGGTTCTCGATAATTTCACCACCACCAGCTGTCGATTTTTTAGGCTTAGCCATCAATCCACGCATACCGGTAAGCTGACGAATCTGTTCTTTAGAACCCCTCGCTCCAGAGTCAAGCATCATATACACAGAGTTGAATCCTTGTTGATCTTCTCTAATGTTTTTCATTGCTAATTCTGTAAGCAAAGCATTGGTTGAAGTCCATACGTCAATAACTTGGTTGTAACGTTCGTTATTGGTGATAAGACCCATGTTATAGTTCATTGAGATGCCTTCTACTTGTTCGTTAGCATCATCAATTAATGATTGTTTTTGATCAGGAATTTTAATATCTCCCAAACTGAATGACAAACCACCACGGAAGGCAAATCTGTAACCCATGTCTTTCATATTATCAAGGAAAGCAGCAGTTGTAGGAACATCTGTTACACTTAAAATTCCACCAATAATATCTCTTAACGATTTTTTGGTCAATACCTGGTTGATATATCCAGCTGCTTCAGGAACTACTTCGTTGAAAAGTACACGTCCGGCAGTAGTTTGGATAATTTTATAAACCAATTCTCCATTTTCATTGAAATCTTTAGCTCTGATTCTCACTCTAGCATTCAATTCCAATCTTCCTTCATTTAAGGCGATATTCACTTCTTCAGCAGAATAGAATGTCAATCCTTCACCCAAGATTTTGTGTTCTGGTGTTGACAAACGCTCTTTGGTCATGTAGTACAGACCCAAAACCATGTCCTGAGAAGGTACCGTAATTGGAGCACCGTTAGCAGGGTTCAAGATATTGTGAGAAGCCAACATCAACAATTGAGCTTCCAGGATAGCCTCTGGTCCAAGTGGCAAGTGAACTGCCATCTGGTCACCATCGAAATCCGCGTTAAACGCCGTACAAACCAATGGGTGAAGCTGAATCGCTTTTCCTTCGATTAGCTTTGGCTGGAACGCCTGGATACCCAATCTGTGCAATGTAGGAGCACGGTTCAGCAATACAGGGTGTCCTTTGATTACATTTTCAAGGATATCCCATACTACTGGTTCTTTTTTATCAATAATCTTCTTAGCCGATTTTACAGTTTTTACAATTCCTCTTTCAATCAACTTACGGATTACGAAAGGCTTGTAAAGTTCAGCTGCCATATCTTTTGGAAGACCACATTCGAATAATTTCAATTCAGGTCCAACGACAATTACCGAACGAGCAGAATAATCCACACGTTTACCTAAAAGGTTTTGACGGAAACGTCCTTGCTTACCTTTCAAGGAATCAGAAAGTGATTTTAATGGTCTGTTAGATTCTGTTTTTACAGCAGAAGCTTTTCTTGTGTTATCGAACAACGAGTCAACAGATTCCTGCAACATACGTTTTTCGTTACGAAGGATTACTTCAGGAGCTTTAATCTCCATCAATCGCTTCAAACGGTTGTTACGGATGATTACTCTTCTGTACAAATCGTTCAAATCTGACGTTGCAAAACGACCACCATCAAGCGGCACCAACGGACGCAATTCTGGCGGGATAACCGGAACTACTTTCATAATCATCCATTCCGGACGGTTCTCACGATTTTCGTTAGATTCACGGAATGATTCAACAACTTGAAGTCTTTTCAAGGCTTCAGTCTTACGTTGTTTAGATGTTTCGTTGTTTGCAGAGTGTCTTAATTCGTATGACAATTCATCCAAATCAATTCTTGCCAACAAGTCCATGATACATTCAGCACCCATTTTGGCGATGAATTTGTTTGGATCGTTATCATCTAGATATTGGTTTTCCATTGGAAGCGTATCTAAAATATTCAGATATTCTTCTTCTGTCAAAAAGTCCAATCTACGTAATGAGTCTCCATCAGGACCTTTTGCGATACCTGGTTGGATAACTACATATCTTTCGTAGTAAATGATCATATCCAGTTTTTTAGACGGAAGTCCAAGGATATAACCAATTTTGTTTGGAAGCGAACGGAAATACCAGATGTGAGCAATTGGCACAACTAAATTGATGTGACCTACTCTATCTCTACGTACTTTCTTTTCGGTAACTTCCACACCACAACGGTCACAAACGATACCTTTGTAGCGAATTCTTTTATATTTACCACAAGCACATTCGAAATCTTTTACAGGACCGAAAATTCGTTCGCAGAAAAGACCGTCACGCTCTGGTTTGTGGGTTCTATAGTTGATAGTTTCCGGCTTCAAAACCTCACCTCTTGACTCAGCCAAGATAGATTCTGGAGAAGCTAATCCTATCGAAATTTTGTCAAACCTTTTAATTTGGTTTTTATCTTTATTTCTGTTCATCATAGTCTTTACTATTGATATTGTGATATTGAAAACCTTTTATTTGCTTAAAGCCCAGAGTTTAGGATGGATATCCTAAACTCTGGAACTAAAAACTATTCCTCTAATCTGATGTCTAATCCAAGACCTTTCAATTCGTGCATCAATACGTTGAACGATTCTGGTAATCCTGGTTCTGGCATAGTTTCACCCTTAACGATAGCTTCGTAAGTTTTAGCTCTACCAATAACGTCATCTGATTTAACAGTCAAAATTTCTCTAAGCGTGCTTGATGCACCGTAAGCTTCAAGAGCCCAAACCTCCATCTCTCCGAAACGCTGACCTCCGAACTGTGCTTTACCTCCAAGAGGCTGCTGAGTGATCAACGAGTATGGACCGATAGAACGTGCGTGCATCTTGTCATCAACCATGTGTCCAAGTTTCAACATATAGATAACTCCGACAGTTGCAGGTTGGTGGAAACGCTCTCCTGTTCCTCCATCATAAAGGTACGTATGTCCGAATCTTGGGATTTCAGCCTCGTCAGTCAGTTTGTTGATTTGATCTAAAGAAGCACCGTCAAAGATTGGAGTAGCGAATTTTCTACCCAATTTCTGTCCAGCCCATCCAAGAACCGTTTCATAAATCTGACCGATGTTCATACGTGAAGGTACACCAAGTGGGTTCAACACGATATCAACCGGCGTTCCGTCTTCCAAGAAAGGCATATCTTCGTGACGAACGATTCTAGCAACAATACCTTTGTTACCGTGACGTCCTGCCATCTTATCCCCTACTTTTAGCTTACGTTTTTTAGCAATGTACACTTTTGCCAATTTCAAGATTCCAGCTGGTAACTCGTCTCCAACAGTAATCGTGAATTTCTCTCTACGCAATGCACCTTGAAGGTCGTTTAGCTTAATCTTATAGTTGTGGATCAAGTCGTTAACCATTTTATTGGTTTCGTCATCAGCAACCCACTGACCTTTGCTTAAGTGTGCGAAATCTTCAACAGCATTTAGCATTTTTTGAGTGTATTTCTTACCTTTTGGCAATACTTCTTCACCCAAGTCATTCATAACTCCTTGCGAAGTTTTTCCGTTTACGATATTGAAAAGTTTGTCAACAAGCTTGTCTTTTAATTCAACAAATTTGGTTTCAAATTCCATTTCAAGAGCAGCCAAATCATCTTTGTCTTTGCCTCTCTTGCGTTTATCTTTTACCGCTCTAGCGAATAATTTTTTATCAAGAACCACACCGTGCAATGAAGGAGAAGCTTTCAATGAAGCATCTTTCACATCACCAGCCTTATCACCAAAGATTGCTCTTAAAAGTTTTTCTTCTGGTGTTGGATCTGATTCTCCTTTTGGAGTGATTTTTCCAATCAGGATGTCGCCAGGTTTTACTTCGGCTCCAATTCTGATCATACCATTCTCATCTAAATCTTTGGTAGCTTCTTCAGAAACGTTTGGAATATCGTTCGTCAATTCTTCGTTACCTAGTTTAGTATCTCTAACCTCCAATGAATAATCATCGATATGGATAGATGTGAAAATGTCATCACGAACCACTTTTTCAGAGATTACGATTGCATCCTCGAAGTTGTACCCTTTCCAAGGCATGAACGCTACTTTAAGGTTTCTACCTAAAGCAAGCTCTCCGTTTTGAGTTGCATAACCTTCTGAAAGTACTTGTCCTTTAACAACTCTATCTCCTTTTCTAACGATAGGCTTCAAGTTGATTGAAGTACTCTGGTTGGTTTTTCTGAATTTGATCAAATTATAAGTTTTTTCATCTGGGTCAAAACTTACCATTCTTTCTTCATCAGTTCTGTCATATTTAATAGTGATGATATTAGCATCAACATATTCAACAGTTCCATCACCTTCTGCATTAATCAAAACTCTGGAATCAGACGCAACCTGTCTTTCAAGACCTGTACCCACGATTGGAGCATCTGGTCTTAATAGAGGAACCGCCTGACGCATCATGTTTGATCCCATCAACGCACGGTTCGCATCATCATGCTCCAAGAAAGGAATCAAAGATGCAGAAATCGAAGCGATCTGGTTTGGCGCAACGTCAGTATAGTGAACAACGTTTGGTTCTACAACCGGGAAATCACCTTCTTCACGGGCAATTACCTTATCGGCAGTAATCAATCCATCATCATTCATATCGATGTTGGCCTGAGCAATCATCTTGCCTTCTTCTTCTTCAGCGCTCAAGTAAACCGGTTCCGATACTAAATCTACTTTTCCGTTAGTTACCTTACGGTAAGGAGTTTCGATGAATCCCATTCCGTTTACTTTTGCATACACTCCAAGAGAAGAAATCAAACCGATGTTTGGTCCTTCCGGTGTTTCAATCGGACATAAACGTCCGTAGTGCGTATAGTGAACGTCACGTACCTCGAAACCTGCTCTTTCTCTCGAAAGACCACCAGGTCCAAGGGCAGACAATCTTCTTTTGTGCGTAATCTCTGCCAATGGGTTTGTTTGGTCCATGAACTGAGATAACTGGTTTGTTCCAAAGAAAGAGTTGATAACTGACGACAATGTTTTAGCATTAATCAAGTCAATTGGTGTAAACACCTCGTTATCTCTAACGTTCATTCTCTCGCGAATGGTTCTCGCCATACGAGCCAAACCAACACCGAATTGAGCTGAAAGCTGCTCACCTACAGTTCTAACACGACGGTTTGACAAGTGATCGATATCATCAATCTCTGCTTTAGAGTTGATCAATTCGATTAGGTACTTAACGATAGTAATGATATCTTCTTTGGTCAAAACTTGTTTGTCCATTGGGATATCAAGATCTAATTTCTTGTTCATTCTGTAACGACCTACTTCACCTAAGTTGTAACGTTGGTCTGAGAAGAACAATTTATCAATGATACCACGAGCAGTTTCTTCATCAGGCGGTTCTGCATTACGCAACTGACGGTAGATATGCTCAACAGCTTCTTTTTCAGAGTTTGTTGGATCTTTTTGCAATGTGTTGTGGATGATAGCATAATCTCCCTGATTCGCATCTTCCTTATGCAATAAGATTGTTTTTACATTAGCATCGATGATTTCTTCAACATTATCTTTATCGATAATTGTATCACGATCAAGGATAATTTCGTTACGTTCGATAGATACAACTTCTCCAGTATCCTCATCTACGAAATCTTCATGCCATGTATTCAAAACACGCGCAGCCAATCTTCGGCCAATGTATTTTTTAAGTCCTGTTTTTGATACCTTGATTTCTTCTGCAAGGTCAAAAATTTCAAGAATATCTTTATCTCTTTCGAAACCAATCGCTCTGAACAGAGTCGTAACTGGTAATTTTTTCTTTCTATCGATATAAGCATACATAACGCTGTTGATATCGGTAGCGAATTCTATCCAAGAACCTTTGAAAGGAATTACTCTGGCAGAATATAATTTGGTTCCATTTGCGTGAAACGATTGTCCAAAGAAAACACCTGGTGATCTGTGTAATTGGGAAACAACAACACGTTCAGCACCATTGATAACAAATGTGCCACTAGGCGTCATATAAGGAATTGTTCCAAGATATACATCTTGTACAATAGTTTCAAAATCTTCGTGCTCTGGATCTGTACAATATAGCTTAAGTCTCGCTTTTAAAGGAACGCTATAGGTAAGTCCTCTTTCTATACATTCTTGAATAGTATAACGTGGTGGATCAACAAAGTAATCTAGGAATTCCAATACAAATTGATTTCTTGTATCTGTAATTGGAAAGTTCTCCATGAAGGTATTGTAAAGCCCTTCGTTGCCTCTTTCGTCAGATTTAGTTTCCAGTTGGAAAAAATCCTTAAAAGATTTTACCTGAATATCCAAGAAATCCGGATACTGAGGAATATTTTTTGTCGAGGCAAAATTCAATCTTTCAGTCTGATTTGTTATCATCAATGGACAAAATTTTGATTAAAAAAAAGTAGTTTTTGTGTAGACACACAGTTTAATTATACTTTCTTTTTGTAATCAATACATCTTTAAAAATACAATGAGAAAAATTCAGTTCTATTTTTTGTCTTCGTATTGATCAAAAACTTTTTCGTATTTTAAACTATTATTATAATAAAACTTGATATAATTTTATTATACGAAAAATGGTTTAGGCCTTTGGACGTCTCTGTCCAAGGCCTAAACCTAGATATTTCAACTTAGTAAGCTTACTTAAGCTCAACTACAGCTCCAGCTTCTTCTAAAGATTTTTTAAGACCTTCAGCCTCGTCTTTAGAAACGCCTTCTTTAACGTTTGCAGGAGCAGCGTCAACTAAGTCTTTAGCTTCTTTAAGACCTAAACCTGTAAGTTCTTTTACAGCTTTAACTACAGCTAATTTAGAAGCACCAGCATCTTTCAATACTACAGTGAATTCTGTTTGCTCTTCAGCAGCTGCACCAGCATCACCACCACCAGAAACTACAACAGCAGCTGCAGCTGGTTCGATACCGTACTCATCTTTTAATATTGTTGCTAAATCGTTAACTTCTTTTACAGTTAAGTTAACCAATTGTTCTGCGAATTGTTTCAAATCTGCCATTTTTTCTATCGTTTAAATGATTTTTTTAATATAATTTATTTGTGCGTACTGATTAAGATTCAGCTCCTTCTTCGTTAGCGAATTGGTTCTTAAGAGCAGAAATAACTCTTTGAGCCGGAGACTGAAGTAATCCGATGATTTCTCCGATAACTTCTTCCTTAGATTTAAGTGAAGCAAGAGAATCTAAAAGGTTATCTCCAATGTAGATTTCATTGTTGATGAATGCCCCTTTAAAAACTGGCTTATCAGATTTTTTACGGAATTCTTTGATGATTTTTGCAGGAGCATTAGCTACGTCTGCAATGAATATAGAAGTGTTTCCTTTCAAAACTCCAGGTAGTTCACCGTAGTTGTTTTCAGAAGCTTCCATAGCTTTTTCAAGCAATGTGTTCTTAACAACTTCCAATTTAATACCAGCTTTGAAACAAGCTCTTCTTAAGTTTGAAGTAGTTTCTGCATTTAGTCCAGAAATATCTGCTACATAAACAATATTTGTACCAGCTAACTGTGCAGTTAAATCTCCAATCGCGATTGATTTTTCTTCTCTAGTCATACTAAAAATTTTTAACTACCAATTATACCGCTTTAGGATCTAAAGCAATAGCAGGACTCATTGTTGCTGAGATGTGGATACTCTTAATGTAAGTACCTTTCGCTGCAGTTGGTTTCATTTTGATTAATGTTTGAATAATTTCATGCGCGTTTTCTGAGATTTGCTCAGCACCGAAAGAAACTCTTCCGATTCCTGCATGAACGATACCAGTCTTGTCAACTTTAAAGTCGATTTTACCTGATTTTACTTCTTGAACTGCTTTTGCAACATCCATAGTAACTGTTCCAGTCTTAGGGTTTGGCATAAGACCTCTTGGTCCTAAGATTCTTCCTAATGGTCCTAGTTTACCCATTACAGCCGGCATAGTGATGATTACATCAACATCTGTCCAACCGTCTTTGATTTTTTGCAAATAGTCATCTAAACCTACGTGGTCTGCACCAGCAGCTTTAGCTTCAGCTTCTTTATCTGGAGTAACCAATGCCAAAACTCTAACATCTTTTCCAGTTCCGTGAGGCAATGTTACTACACCTCTTACCATTTGATTTGCTTTTCTTGGATCTACACCCAATTTAACAGCGATATCAACAGACTCATCAAATTTTGCAGAAGCAACAGACTTGATTAATGCAGAAGCATCTTTCAAAGAATACAGCTTATTTTTCTCAATTTTTGATGCAGCTTCTTTTTGTTTTTTTGTCAATTTTGCCATGTCTTTTCTTAATTAGAAGGAACGTCTCCCGTTACAGTTATACCCATAGATCTAGCTGTTCCAGCAATCATGCTCATAGCAGACTCAATTGTGAACGCATTCAAATCAGCCATCTTGTCCTCAGCGATAGCTCTAATCTGATCAACAGTAACTTTCGCTACTTTCTTACGATTAGGCTCTCCAGAACCAGACTTCAATTTTGCAGCTTCTAATAGTTGAATAGCAGCAGGTGGTGTTTTTACAACGAAGTCGAAAGACTTATCTTTGTAAACAGTAATTTGTACTGGTAACACTTTGCCAGGTTTATCTTGTGTTCTAGCATTAAATTGCTTACAGAACTCCATGATGTTAACTCCAGCAGCACCCAGAGCAGGTCCAACCGGTGGCGATGGATTCGCGGCACCTCCCTTAACTTGTAGTTTAACTACTTTACTAATCTCTTTAGCCATTGTTTAAAAAATTTAACGCATCATCTTGGAAGCGATAGATGCGGTTTTTACTATATATGTAACAAAAATTATACTTTTTCAACTTGCATAAAACTCAATTCTAATGGTGTTTTTCTACCGAAAATTTTCACCATTACCTCAAGCTTACGCTTTTCTTCATTGATTTTCTCAACAGTTCCATTGAAACCATTAAAAGGACCATCAACAACCTTGATTGTTTCTCCAACAGTGAAAGGAATAGCATGATTATCTGTCTTCACAGCCAACTCATCAACTTTACCTAACATTCTGTTTACTTCAGATTGTCTTAAAGGCACAGGATCTCCACCCTTAACTTCGCCTAAAAAACCAATAACACTAGTAATAGACTTGATAATATGAGGTATTTCGCCAACAAGATTAGCCTCAATCATAACATAACCAGGAAAATAGACTTTGTCTTTGCTGATTTTTTTTCCATCTCTTACCTGCACTACTTTTTCAGTAGGCACAAGTACTTGAGAAATATAATCAGCCATTCCCAATCTGTTGATTTCAGTTTCGATATAAGCTTTGACTTTGTTTTCCTGTCCGCTTACCGCTCTGACCACATACCATTTTTTCACATTATTATCCGCCATCTCAAAAAATTAACCTTTTATCAAATTAAAGAATCCAGCTAATGCTTTTGCGAAAATAACATCTACTCCCCATGTTGCCAAGGCGAATATCACAGAGAAAACAGCAACTACAATTGTCAAGCGCTGTACTTCTGCCCATTCCGGCCAAGTAACATTATTTTTTAATTCACCGAAAGCTTCGGTTATGTAATTAACAACTTTTGTCATTGTAATTTATTTTTGCACGGGCGGAGGGATTCGAACCCCCATCAACGGTTTTGGAGACCGCTATTCTACCCTTGAACTACGCCCGTTTATTAAAAACCAGCAGCATCCGAAAGGCGCTGCTGGTTCTTTAAGATATATTCTAATTACTCAACGATTTCAGTCACCTGACCAGCTCCTACTGTTCTACCACCTTCACGGATAGCAAAACGAAGACCTACGTTCATAGCGATTGGGCTCAACAAAGCCACATCGATAGTTAAGTTATCACCTGGCATTACCATCTCTACACCTGCTGGCAAAGAGATAACTCCTGTTACGTCAGTTGTACGTACGTAGAACTGTGGACGGTAGTTATTGTGGAATGGCGTGTGACGACCACCTTCTTCTTTTTTCAAGATATAAACCTCAGCTTTGAATTTAGAGTGTGGCTTAACAGATCCTGGCTTAATAATAACCATACCTCTTTTGATATCAGCTTTATCAATACCTCTCAACAACAAACCTACGTTATCTCCAGCCTCTCCTCTATCAAGGATTTTACGGAACATCTCAACTCCAGTGATTGTAGAAGTCAATTTGTCAGCTCCCATACCGATGATTTCAACAGCATCTCCAGTATTAGCAACTCCAGTTTCGATACGACCTGTAGCAACAGTTCCACGACCTGTAATTGTAAATACGTCTTCAACTGGCATCAAGAATGGTTTAGCAACGTCACGAACTGGCTCTTCGATCCAGTTGTCAACAGCTTCCATCAATTCCATAATTTTAGGAACCCATGTAGCATCTCCGTTCAATCCACCCAAAGCAGAACCTTGGATAACTGGACCATTATCTCCATCATATTCGTAGAAAGACAATAAGTCTCTGATTTCCATTTCAACTAGTTCTAACAACTCAGCATCATCAACCATATCCACTTTGTTCATGAATACAACAATTCTAGGAATACCTACCTGGCGACCTAAAAGGATGTGCTCACGAGTTTGCGGCATTGGTCCGTCAGTAGCAGCTACAACCAAGATAGCACCGTCCATCTGAGCAGCACCAGTAACCATGTTCTTTACGTAATCCGCGTGACCTGGACAGTCAACGTGCGCGTAGTGACGGTTAGCTGTTTCGTACTCAACGTGTGATGTATTGATTGTAATACCTCTTTCTTTTTCTTCAGGAGCATTATCAATCTGATCGAAAGATTTTGCAGCTGTTTTAGAAAAACCTGCTTCCGCCATTACTTTAGTAATCGCAGCTGTCAATGTAGTTTTTCCGTGATCTACGTGTCCAATTGTACCTATATTTAAGTGCGGTTTGGAACGGTTAAAATTCTCCTTTGCCATTTTACTTAATTTTAATCTTAGTTATATATTAGTGTTCAAATTCTTACTTACTTGAGCCAATGACGGGATTTGAACCCGTGACCTCTTCCTTACCAAGGAAGCACTCTACCCCTGAGCTACACCGGCAGGGAATCCCGATTAGGATTTATGATTTTGGATTTAAGATTTAGATATAAATCAAAAATCTTAACTCAAAAATCTTTGTTTTGTGGGGAGAGCAGGATTCGAACCTGCGAAGGTTTCCCAACGGATTTACAGTCCGTCCTCGTTGGCCGCTTGAGTATCTCCCCTAACCATTTTATTTTCAATCTAATAAAAGAACTGAGCCGATAGAGGGACTCGAACCCACGACCTGCTGATTACAAATCAGCTGCTCTAGCCAGCTGAGCTACACCGGCAAACTCAATAAAAAAAGTCCGCTATTTCTAACGGACTGCAAATGTATATCATTTTGTTTCTTAATCAAAATATTTTTGAAAAAAATTTATATTATATATGTGTTCTTATCTTTTCTTTTCGTTTCAGTAACAACCTCTCTAAAGCTTCAGACGAAAGTTCGACTCCTTCTTCGAATGTTTTGCATTGTTTTTTAACAATAAATTCATCTCCAGGAACATGGATTTTTATCTCCACTATCTTATTCTCCTTATCACTCGTTTTTTCTACCTTTAAAAAAACATCTGACGAAACCACTTTGTCATAGTACTTTTCTAACTTATCCAATCTGGCTTGAATGAATGCCACAAGCTTTCCGTCAACATTAAAGTTAACTGCATGAACGTTTACCTTCATAATAAATAAAATTTTATACGGTTGAACATTTTGAATTACTTCTGATTCCGGGGATGTGCATCTCCATAAACCTTTTTCAGCTCAGCTAAGCTGCTATGGGTATATATTTGAGTAGATGCCAAACTGGAATGTCCTAATAATTCTTTTACTGAGTTTAAATCTGCCCCATTGTTTAACATATGAGTCGCAAAGGTATGCCGCAAGACATGTGGACTCTTTTTTACTTTCTCTGAGACATTACTAAAGTACGTATTTATTAGTCGATACACAAGAGAATCGTTTAATTTAACTCCTTTTAACGTAAGAAAGAAAAACGCTTCATCCTTAATTTCTTTTAACCCAGCTCTTTCAGATAAATACAATTGGATTTGATTCTGTATTATTGACAATAAGGGAAGAATTCTCTCCTTATTCCTTTTTCCCAAAACCTTCAAAACTCCTTTTGACAAGTCCACATTAGACATTTTGAGCCCAATGAGTTCAGCCCGACGTATTCCTGTAGCATAAAACAAATCAATAATAAGTTTGTCGCGCACTCCTTCAAAACCTTCTGGATAGACGATATAATTCAGAACATTATCTAATTCTTTTTCAGAAAAAGGGATTTGCAGTTTCTTGGGTGTTTTTAACGCCTTATGCTTCAATAATGGACTCGCTTCAATTCGCTTTATTTTCAACAGGAACCTATAAAATGATTTCAGGGAAGAAATCTTTCGGTTAACAGATGTATTTGAGATACCGGCATCGACCAAAGAAACGATCCAGCTTCTGATTTGGCTGTAATTTACATCTTCCAAATCGTCCTGATCAAAATTCTGTTTTAAAAAAAAACCAAACTCAGACAGATCGTTAGTGTAGGCCATAACCGTGTGAAGGGAATAATTTTTCTCTTTTTGAAGATAATCCTTAAATGATTCTTTACTATCAAGCATAAAAAAACCGTTAGCATCAAAGGTATTAAACTTTCATGACTAACGGTTTTGTATCTTGAAGAAAATTAAATATTAATTCTCTAATTGATCTCTAAGATTTTGGATGTAACCTGCTTTTTGGATTTGAGCTCTTCTGACAACAGATGGCTTAATGAAAGCCTGACGTGCTCTTAGTTGACGAACTGTTCCAGTCTTGTCAAATTTTCTCTTATAGCGCTTTAATGCTCTATCGATATTTTCTCCGTCTTTAATTGGTATAATTAACATAATGTGACACCTCCTCTCGTTAAGGGTGCAAACTTATAAAATAATTACGAATTATGAATTATGAATTGCAAATTATTTTACAGCAGGTTTATAATTCTGCTTGTCAATTATTATTTTCGATAGAATTTCTTTTAAAATTTCTGACGTTCCTCCTCCGATTGGCCCTAAACGACTGTCTCTTAACAAACGTGCCAGAGGATATTCTTCCATATATCCATAACCGCCTAACATTTGCAAACAGCTATAAATTGTTTCATCAGCTACTTTGGTCGATTTTAATTTTGCCATCGAGGCTTCTTTCACCACGTATTCTTTTTGGTTTAACCTAGCAACTGTTGCATAGTTAAATATTTTGCAGTGTTCAACATCAGTTGCGTGCTCAACAATAGTATGTCGTAAAGCCTGAAATTTATCTATTGTTTTCCCGAATGCTTCGCGTTCCGACATATACCCTATAGTATACTCAATAGCGTACTCTGCTCTGGCATGAGCATTAATCGCCATGATTAATCGCTCTAATGCAAAATGCTGCATTATATAAGGGAAGCCTTTTCCTTCCTCTCCCATTAAATTCTCTTCAGGAATTTCAACATTATCAAATGCAATTTCGGCAGTATCTGAAGCTCTCCATCCTAATTTATCTAATTTTGTAGCCGCTATTCCTTTCAGATTAGAATCTACCAAAAACATGCTTATTCCTTTATTACCAGATTCTGGGTTTGTTTTAGCCGCAACTACATAATAATCTGCATAAACACCATTTGTAATAAACGTTTTTGAGCCATTAATAATGTATTTGTTGCCTTGCTTAATTGCTGTTGTACGCATTCCTGCAACATCACTGCCGCCAAAAGGTTCTGTAATACACAATGCCCCTATTTTGTCTCCCGAAATGCTTGGTGCTAAATAGTCTTGCTTAATTCTCTCATCACCTTCTGCATTTAAGTGTGTCATGGCTAAATAAGCATGAGCCCACATTGCTGCCGCAAAACCAGATGATTTAATTTTTTGAAGTTCCTCTAAAAAAACTACTGTGTAGAACAAATCCAGGTTCATCCCTCCATAAGCTTCAGGATAATTGATTCCGAAGAATCCCATTTCACCAAATTTTTTCCAAATGAAGCGCTCGATTGTTCCTGTTTTCTCCCATTTTTCAATGTGCGGGACTACTTCTTTTTGCAAAAAATCCTGCAGACTCTTTCTAAACAGTTCGTGTTCTTCAGTAAAATATATTGAATTCATATTTATAATTAAGGGTATTTTTGTGTCATATTTTTTAGAATTCCAAATATAAAGCAATTATTTTTATTTTTTCAACAGGAAATCCCTTAACTTTTGTTAAATCCTCAATGCTTAAAACCCCATTATTCATGCTTCTGTAAGTAACTATTTCCTTGTTGATTGGATATCTAAAATACGGAAAATGAGACAGTTCTTTCATAGAAGCATCATTTATCCTTATTTTTTTGACCTCTGGCGCTAATCCTACATAAAATTGTGCATTGAGCTTTTCGATAACTTCAGGCGACAATCCCCATACATCAGCCATCTGTTCCATGCTGACAAAGGCTCCAAACAGTTCTTTTTGTTTTAATATTCGTTCCGATAATCCTGGCCCGATACCGTATATTTTCATCAGATCTTCCTGAGTTGCCTTATTGATATCGATAAGCACAATTTTTGTTTTCTTAAACGGCTGTTGATTTTCATAAGCAAAGTCATTCTTCTTATTTTTAACCCAATCCGGAAATTTAAAATAAGGAGATATAACCTGTAATAATGAATCGGAAATTTTTGTTACTGTCTGAAACTCTTGTGCCGAATTTACATATTTGTTTGTCTTTCTGAATTCGAGAAGCCTGTCAATTTCAGCTGTAGACATTCCTAGTTTATATCCTTTATAGTCTGTAATGAAATTGGGATTAAAAGGATACATTACCGGCTTGTTGGCTGTTTTTGCAATTTTAAGAGAATCGATTTCTGACTGCAATGAAAGCCACTGCTGTTTTTCGGGAGAATTATCTTCCTTGATTGTTATATCGATACAGTAACTGCTCAGCTGTATTGCCAGTATAATAAAAAGCAGTACAAAAATACCTGTGCGTTGTCTGAAATCAAACTTAAAGAAAGATTTGTTTATTGGCATATAAAAAAATTTAGTTGGCGTAGAATAAAGAAAAAGGGAGAAGAGTAAAACTACAAATCAAAAACAGAACTTCGTTTCGTATAGACCAGGTCTTTTAGCCTGACCAAAAAAGCAAGCGTGAGATAGACTCCAAACCAGAGGCCTACGGTAAAGAAGGAAATATAGATAAAAAACAAACGGACACTTGAAGCCCTCATCCCCAGCCTGTCTGCCAGACGGGAAGAAACTTCAAAGCCATGCTTTTCAAAAAAGTGCCTGATGTTTGTTATAAACGACATATCATTTGATATCTAAAGTCCAAAAGTAAGCATTTCTGTTTTTTCATACTTATTATTTTTCAGCTTTTCATCAGCTCCATTCCTATCCCACATTCTAAACAACGTTTCTTGTTGCAATATTCATTTTTGAGTTGCAGCAAGGCTTGTGTTTCATAAGCATTGCTTACGGCAATTCCAAAATCCTGAAACTTATCAATAATGATGTTTTTCTCTGCTGAAATTTCCGTAAGCAATTGTACAATTTCTTCCGAAATATCATTCCCGAGATATGCTGCATGGGCAAATTTTAGCGGGACGACAGTATTGATAAGTAATAAATCAATAAAGACGTTCGTAAGCCTCTTCTCTTTTTTGCGGCTTTGCCTGTCAAACTGATAATGATCGCTCCAATAATCAGAAGCAGACACATTAAATATTTTATAAAATTCGGCAAGCGACTTGCTTTCTATTATTTCTGTAAACAAACTTGGCTTTGAATGATACAGATTAGCGAGTTGTGAAAGTCTTATAGTTGGAAAATTACTAGGGCGGAGTCTAAAAAACTGTAGCGGGTCCACGTATATTCTTTTCAAAAGATGCTTATGCCTTAAATAAACCCATCGTTCTTTCAAATCTTGAAAATAAACATCTTCGTTTTCATTATCAAGCAATCTAGCCATACCATAAAACAGGGCTTCCAGATTTCTGACTTCAAAACTTTCCTTTCTGATTTTCTGGAAAGGAATAGAAAGCGCTATTTTTAAAAAGGTTTCTCCATTACTGTTTAATCCGAAGTTTTTCGCCAAAAGACAAAACAACAAAGCTTCCCAATCGTTTAAAGTTTCTGAGAATGTTTTCCATATTAATCGGGATTTTTTCTCAAGGCGTTCAAAAAACAGCCGCTCTTTCCAATTATTTAAGACAAAACCATCTATTGAAGCAATCTGTTTTTCGCAAAAAAGCCAAGTCTTATCCAGCATTAGCGACTGGTAGTTTTCCAGCATTTTTTCCGGAACATAGTTGCTGAGTTCCAAAACGGCAAGTTCCGTATTGTCTTTTCTAAAAACTTCTGTGTCATGTTCCCAAACCACATGAAGGATTACATTGTCATAATTGGAATCGGTTTCATGGCTATGTAAATACCAATCTGACGACCGGCAATGTATTTCAACATTTCCAGCCCATTTTTGAGTTCCTATAATAACTTGAGCATTAAAAAAATCCGGACCGGCTTTCTGAAGGTAGAGACCCGAACTAACAATTGTTAATTTATCTCCTTTGGTAGTGTGTAATTTGGCAAGATCAAACTTTTTGAACTGCCACAGAAAATGCAGAAAATCTTCTTTCATCTGTATGGGTTTTAAATTAGTATTAGGCGTGTATCATTCAAAAGATTAACTAATGTAGCAAATATTATCTAACAAACAAATCTATCTTTGCGAGACTAACTATTATGAACCATGAAACATTACTTATTAATCGTTTTTGCTTTTTTTACGATTGCTTCTTCCGCTCAAAAAAACAGCAAAGCATACAAAATAACCTATTCCAGAAGTTCCAACGGAAAAACAGTTGAAGGTCAGGATCCCGTTTTAGTTTTTTCTGATGCTAACGAGACCGTCATTACTTCTGTAAACAACCTCACAGGCAAGGCCGAATATCCTTTTGAAGAGACTTTTATTACGCCTAATTCCAATATTGTCATTCAGGCTGCCCGCCTTTCTGCTACAAGAAAAATTTTTACTGTTGACAGCCTTTCTTTGGGAAAACAAACCTTTGAAATTGGAAATGAAACCCGTACAATTTTAGGATATAAATGCAAAAAGGCTAAGACCATTATCAACTCAAATACCATAGAATTGTGGTTTACGAACGATTTAAACATTAAAGGAGCGCCTAGCGTTTTAGGCCAGAAATTAGGATTGGTACTCGAAATGAACCGTAATAACAATTATATCATTTCGGCCACAAAAGTTGAAAAGATCAAATCTATTCCGAATAACCTATTGTCATTAAAATCTAATTTTTCAGCTACCGATGCTTTAACCTATAGGGATTTGCTTTGGAAAAGCCGTTTTGTTACAATTCCCGTTTTTGAAGACGAGGTTATCAATTTTTCTGATGCTTCAAAATCCAACGACAGCATTTTAAGATTTGCCAACGGAACAATTATCCTGAAAAAAATAAAATTCCCTGAAATCAAATCTGGCAGCCAGGTATTTGTTGATTTGAAAGAACAATCTAATGGAGATGCTTATGACAGAACCGGAACCGTTTTCGCCATTCCTGTCAATGAAAAATTCTCTTTTATGGAAGGGCTAAAAAATGGAGCTAAAACACTTCCTATATATGAAAATGGAAATGGGAAACAATATCAGGGTGTGATAAAAACTGGCGAATTTTCTCCTTTATTAGAATTGATGCGTTTCTTTACTCCTTTCGGTATTAAGCAGTACGGACATATCCAGTTAAAAGACAAAACCTGGCATGAAAGCGTGCCTTACCGTCAGGATATTTCGGAATTATATTCGGCTTTAAGCAATCAGGAAGTTTACATAGGAACTTTTATTGGAAACTATGACAAAGGCGGACACAAGATAAGCCTGAACATCACAATTCACGGGGAAGAAAAACAGCAGCCTAAAAACACATTTGCACTACCTCTTTTCAATACAACCAACATTATGGAGATGGCCGGTCAGGAATATGCAACTATGTTTAATAATGAAAAAGGACTTATGGTAGATTTTATCCTGGAGAAAGACATAAAAGATGCCAGGCTACGCTACATTACAACCGGTCATGGTGGATGGGAAAACGGAGATGAGTTTGTTCCGAAGAAAAATACGATTCTTTTAGACGGAAAAGAAGCTTTTAGTTTTGTACCCTGGCGAATGGACTGTGGTTCTTACCGCCTTTTTAACCCTGCTTCTGGCAATTTCAACAATGGATTATCTTCTTCTGATTATAGCCGTTCCAATTGGTGTCCGGGTACTGTTACCAATCCTATGCTGATTGATTTAGGCGATCTTAAAGCTGGAAAACATACTATTCAGGTAAAAATTCCACAAGGCCCAAATGAAGGCGGAGGTTTTAGTTCCTGGAATATTTCTGGTATTTTAATTGGGAATTAGAACATCTTCAATAAAAAAAGCCTAACAGAAATGTTAGGCTTTTTTTATTTATCTAAAGTATTATTTTATAGAACCGATGATATCGTATTTGGTAATAATATGATGTTTTCCGTTACCTAAATCAACCAATACCGCCTGATTGTCTTTGCTAAACAATTTAGAAACTTCTTCAATTGAAGTTCCTGATTTTACAATCGGATAAGGTTTACCCATAACATCTTTAATTGGTTTATCGGCCACATTTTTATCCGAAACATAGCTTTGGAACAAATCAGTCTCATCAACCGATCCTACAAAACCATTGATATCGATTACAGGAATTTGCGAGATTTTATATTTGCGCATTCTTTCAATGGCATGAGAAACCAATTCTTCAGTACGAACTACAACAAGTGGCTTATCGATATGGTCTTTAATCACATCTTCTGCCTTTGTAATTTCTTCATCGAGAAATCCTCTTTCACGCATCCAGTCATCATTAAACATTTTACCTACATAACGGCTTCCTGAATCATGGAAAAGAACTACAACTACATCCTCCGGCTTAAAGTGTTCTTTTAACTGCAATACTCCTTTTATAGCTGATCCGGCAGAGTTACCTACAAAAATTCCTTCTTCCAAAGCAATTTTTCTTGTATAGACCGCAGCATCTTTGTCGGTTACTTTTGTAAAACCGTCTATCAATGAAAAGTCAACATTTTTTGGAAGTATATCTTCCCCTATTCCTTCCGTGATATAGGAATAAATCTCATTCTCATCAAAGATTCCAGTTTCATGGTATTTTTTAAATACAGAACCGTAGGTGTCAACTCCCCAAATCTTGATATTAGGATTTTTTTCTTTCAGGAATTTTGCAACTCCGGAGATTGTTCCGCCTGTTCCTACTCCTACAACAAAATGAGTAATTTTACCGTCTGTCTGTTCCCAGATTTCAGGACCGGTTTGTTCATAATGTGCTAAAGAGTTGGACGGATTATCGTACTGGTTTACATACCAGGAATTTGGTGTTTCTTCTGCCAGTCTTTTAGAAACGGAATAGTAAGAACGTGGATCTGTTGGCTCAACATCTGTTGGGCAAACAACAACTCTTGCACCTACAGCACGAAGAATATCCATTTTTTCTTTAGACTGCTTATCTGAAATTACACAAATTAATTTATATCCCTTAACAATAGCACCCAAAGCCAATCCCATTCCGGTATTTCCAGATGTACCTTCAATGATAGTCCCTCCTGGTTTTAGTCGTCCATCTGCTTCTGCATCTTCAATCATCTTTACGGCCATTCTATCTTTAACAGAATTACCCGGATTGAAAGTTTCAACTTTTGCTAAAACCAAAGCATCTACTTCTTTGGTGACTTTGTTTAGTTTTACTAAAGGTGTATTTCCTATAGTTTCTAGTATATTATTTGCGTATTTCATTTATAATCTGTGATTTTTTTTAAGCCACAAAGATAGGAACTACAAAATTAATTACGAATTCTGGAGTATAAATTATATTGCACACATTCTGTGCGTGAAATATAAATGAGCTGTTTGCTTATAAAATCTTAGGAGAAAAAGTTCCATACCAATCCAAAACGTACAATGAAATCACGGTATGGATAATTAGGTGCAGAATAATAGTTTTTATCTGCAAAGCCGGAATTGAAGTGTTCTGCTTTCAGATAAACTCTTGTGTTACGAATCTTCGCATTTATAAAAAAGTCAAACGTTGGGAAGCCTCCAATCTCTCTTTTGGTCTGGATGTAAAAATCTCCAATAACCGGATTGTAGTCATTTGCATAATATTTTGAGAAATAGCTGAATGTTATACCAGTCTGTAAAAACATTGCCTTTTTGAAAACGTGGGTAGAATAATAAAGCGTATTTCTTGTGACCAGCTGAGGAACATTGAGTATATCATTATCCTGATCTACTTTTTGATAAAGAACAGTATTGTCAAGTGCCCATTTTCTAAACTTGAATTCTTTAGACACTTTCAAAGACAGATAATTGATTGCTTTTGAATATTGGCCTGGCTTGATTGTTAATGTATCTTGGGTTGTGCTTTCATTAAAGAAATACAAATGATTCTTCAAATTTGACACTTGTAGCGAAGCATTTGCCCATTGGGTATTTGCGTTAACGGTCAGACTATTTATCTTTTCATTTTCAAAATTATTTGCCCAATTATAATCTATATAACTGCTTTGGAAAAGATTGAATATATGGTCTGGTACCTTGCTTAAATTCTGATATTGGAAATGTACATTATTCTTTTCATCAAACTTGTAGGACAGGTTGGCATCAAGCGTAGACATTTTCTGTTCAGAAATTGAGCTTGAGAACAAAAACCTTCCGTTCCAGTTATTTTTTTGATAGGTATATTGTCCGCCAACTACATTAAATTCATCCGACAACTGATTTCCAATTCTGTATGTTGGACTCTCTATGATTATACGGTTATAGAAATAATTGTATCTGAAATCTTCTATAAAAAACTGAAACTGACCTAATGTACTATTTTCATAAGTCGCCCCAACTTTATTATACATCCTGTTATAGCGTGTCTTGTCATTTATATTACTTGATCGGTAGGACTCTCCAAATCTTGATAACCTGATAGTTCCTTGTGCCGGTGTCGTGATGGAAGTGACGATAGTTGGCTGCGTATATTCGAAAAATTTATTTTCGTAATTCAGCTGATGATCGATATAAAGATTATTAGTACTTTTCTTGGCATTGACTCTAAAATGATGGTCTACAAAATAACGATTCCCTTTTAGAATGGAGGTGGCATCTAAAAAGTATACGTCTAGCCTCGCCCTATTGTTAAATTCACTATCACCGCCTTCAAAATCTTCAAGGCTTACGATACCGCCATTTTCTCCATTAGTAAGATCCTGGCCTGTAAAATGTGCTTTTAAGAAATACCTTTCATTAGATGTGTTATAGCTGGTCATAAATTTAAAATTCCCGTTACTTGAAAGCTGATTTACATATTTCCCCAACGAACGCAAACCTCTGTAACCGATTGAAAAGTTCAACCTTTCGGAAGTATTTAAAGTAATAAAGGCATCTATCATCTGGCCCTGCTCCATAACAGTTTTAAAATAAAGTTCTGTCATAGGTGTGGCGACATTATAGTATTTTATATCACCTACTTCAAGATAGTTAAAATGTTTTCCTGCGAATCCAAAGCCAGGATAGGCAGTGACTTTATTGTAGCTGTAATCAAGCGTATTAAACGTTTGTCCTTCATTAGCAAAAGGCAACAATCCAAAATTATCTTTCCTCAGATAATTGAATTTATATTCTTTTTGTATGGTTAAAGAGGTATCAACATAGGTAGTATCATGCTGCAGAGTGATAATCTTGTACATATCAATCGTAGCAATGGTATCACTTTTGGCAGGTTCAGTTAATTGACCTTTTTTCTCTTTGCTCGTAGCAATATCCTTTTTTGCCTGCGGATCTTTTGTTTGCGCAAAGACAAAAAGTGGTAATAAAAATAGCGCTACATAAAAAAACTTTGCCATTAAGATACAATTTGAGCAAAGATACTTTTTTTAAGTAAAATAAAAACATAAAAAAACCCGCTTTAAAAGCGGGTTTTGTATGCATCTAACTAATTATTGTTTGATGAATTTTTTTGTTACTGTCTTATCTTGACTTGTAAATTTCGCAAAGTAAACACCTGTTTGAAGTCTTGAAACATCAATAGAGCTTGATGACAAATCTTTACTTGAAATAATCATTTTTCCTGTAACATCAAAAATTGACACATCAGACAGGATAATGTTATTTGAAACTGTAAAATTCAAGCTGTTAACAACCGGGTTAGGATAGACAGCAATCGCATCATCAATCTTAACTGTTTCTTTTGTACTTAATGATTGAGGTCCTGAAACAATCAATGAAAAATTCTGAGAACCTCCAGTTAATACACCTTTGTGAGTCACTACAATATTATACGTTCCGTTTGGATTATCAACTTGTATTTTCTCAAAGTTATCTCTGAAGTTATCTTGAGTTCTTGATGGTTCACCACCAATATTACCCGGATCTAGTGTCCATGGGAAATAGATAGTATTATCAGCTTTTACAACTCTTACATCTAAGTCATTAACAAGATACAATACTCCTGGATCATTTGTTCCTGCTGTATTAGCAACTCCCGGTCTATCTGTCCAAGAAATAGAAACAAACAGTGGAGCAGTCCCATTAGCTGAAATTGTTTTTGTAAAGGTTTCACCATTAGCCAAAGTCAATTCATCAATAACAGCTGTTCCAGCATTTTTATTTGTAATCAAAGTTGCAGCTCTCTCTGCGTTTAATAATCCCCAGCCATATTCATAATCCGGACCTTCATAAAACCCTGCTTCATCAGCTGTATGTAACAATAAACCTTTTACCGTTGCTGCCATCATAAAGCTAGAAAAAACATTATGATAATGTTGTTGCATCAATAATACCGCTCCAGTAACTGCAGGCGATGCCATTGATGTACCGCTCAAAAGTCCAGTAGCCGTATCAGATGTATTGAGTGTTGATCTTACATTTACACCTTTAGCGACAATTTCAGGTTTAATTCTTCCATCATCTGTAGGTCCCCAGCTACTAAATGTAGACATAACCACACTATCCGGACCTGTATAATTAGACACTTGGTTTACGGCTCCAACTGTAAGGTAGTTTTTCGCGTTTTGCATTCCTCTTACCAAATTATAACCTCCCTTTTCACTCAGATATGGACCTACTAATGCATCCCCAAAATCATTTCTATCGTTCCCAGCAGCAGTAACCGCTAAATAATGAGGCGCATTGAAAGCAATTAAATCAAATGATCTGGCCCTACTATCATAAGCCCCGAATACCCATCTAGCATTTTGTCCAATCCAGTAGGAATGATTAGAAACCAACATTCCTCGAGAAGCCTCATCAGCCATTTCGGCATAGTCATTATTCCAATCGTAACTATCAACAGAAGCATCAAAGGCAATACCTCTTACAGTTGCTGTCAAACCCTGAGCAGCTATAGTCCCTGTAACGTGAGTAGCATGATTATCTGATTCTGCACCATCAATAACATTAACCTTATTATTAGGAAATTCGACATGAGTAGTTCTGGCTCCGCCGCCATCCCATACAAATCCTTTCATTCCTTGTCCTTGCACATTCAACCCCAAAGACCCACCTGAATACAATCTATTAGTACGAATAGTTGCAGATGAACCAGCATTAGATGTCTCATAATAAAGCACTTCTTTTCCATCTATGACATCGTACATTTCTTTTTTGCCAAACTCATTTTTTATAACCCTAGAAGCTTTAGGATTTTTCAACAAGTAATCATTGATTCTTTCTTGACGCTCAAGATATTCAGCCTGAAATTGTTTTTTTAACAGCAACAGTTCTGAAACATTAGTATTTTTAATTACTTCATTCAGACTTTCCTTTGATTGAGAAAAAAGCATTCCTGAAGAAAAAATACTAATTAAAACATAAAAATATTTCATAATAAGTAATTTAAAAGAAATCCAAAAATAAATAAAAAAGCCGATATATCACTTTTAATTCGAAATTTAACATTCATCAAAAAATATTAAAAAAAAACCGCTATAAGAAAACTTATAGCGGTCTTTTGTATTAGGAAAAACAATTATTGTTTAATAAACACCTCTTGTTGTGCTCCCCAGCCTCCAACACCAGGAACGTAATAATCAATCCATAGAGTTATTCTACCTGTACAAGCATCTATTTCTGAAACTTGAGTTGGCGAAGCGGACATTCTTATCATGATGTCTGGACCTCCTTGATAAAGCTGACCTGTTCTACGAGTAGGGAAAGTAACTTTATTGTCCTCATCATAGGTTATAACAAAATCACCATCTGGCCCATCAAAAAAGTCAAGGATTGTTAGAGTATTAGGTGTAGGACCAGCAACTATCTCATTAACAGCAGCACCATCCAACCACCATGTTTGGCTATCATAAAGACCAACTATGTCAGCTACAACTACAGGACAGAATTCATAAACAAACACAGTTAATATATCCGTATCTGCAGTTTCTTTCGCTCCAAGTCCAGATAACTTAAGAACAATCTTCTTAACAGTAGCATCAATAAGACCATTATCTGTTCCTGTAATTGAAAGAGTACCAAAACGCTCATTCGCAGGAATAGTAAAAGTTGCAGGAACACTATAAGTAGCTGGATTCGCATCCGATACATCAGTTATAACAGACACATTATATGTCCTTACAACATTAGACACACTACTAGATGCAAATTTAACATTCAGAACAGTACTTGCATCTCTAGGAACACGTAAATTATATACTGTGTTCTCAAAACCAACAAAAGTTCTGCTGTCGTTATACGTGACCTCGTCAGGATCTGAGCAGCTTATAAAAGATGCTACAGAAATTAATAGGATAAAAAGTTTTTTCATAACAATAAATTAATAATTAGGATTTTGAGCAATTGTAGGGTTTGCAGAAATTTCCGATCTAGGTATTGGTAAAGTAAATCTGTAATCACTTGCCGGTAAAGCAGTAGGAGCACTAAAAGAAAAAGCATCGTCAGCCAATCTGTTAATACCAACATTAATCTCACTACCAATACGTTTAATATCTAAATATCTGTGACCTTCAAAAGCAAACTCTTTTCTTCTTTCATTAAGAATATCAGTTAAAGCTGCATTTAAGTTAGCATAAGTAGGTACTGGATTAGCTCCAGTAATTCTTTGCGCTCTTAACTGTTGAATGTCTGTAGCTGCACCAAGGAAATCAGTATTTCTAGCTTTACACTCAGCAAGAATTAATTTCACTTCTGAAGCTCTGAATAATTTAACATCGTTGATTCCATCTCCATCATTACTACCCATATACTTAGTAATAGGAAGCTCACCTCTACCTAGGTCATTAGAACCTCCGAAAATAACAGTTTTTCTAATATCAGCAGTAGCATATAAGTTGTACAACTGAATTGATCCATAGAACAACGGATCTATTGGAGTACCATTATCGTTATAGTTAAAATAGTACAATGAAGCAATTTGGTTATTACGTAAAACTCTTGATAATTTAAAAATACATTCTCCTGGAGCATCAGTAACACCATACATTTGTGCATATACAGTTCTATTAGAAAGTGGAGCTGCAGCCATTAATGTAGTCGCCATAGTTTGAGCTGTTGGATAATCACCTTCAAGCAACGCAAGTTTACATCTGATGAAGTCAATAGCTACAGGTCTTAAATACATTACCGTATTATATGCTGCTAGATCAGCCGGAAGTTGCTCACCTGGAAAAAGTGGCGCGATAGCAGTAGTTATCAATGCTTTTGCATCTGTCAAATCTTGCTTAATAAAAGCAGTAATCTCCCCTACAGTATTTCTAGGAAAAACATCAAAAGTAGATGCAGGAACAAAGTCCATCTTAATAATTGATGGGCTAGCAGCATTTTTGTAATCTACAGTAAAGTACTGGAACAAATCAAAATGACACAAAGCTCTTAATGCTAACAAATTACCTTTAGCATGATCAGCTCTTCTTTTTTCAACAGCTGTGAAATTAGGATACAATCTATCATAAGCTCTCAAAACTCTGTTGATTCTGTTTATAGTAGCATATCTATTACCCCACACAGACTCAGGCATGTCAGAGTTTGGTTGCATAAGAAAGTTATATTCTTCAGAACCTTGTCCGTTATTGCTCTTTCCTTTTCTTATGTTATCTGTAAATAAATCATTAAAAATAATAGCGTCTCCACCAAAATCAGGTCCGTAAGCTGCATATGCTCCATTCAAACCGGATACCAAATGCTGAATGGTAGTAAAAGCCTCAGGATCTTCCACTTCATTATCTTGTCTAATATCATATGCATCTGAGCATGAGAAAAGCATCAAGAAAAAGATTGGTAATAATAATATCGATTTTTTCATATTCTTTTTTTTAAAAATTAATTGATGTTCCAAAAGTAAATATTTTTGGAGTTGGATACTGACCTCTATCAGTAGATCTAAAGTTAGATTCAGGATCCCAGCCTCTCCAAGAAGAGAAAGTAACAATATTTTCAGCCTGGATAAAGAATCCTAAACCTTTCAAGAAAGTTCTGCTTAATTGGTCTGAAGTAAAGTTATAGCTCAACTTGATATTTCTCAATCTCAAGAAAGAAGCATCTTCTAGATATCTGTCAGTACTGTTGATGTAATCAATTTCATTGTATCCGTGACCAACTCTTGGTATTGAAGTGATATCACCTGGAGTCTGCCATGCTTTAAGCATTGTTACAGATCTGTTACCGCTATCCAATGAACCTGGTGTTCCATCTTCTAAAGTACCTAAATCCAAGTTGTTTCTGTAGATATCAGCAACAAAACTCCATTGAGTATATAATGAGAATCCTTTGTAGCTAACATTAGTATTGAAACCTCCTTGCCATACTGGATATTGAGATTTTCCTGTAAATACTCTATTTGCATCAGTAATAATTTCAGTCAATCCACCATCAGCAGTTTTGAATAATGGGTTACCATTAGCTGGGTTAACACCTGCATATCTTACTACGTAGAAAGAACCGATAGATTCACCTGTTCCAAGAGCTGTAGAACCTCCTCCAAACACTAAACCGTTTGTTGATGGTGGTAATTCAGTAATTTTGTTTTTGTTATAAGACGCATTACCTCCAATAGAGAAATCCCAGTCTTGGTTTTTGAAAACATTATAGTTCAAAGTCAATTCAACCCCTTTATTCTCCATACCTCCAATGTTTGTACTGATGCTAGTAGCACCTTGTACTGCAGATATTGGAGAACTTTGATAAAGTTTATTAGTCTGTTTTTTGTAAACATCAATACTACCATTTAATTTATTCTGCCATAGTCCGAAATCCAAACCAATGTTTGTTTGAGCAATTTCTTCCCACTGAACGCTTGGGTTTGCCAATTGTGACAGAACTGTAGACGGTGTACCGTTATAACCAGCACCTACAGCATATAAAGTACGTGGTAAACTTAAAGCACTATATTGATCATTGTTAACTCTCTGGTTTCCAGAAGTACCATATGATCCTCTTAATTTCAACATATTAAATGCAGTTCCTTGCATAAAGCTTTCTTGGTCGATATTCCATCTACCTGCAACAGACCAGAAAGTACCCCATCTGTTATCGTCAACAAATCTAAAAGAAGCATCTCTTCTTACGTTAGCACTAATTCCATATTTTTCAGAATAGTCGTAATCAGCTTGTCCAAAATAAGAGAATAAACCTTCTTCTATTTTAAATGATCCAAGAGCTGTTGGGATATATGGAGGTAGAGTTTGATAAGATTCGATAGTTGTTGACGGAATAAAAGCCGCTGACGTACCAGTAAATCTAGGATCTAAACCTCTTTTCTGGAAATTAAATCCATTATAGTGAGCTTTGTAGTATTCAGTATACAAACCAACATTCAATGAATGCTTATCATTAAATACTTTATTATATTTCAAATAAGTAGTATTATTAAATCTAAAATCTCTTGAAGTTGACTCTTCATGAATACCACCGTATTGAGCACGTGCACTTACTTGGAAAGGCCCTAATAAACTCAACGGATCAGTAATTTTTTTAGTGCTGAATCCTGAAAAATCAACACCCATGTTAATCCCCGCAGAGATATTCTCGGTTATTTTATAATCAGCATTGAAGTTAGCTAAAATCTTAAGTTCATCCTGAATATTTGAATTCATTCTAGAAGAGTTTAACAATACCAAAGGAACATTTTGCACTGAAAGTGCAGCTACATCACGGTAAGGTAATACTTCATTAGGATTAATATAAGGAAGACCTCTAATAGCCGCTGTAAAAGGAGCAAAGAAAATTGCGTTTGAACCAGCACCGTCTATACCTGAGCTTCTAGAAAAGTTAACGTTGATATTTGATGTATAAGTAAACTTTTCGTTATCAGATTTACCATTGAAGTTATTTCTGAAGTTGAATCTTTTAAAGTTTGTATTGATGAAAATACCATCTTGATCCATAAATCCAAGAGATGTAAAGCTTCTTGAATTTTTAGAACCTGTAGCAAATGAAATATCATGTTGTTGAGTAACACCCGTTCTAAAGAAAACGTCTCTCCAGTCAGTATCTGCATAAGCAACTGCAGCAGCAATCTCAGCATCACTCATACCAGCACCCATTCCATCATTATATTTTCTTTGGAATTCAAGTATTTGTCTAGTATTCATTACGTCAATATTGAACTTCTGAAGTTCAGTTATACCGTACTGACCACGATATTTAACCTCAAGACTTTGACCGAATTTAGCATTCTTAGTGTTAATTACAATAACACCATTAGCTCCTCTGTTACCATAAATAGAAGTAGCAGCAGCATCTTTCAAAACCGCAATAGATGTAATATCATTTTGGTTAATAGATCTGAATCCATCCTCATCAACAGGCATACCGTCAACAATGAATAAAGGCTCTATATTTCCATTGATAGAACCAATACCTCTTAAGATGATTGTACTATCAGCTCCTGGCTGTCCGCTACCAGTACCAATGTTCAAACCAGCAACCATACCTTGAAGGTTTTGGATAACCGAAGCATTTGATCTTTCTTCGATTTCATCCATACTTACAAAGTTTACTGCCGCCAAACTTTTCGGTCTTTTGGTGCTTGTATATCCAGTAACGATTACTTCAGTAAGCGTCTCATTACTTTCTTGCATAGACACATTTACAGTGCCAGAAGCCCCTACAGCTGCAGTAGAAGTTTTATAACCTACGAAGGTAAACTGCAAAACCTCACCCTGACTTGCAGAGATGGAATATTTACCATCAAAATCAGTTTGTGTTCCACGAGTTGTTCCTTTAACTACAACATTAACGCCTGGCAATGGCAAGCCCTGACCATCGGTAATTGTACCAGAAATAGTTTTCTCCTGTGCGAAGGAAAACTGCATTGAAAACGCTAGCAAAAGCGCAAAAATCCATTTGAACTTAGATCTCATATTTAAATTTATTTGAGTTAGTTATCTTGCAAACTTCTTAATAATTTCTTAAATAAACAAATATTACTTCGGAATAATATTTTTATTAACGCTAAAGAAGCCCGATAATTCAGATTTATGCAGATATCTCGCATAATAGATGCGCAAAATTCAAAAGGTTGCGTCATTTTATGTATTTTTGCTAAAATTCCGAAATGTTAATGTTACGTAATCGTTATTCCAACTTAAAGTTTGAATGTGGAACAGATGAGGCGGGACGCGGCTGTCTTGCCGGACCTGTAACTGCAGCCGCATTAATTCTACCAGAAGATTTTCTTAATGAATTATTAAATGACTCTAAGCAATTATCAGAAAAAAACAGAGATTTTTTAAGGCCAATCATTGAAGAAAATGCACTTTGCTACTCCGTAACCCACATTGAACCGGAAATTATTGACAAAATAAACATCCTCAACGCATCAATACATGCTATGCAGGAATGTATAAAAAAACTTAGTCCCGCGCCTAATTACATTATCGTAGACGGAAATCGCTTTAAACCTGTAGCAGACATACCACACAGCTGCATCATCAAAGGCGACAGCAAATATCTAAGCATTGCCGCTGCTTCGATTCTGGCAAAAACATACAGGGATGAATATATGAATAAGATTCATGAAGAATTCCCAATGTACAATTGGAAACAAAACAAGGGATACCCAACGAAAGAACATCGGGAAGCTATAAAAGAATATGGCACGACAAAATACCACAGAATGTCATTTCGTCTCTTACCTGAGCAATTGGAAATTGAATTTTAAGCAGTCACCGCCTTAAAAGCAACAAACTGCGATTCGAAGAGTTCTGTAAAGTGTTTTTTTATTTTCTCTTTTACTTCTTCCATATCCATTTCTTCCAAACCAAGCTCAACATTTAAAGAAGTTACCGCTTTGCCTCGGATGCCGCATGGAATAATATTATCAAAATACCCCAAGTCCGCATTTACATTTAGGGCAAAACCATGCATTGTGACCCATCGTGAAGCACGAACCCCCAAAGCACATATTTTTCTAGCAAAAGGAGTTCCAACTCCCAACCAAACTCCTGTCTCCCCTTCACTTCGGGTCCCCGAAAGACCATAATCTGCCAAAACACGGATAAAAACTTCTTCAAGAAAACGCAGATATTTATGGATATCGGTAAAAAAGTTTTCCAAATCCAAAATAGGATAACCTACAATTTGGCCGGGACCATGATAAGTAATATCGCCTCCCCTATTTATTTTATAAAAAGTCGCCCCTTTATTCTCTAATTCTTTCTCACTCAGAAGCAGATTATTAAAATCTCCACTTTTCCCTAACGTATAAACATGTGGATGTTCAACAAAAAGAAAATAATTGGGAGTTTCCAACTCTAGCTCTTCTCTTCTGTTTTTGATCTTCAAATCAAGAATATCTTTAAAAAGGCTTTCCTGATATTCCCAAGTATCTTTATAGTCTTTCCGGCCTAAATCCAGAAGCTGTATCTCCTTATTCATAATCTAAACTTTGACAGTACAAAGATACAAACTTAAACACCAGAATTCACACAACTCCAACCCTACACAAAACCAATAAAGGCACTCTTAAATATTAACACATTATATATATTAAATTTATTTTTTTTTAAATTCACAATAACGTAATTTATTTTTATTAACATTTAATCTGTGATTTATGAATTTGAAAACTACTTTTAAAAATTGGAAAATTCATTTTGCCCATAATAGATTTCATAATATGAAACTCATATTTGGCATTATGTTTTGCTCCCTGGGATTCCAGGTGCACTCCTAATATTGTGTGCCTTTATTGGATTGCACGGATGATGACGTAATTTTGAATGTTTCATTAGGAACATTGACCAATGCCAGCACCTGCGGCACCGACGGCTATAGCAACTTTACAGCACTGGCAGCACCTAATCTCAATATGGGAGCTTCTTATCCTATTTCCGTTACTGTTGGAGACGGATGGAGTGTTGAATCTGTAAGTGTATGGATTGATTATAACGGAAATGGAGTTTTCGACACCACTGAATTTACATACATTGGCACAGGTAGCAGAAGCGTTGTAACTGGAAATATCACAATCCCAACAACGACGACAGTCGGCAACAAAAGGATGAGAGTTCGTGTAGCAGCAGTGGGAGCCCCCTCCGCTACCAGCGACCTTGCCTGTGATGAATCGGATGAATTTGGCGAAACGGAAGATTATACCGTAAATATCCAACCGCCTTTAGGAATTGAAGATATTCAGAAGCAGAACCAACTGTTAATATCAAATTCAAATGACCTTTTGAATATTAGCAGTTCAATTGCCTTAATCGACAGCGTTGAACTATACGACCTTACCGGCAAACTGATTTATCACCAGACTAACATCAACAACAACTCTTCAAGTCTGGACAGTTCTGCATTAGGCAATCAAATTCTAATATTAAAAATATTGACTTCCGATCAAATTGTGCATGTTAAAAAAATAGCCAACTAAATTCAGCTTTAAATTCTGCTTTAAAAAGGCTGCTACTTAAATGTACAGCCTTTTTTTATTTTTTTGATTTTCCGACTTCCCAAACTTTTAATTATCTTTGCACCCTTAAAATTAACACTATATGCAACTTTCAGAACAAGAAATCATCAGAAGAGAAAAGTTGGGCAGGCTGAGAGAACTCGGCATCAACCCATATCCGGCTAATTTGTTTCCAGTGACACACACGTCGAAACAGGTCAAGGACACTTTTGAAGAAGGAAAGAAGGTGATTGTTGCAGGACGTGTTATGAGCACACGAATTCAGGGAAAAGCCTCTTTCGCATCCTTGCAGGACAGCGAAGGACGTATCCAGATTTATGTAAACCGTGACGAGCTTTGCCCTGGCGATGACAAAACACTTTACAACGAAGTGTTTAAAAAATTAGTTGATTTGGGCGACTTTATAGGCGTTGAAGGAACTTTATTTACAACACAAGTAGGTGAAAAATCAATCCTTGTAACTAATTTATCCTTGCTAAGCAAAACGCTTCGTCCGTTACCATTACCAAAAATCGATGCTGAAGGAAATCTTCATGACGGCTTTACAGATCCGGAATTGCGTTACCGCCAGCGTTATGTTGATTTGGTAGTAAATCCACAAGTAAAAGAAGTTTTCATAAAAAGAACAAAACTGTTCAATGCTATGCGAAACTTTTTCAATACTGCAGGATATATGGAAGTAGAAACTCCAGTTTTGCAATCAATACCGGGCGGTGCTGCAGCCAGACCTTTTATTACACATCATAACTCTTTGGACATCCCTTTATACATGAGGATTGCTAATGAATTGTATCTGAAAAGATTAATTGTAGGAGGTTTTGACGGCGTATATGAATTCTCTAAAAATTTCAGAAATGAAGGAATGGACAGAACCCACAATCCTGAGTTTACGGCCATGGAGATTTATGTAGCATACAAAGACTACAACTGGATGATGGAATTCACAGAAAATCTTTTAGAGCATTGTGCTGTAGCCGTAAATGGAACTCCTGAAACTACATTTGGCGAACACAAAGTAAGTTTCAAGGCTCCTTATGCTCGTGTCACAATGACCGATGCTATCATAAAATATACAGGATTTGATATTTCCGGAAAAACGGAAAAAGAAATTTTCGAAGCTGCAAGATCTATGGGAATTGCAGTTGATGAAACCATGGGGAAAGGGAAATTAATCGATGAAATTTTTGGCGAAAAATGCGAAGGAAACTTTATCCAGCCAACTTTCATTACTGATTATCCAAAAGAAATGAGTCCGCTTTGCAAAGAGCACCGCGACAATCCGGAACTTACAGAACGTTTTGAACTGATGGTATGCGGAAAAGAAATAGCGAATGCTTATTCAGAATTGAATGATCCAATCGACCAAAGAGAACGATTTGAAGCACAGCTAAAATTATCTGAACGAGGTGATGATGAAGCTACGCAGTTTATCGATTACGATTTCCTTCGAGCTTTAGAATATGGAATGCCGCCTACATCAGGCTTAGGAATCGGAATGGACAGATTGATAATGTTCCTTACCAATAATGCTTCTATTCAGGAAGTATTATTCTTCCCACAAATGCGACCTGAGAAAAAAACAGTAGAAGTCGAACTTACGGCAGAAGAAAAAGGAATTATCGAAATCCTGAAAGCCAACGAAAACGCCATGCCTTTGAACCTATTAAAAGTCAAAGCCGATTTAAGTGGTAAAAAATGGGATGCTGCCATGAAATCTCTTGCAAAACATAACCTGACAAAAGTAACTGTCAACGGTGAAGATAAAATAGTCCAGTATATCGGATAATACAATTCTCATCACAATATATTTAAAAAGACTGTTCTAAAGAGCAGTCTTTTTTATTATCCGGGCGTTATTGACCATTAAAAATCATGAAACCTGTTAAAAAATTTTATAACCGGCAATTTTGCAATTATATTTCTTTGATTTTATTTTTAAATGATTTAGATTTGATTTCTTAAACCTAATCAAACTCATATTATGAAAAAAATACTTGCTATTCTTGCTTTTTTCCTTGCTTTCTCAATTGGTGCAAGCGCCCAAGAATCTCAAAAAGATGCTACTACAGCCTCTGAGGCAGATTTCGCTGCTTTAAATGCAGTAATTCCTGTATCTAAGAAAGCAGAAAAGTACGTTAAAGCGGCACTTTATGACAAACATAAATTTTTAACATCCAGAACTGATGTTACTGCTGAACAAAAAGAACAACTTTCTGCAGAAACTAAAGCAAAATTAGAAGAAGCATTAACTCCTGCACAATTCCAGAAGTTAAAAGCAAACCCACAACTATTGAAAAAATTAATTCAATAATTTTTTTATAAATCATATTCAAAAAAGCTCACTTATAGTGAGCTTTTTTTATTTTAAAATCTTAAATAAATCAGAAAAAAACAAAACCGATTAAACCTTTCTTTATTGTCATTGTCTTACTATCAAACTAAAAATTTAAAAAGAAAAGATTATGAAAAAAATGTTTGCAATTGCAGTATTGATGATAGGAATGACATCATTTGCACAAGAAAAGCCAGCTGGTAAGAAAATGGACAAGGCTAAAATGGAACGGTTAACGCCAGAACAACGTAATGAGCAACACTTAAAAAAACTAACCAAAGATCTTGGACTGAATGATTCCCAACAAAAACAAATGGCATCGTTGCTTTCTGAACAGTCTGCAAAAAGAGAAACAAAAAAGGCAGAAAGAGAAAAATTAATGCAGGCAAAACGCGCTGAAAGGAATGAAGAAATGAAAGCTTTCGACACTAAGGTCAAAGCAATTTTAACTCCGGATCAGTCTAAAAAATGGGATGAAATGAAAGCTGAAAAACGTGAAAAAGTCAAAGAAAAAATTCAAGAAAGAAGAAAAAAAGCTGAAAAAAAGTAAGCAAATATTGACTGTTTTTTGAAAATATCGTACTTTGGCTTCAAATTTGATATTATATTATCCAAACAAAATTCATTTAATCATGAAAAAATTTATTGCTACTCTATCGGTATTTTTTGCATTCACAATTGCTTCATTTGCTCAGACAAGTCCAGCTGATCTTGCAAAAAAAGATGTTGCTTCCTTATCTGAAGCGGTAACATTGAACGAGCAGAATAAAGCTACGTTTTTGGAACTTTTCAAAAAGAAACACGAAGCATTGTCAAAACCAGGACTTACTGATGACAAGAAAAAAGTCATTTACAAATCGATTGACGCTAAGCTAAGAGGTACCTTAAGTGCCGAACAGATGGCAAAAATCGACAGCAATCCTGAATTATTAAAACAACTGACTCAGGAATAATCCCTGAGATTCAATACAAGAAAAAAGGCTTTCCAAATGGAAAGCCTTTTTATTTAGAATTGCTTCGACACCTTATCGACAGCATTTATTGTAAAATCTAAATCTTCATACGTCAGCGCATCTGTTATAAACCATGTTTCATAAGCCGACGGGGCTATATAAACTCCTTCTTGCAGCAGTCCATGAAAGAACTTTTTAAAATATTCATTATCTCCTTTTGAAGCCGATTGTAAATCTGTTACCGGATTTTCATCAAAATGCACCGAAATCATCGAACCTACCCTGTTAATCGTAAACTTGATTCCATTGGCAGTTAACTTTTCTCTTATGCCTTTCTCCAAATAGGCTGTCTTTTCATCCAATCTTTTAAATATAGCAGTATCTGTATTAAGTGCCCTTAACATTTCCAGGCCAGCAGCCATCGCTAAAGGATTTCCGGATAGTGTTCCCGCCTGATATACAGGTCCGACAGGTGCCAGATAATTCATAATTTCATTTCTCCCAGCAAACGCACCTACCGGAAGTCCGCCGCCAATCACCTTTCCAAAAGTTACAATATCAGCTTTTATACCAAAGAGTTCTTGCGCTCCACCTTTTGCAAGGCGAAATCCTGTCATAACTTCGTCAAAGATCAGCAATGTACCATTTTCATCGCAAAGATCCCTTAAAGCCTTTAAAAAGCCTTCTGACGGAGGAATACAACCCATGTTTCCAGCCACAGGCTCTATAATTATGGCTGCAATTTCGTTTTTATTAGCCTCAAATAAATCCGCTACATTTTGAATGTCATTATATCTGGCCAATAAAGTATCTTTTGCGGTTCCTTGTGTTACTCCCGGACTGTTTGGAGCTCCAAAAGTAATGGCGCCACTTCCTGCCTGGATTAAAAACGAATCAGAATGCCCGTGATAACAGCCAGAAAACTTGATAATCTTATCCCGTTTTGTATATCCTCTTGCCAATCGTATGGCGCTCATACAGGCTTCTGTTCCTGAATTTACAAATCGGATTTTATCAATATTTGGAACCATAGAAACTGCCAATTCTGCAATTTCGGTTTCTAAAGCAGTTGGCATACCGAAAGAAGTCCCCAGTTTAGCCTTTTCAATTACAGCATTGACAACAGGATCGTAAGCATGGCCCAATATCATTGGCCCCCAAGAATTAATATAATCAATCAGCCTGTTTCCATCTTCATCATACAGATAGGCACCTTTAGCAGATTTCACAAAAATAGGCGTTCCGCCAACAGCTTTAAACGCACGAACCGGAGAATTGACTCCTCCTGGAATTACTTTTTCAGCCTCAGCAAAAAGCTGGCTGCTTCTTTGATATAACATATTCTACTGGAACCCTTTCAGGGTTTTGAACCCTGAAAGGGTTAATTAAATTATTTTACTTTTATATATTGTCCAATCGAAATGGCATTATCCGAAAGGTTGTTCAATCTTTTCAAATCATCAACAGTGGTGTTGAATTTTTTTGAAATTGAATATAAGGTATCGCCTTTGGTTACTTCATAAAACCCTTCCGTATTACCTGGTCTTGTATTCACCGCTACAGGTTGGCTTTTTTGAATAGGCGTAAATTCTAAACCTAAAACCTCTGCATCATATTGATGTAAATTGTATCGTTCAATATAGCTAATCAGTTTCTCAGGATATTTTGGATCTGTTGCATATCCCGCGGCTTTCAATCCTCTTGCCCATCCTTGATAATCGCCTTTCTCTAACTTGAAAAGACTCGCATAGCGACTTCTTCCTGTCAAAAATTCTGCATGGTCTTTGTAGGATTCAGCAGGGTCGTTATATTTTCTGAAGCATTCCTGATCAGCATCGTCGTCATGACGAACACTTTCTCCAGTCCATCCTGTATGACATTTAATTCCAAAATGGTTATTGGCCGTTTTGCTTAACGTTCCTGAACCGGCTCCCGACTCCAAAATACCTTGGGCAAGAATAATACTTGCGGGAATTCCGTACTGCTTCATGTTGCCTTTTGCAATCTCTTTATATTGCAAAACATAACCATTCACTACGTCACTATATACGATTGTCTTTGAAGTTGATTCGATCACCTCAGTAGTACGACCTGAACCAGAACCGGATTTGTTAGTTGACACTGTTTTTCCAGTGTGGGATTTTCTTGTTGCTACTTCCCTTTTCGGCTTATATGCCGCTTTTTTTGTCGTAGCTACCTTTGACTTTGAAGAACCGCAACTAGCCAGCGTTGCAATTGCCAATAGAAAGAAGATTTTTTTAAACATTGATCTTTATTTTGGGTAATTGTTTATTCTCTAATACCGTATTCATTCCTTGAATACCCTGTAATCCTCCTGTGTGGATTATCAAGATTTTTGAATTGTCGGGAAAATAATTTTTCTCAATCAAATCTAAAACACCAAAGACTAGCTTACCAGTATAAACGGGGTCTAACGGAACATTATTATCCTGATAAAAATTATTTATAAATTCAATCAGTTCCAAATTGACTTTTCCGTAACCGCCGAAATGATAGTCAGCAATCAGCTCCCAATTTTCATTTGGGGCAAATTTACGAATTTCTTTTTTTAGGAAATCTCCTTTTAACGCCGGAAAGCCCAAAACTTTTTGATGTGGCAATGCCGCGTTACTAATTCCCGAAATTGTACCACCTGTCCCTACCGCACAACAGATATAGTCAAATTGCGCATCTTCAGGAACGAGGATTTCTTCACAGCCTTTTACAGCCAATTCATTTGTCCCGCCTTCCGGAATAAGATAAAAATCGCCGAACTTATCTTTTAATTCGCTCTCAAATTCCGGATTTTGCTTATCTGAATACTGCGTCCTTGAAACGAACTCAAATTGCATGCCGTTTTCTTGCGCAAATTTCAAAGTTGGATTTTCATCAATTTTTTCTCTTAATTCATCGCCCCTGATAATACCTAGGGTTTTGAAATTGTTTTCTTTCCCTGCAAAGGCTACAGCAGCAATATGATTGGAAAAAGCACCGCCAAAAGTCAGCAGTACAGCATGTCCTTCTTCTTTAGCCTTTAGCAGATTATATTTGAGCTTTCTATATTTATTTCCCGAAACAAATGGATGAATGAGATCTTCTCTTTTTATGAAAACGTCAACAGTGTTCTTCTTTAAAACAAATTGATTTTTTATCTCAATCATATTGTATTTAGGTTTAGGATATTTACAGATACTTTCGAAAGTCCCATAGCTTTCTATCTCTCATATAATCCAGATTAAATTCATTAGAATAGGCTTCCCTCTCAAAACTGATGTTTCTGTAAGCCAAGTTCTTATTTTTATATTGAATTAGCCTTATCGCATATTCTACGAAATACCACAGAAAAAAAGGAAGGATCAAAAACTCCAGTTGTTGGCGAATATGGATCTTTTCATGATTCACCAACACTTTATTAGCCTTATCAGGAGGATTCCTTAGAATTACAAAAGGGAACAATGTTATGCCGCGATAGCCTTTAGGAATTAAATATCTGGAAACGATTAGAAACATTCATTATAAAGTTTATAAATTTGTATTTATGAATGAGCAAAATAATGAAAATAAATTAAAAGAAGGCGAAGATTTTTATTATACGCCCGAAGGATACAAATGCTTTACAGAAAAATATCATTTAAAAAGAGGCTACTGCTGTAAAAGCGGATGCCGCCATTGCCCATATGGGTTTGATAAAAAAACGGGGACGAATAGAAAATAAGCAATCCTATTCTCAAGCTAAAAACAGAATTAGAATTAATATACTAACGAACCCAAAGCGGTTCTGAAAATTAACAACTAAAATGACTTTCCAAGAACAAATACAACAAGGCATCCCATCAGTGCTGCCACAACCTAAGCCATATGAAACAACTATAAACCATGCTCCAAAGCGAAAAGAAATCCTTTCTGCAGAAGAAAAAAAACTGGCCATCCGCAACGCGTTACGTTATTTTGACGCAAAACACCACGACATTTTAGCCAAAGAATTCAGAGAAGAATTAGAAACTTACGGCAGGATTTACATGTATCGCCTGCGTCCTGATTATAAAATGTATGCCCGTCCGATTTCAGAATATCCTGGAAAATCAGAACAAGCAAAAGCTATTATGCTGATGATCCAAAACAATTTGGATTATGCAGTAGCGCAGCACCCGCACGAACTGATTACCTATGGTGGTAATGGTGCTGTTTTCCAAAACTGGGCCCAATACCTGTTAACGATGAAATATCTTTCCGAAATGACCGACGAACAAACGCTGGTTATGTATTCCGGACATCCAATGGGATTATTTCCTTCACATAAAGAAGCACCAAGAGTTGTAGTTACTAACGGAATGGTCATTCCAAATTATTCTAAACCGGATGATTGGGAAAAATTCAATGCCTTAGGAGTTTCACAATACGGGCAGATGACGGCGGGAAGTTATATGTATATTGGCCCTCAGGGAATCGTACACGGAACAACAATTACCGTCCTTAACGGATTCCGAAAAATAAAAAAATCTCCAACTGGAAACCTGTTCGTTACTTCAGGATTAGGCGGAATGTCCGGAGCGCAGCCAAAAGCAGGAAATATTGCGGGATGCGTTACCGTTTGTGCAGAAGTCAATCCAAAAATCACACACATACGCCACTCACAAGGATGGATCAATGAAGTTGTCGAGAATATTGAAGAATTGGTTCCGAGAGTAAAAAAGGCGCTGGAAAACAAAGAAGTAGTTTCTATTGCCTATTTAGGAAATGTTGTCGATGTATGGGAACGATTCGATCAGGAAAACCTGCATATCGACTTAGGTTCTGACCAGACTTCTTTACATAATCCTTGGGCGGGCGGCTATTATCCTACCGGATACACTTTTGAAGAATCCAATGAGCTGATGGCTAATGATCCTGAAAAGTTTAAAGCTGAAGTACAAAAAACATTGCGTCGTCATGCAGCTGCCATCAACAAACATACAGCCAAAGGAACGTATTTCTTTGATTACGGGAATGCCTTCTTATTAGAAGCATCGCGTGCAGGCGCAGACGTAATGGCTGAAAACGGCATTGATTTCAAATATCCAAGCTACGTGCAGGATATCATGGGACCAATGTGCTTTGATTACGGATTCGGCCCTTTCCGTTGGGTTTGTGCTTCCGGAAAGCCAGAAGATTTGCAAAAAACAGACAAAATCGCCTCCAAAGTATTGGAAGAAATGTCCAAAACGGCTCCAGTTGAAATTCAACAGCAGATGCAGGATAATATCCAATGGATTAAAGGTGCTCAAGAAAATAAATTGGTCGTAGGTTCTCAGGCCAGAATCCTGTATGCTGATGCTGAAGGACGAATCAAGATTGCCGAAGCTTTTAATCAGGCTATTGCTAATGGAGAAATTGGATATGTGGTATTAGGCCGCGATCACCATGATGTTTCCGGAACAGACTCGCCTTACAGGGAGACTTCCAACATCTATGACGGCTCCCGTTTTACAGCAGATATGGCTATCCATAACGTCATTGGTGACAGCTTTAGAGGTGCAACCTGGGTTTCTATCCATAATGGCGGCGGCGTTGGCTGGGGCGAGGTTATCAATGGCGGCTTTGGTATGGTTCTTGATGGTTCAAAAGAAGCATCCAGACGTCTGGAATCCATGCTATTCTGGGATGTAAACAACGGTATTTCCCGAAGAAGCTGGGCGAGAAACGACGGCGCCATTTTTGCTATCAAAAGAGCTATGGAAGTACAACCATTATTAAAAGTTACACTTCCGAATATGGTGGACGATAGCCTTTTGGATTTTTAATATTTTCATCAAGCAATCATGAAAACACTAAATAGTATTTCATTAATGTTTATGAGCCTTGGGTTCTTTGTTCTCGGGATGCTTTTTGAAAATGTACGACTGAAGATTGTTGTATTGACCGCCGCAGCAATTTTAAGTATTGCCGCTGCAATAAAAAGCTTTCAGGAAAAGAAAAAGAACAAATAACTTATTCTCAATAAAATATTAAATAAATTACTATGAAAACGATTAAATTTTTACCCATGCTCTTCCTTTTTGTCTTGGCATCCTGCTCCTCTGTGCAAGTAGCTACCGATTATGACAAAAATGTTAATTTTGAAAATTACAAATCATTTGCTTTTTTCAAACCCGGAATTGACAAAGTCGAAATTTCAGATCTTGATAAGAGAAGAATACTGAATGCTATTGATGCAGAATTAACTGCCAAAGGAATAACAAAAAGCGAAAATCCTGACCTTTTGGTTAACATTTTCACCAAGTCCCGCCAACAAGTTGACGTAAACCAGTTCAATGCGGGCTGGGGATACGGCTGGGGATGGGGATGGAATCCTTGGATGTGGGGCGGCAGCAGTACTACCGTTTCTACCTCAACAGAAGGAACTTTATATATCGACCTGATTGATGCCCGAAAAAAGGAATTAATCTGGCAAGGTGAAGGTGTAGGTGTACTTACACAAAACATCAACAAAAAGGATGCACGTATCCAAGAATTTGTCAAAAAAATCCTGGAGAAATATCCTCCAGGAAAAAAATAAGAGTAGAACTTAAAAAAAATTGAAAGCCGCAAGAAATTGCGGTTTTCAATTTTAAGCTTTTAAACTATTCCCTACATATATCCTCCTTTATTTTTTTATCTTTTTTTAAGACTTCTTTCTAGTAAAGATTTGTAATTTTACAAAAACTACAACGTTTGAAAACATGAATGCATCATTTGAAAGCAACCCATTAATTGACCGACTTCCTGAACATTTAAAGCAATTTATAAAACCACAGGATTACGAAGACTATACACCTATCAACCAGGCTGTATGGCGTTACGTAATGCGTAAAAATGTGGATTATCTTTCAAAAGTAGCACACAATTCTTATCTCGACGGACTGAAAAAAACAGGACTGGAGGTAGAAAATATACCAAACATGTATGGAATGAACCGCATCCTAAAAGAAATAGGATGGGCGGCCGTAGCTGTTGACGGGTTTATCCCGCCGAATGCTTTTATGGAATTTCAGGCCTATAATGTTTTGGTAATCGCTTCAGACATTCGACAATTAGAACATATTGAATATACACCTGCTCCGGATATTATCCACGAAGGTGCCGGCCACGCTCCTATTATTGCCAATCCGGAATATGCAGAATACCTTAGACGGTTTGGTGAAATTGGCTGCAAAGCTATTTCGTCTTCCAGAGATTATGAAATGTATGAAGCCATCCGACTACTTTCTATCCTGAAAGAAGCCGAAGGAACGCCTCAGGACGAAATTGATGCCATCGAAAAAAGAGTTGATGACCTGCAAAACGATATGGGCGAATTGTCTGAAATGGCGCTTATCAGAAATCTGCATTGGTGGACAGTGGAATACGGGCTGATTGGCGACATCACTAACCCAAAAATTTACGGTGCCGGATTACTTTCCTCTATTGGAGAAAGTACCTGGTGCATGACAGATAATGTAAAAAAGATTCCTTACGATATTACTGCAGCTTTCCAGAGTTTTGACATTACGAAACCTCAGCCGCAGCTTTTTGTTACTCCGGATTTTGCACACTTAAATCAGGTGCTGGAAGAGTTTGCCAATACAATGGCTTTGAGAACCGGAGGATTATCCGGTCTTCAAAAGTTAATACATTCAAAAGCTTTAGGCACGATTGAATTAAGCACCGGAATCGAGATTTCTGGCGTATTTACCAACGTTATTGAAAGCGAAGGCAAACCTGTTTATGTACAGACAACCGGAGAAACGGCTTTATCTTATAGAGAAAAAGAATTGGTTGGCCATTCTTCGTCTTACCATGCAGAAGGTTTTGGAAGTCCGATCGGGAAGCTAAAAGGAATCAATCTGGCTATAGAAGATATGAGCCCGAGAGACCTAAAAGCCTACGGCATTTACGAAGGAGAACGTGTTACGCTTGAATTCCAGGGCGATATTACCGTTACGGGAGAGATTATTACCGGCACAAGAAACATACAGGGGAAAATCATCCTGATTAGTTTTAAAAATTGTACGGTGACCCATAACGACACTGTCCTTTTCCAACCAGAATGGGGAATCTATGACATGGCAGTTGGTAAAAAAGTGATTTCTGCATTCTCTGGCCCGGCCGATGTAAAAAGTTTTAACCTGGTGAGCCATGTGCCTTCCAGCAAGACTATTAAAGCTAAAAAAAGCACAGAAAGAGAAGAACTGGAAAGCCTTTACCTGAACATCAGAAATATGCGTGAAGGAAAGACTCCGTTTATGACTATTGAAAAGACTTTTGAAATACTAAAAGAAAACCACCCTAAAGACTGGCTTTTAGCTGTTGAAATTGCCGAATTGCTTGACAAGAATCACCAAACTGATTTCTTACAGGAAGTTCTTATCTATCTTGAAAAACTAAAACAAAACCGTCCTGAAGTAGCGCATCTTATATCGGGTGGATTAGAATTAATTTTCGAGAACGAAAGCGTTTAATATTACACCGAAAATAATACGGAATCGATTGGCTAAAGCAACACTTTGTCAATCGATTCTTCATTTATAATCTGCCCGTCATATCGCAACGTCCATCCCATTGAATTGGTAGTAATCAATATTTTGGAAAGTTCGCTAATCAGGCGATTCTGGGCATTTGTTTTCAATGATGATTTTTCTATTTTTTTAGCCAGATTAGCTTTTACAGACTTGTTGATTTTGTTATAATCATCACCCGTAAAAGGATTCATACGGCTTTGGTTGATGTCATAGAATTTGATATCAGGGTTTATTTTTATTTCTTCTTTAGGAATGTATTTGATTGTTATTGTCTTATTTTTTTCATCAACATCATACTTCATCTGTCGTAAGTCATAAGAAACGGTGACATCTGCATTTACAATAACAAGTGCTTTTTTCTCAAAAGAAATCAAATCCATCAAATACTTCTCCTGATCTTTATAGGTAAGAACTTCTGCAAAATGTCCTTCGGTAACAATCAGCTTGCCTACATTCACGATCCGCTCCTGGATAAGATTGGTATCATATTCTATAGTCGATTTGTCATCTTTTTTGAATTCGCAAAAACGAAAAGCCAAAATAATAATCACAACTACTCCGGCATAAATAAGGATTCTTCGCATTACTTTTTTCTATAAAGTTACAGAATTTTAATAATGCCATGCAAAGATTTTATTTTATATCAGCTTGTTATTCTTGGCTTTTTCAATGGCCTCAATCTTATTATGCACCTGTAGTTTGCCGTAAATATTCTCAATATGTTTTCTCACCGTACCAGGTGAAAGAATAAGATTATCTGCTATGACATTATAACTCAAACCCTTGCTCAGTTGTTCCAGAACTTCAATTTCTCGTGTTGTAAGTTTGATTTCATCAGCGCATTTTCGTTCAAATTCTATCGGATTCCGAAGCAGTTTTAATGTTTTTAAGGCAATTGACGGATTCATTGCCGCGCCTCCATTCATCGTTTCCACTATACCCTGACACAAATCTTTAGCGTTAACTTCTTTCAGCAAATAACCGTCGGCACCGACTTTGATGGCGTTAAAAATATTTTCGTCATTATCAAAAACAGTCAGCATGATAATCTTAATGTGCGGGTATTTGTTTTTCACACGCTCCGTGGCCTCAATACCATCCATTTCAGGCATTTCTATATCCATTAGTATCAAATCGATATTATGGTTGTCCTCTAATTTTTCAAGTAATTCTTTTCCATTCAGCGCTGTGAACCGGCACTGCAATTCGGTAAAAAAAGACAATTTTTCTACAATGGTTTTCTGTAAAAAATGATTATCGTCTACTATGGCTATCTTGATGGACATGGTATTTGTTTTTGATTATGCCTATTGTGGAAGAAACAGTTTCATAACTGTCCCCTCGCCTGGTTCAGAATTAAGTTCAATTTCTCCTCCAATTTCTTTGGCTCGTTTTCGGATATTATTAAGCCCGTTGCCGTCATTTGTAGTATCTAAATCGAATCCTTTACCATTATCGGCTACTTCTATAGCCAATTTATCCTGGTTGCTATCAATCGTTACAGTTATTTTGCTAGCCCCGGAATGTTTTATAGCATTGTTTACCGCTTCCTGAATAATCCTGTATATATTCATTCCTTCTACAGACGTAAATGATTTTTTATTGAGATTATCATTAGAAAAGGCAAACCGAAAATCAATTCCGATAGATGAAATCTTGGCATTATCGATAAAATTCGATATCCTTGATTTCAAATCTTCAAAAGTGATCTGGTTCATGTTCATCGCCCAAATCGTATCCCGAAGTTCATAGATGGTTTCTTTGGTAAATTCACTGATTCCCGTTAGTCGATTTTGCAACTTTTCATCTTCAATCCGGAAGCCATATTTGAGATTGTCTATCGAAGAAATAATAAAAGTAAGTTGTGCACCTATAGTGTCGTGCAAATCTCTTGAAATTCGGAGTCTTTGCTCTTGTAATTTATTTTGGGTCTCAATTTTTAAGAGCGCATCTTTCAATTCATTTTCTTTTTGAAGCTGCCGGTTTTTTAGCTTCTGTCGGTTGAAAAATTGCCATCCCATCAATATCGAAAGCAGCAACAGAAAAACAAACGCCATAATCATAAGGTTTTTGCGTTCAATCTTCAACTCATTTTCGGCTATTTGTGTTCTTTGAATAAGAATTTCTCTTTCCTTTTTTTCCGTTTCATATTGGGTTTCCAGCTCAAAAACTGCTTTGGTTTTTTCTTCTTCAAAAAGCGCATCCCTACCTTTAGAATAGGCACTTGATAACTCATAGGCTTTTAAATAATTTCCAACACCCGCATAAGCATTAGCCAAGTTTTTTAAGGTATTGATCTCTAGAGGAAATAATTTTGCTTTTTTTATATAACCTAAGGCTTCCTCAGAAATACGGATACTTTCCTTAAACTTTGATTGCTTGTTAAGGCATCTGGAATATGCATTTGAGACGTTGCCAATTTCATAATCATTCTGAAATTTCTTGTGCAAATTGATGGCCTGCAAATAAAATTCTTCTGCTTTGCCATATTCTTTCAGGCTATCATAAGCAATCGCAATATTGGAAATAGGATACCCTACATACCTGTCATATGCCAGTTTTTGATAGCCTTCTTTTGCCAGTTCTGAATAGCGTATGGATTCCCTGAATTTTTTGAAATCGATTAAAACAGAACCAATATTTCCAGATGTAGCCGCAAAACCGAATTCTGATTTATTTCGGGCATATATGGCATTTGCTTTTTTATAATAGTCCAATGATTTTTCGTATTCTTTCTGAGTTTTATAAACGATTCCGATGTTTACATAGGTCATTGCTATTTTTTCACTGTCTTTTTTCCTTTCATATATTTTCAGGGCTTTGAAATAATTTTTCAGGGCTTCCTGAAATTTTCCTTGCTGGTCGAGACAAACTCCCGTATTATTGAAAGAATCTGCTGTCCCGATCTGGTCTTTTAATTTGACACGGATTGCCAGTGCTTTCTTATGGTAAAAAAGTGCGGAATCCAGTTTGCTTCGGGTTTCATAATTTAAGGCAATGCTGTTATAGCTTACAGAAATCAGACTGTCATTTTTGAGTTCCTGTGAGGTTCTCAATGCTTCTTGGGCATATAAGAGCGAATTTTTAGGATTGGAGCTTAACAATTCGTCCGAAAGCAGAATCAAGGATTTGGCTTTTGAAACGCTGCTTTTGGAATAAATCTGCTTTTTTAAGCTGTCGATTTTTGTTTTATTGGCTTGGCCGAAACCGGAAATAGTTCCAAACAGGAAGAGAACCGCCAAAATGAATTTAGTTTTTAAGTGCATAGTTCCAGGATATAACAGACAAAAAACAGTTTGGGCTCTTTAAATATACAAAAATAATCCTTGCATTATTTTGAAAAAGCCCTTTCCAGGCGCACAAAACTATTTTTCCCGCTGCGGCCTGAAAAGGACAAGTCAACAACTTTTATTGTTGTGTTAGATAGTAGTGAGTATTGCTTTATTGAGTCTGGATTTTAGCTTTGAACCTTCCTTCGGTAATCTCTGCACTTTCTGTCGGATTTGAGATATTCTCCGGTGCTGTCGCAGAAAAAGTCCCTTTAACATACGTATCTGTCACTTCAGTAATTTCAACCAAACCATCGCCTCGAACCGAAGTGAAAGTTCTGAACTGACCTACCGTAGCACCTGCTTTTAGATAATTAATATAGCCTGCCGTGAGGTTATTGTTCCCAGAAGTATAGCTTCCAACTCCCTCATAATTCATGACTTGAATCTGAATCGAGTTCCCACCATTATCACTGCTTTGAATGACAAGAACATTGTTTGTAATCACAGCCATCGGATCAAAATGATTGGAATTCGAATAATTAGCGCCATTTACCTTTGCATTTAAAGAAAAACCTCCCGATGACGATCCGTTACTGTCATCGCTACTGCATGAGAATAAAATTGTTACCAAAAGGTACATTGTTCCAAATGTTTTTAACGTTTTCATAGTTTACATAGTTTTATGGTTAGTTATTGAATTTGCTTCAAGATGGTAGTGATAAAGGATCTCACTATTTTATAAGCTTCTTTGTGTCTTTTTGAAGTGAAAGCGACAGAGCAGAAACATACATTTTGAAAGCGTTAATCATCGACTGCGGATTAAAACCTCTTTCTGTCCAGAAATACGCTATGTAATTAATCGAGTTATTTTTTTCGATATAATAGCTCTTTATCAAAATGATTTCAGTGTTCAAAAGGTTCATCAATTCCAAAGCATCTTTTTGAGAAGTCCCGGCAACCAAAGAATACGAACTGCTAAAAGAAACATATCTTTTTGAAGGATCGAGATCAATAAACACATCATAGGTGTCCTGTACCTTGATAAACTCATTTTGGGTTTCCAAAACCTTGATATACGCATTTTCAAATGTCTGTTTTAAAAATGCCGGAGTCAGGTTTTCTGCCGGAACCAAATTTTGGGAGAAAGCTGTCGTTCCAAGAAAAAAAAGAAATACGATAGCCAGTTTTGAAAGTAAAGTTGTTGGTTTCATAATAAATTGTTTTTTAGGTTTAACACTCCAAAATTCTTTTAATTCCAAACAAAAAAAAATACGGCAGATGCCGTATTCTTATAAAAATAAACTCATTTTCATCTCAAAACTCCATAAAAGGATACTTGGATTGCAAAACCAATATCTTATTTTGAAGGCTTTCTAAAAATCTTTGGTGTTGTTCTGATTGCGGATTAAATGACCTGTGGCTTAAGCCTTTCCTAATACTGTCTACTTCCGGCATTACAAAAAATGCATCTTCCAAAATCCAGGTTTCAGCAAATCGTTTCCATATATAATCAATCGCCATCGAACTTGGATGGATCATGTCTTCCGCATAAAAACGGTAATCACGCAGCTCATCCATCATAATCTCATAGCTTGGAAAATAATGGGCGTCATTTGTGGAATGGATAACTTCATGAAGGCCTGAAATCAAATTGGCCTTGCTCCATTGGTTTTCGACAAAACCGTCTTTGATATGGCGTACCGGAGAAACCGTAAATATCAGCTTCGCCTTTGGATTGAAAGACAAAACGGCTTTAACAATTTCTGAAAGGCTCTCTTTAATTTGTGAAACAGTAAGCAATTCTTTTTTAAACGCTGCCTGTGGCACTTTATGGCAATTGGCAACTATTGTGTCCGTTTCAATTTTTCGATAAACCCAGGAGGTTCCTAAAGTGATTATGAGATGAGTGCTTTCTAGTAAAGCGTTATGCAAAAATTCTATGTTTGAATTAAGATTCTTCAAAAACACCGTCTTGTCTGTATGACTTAACTCAGAATGCACGTCAAAAGAATGCCATCTTTCGTTATGAAAAAAAACATCTTCTTCTGTAAATTGTTCCTGACGAATCGCTTTCTGTATTATTTTATTTAATGCTAACGGATGAAACAAAATCCCAAAAGGATTAGTCGTGTTTCGGAATTTAAAATAATCCAGCTTGTTTCCCATGTTCTCGGCAAAGCACGAGCCCAACGAAACAATTTTCGAACTATAGTCAATCGGATGATAGCTTTTAGGTATTGGAATAGGAGTAGCAAATTGCATTTGTTGAGAATTTTAGTTGCAAAGATAAGAAACTAGTGGACAGTGGATAGTTGATAGTGGACAGTGGATAGTGGATAGTTGGGGAGACAAAAAACGGCTTTGATAAAGCCGTTTTTTGTGTTATAGTACAGGTGTGTAGCGTCTGGGTGCTTGTCCTGACAAGACTTTGGCAATTTGGTCGGATATTTCTCCGTTAATTAGGCGATCGAGCCAGAAAAATTCTCCTGCCGAATTTATTTCGAGGAAATAATGTTCATTTTCAGGAGTAACAATAATGTCAATGGCTCCATAATTAATCTGGTAGATGTCCATCATTTTCAATAGTTTTTCTTTTACAGACTGTGGCAAATCATAGGGTTCCCATTTATCCAGCAGTTCAACACCTTCACGTCGCCAGTCGATTTTAGCATTGTCTAGTTTTTGGGAATCCACCGCAAAAGAAAAAACAGCATCACCCACTATGGTTATCCGAAGTTCTTTCTGCTTTTCGAGTTTTTCCTGAAACTGCATAGGGCAATACTGCAAACTGTCAATCGTATCCAGATTGTCTTCAGTAATCACATTTGTAAAAACCACATGCTCTACGCCGCTCCTGTCAATCGCAAAAGAACTTTGCATTTTTGTGATTGCTCCTTTAGGATGTGACAGCACAAATCTTTTTGCTTCGTCCGGATTATTGGTAATGCATGTTTCCGGGATTTTTAATCCTAAGGCAGAAGCAATTTTCATCTGCTCCTCTTTGCTGTCCAGCCTTCTGTATTGGCTGAATTTCCCTATCTGAAAACAATTCAGACTTTCCAACATACCGAAAAGCGTAGTTCTTATTTCGCCATGAGCGGAGGACAAGTATTCGCCTTCAAGCACGCTACTTAAGCCGCTTCCCAGGTTATGACTTCGTCTGTACCATAACGCATCAATGTCGTGGAAGGACTCTCTTTCTCCGTTATGGTCGAGATAAACTTTCCATTGTCCGCCTTCATAACAGCTTGTCAGCCGGTAGCGTAACGGATACAGATCCACATTAAAACGTATGGCTCTCGTATTGTATTTTTTTAGCTGTTCTGTAACAGTCTCTATAGATTCATTATCCTGGCTATGTGTGATTATCAATACTTTTTTCATAAAGAATAATTTGGGGAGTTTAAATAATGTTAACTCAGTTTGGAAACTAATTTTTCGGCTATGGTTTCTCCAATAGGATAGCCCAAATCTCTTTGCAGCATTCCCCATTCGCCCTGAGGATTTACCTCCAGAAAAATATAGCGTCCGTCCTGATGGCGGATCATATCAATAGCACCAAAAAAAAGCCCCATCTGCTGCATCATTTTTGTGAGTGATTTTGCAACCGAGTCTGGTAACATATACGATTCCCATTTTAAATAAATGTCTGTCGCAATCCGCCAGTCCGTTTTGCCTCGTTCTGACCGTCCAGCATTAATTTTTCCGGCAAAAAATTCGCCGTCAACATAAATGACGCGAAGTTCATAGGCTTTGGGAATCATTTCCTGAAAAATCATAGGGCAGTAAACGAGCGTGGCAAGGCCTTTAAGATTTGGCTCTGTGATCTGCGTAGTAGGAAAAAAAGACGCACTGCCTGACATGCTTCTTGAAAGCGTGCCGTGAAGCTTGGCAATCATCAGCTTATTGCATTCTTCATAGAAAAATGCTTTTACCTTTTCCTGATTGTTTGTAAAAAGACTTTTGGGTATCTCGATGCCATTTTGGGAAGCTACCGATAATTGTCCGAATTTGTTATTACTAATTTCATGATCTTTTGCCATCGGATTAAACCAGGGAACACCGTTCAGCGATTCAAAAAAGATATTCCGCATGGTATAATATTCCTGAAAATAAATCTCTTTGAAATCGTCGTCAAGTTCATCGGGAATTTCAGCCTGCCATAACTTGCGATACCACACGGCTTCAACAGCATCAGCATAAATAGTATGCCCGTCAATTTGAACATGGACAATATTCTCCGGTTCTGAAAACGAATAATCAAAAGATAATTGGTGCGAAAAAAGGTCTGTATTCATTCTATAAGCCTCTTTTCCTAGTTCTTTTAGCCGTTTCATCACTATATCAATGGTATAGAGATCATTACTGTGCGTCAGACAAAGTATCATTAAATTGGGGAATTATTTAAATAAAAAAGCCCAAGCATATATCCTGAGCTCAAAAGAAAGCAACAGTATTTCCAAATAAAAATACTGTTGCTATCATTAAGTCTTACAATTCAACTCCAGATTCATCATTATCTGACGGGTATTTCATCGTCTGATAAAGATCTTTGATTCTGCTGGTGATGACTTGGCCTGGACCATCTTCACCGTCTGATGGGAACTTAAGAGTTACGACATCAGTACCGCCATTGATCTGTTCCATTTCCTTTTCAGGAACTTGGCTTTCCAAAAAGTTAGCAAAAAAAGGCTTTTTCAATTTTTTGTCATTTTCCATGATAATAAATTTGGGATTAATACTATGTTTTTCTTTTTCAGTCCTAAGATAAAAAAATTACCAAAACAATTTCAATTTATAGTGCTGAAAATCAAAATTTTAACACCGTAAGTTCGCAATTAGCGAACACAAATCAGGTAAGAAATGGCTCACAGTCCCATGTTTGACAGGCTTTAACCTAAAATAATTCTTCACCTATCACCCTAAAGACTGCTGTCCTGTTTCGCCCTCAACATTGGCTAATTTACGTCCTCTTATTTCCACTGTTTCAATTTATCTTTGTAAAAGGCAAAAACAAAATCAATCATTTTAAAAAAACAAACAATGAACAATTCAAACCAGACAATTACCGTAGAAACTACCGTAAAAGCTCCTCTATCAAAAGTATGGCAGGGCTTTACAGAACCGCAACACATCATGAACTGGTCTTTCGCTTCTGACGAATGGCATGCTCCGGAAGCAGAAAACGACCTAAGAGTTGGAGGAAAATTCAGAACAAAGATGGCTGCAAAAGACGGCAGCATGGGCTTTGATTTTGGAGGCGAATACACTGATGTCGTGAATCACAAAAAAATCGAATATGTGATGGGTGATGGCCGTCGTGTAAGCATTGCTTTCGAAGACTTAGGAGACAGTGTTAAAGTAAGCGAAACCTTTGATCCTGAAAACACGCATCCTGTCGAATTTCAAAAAGCAGGATGGCAGGTCATTATGGATAACTTTAAAAAGTATACAGAAACGCTTTAAACTATTTTCACAACTAAAAAACAATAATCATGGTAAAAGAATTTTGGATCAATCTTCCAACAAAAGACATCGGCAAGACCCGAACTTTCTTCAAAGCTATCGGCTTTACAGAAAATTCACAATTTAGCGAAAACCCTACTATGGCTTCTTTTTTTGTAGGAGACAAGAATGTGGTGGTTAATTTCTTTCCCGAAACGCTTTTTAAGAGCTTTAGCGGCAACGAAATCGCAGATACGACAAAAGGTACCGAAGCTCTGTTTTCAATCGATGCACAGTCTCCCAGCGAAGTCGATGAGCTGGCTAAAAAGGCAGTAGCTGCCGGAGCTGTGCTTTATGCCAATCCGGGCGAGAAAGACGGCTGGATGTATGGCTGCGGATTCAGCGACCATGACGGACATCGTTGGAACGTGCTTTTTATGGATTTCAGCAAAATGCCGCAACAATAATAAATCCTCTTAAAAACAAAAAACCACAACATTGCTGTTGTGGTTTTTTTATGCATTTTTTTAAATCTGTTACTTTACAAAATCTTTTGCTTTTTCCAATGCCTCTTTAATTCCGTCAGCATTTTTTCCTCCTGCTGTCGCAAAGAAGGGTTGGCCGCCGCCGCCGCCCTGGATGTATTTTCCAAGTTCACGGACAACTTGCCCCGCGTTCAGATTTCTTTCTGCTACTAATTCTTTAGAAATATAGCATGTCAGCATTGGTTTTCCTTCTTCGGCAGTAGCCAAAACAAGGAAAAGATTAGTCCCAAGATTTCCTAATTCATACGCCAAATCTTTAGCGCCTTCCGGATTCAGGTCAACTTGTTTTGCTAAAAATTTCAGACCGTTGATTTCTTCAATCTCAGAAACCAATTCTCCTTTAAGATTTTTTGCTTTTTCTTTCAGCAATGCTTCTACCTGTTTTTTCAGTTTTGCATTTTCTTCCTGTAAAGAAACAACCGCTTTTAATGAATCTTGTGGATTTTTCAACGCTTCTTTAATTTCCTTCAAAGCATTTTCCTGAGAAGCGAAAAATTCTTTTGCACCTTCATTTGTAATGGCTTCAATACGTCGGATTCCGGCTGCAACAGCTCCTTCGCTTGTAATTTTAAAATACCAGATATCAGCCGTATTTCTAACGTGGATTCCTCCACAAAGTTCCATACTGTCTCCAAATTTTATGGCACGAACCGTATCACCGTATTTCTCTCCAAACAAAGCCATAGCACCTTCTTCAATGGCCTGCTTGAACGGAATATTTCTTCTTTCAATCAACGGCAACTGTTCCTGGATTTTTGCATTTACAAAAGTTTCCACTTCTTTTAATTCTTCGTCCGTAACTTTTGCAAAATGAGAAAAGTCAAAACGAAGATAGTTAGGTGCTACCAATGAACCTTTTTGCTCTACGTGTGTTCCTAAAACATGTCTTAGGGCCTGGTGTAACAAATGGGTTGCCGAGTGATTACTTGCAGATTCGCTTCGTAATTTTGTATTGACCAATGCCATGAATTTCCCTTCCGGATTTTCAGGAAGTTCTTTTGCAAAATGCAAGATCAGGTTATTTTCTTTTTTAGTATCGATAATCTCGATGGCCTGGTTTGGCGTATATAAAGTTCCTTTATCACCTACCTGACCTCCGCCTTCCGGATAAAATGGAGTAGCATCTAAAACGATCTGGTAAAGTTTACCGTCTTTTTTAGAATCTACTTTTCTATATCTTGTAATTCTTACTTCTTTTTCTACTTCGTCATATCCGACAAAAGTTTCAACATTTCCGTCCACTAAAATTGTCCAGTCATCTGTTGAAGTTTCTGATGCGGCACGAGAACGATCTTTCTGCTTTTGCAATTCGACATCGAACTCTTTTTCGTTATATGACATTCCTTTTTCCTTCAGGATCAATGCTGTCAAATCTTTAGGGAAACCAAAAGTATCATACAGTTCAAAAGCTTTTGCTCCTGAAACTTCATTTCCTTTTGTTTCTTTGACAACATTTTCAAGCAGTTGCAAACCTTGATCCAGCGTTCGTAAGAAAGAAGCCTCTTCTTCCTTGATTACATTGGTAACCAAATTCTGCTGTGTCTTGATTTCCGGGAAAAATTCACCCATCTGGTTCGCCAAAACAGCAACCAATTTATAGATAAACGGTTCTTTGGTATTCAAGAACGTAAAGCCATAACGGATAGCGCGGCGCAAAATTCTTCTGATAACATAACCGGCACCCGTATTTGAAGGCAATTGCCCGTCAGCAATAGCAAAAGCTACGGCACGAACGTGATCCACAACAACACGGATTGCAATATTGGTTTTGTTTTGTTCTTCGCTTATATCTTTAACATCGTTTGAAGTATATTTTTTGCCGGTGATTGCTTCAACTTCACGAATCAGCGGTGTAAACACATCCGTATCATAATTTGACTGTACACCTTGCAAAGCCATACACAAACGCTCAAATCCCATTCCGGTATCAACATGCTGAGCCGGTAGTTTTTCAAGAGAACCATCTGCCTTACGGTTGAATTCCATAAAAACGTTATTCCAGATCTCCACTACCTGAGGATGGTCGTTATTGACCAGGCTCTTTCCTGAAACCTGTGCTTTTTCCTCTTCACTACGCAAATCAACATGGATTTCTGAACACGGTCCGCATGGTCCCTGTTCTCCCATTTCCCAGAAATTATCTTTTTTATTTCCAAGGATGATACGGTCTTCATCAATCAATGTTTTCCAGATATCCCAGGCTTCCTGATCAAATGGTACATTTTCAGCCGGGTTGCCCTCAAAAACAGAAACGTATAGGTTTTCTTTTGGTATTTTATAGACTTCTGTCAGCAATTGCCAGGCCCAATTGATCGCTTCTTTTTTGAAATAATCGCCAAAGCTCCAGTTCCCCAACATTTCAAACATGGTGTGGTGGTAGGTATCAAAACCTACATCTTCCAAATCGTTGTGCTTTCCGGAAACACGAAGACATTTTTGGGTATCGGCAATTCTTTTGCTTTTTGGCGTGGCGTTACCTAAAAAATATTCCTTGAACTGGGCCATCCCAGAATTATTAAACATCAAGGTTGGATCGTCTTTAAGTACGATAGGCGCCGAAGGCACGATTAAATGCCCGCGTTCTTCAAAAAATTGTAAAAATTGCTTTCTGATATCCTGTGATTTCATCTGAAATATAAATTTATGGTCTTGGAGTAAATTGCTTTATTCTAAAAATAATAAGGCGAACCTATGAAACATTTATTAAATTTGTTCGTCTAACATTGTAATCGCTTATAAATCGTATTAGCTCTTTTTTGGCAAGTAAATTGTAACTAGTTACACTAAAAGTTACAATGTTGTAACTAAAAAGTGCAAAAGTAGCATATTTTAAAATATGAAAAAGGTAAAATATTATTACGATACCGAAAATTTAGCTTACCGGAAAATCAAACCAAAAAAGGGACAAAAACTAGGCGTAATTGCCTTATTTTTATTAGCTTCGGCATTGTTCGGTTTTTTGTGTTTCGTAATATTAATCAATACGCCGTTCTTTGAAACTCCTAAGGACCGACTTCAGGCCCGTGAGATTGAAAACATGAAAATCAATTATGCGATCCTGAATAAAAAAATGGACCAGGTGGATGAAGTTTTGGAAAATGTAGCCGAGCGTGACAACAATCTGTATCGGGTTTATTTCAACTCCTCTCCTATTCCTGAGGAACAACGAAAAGCTGGATTTGGCGGTGTAAACCGATATAAAGCCCTTGAAGGTTATAATAATTCCGAACTGGTTGTGAGCACAACAAAGCGTGTGGATATTATTTCCAAAGAATTGGTTATCCAATCCAAATCTTTAGATGAAATCCTGAAACTGGCAAAAGAAAAAGAAAAGCTACTGACAGCTATTCCTGCCATTCAGCCAGTCAAGAATGAGCAATTGAAACAAATGGCATCCGGATACGGATATCGAAGTGACCCATTTACAAAAATCAGGAAATTCCACGCCGGAATGGACTTTTCTGCCAAAACAGGAACTCCAATTTATGCCACAGGTGACGGTGTAGTAGAACGAGCTGACAACACGGCGTCAGGTTATGGGAACCATATTGTAATTCGGCACGGATTTGGATATGAAACATTATACGGTCACTTGAGCAAATACAAGGTAAAAGCCGGACAACGAGTAAAAAGAGGTGACATAATAGGCTATGTAGGAAGTACAGGACGCTCTGAAGCGCCACATTTGCATTATGAAGTCCATAAAAACGGGGAAGTCGTAAACCCTTTGAATTATTATTACGGCAATATTTCGGCAGCAGAGTTTGCAGCCATATCAAAATTAGCTAACCAAGAAAACCAATCTTTAGATTAATGCATTTAAACTTATCGCCAGACAAAAGATATTACAGCATTGGCGAATTAGCCAAGGCCTTTGACGTGAATGCTTCGCTCATCCGTTTTTGGGATAAGGAATTCGACATCCTGAAACCAAAAAAGAACGCGAAAGGCAATCGTATGTTTACACCTGAAGATGTGAAAAATCTCCAGCTGATCTATCATTTGGTCAAAGAACGCGGCTTTACACTTGATGGCGCCAAAACGCATTTAAAAGAAGGCCAGAAAAAGACGTTGGATAAATTTGAAATCGTCAGCAAACTGGAGTCTATAAAAGCCCAGCTAACGAGCATTAAAAATGAATTATAGCATACGCTTAAAAAGAAAACAAATCAATAAATAATAAACTCTAAAAACAAAAGCAAAATGAGAAAATGGTTAATACCTCTGGGAATTATTGTTGTACTGGTAGTCATTATCGGATTCTGGGTTGTTGGAATTAAAAACACAGCATTGAAACACAATCAGGCTGTTTCAAAAGAATGGGGAAATGTTGAGACTACTTACCAAAGAAGAAATGACCTTATCGGTAATTTAGTAAATACCGTAAAAGGAGCTGCTGATTTTGAAAAAGGAACCTTGACTGCTGTTGTTGAAGCTCGTGCAAAAGCGACCGCTATGACAATTGATCCAAGTAATGTTACTCCGGAGCAAATGGCACAATTCCAACAAGCACAATCTAACGTGTCTTCAAGTCTTTCAAGATTGTTAGTTTCTGTTGAAGCGTATCCGCAATTGAAAGCAAACGAAAATTTCTTGAAATTACAGGATGAACTGGCTAGCACAGAAAACCAAATCCTTACGGCAAGAACTCGTTTTAACGAGCAGGTTCAAATTTACAATGGTTATGTACTTAGCTTTCCAAACAGCATGTTCTTAGGCGGTTCATATCCTGAAAAACCATACTTTAAATCAGTTGAAGGTGCTGAAAAACCTGTGGAAGTAAAATTCTAAAAACTCGAATCAATGTCAAAAGTTGAAGATTTCCTTAGTCCGGAAGAAGAAAATGAAATCGTGCAGGCCATTTCGCAGGCAGAAAGAAATACTTCGGGAGAAATAAGGGTGCACATTGAAGATCATACTGAAAAACCTCCGCTCGAAAGAGCCCAGGAGGTTTTTAATTTTTTAGGTATGGACAACACGAGCATGCGCAATGGCGTATTGTTTTACGTAGGCGTTTCAGACCATGCATTTGCAATTATTGGAGACGAAGGTATCCATAAAGTGGTTGAAGATGATTTCTGGGATTGCACAAAAGACACTGTCATTTCTCATTTCAAGGAAAACAAATACAAAGAAGGTCTTGTTTCCGGAATCTTAAAAGCCGGCGAACGACTGAAACAGTATTTCCCGTTTGAAAAGGATGACACTAATGAATTACCTAACGAAATATCTAAAGGATAAATGAAACTTTTCGCAACAAAAAACGCTTTCCTGCTATCCTTTCTTCTGTTATTTCTGGCTCAGACCGGATATGCTCAATTTGATATTCCGAAAAAACCTAGTTTTCAGACCAGCGTGTATGATTATGCCAATATCCTTGGTTCTGATAAAGCAAAGCTGGAAGAAAAACTGATTCGTTATTCTGATTCTACCTCTACGCAGATTGTAGTCGTTACTGTTCCTACCATAAATGGTGAAGACATTGGTCTTTTAGCTCCAAAATGGGGCCATGCCTGGGGCGTAGGACAAGAAAAAGAAGACAATGGTGTTTTTATCTTATTAGCTGTAAAAGAGAGAAAAATATGGATTGCTCCCGGATATGGTGTTGAAGAAAGGTTAACTGCCGGAATCAACGGCGAACTAATACGTAACGTCATAATTCCAGAGTTTAAAACAGGTAACTATTATCAAGGTTTAGACAAGGGTGCTGATGCTATATTTGACGTACTGAAAGGAAAATATAAAGGAACACGAAAAGGTTCTAACGGGGAATCAAACTCTGGTGGCCTTGTCGTTTTCATCATTATTTTTATCGTTATTCTTATTATTATTTCCAAAAACAAGAATAACAGAAACGGCGGAAATCGCGGAGGCGGTATAGACCTATCTGACATCATTATTTTAAGCAGCCTGGGACGCGGATTCGGAGGAGGTTCTTCTTCCGGTGGCGGATTTGGCGGCGGTGGCGGTGGTGGCTTCGGCGGAGGTTTTGGCGGCGGCGGCTTTAGTGGCGGCGGTGCCGGAGGAAGCTGGTAAAAATATCACAATAAAAAAGACTGCTGTTTAGCAGTCTTTTCTTTTTTATATAAACATCGTTTCAAAAGTCTGCCTTTCAGCCTTAGTTCCTTAGCACCTCTCTTCGTAAACTATTTTTAATATACTAATGTTTGAATTGCATGAGCAGGAATTGTAACTTCTGATTCTGAATCGCCTACAAACAATTTATACTTTATTTCGCCATCCGATTGGTTCATGACTACGGTTACCATTTCTCCATTTGTATTTAAGAATGTTGTGCTCAATAATTGGCTTCTGCTCGCCGCTGTGCTTATCCTTTTGGCTTCAGGACGGATAAACTTTGAAAAATGACCTATGTAGTAATATGACGGCGTATAAATCAATTTTTGGGCTGTCAAATCACCGTGGATTGGTGCAAAGCAGAAATTAGACACATGGTTAGGTCCGCCTTTTTCATCAAGAAGGATGTTCCAGTCTGTCCAGGCTACTGTTCCGTTGTTGAAATCATTAATCATATTGATTCCGTAGCGTTCTGCATTAGCCCAAAACTGATAACGTGCCGGGTTAAATGCTTCGATGCAACCTTCAGTAAACATCAGTTTTTTATCAGGAAAAGAATCGGCTACCAATTTTACATTATCAAACATCGGTTTTCCGCCATTCCATGTTTCATACCAGTGGAAACCCATTCCCCAGGCATATTTTGCAGCTTCAGGATCAGAATAGATTGTATTAGCCCGCTGTACCATCAAATCTCTGTTATGATCCCAGACTACTATTTTTTTGTTTTCCAGTCCGTTTTTTTCCATCGTAGGGCCTAAGTATTTTTTCAAGAAATCTCTTTCTTCTTCGGCAGTAAAAATACAGGATTCCCATGTTTGGGTTGCCATCGGTTCATTTTGTACCGTAATTCCCCAAATCGGAATACCTTCTTTTTCATACGTCTGAATGAATTTCACATAATAATTAGCCCAAGGCTGATAAAATTCAGGAGCCAATTTTCCGCCTTTCAGCATACTTTTGGTGTCTTTCATAAAAGCCGGAGGGCTCCATGGACTTGCATACAAAGTCATTTCTTTGCCAGCCGTTTTTAATGCTTCTTTAATGAGCGGAATTCTGAATTTTTTATCGTGATCGATTGAAAATGATTTTAGTTCTTTATCATTTTCATTCACATAGGTATAACTCGCGCTGCTAAAATCGGAACTATGGATTGTGGTACGGATTAAAGAATAGCCAATACCTTTTTCCTTGCTATAATAGGCTTCCAGAAATTCTTTTTGCTGTTCTTTTGAAAGTTTGGCAAAAACCTCAGCACTCGCGTCGGTAATTGCCCCACCAATTCCCATGAAGGTTTGGAATTGTTTTTTAGGATTTACGAAAACCGAGACTTCGTTCTCTAAAGGCTGTTTTGCTGGCTTAAATCCAAGACTAGCTGTTGCGGCAAGCCTTAAATCTGTGTTTTCTGCCGTGGTAAACACCTTGATTTTTTTTCCGCTTGTTGTGAATGGCTTGTTTTTAGAATCCTGTGCGAATCCGGAGAAACAAGCCATTACTAACAATGCGCTTACTACATTTTTTTTCATTTGAATATTTAATTTGGTTTGCTAATTTACCAAATAGAATATTAAATCTTCTTAAAATGAGTGTTCTTAAAAATTAAAACTGTCTCCTCCTTTTTTCTTTCCGCCAAATTTTTCAATCTTATAAGTAAGTGAAAACATAGCATATCTTTTCAACACGGTGTTCTGTATATCCTGAATCGATTCAGGGTTAATGTATCTGACAGCACTCTGGTTTTGGTTTAGTACATCATATACTTTAACTTTGAATAGCCACTTATCGTCCATAAAGCTATAACCCAAACTTGTATTCAAAAGGTAAAAATCCTTTTTATAACCGTCTGAAATATTAGAATTGTATGTATAACCGAAATCATTTCCGAAAACAAGATGTTTTGGCCAACGACTTGTAGTCTGTACTTTGAAATTATGGGTAAAGTTAGACGAGCTACCTACAGAATAATTTTCATAATTGGTCTTATTCCAATTATAAGAATAGGACGGCTCTATGGTTAGCAGTTCTCCATAATCCCATGCCATTCTCACTTCAGGAGACAAGCCCAATTCTCTTGCTTCATATAAGGCATTATTGGTCAATCCTTTGTTTAGGTTATAGTTGGCATTCATTCCTATATCAAACCTAAAAGTATGCTGCTCTTTCTTTATAGCCTTGCTCCAGTTCACTCCACCATAGCTATTATAGGTATCATTTATATTTTGATAATCAGCTCTGTTGATTAAGTCAATCGGATTAAAAACTCTTGAAAAAACAATCTGTTGTTCGTAATAATTAAACCCTGCATATAGATAAAATCCTGACTTGGTTGCATAATCATAATTGTTATAATTCAGGTGAAAACTATGATTCTTTGACGGATTCAGGTCTGGATTTCCAGAAATCTGGAACAATGGATTTGTCAAATCAACTACAGGAAGTATCTGTGCCGCTGTTGGTAATTGTACGTCAAAATTATAATACATATAAAGCGATTTTGACTTTGACAGTCTGTAATTGAACCAGGCATTTGCTGACGGATACATATACTTTTTATCTATCAGACTAGTCGTTCCATTATATAGTGAGGTATTTTCCATACTGATCACTTTTGTACCAAGAGTCATCCCTCCAGAATACTTATTTTTTCTTACATTAAAGGAAGCACTAGGATTAAATGTCCTTGTTTTTGACATAAGACCATACGACAACAAGTTGTTAAATTCAGAATACTGACCTGACATTGCATTTTGGTCGAATGTTGATTTGGTATTGTCATAATCTTTCCATTCATACGAACCTCTAATGGTTATGCTCAACGAATCTGTTATTGGTTCTGAATATCCAATTCGAGTGTAGTACGTATTGTCTTTTTCATCATCATATACTCTCTGACGACGGATGTCTTCAGTCCTGCTAGGATCCTGGAAGAAATACGTTTCTGAATTTGTTATATTGTCTCTATCGTTACTCTTATTTGTGTTATTAAAAGTGAAACCAAAATTTCTTCCTTTCCTCTTGAATCTTTTATTAAGGTATAGCTCATTTCCGAAAGTAGAAGAAGCATTACTCGATTGTGACGAATTGGTGCTTTCGTTTACCAATCCTAAATCATTTGTAGAAGACTGTTCTGAAAAGTTTTTCGACTCCGAATTGTTTTTCACCAGACTTGGACGAACCGACAATGTCAACGATGGATTGATCTTGTATTCAAATTCCATATTAAAATTATGCCCGTCACTTGTTCTTCTTGTCTTACCCGTTGATTCAGTAATAAAAGAACTGTTTGTTCCGTCTTCTGATGTCAGGAAGTTTTCTGTCCGGCTACGCGTATCGTTATCTGTTTTGGAGTTTGTATAAAAATAACTTCCATTTGGCTCCAGTTTTTTGAACCATTCATCGGCAAAATTAAGTCCAACCATGCTGGATTGTGTGATTCCTTCATTTGCTCCGCCAAAACTCATACCGTCAATACCAAAAGAACCATTGCTATTGCTATAATAATTCCGTCCTCCGCCCATGGCATCAAAAATCTCATCCATAGAAAATCCTACGGAATTGATGTTATTAGATGAAGCGAGAATACTTATTTTCTGTTTATCCTTGAAATAATTCACCAAAGCACTGGATTCGTACCGTTTGTCTGTTCCATAACCTCCTGTAAATTTCCCGAATAGTCCTTTATTCTTGTCTTCCTGTATTGTAATGTTGATACTTTTATTATCTGAACTTGCCGCATCACCGGACAGTTTTTCTTCCTTTGTTTTCGTATCTGAAACCTGAATCTTATCAATAATTTCAGATGGAAGGTTTTTTATAGCTACTTTACCATCTTTCCCAAAAAACGATTTTCCGTTTACGAGGATTTCGTTTACTTCTTTTCCGTTTACTTTTATTTTTCCGTCTTTATCTATTTCAACTCCCGGCAACTGCTTTAGCAAAGCCTCCACGTTAGAATCAGGGCGTACTTTAAAAGAAGAAGCATTGAATTCAAGTGTATCATTTTTGATTCGGACAGGCGGTGCTTCGCTTACAATAACTACCTCTCCAAGATTTGTAACTGCATCTGAAACAAAGATTTCTCCCAGATCAAGATCAGACGTCAGTTTAGGAAATTCTTTTTGCCAGGTCTGGTATCCTAACGAAGCTACTTTTACAACAAAAGGCTGGTTTAATTTTTTCACTGTGATAGAAAAGTTTCCATTTTTGTTTGAAATGGTATAATCTACTACGGTTGAGTCTTTCACGGAAGTAATGTAGATTGTAGCCGATTCGATAGGCAGATTTACTTCTTTGCTGATTGCTTTTCCTTTAATGGTAAATGAATTTTGTCCAAATGCTGCGCACGATACTAGGACAATGAGAACTTGGAGGATGGTTCTTAGCATTAAGTGTACTTTTAGTTTAGTTAGTTTTGGTTTGTAAGAAAATAAAACTGCGAATTACAACTTTTATTGTCAAAAGAAATAATTTCTTACAGAATTTTTAACAAATTGTCAAAAAAACCAAAAACAGGCAAACATGTCAATAAAATGCTTATGTAATCTTCCTGAAAATAAGAAAAGGGAACTGCGTTTACAATCCCTTTTATGTTTCTGACTTAAAAGCTCCTTTGTACTACACTAAAGGATAGAATTCATATTCAGACTTAAATTCTACCTTTTTGTGTAGCATCCGTTAAATTTTCAATACTTAATTTTAAAAAGTGATTGGTTCAGTTAATCCGCAAGCACTATGCCTTCATTTTTAAAGAAACAGAACATACGCATTAAATTATTAATCTTATTTGCCTTATATTTTTTTGGTTCGATCGGAATTGCTCTTATCTATATTTTTAACATTGAAAACAATATTATTTTTCATTCTATTCTCTTCTTGTTAGTTATATTCATTAACAGGCAATCAATGGAATTCTATGAGCAAAAAAATAAATTCAATGTTCTATTTTTCTCAATACTTCCTTTTATTATTTATGTAGTGCTAATCTTATTATTAGGAAATAACTATTTTTTACAATACAAGCTATTAATTATACCTCCAATATTTTTAAGTTTTTATCAAATGTCAAAAATTGTTAGAATAGGCAAATAACTAAAACAGGGTTATCCTTCATTTGGATAACCCTGTTTCTTTTGAATATAACTGTCTGAGCAAACATATGCATGTCTGCATAGTGAACTAAATCATTGCTATTATTTCTCTCTGATATAAATATCAATTGGCACACCTGAAAAGTCCCAGTTTTCACGGATTTTGTTTTCGAGAAAACGCTTGTATGGTTCTTTCACATATTGCGGCAGGTTAGCAAAAAACACAAACTGTGGAGTTAGAGTTGGCAACTGCATACAGTATTTGATTTTCACATACTTACCTTTTAGGGCAGGCGGCGGATAGTTTTCGATAATTTTCAACATATGGTCGTTGAATTTCGATGTAGCGATTCGCTGCTTTCTGCTTTCGAATACTTTTACTGTTTCTTCCAGCGCTTTTAGCAAACGCTGCTTGGTCAAAGCCGAAGTAAAAATGATTGGCACATCTGTAAAAGGCATTAATTCCTTACGGATTTTTGCTTCGTATTCTTTGGTTGACATGGTGTCTTTTTCAACTAAATCCCATTTGTTAACCAGAATAACGACTCCTTTTCTGTTTTTCTCAGCCAGCCAGAAAATATTCTGATCCTGTCCTTCAAATCCACGTGTTGCATCAATTATAAGGATACAGACGTCAGAGTGCTCTATGGCACGCACAGAACGCATTACAGAATAAAATTCAAGGTCTTCTTTTACTTTTGCCTTACGACGGATACCAGCCGTATCGACAAGGTTGAATTCAAAACCAAAACGGTCGAATTTGGTATCGATAGCATCACGGGTAGTTCCCGCAATATCGGTTACAATATATCTTTCTTTTCCAATCAGGGCGTTGATAAAACTAGACTTACCTGCATTTGGACGTCCTACAACTGCAAAACGAGGCAATTCCAGTTCTTCTTTTGTTGGCTCTGGCTTTTCAGGAAAAGCGTCAATCAGGGCATCTAACAATTCACCTGTTCCACTTCCGGAAATACTGGCAAATGTGTAATAATCTCCCAAACCTAAATTATAGAATTCGACAGCATCTTTTTCACGCATGGCATTGTCAACCTTATTCACCGCCAATAAAACCGGTTTGGTGACTTTACGCAATAATTTTGCAACTGCATCATCCATTGGCGTGATGCCTTCTTCTACGTCTACGACAAAGATGATAACATCGGCTTCATCAATAGCTAACTCCACCTGTTTTCTGATTTCGCCTTCAAAAACGTCATCAGAACCACGAACGTAACCACCCGTGTCAATTACCGAAAATTCTTTTCCATTCCATTCACTTTTTCCGTAATTTCTGTCACGGGTTACACCCGATACTGAATCTACGATAGCTTCTCTTCTTTGAATCAACCTATTAAAAAGTGTTGACTTTCCTACATTTGGCCTTCCGACAATGGCAACGATATTGTTCATACTATTCTTAAAATATTGCGCAAAGGTACGGTTTTTGTTTCAAGTAAAAAGCGTAAAGTTCAAGCGTTGTCGTTTTGGTAGTCTTTCTGACTTTAAATCTTTAACGACAATTTAGCATTTTTATCAAAATAAAAATAATCGTTTTACTGTTATAGGGTTTATTATGGAACTTGACAACAACATACAGCTTCGTCCCAAATTTGAGCAATTTTCACCAAAAACAATTGGTGAGATAAAATCTACGTTTGAAAAAGTAAAAACTTTTGAAGCGGAAGATTTTAAGCTGCAAAACGCCGGCAACCATATCTGGATTGGCGTGGGATTGTTTAGAAGGGAATTCTGGTCACCTTCACTGCACATTGAGCTTGATTCTTATGAAGATGGCAGGACTTATGTAAAAGGAATTTTTGGGCCTGACCCTTTTTTATGGTTTATTTTCCTGGCAATGCATTTTATCGTAGGCGGATTGTTTATCGTTTTCGGGATTATCGCTTACTCCAAATGGACACTTTCGCAGCCTTACGATTTCGACATATTTGTAATGTCGGTCCTTTCTATCATTTGGCTCCTACTCTATTTTGTAGCTCGTATGAATAGAAAAAAAGGAGCTGCCCAAATGCGGGAGCTCTTTTCCTTAGCCAATAAAATCATTGCCTGATTATTTGTTGTTATAGCCGAATCTTCTTAATTGGTAAGCATTGCTTCTCCAATCTTTATTGACTTTTACAAAAAGTTCGATATGGATTTGCTTTCCGAAGAATTTTTCGAGGTCTTCACGAGATTGAACACCTACTTTTTTCAATGCCAGTCCTTTATGCCCGATGATGATTCCTTTTTGCGTATCGCGTTCTACCATAATAACAGAACGGATGCGGATGATATTTTCATCTTCTATAAACTCTTCCGTTTCAATTTCTACAGAATATGGAATTTCCTTTTCGTAGTTGATCAGGATTTTTTCACGGATAATTTCATTCACAAAAAAACGTTCCGGTTTGTCTGTCAAGGCATCTTTAGGATAAAATGGTGGTGATTCCGGCAAAAGTTCTATAATTCTGGCGAATACTTCTTTGACGTTGAAATTTTCCAGCGCAGAAATCGGATATATTTCAGCATTTGGAACTTTTTCTTTCCAAAGCGCGATTTGTTCTTCCAGTTGTTCCTGATTTGACTTGTCGATTTTGTTTAAAAGCAGCAATACGGGAATTTTAGCATGAATGATCTTATTGAAGAAAGATTCATCTTTTAGTTCTTTTTCTCCAACCTCGACCATATAGATCAGTACATCAGCATCTTCAAAGGCCAATTTAACGAAATCCATCATGGAAGACTGCAATTCGTAGGCAGGTTTGATGATTCCCGGCGTATCTGAAAGCACGACCTGAAAATCTTCCCCATTCACAATTCCCAAAATCCTATGGCGTGTGGTCTGCGCTTTTGATGTAATGATAGACAAACGTTCGCCTACAAATGCATTCATCAGCGTAGATTTACCTACATTCGGATTTCCAATAATATTTACAAAACCTGCTTTATGTGACATTTCAAAATTAATTTATGCTGCAAAGGTAGTCATAACAGCTCAATAGAAGAAATAAAACATTTTTCGTAAAAAAGCTTGTTATTTAAGATAATCGTTGTAAATTTGCACCCGAAACATCGCGGGATAGAGCAGTAGGTAGCTCGTCGGGCTCATAACCCGAAGGTCACTGGTTCGAGTCCAGTTCCCGCTACTAAGATTTATTGGAACTCCAATAAGAAAGACATACTGAGAATACAAACGCACATCGCGGGATAGAGCAGTAGGTAGCTCGTCGGGCTCATAACCCGAAGGTCACTGGTTCGAGTCCAGTTCCCGCTACAAGGAAAAGCTTCAGAGAAATCTGGAGCTTTTTTTGTTTAATTTACCTTTGCCTAAACCCTATTTCGCAAATCCAAAAAAACCTTTACGCAGCTTTCCACAAAAAACTCTTCGGAGAGCCGGGATCATTTTTATACAAATCAATAAAATCATTTTAGTTAATCATTTATTAATCCATTAAGAAAGTCATCTGTATTACTATAAATTCGCCTCATCAATTCGCACGAAATAAGCTATGTTTTAAAAATTGCATAATAGCCTAAAACAAATCTTAAAAACAACTTTTACATTAAAAAATTGATGTATACTACACTTTTAAACATTGCGATTTTTCAAGGAATGGTCTTAGGCTTGCTTATTTTAAAGTCTTCGTTATTCAATAGCAATTCAAATAAATACCTGGCCTACTTACTATTTACACTTTCAATTCTTTTACTGAATTATGTTTTTGAGATTGAAGGCACCTATACACCCTATCCTTTCCTACACTTTATTGACGATGTTGAGTGGGCGCTTTTATTACCTGTTTTCATGTTTCTGTTTATTATAAACCGGATTGATGATACTGTAAAAAACAAGCAAAAAATTTATTTGTGTTTTATTCCATTTACCTATTCTGCGATCTTTCATATCACATGCGATCTTGATAGTATTGCAGGAATTTATACTATTCCTGAGTCAGCTACCTTTCTAATCCAAATACTTGGTCTGATTCATTTTATTTTAGTTGTTATATTCATCCCTTCCTTGCTGATTTACTCTTGTTTTATGATAAGACATTTAAAAGATTCACAGGAAAAAAAATGGGTAATTACCATATCAACCCTCGTTTCTTTCTTGTTATTCTCCTGGCTTATTACCGCGCTAACCGGCATATTTCTCAACTATGACATTTCTTCTACTATGCGTGCCGTGGCTTTATTTGGAACTTTCATAATTCATTGGACAGCTTATATGGGCATTTACAAATACAGATTGGCCAAAAACAAAGATGCCATCCATAATTTCCTGAATAAAGATTTAGCTATTTCGTATAGCAATTTGCAAATTGTAGAAAATAGCACACCTACAACAGAAGAATATAGGGAATCTATCACGGCAGATAATCTTTATTTCCAAAAACTAGAACTTCTTTGCAAAGAGGAGCACATTTATACTGACAGTACATTAAACAGAGAAAAAGTCGCTGAAAGCCTCGGCATAAGCGCGGGATATGTTTCACAGATTGTAAACACGATAACAGGAGACAACTTTGCCAATTATATAAACAACTATCGGGTTGAAGCCGTCAAGGAAATGATTTCAAATTCTGAATATGAAAACTACAATTTACTGGCTATGGGATTAGAATCCGGGTTTACTTCAAAAACGACTTTTTACAAAGCCTTTAAAAAAGTTACGGGTCAGACACCCAATGAGTACAAAAACACCAGTAAATAGGTGCCATTTTATACATTTTTAAGCTTTTGAAACCTTTGCTATTTTTTCTTATGTGAATTTTGGACCTGAATAATTCAAATCACTTTTTATGAAAAAAATTTTATTACTAGCTGTTGTTGCAGTTTTAGGAGTTACAAATGTTAATGCACAAAAAATTAAATTTGGAGCTAAAGGAGGTCTAAACTTCGCATCTATTAGCGGAGATAATACCAAAGAGATTGATCCTGTAACAGCATTTAATTTTGGTCTTTTATCAGAAATTCCCATTTCAGATAAATTTTCTTTTCAACCTGAAGTAATGTTTTCTGGTCAGGGATATAGTTTCAAGGATAAGGATAATCTAGTTGCCTTAAATTATCTGAACGTTCCTTTAATGGGAAAATATTATATAACAAAAGGATTGAGTATTGAAGCCGGACCGCAACTAGGTTTTTTACTTTCTGCGAAAGATGAGAAGAAAGATGTAAAAGACTCGTTTAAAACTTTTGATTTTGGCGTTAATTTTGGCTTGGGCTATAAGCTTGAAAACGGAATTAATTTTGGTGTACGATATAACCTGGGATTAACTGACATTAATAATTTGGATAATTATTCCGGTAAAAATAAAAACGGAGTACTTCAAGTGTCTGTTGGTTATTTCTTTTTCTAGTAGCCTTACAACAAATCTCCAATAAACTGGTTAGCTATTTTAATGCTTCCCATTATTAAACAGGCAAAGTGATTTAATCATTTTGCCTGTTTTTGTTTTTCTTATACCTTTTTATGCTTTGCGTCTCTGCTTCTTTGCGTGAAAATAATTGCTCGCAATGGCGCAGATACGCAAAGTCCATTTGAGAGAATTGTTGTGCTACGCATATTCACACTTATTCTTACGGGCTTAATGCTCCTCAACAAAACGTGGTTTAGCAGCCTTTCTTCCAAAAAAGATCATGATAACGATCATCAGCATCACGAAGTAAAATGAGCTTTGCCAGGACGTATCCCAATCGTGCAGCATTCCAAAAACAGGCGGGCCGAAAGCTGCAATTAGATAGCCTACCGATTGTGCTTTTCCAGAAACTTTAATCGTACCGTCCATTGTTTTGCTTTTGAGTGAGAAAAACAGGATGGAAAGACTGAATGTCCAACCACTTGCCGTTCCGATAAGGACAGCCGCCAAATAAATATATTGGGTTTTGAACAGGGCTATCAGGCTTATTCCGACAAACATTAAAATACCGGCACCATAAATCATTTGTTTCTGGTCTTTCATTTTGCTGGCAATAATAGGACTGATAAACATTATTGGCAGCATCGATAATTGGATAACCAAAAGCACCAATCCGGTTTCTTCTTTTTCCATTCCATAATCAACCAATACGATTGGCAATAAAGCCACTAAGCAATAGTACACCAATGACTGAATCCCCATAAAGACACTAATGTTCCAGGCTTGTTTGGAACGGAATATATTGAATTCGTTTTTAGTTGTTTGTGTGGCAGGTTTCTTTACAGAGGTGCGTTTACTTGAAAAAGCCTCTATGCCTACTGCAAAAAGAGCCAGCAACGTCCATATTATCCAAATACCCAAAGAACCTTTCCAGCCTAAATTTGTCCATTTTCCAACAGCGATGCTAAAACCCGACGCTAATGCGGCCACCAAATTCATCGCTACCGAAAACACGCCGGTCATGATTCCGATTTTTTCTGGAAACCGATTTTTTATATAGGCTGGTGTCGTTACATTACCGATACAAATTCCCAAGCCAATCAGAAATGAGCCGATGTATAACATCGGTACGTTTCCATAAACCCTAAGATAGAGTCCCATGATCAGGAAAATAAGCGAATAAATCAAACTGTAATGTATATTGGCTTTAACCGCAATTTTGCTTACCAAAACGGAACAGCTGGCAAATACAATCAACGGAATGGACGTCAGTAGACTTCCTTGCAGATTATTCAGATGCAATACGGCTATTATTTCGCTTAATACAGGACTGACAGCAGTAATAGGCGAACGCAGGCCGCCGCCAATCAGTATAATCACTATTACACTGAGCAGCGACAAACTAATTTTATTTTTCATTTCAATTTATACGTATTTATTCGACTTCAAAAATGGCCTGGATTGAAACAGAAGAACCTACGGGTAGTGAATTGGCTCCTGATGTGTTTCGCGTATGCTTGCCTTTATCTCCAAATATTTCAACAGTAAGATCTGAAGCAGGATTCATAAGTTCTGCATGTTTGGTATAGGTGTCTGGCGTATTGAATATGCCAATCAGTTGTACGCATCTTTTTACGCGATTTAAATCTCCTCCAACAGCATCTTTTAGTATCGCCAGAACATTCAGCATTGTTACTGTGGTAGCTTCTTTTACTTGTTCTTCTGTGACATTTATTCCCACTTTACCTGGATTGACTATTTTTCCATTTTTCAGAGCTACCTGATTGATAAATATCAGATTTCCGGAACGTGCATAAAGCTCATAATTCCCAACCGGTTTAGGAAGTGATGGCAACACAATATTCTTATCCTTTAAAATCTGATTGACATCAATTTTGTTTTCTGTCACCTCAGCCTTATTTACATTTTTGGCCTTTTCGTCTCCTCTAAGGGCATAAGCTACTTTTGCAAAGTTTTTACCTTGCACTTCTGCCAGATAGCGTTCACTTTTGGACGGTCTTTCAACCGTATTTAATGAAGCAAGGCTTGTGGTTCCTAAAACAGAATTTCCTTGCGGAATGGTCTTGTCAATATTTTCATAACCGCTAATGCCGTTAGGTACCAAAACCATTCCGTGAACAGCCAGACTGTTCCAAAACGACTGTAAAGCCAGCTCTTTTCCTGCTCCGCTTCCTGCCGACATAAAAACCGTAGCCGGTTTGCCTTCCAAAGCGTGGCTTGTCCATAAACCGATTGTTTTTGACAAAAACTCACTCATTCCCGTACTGATGTTGCCGAAATATACAGGCGATCCAAAAGCAATGCCGTCATAGTTAGCCAATTCGTCGACTGTAGCTACAGGAATATTTTTAAGTTTGGGATTATCAGATGCCTTTACCTGTTTGATGGTTGCCTGAACATTTTGTCCGCTTTCAATTCCTTTGGCTATTTCTTTTGCCAACTCGTAAGTTCCGCCATTATCAGAATAAATGAGAACTAAAACCTTTGCCGTTTGTTTCTGTGCCATAGCTGTATTTATTATGAATAGTACTAAAATCCCTATCAGGAAAGAATACGATTTTTTCATTTTTTCTTATGTATTAAATTCAATAACAAAGTTAATAATGGCATTTTTATTAAATTTGCCATAAAGTATATGCAAAACGACAATATAAAATGTGGACTGACTGAAAAAAGCAGAGGCCGATATGTAGATGATGTATCGACTGATGCTTATGTTTGGTATGAAAAAAACTGGCAACATGATGAGTATGAGCATGCCCATCAGCGTTATCAGCTGACCTATGTGGAAGATGGCTATCAGTATTTTCACATAGGGCAAAAAACCTACCTCGTTCCTCAAAACCATGTTATTTGGATACCATCAGGTAAAGAGCACCGCACAACTTCCGATGCCAAGACGGTCAATTTGATGATTGTCCTGTTTAAATCAGTGCCAGAGCATGAATTCTATGAGCATATACATGTTTTCGCAGCTCCATCTGTATTAAAGGAAATGCTTTTGTATGCCGAAAAATGGAACCAGTTTCTAAATGAGGATGAAGAACAGACACTTTTTTTGAAAGCCATGCTAAGCAGCCTGCCTTATTTTTGTAATGAGAATGAGTTTTTACAAATTCCGGTTCCTGCCGACAATCGTCTGCTGCCCGTTTGTAATTATATCAATGCCAATTATGGATATAATTTTGATATTGACGTATTTACTGACATAGCAAAAATGTCCGTGCGCAGCCTGCAACGTATCTTTAAGCAGGAAACAGGAATCACGGTACAAAAATACATGCAGTTAATCCGTATATTGAAAAGTATAGAGCTGATTGATACCAAACAATATACATTAAGCCAGATTGCTCTTATGGTTGGCTATAAAAGTTTGCCGGCTTTTACTTCTTCCTATTATGCTATAATGAAAACAAAACCCAGGCTAAAAAAGTAATGTTTTTATTCCAGCCACAGATTTAAAGGATTGCCCAGATTTAAAGTTTCTAGAAGCATGAAAAATTAGACTTCAATGATTTCTGTGTATAAACTTTGCGGCTCTGCGCCTTAGCGAGCAACTATTTCACGCAAAGGCGCAGAGCCGCAAAGTAAGAAAGGGAATTTGTTTTTGAGGTAAAGTTTCAGGTAATCAATTATTCTTTTATAATAATAACTTCTCCATCTCTTAGAGTTTTAAACAGCCATTTATTATCGATACATCTTTGCACTTCTTCCGACATAGCGGCCGATTCAAAATGATCTGATTTGTAGTGCGGTAAAATACCATGATTAAAATAGCCCAAACCTTCATAAATAGGATCTTTAATTCGCTCATAAGGAAATTGAGTCGGGTCGTCTACTTTTTCAATATATTTCAGTGAATCGCATAAGACACAAATACCGGCACTGTAACCTCCATATAAAAAATCATTACGTTGGCGTAGTTTTTCGAAAATTGCGTCAAATCCGCTTAATCGCATAGCCTGCCGCAAAATAAAAGTATTACCTCCAGACACCCATATTCCATCAAGTTCTGCAATCTTTTTATCCAAAGCTTCTTCCCTATTAAAATAGTCTTTTAAATCTAAATGTTCATTTTTAAATCCTAAGCCTTGCAGGAAAGCCATGTCTCTTTCCAAATCTACTTTTCTTCTTACTTCATCTGCGCCTTGCCAATCCGTAGCATTAGTAATATGTCCGATTTTTGCTCCATGGGGCAATAATTCAGAAAGTTGATCCGATTCATTTCCAAACTGAAATGAAGACAAATATAAATTCATAGTCGTTTTATGGTAATTTTAATTCTTCTGTAAATTTATAAAAAAACAAGGCCGTATTTTCATCGATAGAAAATACGGCCTCACCATATTAAACAATTAAATTCACACCGGTTCTGCTTTAAAACCTGTTTTTTTGATAATATCCAACATTTGTTCTTCGGTAATTCCTTCTGTTTTTACAGTTAGAATTTTATCTTTATTGTCAGTATCCACATTCCATTCATTAACACCTTCTGCTTTATCTAAATGTGGTTTTACAGAAGCAACGCAGCCACCGCAATTAATATTGGTCTTGAATTGAAATTTTTTATTTTCCATTTTATTGATCGTTTGTAATTAGAATTAATTATTGCAACATCCTGTAGCGCAATCTGATTCGCTATTGCTGTTTTCTGGAGAGACACTATAGCCTGCTTTTTCAATAGCATTTACAATTTCACTTTTAGTAGTATCAGACGCAACAGTAACCGTTATTTTGCCTGCTTCCACATTTTGAATCTGAACGCCTTCAATATCTTTTACCGCATTGTTAACTCTTACCTGACAATGCGCGCTTTGCATATCAGGTATATTGATTATCATCTGTTTCATTTTATTTAATTTTTATAATACAAAGTTGGCTATTCTTTTAAGGGCAACTGTTGTGTAATTTTCTGTTTGATTTGTGAGATTTACTGATTTACTTTTTCCATTTCAATCGCAAGCTATTTGTTACCACGCTCACGCTACTCAATGCCATAGCTGCACCGGCAATCATCGGGTTTAGTAAGAAACCGTTGATAGGATAAAGAATACCAGCTGCAATTGGAATCCCAATAAGATTGTAGATAAATGCCCAAAACAGGTTTTGCTTGATGGTAGCTACGGTCTGTTTTGAAAGTCTTATGGCTTGTGGTATTTTGGTAAGGTCTGATGAAATAATGGTCATTTTAGCAACGTCCATAGCAATATCACTTCCCTTGCCCATCGCAATACTTACGTCTGCTGTTGCTAAGGCTGTACTGTCGTTAATACCATCACCTACCATCGCTACGACTTTGCCTTGCTTTTGCAGTTCTTTTATAAAATCTGCTTTATGCTGCGGCATTACTTCTGCCTTATAATGTCCGATGCCTGTTTGTTGGGCGATGGCTTTTGCCGTAGCTTCATTATCACCGGTAAGCATATATAAGTCAATCCCCATTTCCTGTATTTCTTTGATAGCTTCTACTGATGTTTCTTTTATTTTATCGGAAATAGCGATAACAGAAAGGGCTTGTTTGCTGTCTGAAAACCAGATAACAGTTTTGGATTGACTGCCCCACTCATCGGCTTGCTTTTGCAATGGTGACGCAATGGTAATATTGTTTTCAGCCAAAAGTTTTTTATTGCCTACAAAATAGGTTTCATTCTCATAATTAGCTTTTGCACCTTTACCCGTAATACTGTCAAATAGAGACAAAGCTATTGTTGGAACTCCTTCCAAGTGTTTTACCACGGCTTCTGCTAATGGGTGTTCGGATTGTTTTTCGATGCTTAGCAAAATCGTTTTGGCCGTGTCGTTATTATTTAGCCATTGGATACCCGTTACTTGTGGTCTGCCTTCGGTTATGGTTCCTGTTTTATCCAATACGATAGCCGTTACTTTTTTTGCAAGCTCCAGGCTTTCAGCATCTTTAATCAGAATTCCTTTTTCTGCGCCTTTACCCACACCAACCATAATGGCCGTTGGAGTAGCCAGGCCTAACGCGCAAGGACAAGCAATAACCAAAACTGTAACCGCTGCTAACAATCCTTGTACCCAACCATTATCCCCGCCAAGAATCAGCCATAAGATAAAAGTGAAGATCGCAATTCCGATAACAACCGGAACAAAGATGCCTGCAATCTTGTCTACCAATTTCTGCACTGGCGCTTTACTACCTTGTGCGTCCTGCACCATTTTAATAATTTGGGCAAGCATTGTTTCTTTGCCTACTTTCACGGCTTCAAAGCGGAAACTTCCTTTTTGGTTGATCGTACCGGCAAATACTTTTTCACTTTCTTTTTTCAGTACCGGAACCGGTTCACCGCTTAGCATACTTTCATCTACATACGAACTGCCTGAAACGACCATACCGTCTACTGCTATTTTCTCTCCTGGTTTTACAAGAATGACATCACCTTCATGTACATCTTCAATGGCTATTTGTTTTTCAGTACCATCTGGTTGTATAATGATTACAGTTTTTGGCTGTAAGCCCATCAGTTTTTTTATGGCTGTCGATGTATTGCCTTTGGCTTTTTCTTCTAACAGTTTTCCTAACAAGATGAATGCAACAATAACGGCCGCTGCTTCAAAATAAACGTGAGCATGCAGTCCTCTTTGGTGCCAAAAATCTTCAAACAGCATATTGAAAACGCTGAAAAGGTAAGCAATACCTGTGCTCAACGCTACTAAGGTATCCATGTTAGCAGAACGGTGTTTTGCCTGTTTCCATGCATTGATAAAAAAGTCCTTACCCAGCCACAAAACTACCGGAGTTGAGAAAAGCCACATGATTTGGTTGGCATAGGGAATATCCATAAAAAACATTCCTATGGTTACCACCGGAAGTGATAATATAATAGCCCAAATGGTCTTGCTTTTTAGTTTTTGGAATTTTTGGGCATGGATGGCTTCTAATGTTTCCTGCTGTTTATTTTCGTTTTCTATCAATAAATCATATCCAATAGATTGTACTGCTTTTTGCAGTTTTGACGCATCTGTCATATTAGGAAGGTATTCTACCGTAAGATTGCCGGTTGCAAAGTTTACAGAAGCATTAATTACGCCTTCTTGAAATGAAACAATGCTTTCGGCACTACTTGCGCAGGAAGCACAAGTCATTCCCAATACCGGAAATGTATGTTTTACAGTTGAAACACCATAACCCAATTCTCGGATGGCATTAACCGCCTCGCCAACAACTTCGTTTTTGCCTACTGTAATAGCTGCACGGCGATTGTTTAGCTCCACTTTATGGGTTTCTATACCTTTTACTTGAGCCAATCCTTTTTCAACTATTAATGCACAATGTTCGCTTTCAACATCTTCCAGGGGAAGATAGATGATTTCTTTATTGCTATTTGTTGCCATATTTCGTTTGCTTTAGTTTACAATACAAAATTGGGTATAATTTCAACGGGGGCTATTGTGGAATTTTGGAATTGATTTGTAAGATTTAGGGAAGAAGTTCTTGATTTCTCTTTAAGATCTTTGCGGCTCAGCGTCTTTGCGAGCAATATTTTCACGCAAAGACGCTAAGCCGCAGTGCAAACATTCAGCTTTATACTTTATCCAAAGGTTTTCTTTTCTCTTCCCGAATTTGTTTGAAATGGCTAGGCGTTAGTCCGGTCACTTTTTTAAATTGATTGCTTAAGTAGGCAACGCTTGAATAATTCATGCGAAAAGCAATTTCGCTTAAAGACAATTCGTCATATACTAATAGTTCTTTTACCTTTTCTATCTTTTGAGCGATAAAGTACTTTTCAATTGTTGTGCCCTCCACTTCGGAAAACAGGTTCGACAAATAATTATAGTCATGATTCAGCTTGCTGCTTAACACTTCTGAAAGGTTCGTTTTAGCACCATTATCCTGATGGTGGACAAGTTCAATGATTGTATTTTTTATTTTTTCGATAATCCTGCTTTTTTTGTCATCGATCACTTCAAATCCCAATGGAGTAAAAACGGCATCTAATTTCTTTTTCTCTTCGGTTGTAAGTTCCTTTCCTACTACTACTTCACCCAGCTTAATGCTTTTTACGTCTAATCCCAATTTATCCAATTCATTTTGCACTACCATAATACAGCGATTGCAAACCATATTTTTAATAAAAAGTGTGTCCATAGTATTGTGTCATCTTATAGATTTTCAAAACAAATTTACAATTTAAGTTGGTCAATCCGCGTTTTAATTGCACTGCTCCTCCAGGCATCTGGCATTTGCTTAGTTTCTATTCTTAAACAACTAACAATTTGTCATTTACAGCCTACTTTTTTATTTTCCAGGTTATTTACGATTTGTAAAATTTAGGATAACCAAAAATAAACTCACAAATTGAGATTTATATTACTCATTTAGTTCTCAAAGCCAGTCCCAGCCTAGAATCTTTTGATTTTTGCCTAGTAAATATAAATAAAAAATAATAAAAATCCTACTTTTACTTGTTACCAATTTGTAATATAAAACACTATATACCAAATAGTTAATAACCATTTTTTAATAAATCCTTATTCTAAAAATTTGTTCTTAAAAAATTATTAAAATTAAATTTGGAATGATAAAGCGATAAACCCTGCAGGTATATTTTATCCTTTAAAAAACACTATTTCCTTCCAATCTTAAATTTTACAATTATGTTTAAAAAACGATTTTTAGCTGCTTTAGTATTCGCAAGCATATCGGGACTTTCTTTCGGGAAATCGTCCTCATCGATTAGCGTATCTAAATCTACAGCATTTAATGCTGGAATATTAGTAAATCCTATAGATGGATCAACTATTTTTGAAAACCCATACCGTACTTTGGCATTGAACATGTTCGATTGCACTGGAGGTTCAGAAACATTCTCAAACATTGGGACAGCTTCTACCGCTTATGCTACAAGAACATGGACAGGTGACAATGGCGTAGCTTGGTCTGCTACAGACGCAAGAACGGATCAGGAACTTACTGGTAAAGCAATTGCTTTACGAACGAGCACCTTAAAAAACACCAGTACTATTGCTAACGGTGTTGGAACACTTAGCTTTAAATATAAAAGAGTATTCACTGGAAACTCTACTTTGAAACTGTTTGTAAACGGTGTTCAGTATGGTGGAGATATCGCTGTTACTTCTGATGTATCTGCTACTTTTTCTTTTGCTGTAAATGTATCAGGAAATGCTGTTATCGAAATCAGAAACAGTGGTAACAGAACTATTGTTGATGATTTGACTTGGAGCTGCTATTCTACTGTTGCTGGTCCAGAGATCCAATTAGCTGATGGTTCAGGCACTAACCGTGAGTGTGGAAATCTTTCTATCGATTTCGGATCACACGCTGTAAATCAGTATAATGATGCTGTATTCACAGTTAAAAACCTTGGAACTGCTGCTTTGAATGTTAGCGCTTTGACTTTAAGCAATTCAACAGATTTCACAATTATTTCTCCTTCTGTTCCTTTTACAGTTGCTCCTTCTGCTTCCGGATTAGTTTTAGTTCGTTTCCAAGGTACAACTGCAGGAGTTAAAAATTCTACATTGACTGTTGTAAGCAACGACGCTGACGAGGCTTCTTGTGTAGTTAACCTAGTAGGAACTGCTCTACAGCCATGCGTTGCTCCAGTTATTACTGGTGCTGATGTTACTGTTTCAGGCATTACACATTCTTCTGCAAATGTTGCTGTAACTAGCGCTATTGCTGATGCTTACCTTGCTGTTATTTCAACATCAAGCACTTTATCTGCAGCTCCTGCAAATGCTACAAGTTATAATGTTGGAGATAGCTTAGGTGGTGGAACAGTTGCTTACAAAGGAACTAATGCTACTTTCTCTCTTTCTGGACTTATAGAAAATACGCCATACTATATTTTTGTATTCCCTTATAATAATACTAATTGCACAGGAGGTCCATTATACTTTACTGAAACTTCAATCAACAAAGCATTTTCAACTCCAGTAGCACCATGTATTGGTGGAAATGAGACGTTCTCTAACTTAGGAACTGCTTCTAGTACTTATACTTCAAGAACCTGGACAGGTGACAATGGTGTAACTTGGTCTGCAACTGACTCAAGAAATGACCAGGATTTGACTGGTGATGCTATTGCATTGAGAACTGGAATCCTTAAAAACACGACTGCTGTTGCTGGTGGTATCGGAACATTGAATTTCAACTACAAAAGAGTATTTACTGGTGACTCAACTCTAAAAGTATTCGTAAACGGAGTACAATATGGTGGAGACATTACTGTTTCATCTGACACTACTACTGCATTTTCTCAAGCTATTAATGTTGCCGGTCCAATAACTATCGAAATCAGAAACAGCGGTAACAGAACTATCATTGACGATTTATCTTGGAATTGCTATACTGTACCAAACGGTCCAGAATTACAACTTTCTGACAGTGACCTAATCTTAAAAGAATGTGGTAGCTTTACTATGGATTTTGGAGCTGTTCTTCCAAACACAAACAAAAGCATCATCTTTACTGTTGAGAATTTAGGTAATCAAGATTTAGAAGTAAGCGCTCTTACATTGAGCGATGCTGTTAATTACACTATCGTTTCTCCAGCTGCTCCTTTCACAGTAGTTCCTTCAAGTGCTATTGAAGTTGAAGTACAATTCAACGGTGCTACTCTTGGAAACAAGCCTGCAACTCTTACTGTTGTAAATAATGATGCGAATGAAGGTTCTTGCCAAATCACTCTTAAGGCTAGCGTTCAGGAAAACTGTGTTGCTCCAACTGGAACAGCTGTAATTACAAGCTCTAACATAACTGATACTTCTGCTTCTGTTGCTGTTTCAGGTGTTACTGCTTCAGGATACCTTGCAATCATGAGCCCAAGTGCTGGTGTAATAAATGCTCCGGTTAACGGAACTGTTTACCAAGTAAATGATACTCTAGGAGCTGGAAAAGTAGTTTATGCTGGTACTAACGCTACTTTTAACGTTTCAGGTCTTACTGCTAATACAAATTATTCTATTGCAATTTACCCATATAATGCTGAGTGTATTGGAAGTCCTTTCTATGCTACACTTCCAGCTTATGATGAAATCTTGACTACTGGTGCTCCATGTGTTGGAGGTACAGAAACTTTCTCTAATCTTGGAAGCAACTCAAATTCTTATGCTACAAGAACATGGACAGGAAACAACGGTATTACTTGGTCTGCTACTGATGCCAGAACTGATCAGGATTTGAACGGTGATGCTATCGCTCTAAGAACAGGAACTTTGACTAACACATCTTTTATTACTACAGGTATTGGTACTTTGACTTTCAACTATCAAAGAGTTTTCACTGGTGATTCTGTTTTGAAAGTATTCGTAAACGGAGTACAATATGGTGGTGATATAGCTGTTACTTCAACTGCTACAACTGTTTACTCTCAAGTTATAAACGTATCTGGAAACGCTACTATCGAAATCAGAAACAGTGTAAACAGAGTAATTATTGATGATGTGGCTTGGACTTGCTACAGTGCTTCTCCAAGAGCTGCCGTATCAAACAAAAAAAGCACTACAGCTTTGGATAGCGAAATAAAACTATATCCAAATCCAAACAGCGGACAATTCCAATTGGATTTTGCCGGTGAGAATGCTGACATTACAGTATTTGATTCTTTAGGAAAAAATATCCTTTCTAAAAAAGTAGCTTCACAAGAAGTAATTGATTTAGGAAACGTACAAAAAGGAATCTATATCATCCAAATCAAATCTGGAAATACTACAGCTACTAAAAAAGTTGCTGTAAAATAAGCTTTTGCTTTATGCCGGCTTACTGAGCCAGCAACCGCATAAAAAAGAGAAACCATCAATAACAATTGATGGTTTCTTCATTTATTGGATTTTCATTCTTTGAATCCGGACTGCATTTAATATAGCCAGAAGCGCCACTCCTACGTCCGCAAATACTGCTTCCCATAAGGTAGCCAGACCTCCGGCTCCTAAAATAAGCACGATTACTTTTACGCCAAATGCCAAGCTGATATTTTGCATGACAATTCTTCGTGTCACTTTTCCTATTTTTATAGAGGTCGGAATTTTGCTCGGCTGATCGTTCTGGATTACGACATCGGCAGTTTCGATTGTCGCATCGCTTCCCAAACCTCCCATTGCTATTCCGGCATCAGCAAGTGCAATTACAGGAGCATCATTTACTCCATCGCCAACAAACACGATGGTTTTTCCCTGATTTTTTAGCTCCTGAACTTTTTCTACTTTGTTTTCGGGAAGCAAATTTCCAAAAGCAGTATCGATGCCTAATTCTTTTGCAACCTTATCTACGATGCTCTGCTTATCGCCGCTGAGCATTACTGTTTGTACGTTTAACGCATGCAGGCTCGAAATCGCAGCTTTGGCATCTTCTTTTAGTTCATCAGCAATTACAAAATAACCGGCGTAAACTCCATCTACAGCTACGGCCACAATCGTTTCCACTTTGGTTTCAATTATTTTGTCGTATGCAACGTTAAACTTTTTAAGCAATTTCAGATTTCCTGCCAATACTGTCTTACCGTTAACAATTCCCTCCAATCCATGTCCGGCAATTTCTTCTACTTCAGAAACGGCAGCATTTTTATAGCTTCCGCTGGAATATCTGACAATTGCATTGGCAATAGGGTGTGTTGATTTGCTCTCCAAGGCTGCTGTCAAAAGCAATAATTCTTTTTGGTCTATAACCGATACGACTTCCTGTACTTCAAAAATACCTTTGGTTAGCGTACCCGTTTTGTCCATTACTACAACATCTGTTTTTGTCATTACATCCAGATAATTGCTGCCTTTAAAAAGAATTCCGTTGCGTGAAGCCAGTCCTATACCACCAAAATAACCTAATGGAATTGATATTACCAAAGCACAAGGACAGGAAATTACCAAGAAAACCAGTCCGCGATACAACCAGTCATTAAAGACATAGTTTTCTACAAACAGATAAGGTAACGAAACTATGGCAATGGCAAAAAACACTACTATTGGCGTATAAATTTTGGCAAATCTGGAAATAAAAAGCTGCGTCTTTGACTTTCGTGCCGTAGCTTCCTGTACCATTTCGAGGATTCTGGAAAGTTTGCTGTCTCTGAATAATGCTGTAACTTTAACGTCTATTAGAGTTTGAAGGTTAATCATTCCTGCTAAAACTGCTTCACCTTTTATTTTTGTGTCGGGTTTGCTTTCGCCCGTAAGAGCCGCTGTGTTAAACGAAGCGTTCTCTGATATCAATTCTCCATCTAATGCTACTTTTTCTCCGGGTTTCATCTGGATAATTTCTCCTATTTGGACTTCGGAAGGATTGACTACCGCCGGTTCCCCATTTCGGATTACGGTTACCGTATCGGGACGTATATCAAGCAATGCTTTAATACTGCGCTGTGCTCTTTGGACGGCAGCATCCTGAAACAATTCTCCTACGGCATAAAATAGCATAACCGCAACGCCTTCAGAATATTCTCCGATAAAAAATGCCCCGATGGTAGCAATAGACATCAGGAAAAATTCAGAAAAAATATTCCCGTTTCGGATTTCTTTTAAAGCATGGTAATTGACTTTTAATCCTACCAAAAGGTAAGCGACAATATACCATATCAAATCTACAGGATATTTAAAAAATCCCATTTCAGATTGTTCAAACCAGATTCCCAAAATCAAAAGCAGAAAACTGCTTATGACAGGAAAGTAGGCTTTCCAATTACTATCGTGGCTGTGCGAATGTCCTGCTTCGCTATGATCGTGTGCCATAATCTTGTTTTTGATTAATGTTCGTGTCCGCCACCGCCTTCACTTTTTAGCAGATGGCTTTGGATATAATATGCTCCTTTCAAGACAATCTTGGCATTAGCATCGATTTTTTGGAGTACAGAAACCTGAACATATCCCAATTGTGATGTTCCTGTTTTTACTTCTATTCTTTGAAAATGATACATCTTGCCAGCTTCTTCGTGTTTGTGTCCATCCTCATGCGAATGGCCTTCTTCTGAATCGTGTGCCTCTTCTTCGTGTCCTTCTTCAAGGATGAAGATAAATTCTCTTCCTTCTGCCTTAACAATGGCATCTAATGGAAGTACCTGTACGTCTTTAGCTCCAACATCAATCAAGGCATTAACATACATTCCCGGAATCAATGTTTGGCTTTTGTTGATAATATCGGCATGAACTGCGACGGATTTGGTTTCGTTTTCAAAAGCTTTACCTACGTTAAAAACTTTTCCTTTAATTTCCGTATTGTCCTGATTGGTCAGTACAAATCGGATATTCTGTCCCGGTTTTACTTTCTGCAAATCTTTTTCATATACCAAAAGGTCTACGTGCAATTGCGAATTGTCAACTATGCTTAATAGCGGCTTCCCTACTTCGGCATTACTACCTATTTTGATATTTATTTCAGTAATAAAGCCTGAAATTGGCGCCACAATAGGCATTATCGAGCCTGCACTAGAACTTCCATTCAAATTGAGCAAACTCAACTGTTGCTTCAAGGAACTTAATCTTGCCTTTTCTGTCTCAAAATCTGCTTTTGTCTTTTGGAAGATTTTTTTGGAATTGACATTTTCTTCGCTCAATGTTTTCTGGCGATCATACTCCAGTGTCAGAAATTCCAGATTGCTTTTTGAAGTCTGATAGGCTTCCTGCAATTTAGCAAATTCCGGGCTTTCTATCGTTGCCAATACCTGACCTTTTTTCACCGCCTGTCCTTCAATAACATTTATGGACTTGACAATTCCTGTAAGATGCACTGAAACGTCTGCCTGATTTTGTGGCGGTAACTTGGTATAGCCGTTAGCATTAACGACATCACTCAAATTTTTCATTGCAAAAGTCCCTAACTCAACTCCAGCGGCTTTGTATTGTGCTTCATTCAATTCGACTTCTTTGGCGGAAACGGTTTCTTTTGGTTCGGCTTTAGCGGCTTTATCATCGTGATTATGTCCGTCATTTTCGGTATGTCGAAGTGAAAAATAGAGAATTAAAGCGATAGCAATTGCCGCAAGGCTTCCGTATACTATGTTTTTTCTGTTCATGATATTATTATTGATTCGCCAAAAACTGCAAGTTGATTACAGTCTGGTTAAAGTTATTTACTGCATTGATATAATTTGTTCTGATGTCTAAAGCGGTTTCTACTCCCTGGACATATTCCACGTATGAAATATCGCCATTCATATAAGCCTTTTCCGCATTTTTACTAATCAGGTCCGCATTTGGAAGCGCTGTTCCTTTATAATAGTCTATTAGCGATTGGAATGTTTTTAGCTGTTGCAGCTGCTGTTCATGCTGATTCACAAGCTGCGTTTCCATATAGGCTGCATTTTTTTGCTGAACTTCAATATTTGTTTTTGCTGCCTGAATTTTTGAAACGCTGCTGCCTGCAAAAATCGGGAGTGAAATTCCTACCGTAAATCCCTGAAATCGAGGTGTCCCATCATAAGAAACCGTTTCTCCATTTACTTCCTGGCTTCCTTTGAAAGATTGGATGAAATAACCCGCAGTGATGTCCGGCATCATTATGGCTTTTTCAACTTTTCTGCCCGCTTCGGCAACGGCTACCTGCTGCTGCGCCAATTTGTAATTTGGATTCTGCTTTACTAGGGCACTATCCAAAACCGCCAATGAAGGCAATGCGGTAAAAGACGTATCGCTCACTGTAAATTCTTCTTTCCTATTGAGGAAAGTTCTGATTTTGGATTTTTCTACAAGAATCATGGCGTCGTTCTGCTTGATTTTTTGCTCCAGTTCTTGCTGTTTTGCCAAAGCTGTTGTTTTTTCAAGCGAATTGGTTTCTCCCGTATCAAAACGAAGGGAAGCCGAACGGACAAATTTTTGCATCAGCTTATTCTGTCTGGACAGCATTTTGTTTAGTTCAGAATAATACAACATCGCATTCCACGACTGTCGGATATTAAACGTTATTTCCTGTTTTGTGACTCCCGCCTTTAGCTGGCTCAAATTACTGTTTTCAAGCAGCAATTTTCTTCTGGCTCCATATCGGAATGGGCTAAAGCTTTGAGAAACGCTGAAATTTTTATCCTGGGCATTGGTATTTAACTGACCAAATGTTCCTGTAATTTCTGTCTTTGGAAGATCGAATGCTGTGCCTTTCAATTGCGACTGCATCTTGCTTTCCAATTCTGAAGACTGTATCAACGTATTGTTTTTCAATCCCAATTCAACGGCTTGTTTCAATCCTAAGGTTTTAGGAACTTCCTGAGCATTGGCAGTAGTTGAAAAAAGAGCCAGAACAAGAATAGATGCTATAGCCGTATTTTTGCTTTTGGTAAAACCTTTTTCAAAATAATAGTACAGAATCGGAAGTACAATCAGTGTCAAGATAGTCGCAGTCAGCAATCCGCCAATTACCACAGTTGCCAAAGGTTTCTGTACTTCTGCTCCTGCACTGCTGCTGATTGCCATAGGCAGGAAGCCCAGTGATGCAACAGACGCGGTAAGGATAACCGGTCGCAATCTTACTTTGGTTCCTTCTTTTATGCGTTCATAAATATCATCCATACCTTCTTTTTTTAATTGATTGAAATAAGCTATCAGTACGATTCCGTTTAATACGGCAACTCCAAATAATGCAATAAATCCAACACCCGCAGAAATACTGAAAGGCATGCCACGAATCCAAAGGGCAAATACTCCTCCAATTGCAGACAATGGAATTGCAGTAAAGATTAATAGCGACTGTTTTACAGAATTAAATGTAAAATACAATAAGATAAAAATCAGTCCCAAGGCAATTGGAACGGCTACCATCAAACGTTTGTTTGCGTCAATGAGGTTTTCGAACTGTCCGCCATACGTTGTATAATAACCTTCCGGAAGTTTTAATTGCTTGTCTAATTTTGCCTGAATTTCTTCTACAACTCTTTTGACATCCTTGCCTCTAACGTTAAAACCTACAACGATTCTTCGTCTTCCATCTTCGCGGCTAATCTGCATTGGCCCGTCTTCATATTGAATATCGGCTACCTGTTCCAGCGGAATCTGGTTTCCGGAAGGCAAAGTGACAAACAAAGACTTTAGATTGGAAATATCCTGTCTGCTATCTGCTTCCAATCTTACGACAAGCTCAAATCTTTTTTCTTTTTCATAAATCAATCCGGCAGCTTCACCAGCAAAACCGATACGAATAACCCTGTTCAGGTCGCCTATATTTAATCCGTAAAGTGCCAGTTTGTCTTTATTGTAACGCACAGTAATCTGCGGCAATCCTGCCACACGTTCCAGTTTGGCATCCGAAACGCCCTCTACTCCTTGAATGAGCTGTAGCACTTCATCACCTTTGCTTACAAGCATATCGATATCGTCTCCAAAAATCTTAATGGCTACGTCACTTCGCACACCTGTCATCAGCTCGTTGAAACGCATCTGTATTGGCTGGGAAAATTCAGTAGCAGCACCCGGAATTTCCTGCAATGCTTCTTCCATCTTTTCCATAAGTTCTTCTTTAGTTTTAGCCGAAGTCCATTCTTTTTTATCTTTCAGAAGGATAATCATATCTCCGGCTTCGATAGGCATCGGATCGGTTGGTATTTCCGCACTTCCTATTTTTGTAACGATCATCTTGACTTCCGGAAATTTGGCCTTTAATATTTTTTCGGCTTTTGTAGTCGCTTCTATTTCTTGCGATAGCGAACTTCCCGAAGCAATAATAAGATGGGTCGCAATATCGCCTTCATCCAATGTAGGGATAAACTCGCCACCTAAAGAGCTGAACAAGAATAGTGCAGCTGCGAATAAACCAACAGCCGAAATAATAACGACTCTTTTTGCCTGCAATGCTTTTTGAAGTAGTGGGCTATAAAAATTATTAATGCCATCAATAATCCTATCGCTTATATTTTTTTTATGCCCGGTCTGTTTTTTCAGCACCAATGCACTCATCATTGGAACATAAGTAAGTGAAAGGATAAAAGCTCCTAAAATGGCAAAAGAGACAGTCTGTGCCATAGGGCCAAACATTTTTCCTTCAATTCCAACCAAAGCGAGAATTGGAAGGTAAACGATCAGGATTATAATTTCTCCAAAAGCAGCACTGCTCCTGATTTTCACAGATGCCTGATAGACTTGCTCATCCATTTGAGCCGCCGTAAGATTCTCTTTTTTCCGGACTTGCAATCTGTGGATTATGGCTTCGACTATAATGACGGCTCCGTCGACTATAATCCCGAAATCAATCGCGCCAAGGCTCATCAGGTTCCCGCTGACTCCAAAAATCCGCATCATCGTAATGGCAAAAAGCAATGCCAATGGAATTACAGAAGCAACGACCAGTCCGGCACGCCAATTTCCAAGCAACAATACGAGTATAAAAATTACGATAAGCGCACCTTCAATCAGGTTGGTCTGCACCGTATTTATAGCTTTGTCTACCAATTTAGTTCGGTCTATAAATGGTTCGATGGAAACGCCTTCAGGAAGCGATTTTTTAATCTGCTCCATCTTTTCCTTTACTCTTTTTACGACCTCGCCACTGTTTTCGCCTTTAAGCATCATGACCATACCGCTCACTTCTTCGCCTTTACCGTCTTTGGTTACGGCTCCGTAACGAATACTGCTTCCTATCTGTACCTTGGCAATATCACGAATAAGAATAGGAATTCCATTCTGGTTTTTGACAACAATCTTGCTGATGTCTTCAATATTATTGACCATACCGATTCCCCTGATAAAATAGGCATATGGTTTTTTGTCAATATAAGCTCCGCCCGTATTTTCGTTATTGGATTCCAATGCTGTGAATATTTCCGGAATGGTTATTCCCATACTTTTCAGCTTGTCTGGCTGTACGGCAATTTCATACTGCTTGAGATAACCTCCCAGAGTATTAACTTCTGCAACACCTTTTGTTCCAAGAAGTTGCGGCTTAATAATCCAGTCCTGAATCGTACGCAGCTCTGTCGCATTGTATTTGTCTTCATAGCCCTTTTCAGGAAATACAACATATTGGTATATTTCTCCCAATCCGGTACTGACAGGTGCCATTTCTGGCGTACCGACATTTTTAGGAATCATATTTTCCGCTTCTTTTATGCGTTCGGAAATTTGCGCACGTGCCCAGTAGATATCTGCACTTTCTTCAAAAACTACAGTGACCACACTTAGTCCAAATCGGCTGATAGAACGTAATTCTACAATTTTTGGAATGGGTTTTACCGCCTGTTCAATCGGATAGGTTATAAATTGTTCCACATCCTGTGTCGACAAGGTTGGTGAACTGGTGATAATCTGTACCTGGTTATTGGTAATATCCGGCAGGGCATCAATCGGAAGCTTATAAAGTGAATAGCTCCCTACAATTATGAGTGCCAATGTAAACAGCCCGATAATAAATTTATTATGGATGCTGAAATGAATAATCTTATCTAACATAGATTATGAATTAGTATAAATGTTGATTTTATCCGTAATACGGGTGTATTTGCGGAAATTCCGCGAGAAATCGGCCGACTTTCATCGGCGCAACATTATACTAATTGAGGTGGCTGCCAAATAGATCCGAAGAAACTGGATATGACGGGCTTGTAAAAACTTGGTGTTTTTGTATATGAATTATCAAAATGCGGCACTTCAAAAACAATTGCCGATTGCATCACTATTGGAGTAGTACAACAAGCACAGATACAAAATGGCGAACAAAAATCTTCATGGTGTTGCTCGTTCTGAAATTGAGAAATTTGCGTAGAAGAAGTTGTTTGCAATTGTGCGTGCACATCATTACAAGGCAAGATCATCAGCACCAGTAGGTAGACTGATAAAAAAGAAGTAAGAAAATGCCTTGTTGATTTCATGTTGTAAATGTAGAAAAAATATTTAAAGCCAATCGAATCAATGGTATAGAAATTACTTTGTTTACGCCAAAATGATGCCAATACTCTAAAAACATCTTAAGATTTGCTTAAGACAACCTACTCATATAGAATTAACAAACAATTAAACAGATTGAAATTACAACTTTTTTATCATGCTTATTTTCTGCTTGATCTCATCGCTTTCACTACTTGCAGCTTTTTATCTTTCTGAAACTTCTCATATTGATCCGTTTCACATCCAAAAAGCGCTATTTTACCTTCATTATTGTGATGAATGCCCCAGCCATATCGTTTCGCCAACGGTGAAGTTCTCAGGCAAGCCTGTCCTTTGGAGAAAAATTTTTCTCTTGCTGTTGCCAATTCACTTTCTGCCAAATCATTTTTGATGGCATAGGTTTGAAACACCACTTCATCAGATGTAAATGTGTAAGGATTTTTGCTTAGCATTTCGAATTGGAGGTTTGCCACAGTTTTTGCTTCGCCTTTAACTGGTGGGATCTCTCCTTCTACAGCAGGGCAATCTTCTGCCACTTCGATAAAAGCATTTTTATAATTGGTAGTATGTATTTTCATAGCATTTTTGTGATTAGTCCAATGCCTGTAAAAGTCCGATACGGTTTCCTTCGCTGTCTTCCAACTCTGCTACAAAGCCCCATTCGCCATTTAAAGTTTTGGGAAATAACACCGCACCTCCACTATTTAGTGCCTGTTCCAGTGTTTTGTCAATATCTTTACTCTTTAGATAAATAAGCGTCCCCTCTTTCGTAGGTTTATAGATTTCGCCTTTTGCCAACGCTCCTGAAATACCCTGAGCTTTTTCATCCAAAGGGAAAAGTGCCATTTCATTATCATGAATGGTCTCTCTTTCAAACTCAAAACCAAAAACGGAAGTATAGAATTGTACTGCTCTTTCCAGATCGGCTACCGGAATTTCAAAATAAACGCCAGGGTTAAAAGATTTTATCATTAGTATTATTTTATGCAGCACTTTTCAATACGAATTTATTAAAAAGCCCCTACAGCTCCTAATTCTTTTATCCTTTTTTCTCCAGCAACCAGGCAATCAGCTTATCATTATCAACAATGCTCCATGAGTGCGGATGTCTTTTGTTATCTGGTTTTCTGTAACCTTTGTTTTCTGTTACTATAAGTTCAGCCTGCTTATTGCCAAGTCTTTTCAGTTCATTAATCATAGCCGAGCAGTCTAAAACGTTCATGCCTGAGAAATCAGAATTTCTGTTTTCAATCCACCAGTTAACATCTGGTTCCGAATACAACCGTATTGGGATTTTTATCAGGCTTTTAATGGCTTTTTGTTCTGTATCTGAATAGGAATAAGGCGAAACCGCAAAATAGTTTTTCAATGCATCATCAGGAGTGCCTCCCATAATCTGTTCAATTCTTCCAACCATATACACATTTTCCTGGTTAGGCTGCGATCCTGCCGAGAGCCTGAGATCACGCTTACTAGAATTATAAAACCGTTCAAAATCAAGAGGCGGATCGACCGCAAAAATAGCTACCGGTTTGTTTTTAAAATTTCCGGACAAGGCCATTTCTGCATATTTGACGGCAGCACTTCCTCCAATTGAAAAACCTCCAATATAAAATCGCTGAGTCGTAAGATTAAACTTTTTTGTTGCGTCTTCAATAATTGCTGCCAATGATTTCTGGCTGTCAGCATCAACTCCAAAAGACATCACGCCATCCGAGAGCGTTGGAATGATGGTCAGTATGCCTTTTTCTGCACAACGAATTGGCAGGTCGGTTTGCTGCATTGTTCTTTCCGGAGTTTCTCCAAAACCCGGAATAAGAACCAGATATCCTGACACTGGTTGTTTTTCAGGAAGAATTGCGGTATAACAATCATGCGATGGGTCATTTTTATCGAGAGATACTTTTTCTATCTTCTGTCCGTATGTATTTATAAAGCAGCAAAATGCCGCTATGATAAGTTTATTTTTCATATTTCTGATATATGATTTCCAAAGGATATTGGTGGCATCCTTACAATTGTATTAGTTGTAGCATATTTTAGCTGTGAATAGCACATTGCTGGACTATTAAAAATGCTAGGTAAAGAATCGCTTTGATCATAATGTTGTTGCATTAATTCCAACAAAATTAAAACACCAGCCGATTCAAAAATTGTAAAAATGGAAAAGCCGAGTAACCGATTTCATTTCTTTTCATTGATATTTATGCTTGGTTATATTTATAATCTGGTTCCAGAGAACTTTGAGACAAAACATATACGTTTAATACTTTTGCGACTCTGCGGCTTGGCGTAAAAATAATCGCTCGCAAAATCGCAGATCCGCAAAGTTCTATTGAAATAAACTTTACCATGTTCTTTCATTTGGTGTAAACTTTTTGAAAGTTATTTATATTTTTGAAAAGGCAAAAAAAGAGAGCCGAAACCTTATGGCACAAAACAATGGCAGATGGGTAGCCATCAATGGAAACAAATTTTATATTGAATTTCAAAAAACCTACGAAAATCAACCGACACTTGTTTTCTTGCACGATTCTTTAGGCTGCACTGCCCTATGGCGCGATTTTCCTCAAAAACTGGCAGAAGTAGTACAGTGTAATGTTTTGGTATATGACCGTTTGGGCTATGGAAAATCTGATCCTATGCCAACTCACGAAAGACCAGTAAATTATTTGGAAGCGGAAGCCAATATTTTGGATAGCCTACTTGCCACTTTAGAAATAGACAATGCTATTTTGTTCGGCCATAGTGACGGTGGTTCAGTCGCCCTGATTACTGCCAGCCGATATGGAAAAAGAATCAAGACCATAATTTGCGAAGCAGCCCATATCTTTGTTGAAGAAGTAACACTCAAAGGTATCCGTGAAGCTATGGGAGCTTATAAAACGACTGACCTTCCACAACGTCTTCAAAAATATCATGGTGATAAAGTTGAGACACTATTTAAGGCCTGGACAGAAACCTGGACACGTGATGATTTCAGAAATTGGAATATTGAACATTTTTTGCCCGCCATTACCTGTCCGCTTTTATTCATTCAGGGAGAAGCAGACGAATATGGCACTATGGAACAGGCTGAAAAAACAGTCAGCCAGGTAAATGGTACCGCTTCTGTTTTTAGTATTCCTGACATTGGGCATACACCGCATAAAGAAGCACCTGAAGTAACGATTACCGCTGTGAAGAGTTTTTTGGAAAGTCTGAATTAGCTCGCTCATAAAACCGTTACTCTCAACAATATAACGATCAAACAAATTAATAATGAATAGGTTAGGATTTTACAACCTAATTTACCTACTTTTGCACCCGATAAAAAAGGAAGTACTATTACTATGAAAAGAATTGTTGAGCACAGAAAGCTTTTGGGAGTTGACAAAACCGTAACGCTAAAAGAATTAAAAACAATCTACAGAAATACTATGAAGGATTCACATCCGGATAAGTTTGTAGATGATGAAGCAGGAAGATTGGACGCTGAGGAAAAGAGCAAATCGGTTATTGAAGCCTATCACTTTTTGGTAAGTATCAATCCGGAAACCCAGGAGCGCTACCGTTCGGAATATGAGGAAACTACTTCCAAATCCAATATCCATGATTTTTATTATGAGAAGCAGATTTTGGTAATCCAGCATTTGGATGGAAATTCATATGAATATATTGGCGTACCTAGAAACACTTATATCAAGATGGTAAATGCTGAATCGCCAAGCCGTTTTGCAAGAAGACATATTTATGGCAGCTTTATCTACAGAAAAGCGGGCGTTATGGCTGAAGATTAATCTTCAAATACTACATACAAACAAAAAGCTCTTGGAATTCAAGAGCTTTTTTATTTCAATTTATATTAGGCTGTTCCAATTCAAAATGTTTCTTCACAGGCAAAATAGGTTGTATACCATTCTACCTGAGCCCTTAGTCCATCTTCAAAAGAAGTTTTGGGATTATAGCCTAGCAATTTTCTTGCTTTTCCTATTACAGCATGCGTGCGGATTTGGTCTCCAGGACGTGGAGCTACCGATTCAATCCTGATTTTTTTCCCAGTAATTTTTTCTATAGCATCTATGCCTTGCTGTGTAGTATGTTCTTTCTCCGTACCGATATTGATAATCTGACTATTCACAGCTTCTTCTTTTCCAATTACGCTGACAATGCCATCAATAATATCCTGTACATACGTAAAACTCCTCAAATGCGTCCCGCTACCTTTATAAAGTGGAAACACTTCTCCTGAAAAAGCGGCTGCTATAAGTTTACTATACAATTTTTCCGGTCTTTCTCTTGGCCCATATACAGAATAAAGCCGTAAGGAACAGGCCTTAATCTTGTGTTCTCTGCTTGCTGCCAGCACCAGTTCTTCTGCTGCCAGTTTTGTAACACCATAAAAAGAAATGGGTTCCGGCACTTTTTCTTCATCATAAGAAGCCTGCAATCCGTAGATAGAGGAAGTTGCTATATTCACAAAAAGCTTCAGGTTCTTGCAACGGAGAGCAAAATCAATCAGATTTTTGGTTGCAACAAAATTATTGGAAAGATAATCCTCAAAAGTACAATCGGTCGAAATACCCGGTTGTGCAGCCAGATGGAAAATGTAATCAAAATCTGGTGTCATACTAGCCAATGCGTCGCTATCTCTCAGATCTAGCGTATGCACAACTATGTCTTTGTCTTGAAGTATTGTCGCATTTAGCTCTTTAAGTTCGAGAGCATAATAGCTTGAAAAATTATCAAAACCTACTGTTTCATGACCTAGATCTTGTAATCTTTCGGCCAAATGTGATCCGATGAAGCCTGCGGCTCCTGTTATGAGCATTCGCATGATTTGGATGTTTTAATAGTTTCTATAAATTTAAGAAACCTATCGCGAAATGCTTTCCTTCTTAGATTAACTTTAAGGGAAATTTGTGTTAAGTAGGCGGTTATTTCATTGATTTTGAATTAATTTTGAGGAACAAAACTACTACAGATGAACTTTGAGCTTACCATTATAATCCCTGTTTATAATGAAGAAGACAATCTCCTGAGAGTACAACAGGAATTGTCCGGTTTCATGCTCCATGCCCGAAAAAAAACAAAAGTGCTTTTCATTAATGACGGATCAAAAGACAATAGCCAAAAAATAATAGAAGAAATCTGCTCTGATACAACCGCTTTCGAATTTATTTCTTTTGACAAAAACTACGGTCTCAGTGCAGCTATAAAAGCAGGATTTGATACTGCCGACACTCCATGGGTTGGTTATATCGATGCCGACTTGCAGACTGACCCTATGGATTTCAATATTCTTTTGGAATATGCAGACACTCACGAGCTTGTGACAGGCGTACGTTCTAATCGCAAGGATTCTTTTGTCAAAAATCTTTCGTCTAAAATAGCCAACGGTATTCGACGTGCTTTTACACATGATGGTATGGACGACACGGGCTGTCCGTTAAAGATTATCCGTACCGATGTAGCCAAAAAAATACCGATGTTCAATGGTCTTCATCGCTTCCTGCCCGCTATGGTTCTGTTACAAGAAGGCAGAATCAAACAGGTACCGGTAAAACATTTTCCCAGAATAGCAGGCGTTTCCAAATTCCATCTTTGGAACAGGCTAATTGGGCCGCTGCAAGATTGTTTTGCCTATCTGTGGATGAAGAAAAAATACATCAACTACACTATAAAGCATAAAGGATGAGTTCGTGGCTGATATATGCTATTGGGTTTACGGCTCAGATTCTTTTTTCGAGCCGACTGGTTTTGCAATGGCTTCTTTCTGAAAAACACAAACGTATCCTTACGCCTATATTGTTCTGGCAAATCAGCTTATTGGCAGCTTTCCTGCTTTTTGTGTATGGTTATCTGAGAGATGATTTTTCAATTATGCTGGGTCAGGCTATTACGTATTACATTTATATCCGAAACCTTCAGCTTCAAGGCGAATGGAAAAAACTACACAAGGTTTTCCGTGTTTTTATTCTTCTCTTCCCTGCATTGCTTATTGTTTATGGTTACAACAATAATTCTTATGATCTGGACCGACTGTTGAAAAACGAAAATATTCCGGTTTGGCTGCTATGGCTTGGTATCTTTTCCCAAATACTTTTTACATTTCGGTTTATCTACCAATGGCTCTATTCTGAAAAAAGAAAGGAATCGTCTTTGCCTTTAGGTTTCTGGACGATTAGTTTTTTCGGGTCACTGTTGATTCTTACTTATGCGATTATCCGCAAAGATCCAGTCCTTTTTGCCGGACATCTGCTCGGTATTGTTATTTATTCCAGAAGTATTCTAATTATCCTGAAAAATGAAAGAACTGCTGTCTCATAAATATCCGCTCCTTTTAGTGCTCGTTAGTCTGGTATTGCTCCTTCCGCATCTTGATGTTATTTATGTTAATATAATGGAAGCCCGAAACTTTATTACTGCCCGGGAAATGGTTGTCAATGACAATTGGCTACTTACTACAATCAACAGTTTGCCACGTTATGAAAAACCACCATTACCAACCTGGCTGACAGCCTTAGCCGGAGTTTTATTCGGATTTGACAATCTGTATGGTTTGCGGTTGCCCGTAGTATTGATTACGGCATTTTTAGTTTTAATGGCTTATCAATTTTCAAAAAAGCTTGGCCTGTCTGAAAAACAGAGTTTTCATAACGGACTACTGCTGATTACTTCTTTTTATATTTTTTTTGGAGGCAGGGACAACCAATGGGATATGTATACGCACAGCTTTATGATGGCTTCTCTTTATTTTCTGTGGAAGCTGTTACAAGAAGATACTGCAAAAGCCAAAAACGCACTACTATCCGGGCTATTCTTTGGCTTATCATTCCTTAGCAAAGGACCTATTTCATTATATGCATTATTTCTTCCTTTTCTTATTGCCTATGGATTTACGTATGGATTTAAACTAAAAAGCCGATGGCATTATGGTATTTTGGTAGTCGTATTAGGTATAGTTCTTGGTCTTTCCTGGCCATTGTATGTTCGCTTTGCCGATCCACAATCGTTTATAGAAACAACTACAAGAGAAGCCACCCGTTGGGCCAGTTACAATACCCGTCCGTTTTTTTATTATTGGAGCTTTTTTACACAAAGTGGTATTTGGGCTATTCCTAGTCTTATCGCCCTGCTCTACCCTTATATGAAAACCCGGGTTACAAACCTCAAAGCATATCGATTTACTTTATTCTGGACGTTGGCATCAGTAGTATTGTTATCTCTTATTCCAGAAAAAAAATCAAGATATCTTCTTCCAGTACTAATTCCTATGGCATTGAATACGGGATTTTATGTAGAGTATCTTTTTGAAAAATTCAAAACGTTAGCCAAAAATGAGAAATGGCTTGCCTATTTTGCTTTTGGCCTATTGGGGATTATAGCTCTTGCAATACCTTTTATTTTACCTTTTGTCTTAAAAAACCTAAATGGATTCTGGTTATGGTATGTATTGGTTGCTATTGCTTCTTTAATTTGTGGCATCATTATCATACGGTCCCTGTTAAAAAATAATTTTGGCAGGGCTTTTTACAGTATCATAGCCTTTGAGATTTGCATTGTTACTTTCGGCCTGCCTTTGATAGGAGCATTCTTAGAAAATCCAGATTATTATTCACCCAAAGAACTCCATGTTGTAAAAGCTAAAGAGAACATTGAAATTTATGACCTGCAAAACTATTGCCCTGAAATGATCTGGGAGTATGGAGAATCAATTCCTTTAGTAGCTGATAACGGCAAAATCAGAATTCCTAAGGAAAACCGGTTTGGCTTGTTGGTCAATATTGACGAAAAAACTAAACTTATGGAAGTATTTGGCGGCTATAAAATAGAAAAGCTGCTTACGGTTGATATGAATCCGGTTCCAAAATCAAAAAAGAGCTATAAAAAAAGATTACAGCGCGACTTTTATATCGTTTCCCGATAATCTGCCGCTTTAAATAAAACTATGGCTGTCGTGCCTTTACCTAAATCACTTTGGATATTTAATTCAGCATTGAGCAGAATGCATAATCTCTTAACAATTGACAAGCCAAGTCCCGTGCCTTTGATGGATTGACGCTGGCTTTCTGCCCGGAAAAATTCGTTATAGATTTTTTGCAGATCCTCGGGATCGATACCTACACCGCTGTCAGCAATCTTACAGGAAATTTTACCATCTGATTCGTCAAGGGTAATCACAATCTTGCCTTTTTCTTTGGTATATTTTACGGCATTAGAAATCAGGTTTTCAAGAATAACAGATACCAGATAAGCATCCGAGCATATCTTATAATGATCGCTGAATTCAAAACTTAAGGCAATATCCTTAGCCGCAATTCTCGAGGAATAACGCTCTAAAACCTGAAGGATGATTTCGTCCAATTCAACGTTTTCTATCTGAACAGCTGCTTTCTGATTTTCGAATCGTGCGAGCAGCAGTAACTGATCTGCCAAATCGTTTAACCGATTTACTTCGCTGATACAATACCGTATCTTTTCTTCATATTCCGCACTTTTTCGAGGCTTCCTGATTAGCACTTCAAGTGTTCCCTGGATAACGGCTAAAGGTGTTCGAAGTTCATGAGAAGCGTCTGAAGTAAATTTGCGTTCCCGTACGACTGCGTCTTCAATACGATCCAGCAATTGGTTTATGGAAGTTGACAGTTCAAAAAGCTCGTCTTTATTTTTGGGAAGTTCTATTCTTTCTCCCAAATTGTTGTTTGTTATTTTACTTGTCGTATTGATAATATCGACAGCGGGTCTGATACTTTTACCTGCAATAAAACGTGTAATAAAAAACAATGCCAACAATACTGTAAAAAAAGCAATAATAAGTACCTGGCTTAAATTATCAAGAAGTCGGATTTCCTGTTCCATTGACATGGCTATAATGACATAACCTACTATATGTTCATCGCTTATCAATGGTGCCTGTACTTGTCTTACAGGAATGCCTGCCAGAAAAGTATCTTCTGTATAGGTCTCTTTTTCACCATATTTAAATTTCAGGGTTTCGTCTTTGAGGTTTCTGGATTTTTCATAAAACCGGCCGTTGCTGTCAAAAATCTGTACAAATACAGGGTTGACATTAATTTCGTTATGTTCGCTTTCCTCCCATTCACTTGGTTCAACCAACATGAGATGGTTGATTGGCTGTTTTTCTACAAATTCCTGATGGTAACGGATTTCTGTATCGAGATCATGGTTAACGTCATAATTAACAGAAAACCTAACTACAGAATAGACAACTCCAAAAACAATAGCGATTAACGCTGCCGCACTAATAAGGTTGTATACAGCAATTCTGTTTTTGAAAGATAAAGACATAATAGGCTAAATTTCATTTGCAATATAGCCAATTCCACGGACAGTTTTGATATAGTCTTCTTCTTTTCGAAGCCCGAGCTTTTTTCGTATAGAATTGATAAATACATCTATAACTCCGGATTCATAATCAAAATGAATATTCCACACTTCTTTGATGATCTGGCTTCTGCTACATACGGTGCCTTTATTTTTTATGAGGTATTCTAAAAGAGAAAATTCTTTCTGTGTGAGGTAAACTTCAATATCATTGATAAAAACCTGATGTTTCTCTTTATCCAAATGAATAGGTCCAAGCACATAGCTTGCATTTTCTGCAACAGCAGAGCGAAACTGTACTTTTATGCGTTCTAAAAGTTCTTCAAAACTGAATGGTTTTTTGATATAATCATTGGCTCCCGCCTTAAGTCCTTCAATAGTTTCCTGTACCGTATCTTTGGCTGTTAGAAATAATACAGGCGCTGTTCTCCCGGATTTTCGGAATGACTTGCAAACTTCTATTCCTGATAATTTGGGAAGCATCCAATCCAGCAACAGCAAGTCAAAAGGTTGTGAAAGAGCCAATCGTAATGCTTTTTCTCCATCAGAGGCTACAGTCACCATATAATTTTCTTCTTCAAGTCCTTGCTTGAGGAAGTTGGAAATCCCTATTTCGTCTTCAGCTACCAGAATGTTCATAACCAACAATTTAATATAAAAACAGTCAAAATATTATGCCACCAATACGTTTAGCGATTTCGGTAAAATATCCACCTGAACCTTATTGGTTTCCAACCTGTGATATTCGCCATCAATCTGCACATCAGTAAAAATTCTATCTGGCAATTCAGCATTCAAACTCTGAATCATAACATGTTCTGCCTTTTTGAATTTTTCGCTTTTTTTGGCTACTACCAATCCGCCAAAAAACATTTTTTCGAAAAAACCGATACGAGGCACGTACAGCATATCTAAAAATCCGTCAGAAAGGCTGGCTTTTGGAGTGAGGCTCATGTTATAACCCATTTCGTTAGAATTAGAAATAAAAAGCAAAAACGGATCTACTAAATGTTCTTTACCATTGTAGCGCAATATTGCCTTTTGCGGCTTGTACTGTGAACTGGCTTTAAGAGAAGCATTCACATAAGCCGTGAGTGTGCGTTTGTTCGTGCTTTCGTATTTTTTGATAATCATGGCATCAATACCAAGTCCCATGTTGCTAAAAAAACAGTGTTGGTTGACTCTGCCTGAATCAATTGCTACCGATTTTTGCTTCTTGATGATTTCGATTGCCTGTGTTATATTTTTTGGAATGTCAAGATTTGAAGCCAGGCCATTTCCAGAACCTACAGGAATAATTCCAAGTTTTATATTGGTATTGACCAACTGCGAAGCTATTTCGCTAATAGTACCGTCACCACCACAGGCTACAATAATGTCAGGCTGTTGGCTTATGGCTTTTTCTGTCAATGCAATTGCATGTTTTTTATAGTTGGAATAGTCAATTTCAACCCTATAATCTGTTTCCGGAAAATAGCCTTTCAGAAATTCTTTAGTGATGCTGTGTTTTCCTTTCCCTGAAATAGGGTTAACTATAAAATGAATGTATGTCATTCTTTAAGCAATTTGTTTGTAAATAAATAATCGGCGGCCTGATAACCCGCAATGGTTTCTTCCAAAAACTTTTTGTCCATCGGAATCGACTTAAGTTCATTGGTTTTTTTATTCCAATCATAAAAAGCCTGTTTTTTCTGATCGGATAGAATCATGGCTTTTTCCTTTTTCATGTAAACCAGCTTTCTGTAGGTTCCTACATAAGCACGTTCTGTATATTCCTTATCATAAACATTTTTTCCAAAAAAATTAGAACGGTAATTCCAATGTAATTTTGAAAATAAAGTTGGAAACAAGTCAATCTGTGAGCATTGTTGCTGAATTTTTTCCGGCGTTTGGGCCGGCAAATTATAAATAAAAGCCGGAATATGATAATTTGCGACATCAATTTCGTCTTTTCCTGCACTGCTGGCGCAATGATCTGCTATAATTACAAAAACGGTATTCTTAAACCATGGCTTATTTTTTGCTTTTTCCAACATCTCTCCTAACGCAAAATCTGCATATTTAACAGCACCGTCCCTATTTGTTCCTGAAGGAATATCAATTTTATTTTCAGGATAGGTATAAGGTCTATGGTTAGAAGTGGTCATGACAAAATTGAAAAACGGTTTCTTGTCAGCATAATGTTCGTCTGCCACTTTTAGCATCTTGTCATATATATTTTCATCACAGATTCCCCAGGCATTTTCAAAAGTCACTTCGCTATCATCAATATTATGTCGTTGGGTTTTGATTTTGTCACTCAGTACACTTCCTCTGCCTCGGTCGTATATGGTAAAACCGTTACCACCAAAATAACTGTTCATATTATCAAAATAACCATCGCCACCGTAAAAGAAACTGCTCTGATATCCTTTTTCTTTAAAAACATTAGAAACCGTATAAAGTCCCTGATTGTCTGGTCGCTTTACGATACTCTGTCCGGGAGTAGGCGGTATGCATAATGTTACGGCTTCCATTCCGCGTACTGTGCGGGTTCCGGTTGCATAAAGATTACTAAAGAAAATACTTTCTTGTGCCAGTTTGTCCATATTTGGCGTTATGCCTTTTTCATTGCCGAATTCTTTCATAAAGCTACCGCTCATGCTTTCCATCAGTATAAAAACCACATTAGGTTTTCCATCAGAAGGCTGTGCATCTGTTATATCTCTTCGGATAGAGGTGCCATCTTTCAAAAAACGACTGTCAGATTGTTTGACTTGTTCTCTGGCAATTTCAAAGGCTTTTTTTGAATCTATGGAAGTATAAAACCTAGTATATTCCATCTGATTATTGCGAAACTCTGCAAAAAAAGAATAGATTCCGGCCTTAGATATTTCGTTATTATAACGGTTCGATGACCATTCTGCCTGAGTATTTTTTACGAATCCGATGTAACACAACAACAATACAGCAGTAATGGCAAATACAGAAATTTTTTCTTTTACAGTAGCCTTTGCTGCAAATGTCCAGGCAAAAACACCTCTTTTTTGGAATAAAAACACAATCAAAAAGGTAATCAGCGCCACACCCGAGATAAGGTAAGGCAGCGGATACGATTCTTGTATGTTACTGACAACTTCATGCGTATAAATGAGGTAATCGACAGCAATAAAATTAAAACGGGTACGAAATTCTTCCCAGAAAGTAATTTCTGCAAAAAACACAAACACCAACAGCAGTACTGTCAGCGAAAAGAAAAAATAAACAAGAATTCGATCGAGCCTGGAGCCTACATACCGGTTTGGAAACAATAACAAATAAAGTATTCCCGGCAAGGCTACAAAGCCAACTACTCCTATGTCAAAAAACATTCCGGTTGCCAAAGTTCTTATTACCGCTATCGGACTCCAGGATACTTCATCCATCTGCCATAGCATAAATGCAATGCGAAGTAATAACGATAGCAACAAAAATCCTTTGAAAAAATTCCATAGCAGCGAAAATCGCGATGAGGAAAATGCGAATTTAAACCTTGACTTAGGGGCTTCCATATTCATAGTGTTTGGTATTGCAAAGGTAACGGCGAACAGAATATCAAATTGGATTGTTAAGCCAGTCTTAAGTAAATCTTAAGAATACGTAACTTATGTTTCTTGTCCTCGATTTCATATATTTACGTATTAAAATCTGCTTATGAAATCACTATCATTTCTCCTAATCTCTTCAATGCTGTACTCTTGTTCGGGAACATCACAAGAAATACCTACCAATACTAAGAAGTTGTCTTTAAAAGAAGCGTCTGCCGTAGCAGTTTCAAAAGTTTCTAATCTTATTTGGGTAGCTGAAGACAGTGGCAATAAGAATAAAATTTATGGCCTTGCTGCCGATGGAAAGATTACGCATACTGTGACGCTCGAAAATGCAAAAAATGTAGATTGGGAAGATCTGACCGCTGATGAGGAAGGAAATTTATATGTAGGTGATTTTGGCAATAATGACAATATCCGTAAAGATTTATGCATCTACAAAATCAATGCTTCCGATCTGAAAAACGAGACTGCTGTTTCACCTTCTAAAATAGAATTCTATTATCCTGAACAAACGCAATTCCCACCTAAAAAATCAGAACTTTTTTATGATGCCGAATCTTTCTTTATCTACAAGGGAAATTTTTACATTTTCACCAAAAACAGAAGCAAAGGATTTGACGGAACGGTCATGCTGTATAAAGTACCAAACCAAAGCGGCAATCACAAAGCCCAATTGTTAGGCAAATTTAAAGCCTGTAACAACTATCATAAATGTGCCATCACCAGTGCAGATATTAGTCCTGATGGAAAAAAGATAGCCTTGCTCAGTGCCAGCAAAGTGTGGATACTTTCTGATTTTAAAGCAGACGATTTCCTAAATGGAAAGACTGAAATGTTTGAGCTGAATGATGTGACCCAAAAAGAAGGCATCTGCTTTAAAGACAATCAAACTTTGCTTATCGTGGACGAAAAGAGCAAAAAAACAGGAGGTAATCTTTATGAGATTAAATTATCTGATTTAAAATCCAAATCCTAATCCTGCTGAAACTCTTAGCCCGTCTGCCGAATTAAAAAGCGATAGTTTGCCCGTAATCAGGTTTACACCATTAATCCAAACTCCACCACCATAAGCCTGGTGCCATTTGTCTGATTCTTCATTTGGTACCCATACACGTCCATAATCAAAACCTCCAAATACACCATAACGCAGAGGCGCAACACCATTGTCTATTTTTCCAAGATTCCAACGAAGGTCTGTACTTTGGTAAAAAGATTGCTTTCCTGAGAAACGCTGGTTTCTGAAACCGCGCAAATCCGTATCGCCACCAACAGTTGCTGCCTGATAGAACTCGAAATCATCATCAAATAATGCTTTTCCTTTTAATAACGTAGCCAATACCCAGTTACCGCTGGTTGAAATTTTATAGGTGAATCCCAGTGAACTTTCTGCATACGGGAATTTCCTTTCGGTTTCGTTTACATTTATGGTATAACCTCCCATTAATGAGAAAATCATTCCCAAAGTTGCATTCGACGGATTGTCATAGTTTTCAAAAGTATATTTGGCACTCAGATCAACAAAATTTTTATAGTCAAAAACATCAGGATTTACAATTCCCGGCTGACTTACAAATCGGCCAGGAGTTCGGTCTACACTTACTCTCTCAAAACTCGCCTGAACGATTGCCGAACCGCCCATTTCTCCTGTCCATTGCAATGACGGTGTAGCTTTCAGTCTTCTTATCTTCACACGATTATAATCCATATTGATATCATCATCCGGATTTTCGGTTTCGTTTCCAATACCAAAATAATTCACACTAAAGTTAGGACTGGTATAAAGCGCATCAACTACTAAATTCCATTTCCCAATTTGATGTGGAAAAACTCCTTTGTAGAACAATTCAAAACCGCTGGTTGCAAAATAATAGTTACCTCCAACGACATGCCTTTGCGAGTATGGAAATCTGTTAAAGCCGTTTACAGTATAATTGACCCTTGCACCTATTTTGACACCGTCATCAGGGTTGAATCCTAATAGCGGATAACCAGCCATTACATTGTATTTTGGCTTCTCATAATCATAGGTATTGATCTGATAGGAATCCGAAAGCATTTTCTCTCCTTTTCCGGTGTTGACAACCGTATTGTCTTTTGTTGAAGAATCATAGATTCTTATTTTACGGCTGCTTTCCACATCATACGTATCGTGGTTTTGTCCTCCAAGTAGTCGTATCTTGAGTTTTTTTCTGCCTTCGCCTTTTACTTCAAAAATATCATCGTCATCCAAACCATACACCCACAATTCTCTGGTTTCCGGAGTATGGTAAGTTCTCTGGCGGATCAGTTCTTCCTTGTCTTTTTTGATACGATATACCTCAACCTTAGTCTCATTTCCTTCTCTTGTGATTACAAATCGGTCTTTTTTATCAGTCCCGACTATAAGCACGGTTTTCTGCAACACTTTATAATACTGATGTGCGTATTTTTCCAGATGTTTTTTTCTGGCTTTTAGGTCTGATTTTATTTTTTCTATCGAAGCATCCTTAACTTCATTTGGCAGTATTTCAAAAGCCTTGTCAATTTCTGCATTGGAAAGATTATCTGTTATGTACTTGGCCTGTTCTTTCCATACGCTTTCATCTGATTTTGTAATAAAGGCCAAATCCAACGCATAGGCTTCGCGATTGAACCATTTTACATTATCGAGCTTATCATCAAATGATCTCATGTGACGCAAGGCCGGAAAGTTCATCAAAATTGATAACAGGGCGCCATCATATCTGGAAAATGCCTGATCTCTGTCGCGTGGAATCGGACGATAAATCACTTTGCCCTTTTCTTTATATTCGCCCCATCTCCATTGGTCGGAATGCCTGTCCCAATCGCCAATCAGCATGTCGAATAATCTCGCCCTGATATAACTTGGTTCATCTATTTGGTATTTTTCATCAGCTCTGATATTCGCCAAAACATCATCTGTGCTGATAATTTTATCAGGTTTTCCAAAACTCTTTAAATCTTTAAATGCACTCATAGGGCGCTCTTCAATCATATAAAGCTCATCACCATATTCTTCATTAAACAATGCCAGCCTGTTTTGCTTTGGCACATAAAATAATTTTGGATTGGAATGACTTATACCAACCTTGTCCGCCAGTTCAGAAACAACAAATGGCGTATAGGGATGGGCAGTAGTATAAAAATCCATGATAAAGTCTTCTGCATAGGTATCGCGGAAATCTTTTTCTACAGACTGATCTTTAAAAGCAACCGACTGCAGGAATCTTGTGGCACTTTTCTTTAGGGCTCTCATCACATATTCCTTACCGTCTTTATCCACCAATCTAAGTGATTTGGATTGGTGACCTCCGCCTGAAATTGTAGGTGTTAGCCCGCCATATAAGGTATCAAGGCTTACGCTTCTGGCTTTTATTGGAGTACTGTAGATTTTTCTGTAATGTTTGCCCCAAAGAAAACGGTAAGCACCGCCTTTTGTCGTCATTTTTGTCGTGTAAACGGATGTGTCTTTAGAGGTTGGAAAATTGTTTGGATATTCTCTCAAATTTGGCTTTGGTCTTGGAAAAGTTGGCTGTTGCTTGTATAAAAGCCCTTCTTTTCCTTTTGAATCGGCTCCATAATAAGACACTTTTGAAGCTCCGTTTTCTAACACTTCCAATACAGCATAACCGTTGTGTCCAAATGAGAAATCGTTCTCATTGATTGCTCTTGCGGCTTCGTGTTTTGATCCCGCCCCACTAATAATCTGTTTGATATTATCCTTATCGATATATTGCAAATTATGATCGTGACCTGAGACTACAACCACATTATTACGATTCTGTATCAATGTCTTGACTCTTTTGACAAAAGCATTGTATTTCTTGTTCTGCAAGTCTTGTGGACTGATACCCGAAGTTTTACGCAACAAATTGATGATGGTTCCAAGTACGGGCATCGGTATTTTTTTCTCTAACGGAAAAAGATGTTTTTCTAAAGAAAATTCTCCGCCATGCGTTCCATTACTCATAAGCGGATGATGGATAGCCAGAATCGTCATTTTTTTCTGATTGTCATTCAGTCTGCTTTCCAATTCATCAAAAAACTGTTCGCGCGTCTTGATATCGCAGTCGTTATTAATGGTAGGATGTTTGTCCCAATCTTCTAAAAACCATTCACTGTCTACTACAATCAACGCTACATTATCATTGATATTCAAATGGTCGATTCCGCAATTCTTTCTGGGAAGGAATGATTTTTTTTCTTTAAGATATTCGTTAACCAGTCTTTCCTGTTCTTTCAGACCTTCTACTCCATTATACCAATCATGATTTCCCGGAATAAATATTGTTTTTCCTTTAAAACCTTTTGACAATTCCAGCTGGATATTCAGCTTTTCTTCGGCTGTTTTTCGGTCAGGACTGTCTTTTGGAGGCATCCCAAGCGGATAAATATTATCGCCCAAAAAAAGCAATGTACTGTTTGTATCTGCTTTTTTTAACCGCTCTTCAAACAGCTTAAGGATTTGCTGTGCTTTGATCTCATCGGCATTGCCTGCATCGCCCACAAGATAGAACGTATGTGAAATTGTTTTGGGATTATCAAAATTGTCTTTTATCTTAACCGGCGTCTTACTACCAAACTGGGAATGATTCGTGGCACAAGACTGTAAAAAAATTACCAAGCAGATATACTTGAAAGGTGTTATATTTCGTTTACGTGTTACATTAAGCCAAAATAATTTCATAATTTGGTAGTGGATTTAATTCAATTTATTTGATATGAATATTCTTCAAAAGGCTGAAAATTTTATATTTCAATTATTCAAAGATAACTTATCTTCCAATTATATTTACCATAATTTTAATCATACTTTAAGGGTTGTTGATAGCGTACGGCTATTGATTAAATGGGAAAAAGTTTCTGAAGAAGAGGCAGAAATTCTTGAAATTTCGGCCTGGTTTCACGATGCAGGATATATTAGCGGAGCGGAACAACATGAAGAAAAAGGAGCTCAGATTGCAGCAGATTTTCTAAAAGAAAATGGGTATCCGGATGACAAGACTTCTAAAGTTAAGGCATTGATACTTGCTACCGAACTCAAGCGCAGTCCAGAAAACCACCTGGAAATGATAATCCGTGATGCTGACTGTTCTCATTTTGGGCACAAAGAATATTCAAATTTTGCAGAACTGTTGCGTCAGGAATGGAAAATTGTAGCCCATAAAGAATATTCCAATTTAGAATGGGCAAAAGAAAACAGGACCGTACTCCTGAAATACCATCGTTTTTATACCGATTCAGCCAAGGCGAACTGGCAACCTCAAAAAGACCTAAATCTTTCTGAATTGCAGGATAAGATTACGGATTGGGAAAAAGGAAAAAAGGAAAAAACAAAAGATGCCCTGAACAAAAAAAAGCTGGAAAGGTTTGAAACTCCCGAAAGAGGAATCGACACGATGTTTCGTGTGACGCTGAACAACCACACCAAACTCAGCCAGATTGCAGATAGTAAAGCAAACATCCTTCTTTCTGTTAATGCAATTATCATTTCGATTGCTTTGTCAACTTTAATCCCTAAGCTGGACAGTCCGACTAACGCACACTTGATCATTCCTACCTTTGTAATGCTGATGTTTAGCGTTATTTCCATCATTTTTGCCATACTTTCAACGCGACCAAAAGTAACAAGCGGCCTTTTTACGCGAAAAGATATTGAAGAGAAAAAAGTCAATCTTCTGTTTTTCGGAAATTTCCACAAAATGCCTTTGGACGAGTACCAATGGGCTATGAATGTACTGATGAAAGATCGTGAATATCTTTACAATTCTATGATTAAGGATTTGTATTATCTCGGATTAGTCTTAAACCGAAAATATAAGCTGTTGCGTATTACTTATACCGTATTTATGTTTGGCATTATTACTTCCGTGATTGCTTTTGTATGGGCTTTTAAGACGGTTTAGTTCTTAAGAGACAGCTCTTTTACCAAATCCTGATAGGTATAACCATTTTCTGATTCGTCAGACTTACTATACAGAATTTCAACTCGCAAGGCTTTTAGTCCGGTAACACCTTGAAGGTCTTCAACCTCAAAAGTTTCGATAGCCCCCAGCTTGTTTTTATGTTGCAACAGGCTAATATATCTTCTGTATTCAACTTCTTCCTGATGTTGCGAATAGACAATCGTAATTTTCCCTTTTTGGGTAATTCTTTCTTCCGTTCCTTTTATGTTCGACTTGTCAATTCTTTTTTTCACAACTTCATAGCGGGCATTATAGGTGCCGTCAACATCAAAACGTTTTTCATCCATTCTGAATCGTATTGAAATTGGCGTACTGAAAACAAGGATAAGCGAAGTCACATCCAGATCATACGGAAGCGAAGGTCGCATATGGTAATATTCGTTTTCCAGCTCGCACAATGCCTGAAGCTGCCATAAACGCAAATTGCTTAAATAAACATGGCTAAACGAAAGTTGTGGCGCAATAGAAGCACCTATGTAAAGATTGTGCTCAACTCCATCCGTCTTAAACCGTTCGTAATAATGTGGAAAAAACGACTGGGCTTCTTCTTGCTTTTTATCAAGCAAAAAGGCCATTTTTTTATTGATTAGTGAAAGCGTCTGGTCAAAATCTTTCCTGGCGTCATAAACCATCATTATTTTAGGATCGAGCGACTTAAAATAGGTTTCTACTTTTGCACGAACCACTTCATTAGAATCTTTAAAATGACGCAACATCGGGTGTACTTCGTTTAGCACATAACTTTGGATAAGCGACTCCGTATCTGCTTTTAAAGTTTCTTTCAGTTGTTTTTCCAAATCTTCCAGTTCAAAAACATTCTGGTAGATTACCGGAAGTTTTAGGTTATCGCTCACAAAACGAAGCAACCTAAGAAGCCTTTCAATCTGGGCCGTAAGGTCTTTTTCAATAGCCTCATTTCGGGCCACAGAAGATCCTTTGATATCAATCTGTCCGTATAACGGATATACTTCTTTAAATACAATTTCTTTAAAAGGCAAATCCCTGGCATTTTTGTCGGTAGTATGCAAGGAAGCTTCTTCCCTGAATTTCCAGTAGACGCTTGGATGAATAGCCGTATATTCCTTCTGGATTATTGCATCAATCTGGTTTTGCATGTCTGAAAAATACCTATCAATAGTATCTACCAGAAAAGGCATGACCAAATCCAGCTTGTTTGCATTTACACTATTCAGCTGTTTTGGTTCGGACGAAACCAATTCAACAATTCCAAGAAACTTTTCATCTTTGATGACCGGAGCAAAAATACAGCTTTGCACATTCTGCGAAAGCAAGTGTTCCGCAAGTCCTTTTTCTCCCGGATTGGCAAGCAGGAATTCTTTTACATCTGAAATGATAAAATACTTTTTCTGTCCTACCAAAGTTTCCAACGAACATTCGCCCAAAGCATTTCGGCAATCTTCTTCCAGACCTGTCAGCAAAAAGCTATGCATTTCTTCTTCAAAATCAGCTTTTCTCAATCGGGTGCCGTCACTACTGAATGCAGCAAAACCGGTTCGCAAATCAGGAATTTTATATATAGACCTGAATATAGTTTCGATTGTCTCTTTTTTTAGTTCACTTCCTTGGTTATTGCTTAAAAGATTACTCTTCAGATTCGAAATGGCGCTCTCTACTGAATTATCATAAAGCGTCATAATCCCGAAACCTTTAAGTATCCAGCTTCCCGGCGGAAATTTTTCTTTCCAAAGTGCCAGGTCATCATAATTATCAATCAACAGATTAATATCTTCCTGAGTAAGTGCAATTGATTTTTCAGTAGGAAATACTTCTAAAAAATCAGCATTATAGAGAATCCTGTAATGTTTTATAATTCCATCCGCATTTGGAATATCATAAAAAATTGGAGTGCTGAAATCAATTTTAGAGCCGTAATAATAGTTCAGTATAATCAAACAGTTCATAACATAGAACTGGTGCTCATCAAAATCTCTGATGATAATCTCAAAATCTTCACCGGCTTCTTTTATAATCGTGTTAAGCCTTTCTGTAGTATTAAAAATATAATTGTCAAACGGAATAGTTACTGCCTTAATTTCGTTATTTGTTAAAGCTGTTGGAAACAAGTCTGACAAAAGATATTTGATGCGCAAGTAATGCTTTTCAATCTGCTGATAGGATTCGATGCCATCTCTTAGCTCAGGGAAAGGTTCAATTTCTTTCAAAAGTCCCTTTGCATAAGCCGCTCGATAATCCACGTCTGAACCTGCTATTTCTTCCAAAACCTCAATAACTTTCGCAAAAGAAATCTTGACTTTAAAAGGACTGAGATTATCGTGAATATGGTTCATATTTTGAAGATTCAAATTGAATGCAAATTTACGAAAATAAAAGATTCGCAAATCCAAAAGAAAACAAAAAAGCCATCATTAAAAATGACAGCTTTCTCAAATAAAAATCTAAAAACTAAATACTATTTATTTTGAAAAACAGCGAACTGTTTTTTGAGATTCGGTTTTAAATTTACTACTTAGCTAATATAGAAAAGTAATTAGCTAAAAAAAAATAAAATCGACAAAAGGCATCTTAATTTAACTTTCGACCTGTTTTACAGTCTAACTTTAAGAATGTGTAAAAAATGTTAAAGTATAGCAAAGAAAGCCATCCGATTAAAGAATAAAATTTAGTTTTGTTCGGTGCCGTATTACGGCCTTTTCTTAACTTATAAAATTATAAACTCCCGTTTCTCATGAAAATAAAACATCTAGTTTATGCGATCCTACTTCTTGGTATTGGCGGTATGATTGCCTATCGGATTATCAATAATAAAAAATCAGAATCAGAAAACGGAAAAGGGCCAGGAAATAAAAAGCCATCAATAGTAAGCGGCGTAGTTGTTCAGCCTCAAAATTTTGCAGACGTACTTTCACTTTCCGGCTCTATTGAAGCCAATGAGCAAGTCGATATACGCAGTGAAGTTTCTGGAATTGTTGAAAGCATCAATTTTAACGAAGGCACGCCAGTCACAAAAGGACAAGTTCTTTTTAAAGTAAACGATATCGAATTAAGAGCGCAATTGGCACAAGCCAAAACCGCACAAGGATTGGCTTCTGAAAACGAACGAAGAGCAAAATTGCTTTTGCAAAAAGAAGCGATCAGCCAGGAAGAATATGACATTGCCAGTGCCGATTTTAAATCAGCAAAAGCGCAATCCCAACTTATAAGTGCCCAAATTGCAAAAACTACGGTACGCGCTCCTTTCTCTGGAAAAATAGGACTTCGCTCTATTTCTGAAGGAACCTATGTTACGCCAACTACAGTAATTGCAAAACTGGTAAATACAAGCCGATTGAAAATTACTTTTTCAATTCCTGAAAAATATGCCTCGCAGATGAAAGTCAATGGCGAGTTTACATTTACGACTGCCGGTTCACAAGAAAAATTCAAGGCTAAGATTTACGCTATTGAACCTGAAATTGAAGTAGCAACCCGAACACTAAGACTTCGAGCGATTGCAGATAATCCTGAAGGCAAGCTATTTCCGGGAACTTTTGCCAATGTAATACTTCCTTTAGAAAACATTCCTGATGCCTTACTGGTTCCTACCCAGGCATTGATTCCGATTCAGAACGGAAAAAAATTGTTTACATCCCAAAATGGAAAAGCAAAAGAAATAATTGTAAAAACTGGAGCACGAACAGATAAAGACATACTGATTACTTCTGGTATTAAAGCTGGAGATACGATACTTACTACTGGTGTAATGACCTTGAAAGACGGAATGCCTGTCAAAGTCCAAATAAAAAACTAATACCCGATGAGTTTATCCACCACTAGCATAAAAAGACCGGTTCTGACGATTGTCTTGAACCTGATGCTGATTCTTTTTGGAATCATTGGCTATACTTATCTGGGCGTACGAGAATTCCCTTCCATTGATCCGGCACAAATTTCCGTTAGAACGAGTTATACGGGAGCAAATGCCGATATTATTGAGTCGCAGATTACAGAACCGTTAGAAAAAGCCATCAACTCAATTGACGGTATCCGAAACATTACTTCTTCGAGTAACCAGGGAAGCAGTAATATTACGATTGAGTTTAATCTTGATAAAAATTTAGAAGAAGCAGCCAATGACGTACGTGATAAAGTATCGCAGGCTATACGAAGCCTTCCGCAGGATATTGATGCCCCGCCGGTAGTTTCAAAAGCTGATGCCGATTCTGAACCTATCATTACGATGACGGTACAGAGTGATAACAAAAACGTTTTAGAACTCTCGGATTATGCAGATAACGTCATTGCCCAACGACTACAAACCATTCCGGGTGTCAGTAGTGTACAAATCTGGGGACAGCGAAAATATGCAATGCGTTTGTGGATGGATCCGGTTAAGATGGCATCTTATGGAGTAACCGTTTCTGATGTAAGGACTGCGCTGGGAAGCCAAAACGTAGAATTACCATCCGGAAAATTAACCGGCGCCAATACAGAATTAACCGTTAAAACGGTAGGAAATCTTTCTACGGAAGAAGAATTCAACAATATTATTATCCTTGCCCAAGGAGAAAAAATAGTGCGTTTCAGCGATATTGGAAATGCTTCATTAGAAGCTGAAAACCTGGAAACTAAAATGAGCGATTCCGGACAGGAGATGGTCGGGATGGCAATTATTCCACAACCAGGAACCAATTATCTTGACATTGCAAAAGCATTTTACATACAATACGACCAGCTAAAAAGAGATCTTCCGAAAGATTTCAAATTAAACATCGCTATTGACAATACTGTATTTGTTAAAAAAGCGGTTGTAGAAGTAGCAGAAACCTTATTGATAGCTATCATACTGGTAGTCCTTATTATCTATCTGTTTTTCAGAAATTGGGCAATTGCTTTCCGTCCGCTGATTGATATTCCGGTTTCCTTGATTGCAACTTTTTTCATCATGTGGCTTTTTGGATTTTCGGTAAATGTACTTACCCTACTTGCAATTGTTCTTGCTACAGGTCTGGTAGTTGACGATGGTATTGTGGTTACTGAAAACATTTTTAAGAAGGTCGAAGAAGGAATGTCGCCAATTGAAGCGGCTATCAAAGGATCTAATGAGATTTTCTTTGCCGTTATCTCCATCTCGATTACACTTGCTGCTGTATTTCTTCCTGTAATATTTCTCGAAGGTTTCGTAGGGCGGCTTTTCCGGGAATTTGGCGTGGTAATTGGCGCTGCCGTTTTAATTTCAGCTTTCGTATCACTGACTTTGACTCCAATGTTGAATGCTTATTTGATGAAAGGCGGCGAACAGAAAAGATCTAAATTCTACAATTGGAGCGAAACTTACTTTTTAAGACTCAACTCGGGTTATGCAGGAGCTTTAGGCCGATTTATGAAACGTAAATGGTTGAGTTTCCCAATTCTTATTATCTGTATAGGTTTGATTGCTTTGTTTTTCAGTACGCTGCAAAAAGAAACCGCTCCTTATGACGACAGAAGTTTTATTGGTGTCAACGTTACCGCACCGGAAGGAGCATCATACGACTATATGGATCGTTTTATGACCGAGTTGTCTAATCTGATCAATGATTCAATTCCTGAGAAAAAAGTGAGTTTGGTTATTACTTCTCCCGGATTTGGATCAGCATCCGTAAACAGCGGACGGGCCAGGATTGCTTTAGTAGAACCGGACGAAAGAAAACGTTCGCAAAAAGAAATAGCCGAAGATCTTACCAAATGGACAAAAAAATATGCTGAAGCCAAGGTTTCAGTATCAGAGCAGCCAACAATTGCCGTAAACCGACGTGGTGGTCTGCCAATACAATACATCATCCAGGCACAAAATTTTGAAAAACTAAGGGAAAAGATTCCGCAGTTTATGGATGAAGCAGCCCAAGACCCTACTTTTTCTATTACTGATGTCAACCTGAAATTCAATAAGCCTGAAATCTATGTGACTATCGACAGGGAAAAGGCACAGAGTTTAGGTGTTTCCGTAATTGATATCGCACAAACGTTACAGCTTTCTTTGAGTGGCCAGCGTTTTGGTTATTATATGATGAACGGAAAACAGTATCAGGTTATGGGACAATTTGATAAAAAAGACCGTGAGGCGCCTATCGACCTTACTTCTATTTTTGTTAAGAATTCTGCCGGAGAATTAATCCAGTTGGATAACCTTGTAACTATTAAAGAAGAAAGCAGCCCGCCACAATTGTACCATAACAACCGTTATATGTCTGCTACGGTTTCCGCAGGACTTGCTCCCGGAAAAAGTATCAGCGACGGTATTGATGCCATGGAGCGTATCAAAGCAAAAGTTCTGGACGAAACCTTTACAACTGATCTTGGAGGCGAATCGCGCGATTTCGTAGAAAGTAATTCAAACACCGCTTTTGCTTTTGGATTGGCATTATTGCTTATTTATCTGATTTTGGCCGCACAGTTCGAAAGTTTTATTGATCCGTTTATTATTATCCTAACAGTTCCTATGGCGGTTGCCGGAGCTTTATTCTCACTTTGGTTATTTGGGCAGACGTGGAATATTTTCAGCCAGATTGGAACCATTATGCTTATCGGACTGGTGACGAAGAACGGAATTCTGATTGTAGAATTTGCGAATCAGCTCCGGGAACAGGGCAAAAACAAAATGGAAGCCATCATGGAAGCGGCAGAATCTCGTTTGCGCCCTATTCTGATGACCAGTTTGGCGATTGCTCTAGGTGCTCTTCCAATTGCATTATCATTAGGAGCAGCTTCAACGAGCCGTATCGGAATGGGAGTTGTTATTGTAGGAGGAACTTTATTCTCGTTGGTACTGACATTATTTGTTATTCCTGCTATCTATTTTATGTGGTCTAGAGAAAAGAAACACAGACCAGAATTTGACAACATAAAAGAATATGAAAAAGAATAATCGCATGAATACTAAGATATTTTTCCAGATTGCTTTCTTTTTTGTCATTTCAATGACAGCTAAAGCCCAGCAAATCTTAACAGTCGAAGATGCGGTAAAGATTGCCCTCGAAAACAATTACGAGATAAAAATTGCCAGCAACGAGCTAAAAATCGATCAGCAGAACGTTAGCCTTGCCAATGCAGGTGTAATGCCGCAATTGAATGCCAACGTAACAGATAATAACAGCATCCAGAATACTACACAGACACAATCTGACGGTTCAGAACGCAAGCTTAACAACGCCAGAAATATGAACCTTACTTATGGTGTTGCGTTAAACTGGACTATTTTTGACGGACTACGTATGTTTGCCCGTTATGATCAGCTTAAAGAATTAGAAAAATTAGGCGATGCCGAGCTTAAACTTGCCATCTTTACTAAAGTTTCTGATGTTATTACAACTTACTATAATCTGGTACAACAGCAACAGCAACTAAAGGCGCTTGATACGACTATCGTAATTTCCAACTTAAGGGTTACTACAGCCGACAATCGTTATAAGATTGGAAAAGCTTCGAAACTGGAAGTATTGAATGCCAAGGTTGACCTGAATACCGATACCACTACTTTGCTTCGACAAAAAGAATTGTATGCCAATACTAAAATCTATCTGAACGAAATTTTAGGCAGGGACGTAAAAACAGAATTTACTGTAGAAGATGAAATTGCAATTGACGAAACGCTCCTACTTCCAGAACTAATGACATTAGCAGAAAAACAGAATCCGCAGCTGCAAACCCAGATTATTAATAAACGGATTAGCGAATTACAGCTCAAACAAGTCAAGGCGAGCCGCTATCCAACTGTAAACATTACATCGGGTTACAATTTTTCACGAACCGAAGCTTCTTTGGGCTTTATCACGCAGTCTACCGGACAAGGATTTACCTATGGCTTTAATGCAAGTATGAATATTTTTAATGGTGGGCTACAAAATCGGAATGAAAAAGCGGCCAAAATTCAAGTGGAAAACTCCAATATTGTTATCGAGCAACAATTACAAACCTTACGATCTCAACTGTCTTCTGCCTACCAAACTTACCTGACCAATCTGGAATTGACCAAGCTTGAATCTAAAAACGAAGAAATTGCAAAAGAGAACCTTGACATCACTTTGGCTAAGTTCAAAATCGGTACAATTGCACCATTGGAATTCCGTGAAGCGCAACTCAATTATGTCAACGCAAAAGTTAGAAACAGCAATGCACAATACGCCGCTAAAGTATCCGAAATTAATCTAAAAGAATTGGCAGGAAATTTATCACTTTCTCAGAATTAAGCCTTTTAACCAACATATTCTTAATTTAATGTTAAGTTATTTACTTATCTTTGAATGACAAACTCTTAAACAAATCAATCATGGAAGTAAATTTTTTAGCATTGCTCGTTGCAGCATTATCGACACTGGTTGTCGGTTTTATCTGGTATAATCCAAAAGTCTTTGGAACCGCCTGGATGAATTCAGCCGGACTTACAGAAGAAAAATTAAAAGGTGCCAACATGGCTAAAATTTTTGGGCTCAGTATCTTATTTGCCTTTTTTATGGCTTTTATTTTACAATTTCTGGTTATCCACCAATGGGGAGTTTTAGGAGCTACAGGTGGAGATCCTGATAAAGCTGGCCCGGCCTATGATGCATTCATGGCTCAATACGGAACAAACTTCCGAACATTCAAACATGGAGCCTTGCATGGTTTTATGACCGGATTATTTTTCACATTCCCACTGGTTGCCATCAATGCTATGTTTGAAAGAAAAAGCTGGAAATTTATTTTTATCAATTCCGGTTATTGGATTGTGAACCTGACGATCATGGGCGGAATTATCTGCGCCTGGATTTAAATTTAATATCATCATAAAATCTCGCCTTATTTCTATTTAGGGCGAGATTTATTATTTTTTTGCAATTGGAAACAACTTTAATCTTCAGGCTTTTTACTTCAACTTCTGAACTTCCTAATGATTGGGATAGTCTCGCATCAGCCAACATTTTTCTTTCAAAATCATATTTAAACATACTGGAGACGGCAGCACCAAATAATATGACTTGTCATTTTATCGGCCTTTTTAAGGAAGAAAAACTTTTAGGAATTGCGCTTTCGCAATTTTTAGATCTGAGTCAGGTCAATTCTTATGGAGAAAGAGACAATTGCGCAAAAACGTCAATTCGAAAATTCATTTTCAAGAACTTCAGTTCTAAGGTATTGATTATTGGGAATAATATGTTCACAGGACAAAATGCTTTGGTATTCAGCCCTGATCTTCCCTATACTGACGGCTTAAAGTTGCTAAAAAAAGCATCCGTAGCCATTGAAAAGAGATTACGTGAGAAAGGAATCAGCACCCATATCACGGTATTCAAAGATTTTGAAAAAGAAGACACCAAATATTTTAAGCTGGCTGAATTTGACGAGTTTTACCAATTCAGCACACAACCCAATATGGTATTTTCTATTAGGGAAAACTGGAAAGATGCAGCTGATTACATAAACGCACTAAATAAAAAATACCGCGACCAGTATAAAAGGGCACGAAAAAAATCGGAAAGCCTGACCAAAAAGAAACTCTCTTTGGAAGAAATTCAAAAACAGGAAAGAACTATTTATGACCTGTATTACTGCGTGGCTAAAAATGCACCGTTCAATACTTTCTATCTTCCTGAGCATCATTTTTCCAACTTCAAAATGCATCTTAAAGATAATTTTCTGTTTTATGGCTATTTTGAAAACGAAAAGATGATTGGTTTCAATACTCTTATTAAAAATGGTGACGCCGTGGATACTTACTTTTTAGGGTATGATGAGAATCACCAAAAAGAAAAGATGCTCTATCTCAATATGCTGTATGATATGGTTTGCCATTCCATAAACAAAGGATTCAAGCAAATTATTTTTGCAAGGACAGCATTGGAAATCAAAAGTTCTGTGGGCGCCATCCCTGAAAAAATGTACGGGTTTATCAAACACCACAATTCTTTTATCAATCTTTTTATCTCTCGTGTTTTTGGCTATTTAGAACCTGAACTCGCCTGGAAAGAACGAAATCCTTTTAAATAATTATTGAGAAGCTGATACCAAAGAAAACGAACACAAAAAAGTCCATTTTCATCAACTCCCTCTCTTACATATAAAACACAAAACTTAGCCTCTCAGAACCTCTTTTAAGGAACCGCCACCCACATCTGATTAGGAAGAATTTCCACTTCCAAACGAGTCACTTCGTCGCAATATTCGCCATCAATCTGAAAACTTACCGGCGAATTCGTTGTAATCGTTGCTTTATCTGTCGATATGATTTCTACGTCGCCATTTTCTACAGGCATATTTCCTGACAATATTTTACTAAAAACAATCAGATCAAGGTTTTTTAGGATTACTATTTCAAATTTGCCATCATTCATTATGCCATTCGGATTAATTGCAACGCCAGTGCCATATTTCTGAGAATTGGCGACTACTACCATCCTGGCTTCCGTTTCAATACGCCCCAGATGCGTTTCTATAACGGCTTGAAAAGGAGCTTTAAGTCCTGCTAGCGTATTGATGGCCTGCAAAGCATATCCTAATTTGCCACGAATACTGCTATTTTCATAATTTTTAATCAACTCGGCATTGATTCCAATATCGCTCAGGTGCAGGCTTTTTTTACCGTTAATGGAAATCATGTCCATTTCCATATAATTGCTATTGAATGCAATTTCCAGATTTTCATCCAGGCTATCCGGAAGATTAAGATCTACCGAAAGTCCGTTAGCAGAACCCGCAGGCAGTATCCCCAAAATGACTTCATAATTCTCTACTGCTTCAGCAACCATTTTAATTGTACCATCACCACCCGCAATTATAATTCTTTCTGCCTTGTTTTTTTCCTGGAGTTTTTGGATTTCGGACTCGTCATTTTTACCGGTTGTTTCATAAATAACCAGATGTATGTTTCCCTTTGCCGCAAATTTTTTAGCTTCGTCAATAATTTCAGTTTTATCAACATCACCGGATATTGGGTTAACTACCAGTATATAATTCTTTTGCGTGTTCATGGCTTATGTATGCTATAATTTTTGTAATTTGTTATTTCGTTATATAAATATAAAACATTTATGAAGCCAATCCTAAAGTTATACCGAGGTTATGCAAATGATCAGGAACTGATTGTGATGGGGCATATTTTTAAGCCGACAACGAAAGAAGATTACGATTTCCAGAAGAAAAATTTCAAAAATGCCAAATCTGTTATCCGTATGTTTCGGATCAAGACACAAAAGAATGCTTCTGTTTATCTGGAACATCACGGAATGAAAATCCATACGAAAAGTATGGATGATGGTTATTTCAAATTTTGCATTCCGCTGTCACGAGATTTGGCTTATGGCTGGAACGAATACAAAGTCAGCACCTACCACAATAATAAAGAAATTTCAAGTAAAGGCAGCTATATCCGACCTCATGAAGGAAACTGGGGCTTTATATCGGATATTGATGATACTTTTCTGGTTTCTCATACCCGAAATCCTTTCAAAAAACTGTACATACTTCTTTTTAGGAATGTGAATGACCGTAAGATATTTGAAGACGTGGTACCACATTACCAGGCTTTAAGTTCTGCCGGCAGAGATAGCAACGCAGAGAAGAATGCTTTTTTTTATGTTTCCAGCAGCGAATGGAACCTCTACAGGCTTATTACTCAATTTACGGAACTGCATGGGCTTCCCAAAGCCGTATTGCTCTTAAAAGACATTAAAACCAGTCTGACTGATTTTTTCTTTACCGGTAGAGGCAGTCACAATCATAAATTTGAAAAGATTAAACATGTTTTGGAATTTTACCCGCATTTGAAATATGTACTGCTTGGAGACGATTCTCAGCATGACCCTTTTTTATATGAGAACATCTGCAAAATTTTTCCGGTTACGGTAAAAGCCGTTTATATCAGGCAGACTGGCAAAAGCAAAAAGAACAAAGCTGAAGAAGCTATGGCAAACATGGAATCGATGGGAGTAGATACCTGTTATTTTAAAAACAGCAAAGAAGCCATTGAGCATTCTGAACGAATAGGCATTACCTCACAAGATTTTCATGAGCGTTTATAAAAAAGCAGGAAACAACTTCCGGCTTTTTACTTTTAAGAGTTTTCAATTTCCATCTGAACGGCTTCCCATTCTTCCAACAGATTATCGAGATCCTTTTTCTTTTTATTATAGGCAATAAAAAAAGAAGCATCTTCTATATGTTTATCATATTCTGATTCCAAAAGCTTGTCATCTTTCTGAATGTCTATTTCAAGCTGTTTGATCTGGCTCTCGACTTTACTCAATTTATTCTGAAGCGATTTATTTTTTTTCTGCTCATCGTAAGACAGCGATTTATCTTTCGGTGCTTCTTTCTTGACAGCATCTTTCTTTTCAACCTCACGCATGTTTTCAAGATTACGCTGCTCTAAAAAGAAATTAATATCGCCTAAATATTCTTTTATCTTTTGGTTTTTGAACTCATATACAATATTCGACATTCCTTGCAGGAAATCCCTGTCGTGAGAAACCAAAAGCAAAGTTCCTTCGTATTGCTGCAATGCGGCTTTCAAAACATTTTTTGATTTGATATCTAAGTGGTTCGTAGGTTCATCCATTACAAGCACGTTTATAGGCTGCAATAGCAATTTACAAAGCGCCAGACGGTTTCTTTCGCCTCCTGAGAGCACTTTTACCTTTTTTTCGACATCATCTCCCCTAAACAGAAAAGAACCCAGCATATCGCGTACTTTTGAGCGGTTGGTGTCATTTGCAGCGTCCTGCATTGTCTGAAGCAGCGTTATTTCACCATCAAGATATTCTGCCTGATTTTGGGCAAAATAACCCAATTGTACGTTGTGTCCTAATTTTATAGTACCAGTATAATCAATATCGTTTACTATAGCCTTGATAAAAGTTGATTTTCCCTGGCCGTTCTGACCTACAAAAGCAATCTTGCTTCCTCTCTCTACCAAAAGTGAAATATCTTTTAAGATAGTCTTATCGCCATAACTTTTGGTTACGTCTTCTGCTTCGATGACTACTTTTCCGGGAGTTACAGAAACCGGAAACGAAATGTTCATTACAGAATTATCATCTTCGTCCACTTCAATTCTTTCAACCTTATCCAGTTTTTTGATAAGCGACTGTGCCATCGAGGCTTTTGAAGCTTTGGCACGGAACTTTTCAATCAGCTTTTCCGTTTCTTCTATCTTCTTGGCTTGATTTTTTTGTGTCGCTAATTGCTTCTCACGAATTTCCTGACGCAATTGCAAATATTGTGAGTAAGGCTTATTAAAATCATAGGCTTTACCCAGAGAAATTTCGATGGTTCTGTTGGTGACGTTATCTAAAAACATCTTATCGTGCGAAACGATTACTACAACACCCGGGAAATTACGCAAGAAATTTTCCAACCAAATAATCGATTCAATATCCAGGTGGTTCGTAGGCTCATCCAGCAACAAGATATCGTTAGACTGCAAAAGCAATTTCGCCAATTCTATACGCATTCTCCAACCACCTGAAAAAGTTTCGGTCTGGTTATTGAAATCTTCTCTCTTAAAACCAAGTCCTAATAAAATCTTTTCGGTATCGCCCACATAATTATATCCGCCTAGCAGATCAAAGCGATGCGTATAATCGGATAGATCTTCAATGATCTGATTGTATTCTTCGCTTTCGTAATCGGTTCGTGTAACCAATTGCTCATTGATTTCTTCCAGCTTTTTTTCTACAATCTTTATTTCTGTAAATGCCTCATACGCTTCTTCCAAGACAGTTCGTCCTTGCTCAAAGTCGATATCCTGACGAAGAAAACCTATTCTTACTTCTTTTTCTGTCGCTATACTTCCTGTATCCGGAGCAATATCACGTGCAAGAATTTTCAGCATGGTAGACTTCCCTGCTCCGTTTTTACCAACAAGACCTACCCTGTCGCCAGCGCCTAGTCTGAAAGTAATTTCTTCAAAGAGATAGGTTCCACCAAAAGAAACTGATAAATTATGTATATTAAGCATTTATTATATTTTTTTTGTAATTGTATGTGTAAATTTGTGGTGTCGAATATGGCAACCAAAATTTTTTGCAAATGTTAAAAAAAGGATCCAAATTATATAGTATTTTAACAGGAACTTGTCCTAAATGTCAGAATGATAAGATGTATGTGGATAGAAACCCATATAATCTGCCTGGCGTTTTCAAAATGCATGAAAAATGCAGTCACTGTGGTTTAAAATATAAAATAGAACCTTCCTTTTTTTATGGGGCAATGTATGTTAGCTATGGCGTAGGAATTGCTTTTGGAGTAGCCGCTTTTGTTATCTCCTATTTATTCCTGGGCACTAATCTTAAAGTTTCTTTTATAGCTATTATTGCCACACTCGTTATTTTCATGCCTATTATTATGAGGATTTCCCGAAATATCTGGATCAACATGTTTGTAGATTACGACAAAGACTGGGATAAAAAATAGGCTACCACTTTATTTTTTTGAATCGCATAATATCTGCAGAAATATCTATCGGTTTCCCCAATTCGATACTTTCAAATAATTGTTTTGCCATATCTGGGCCAATCATCACTCCTCTTGTACCAAGTCCATTGAGCAAATGAAGGTTTGGGTGTTTTGGATGTGTCCCTACTAATGGCTTCCTATCAGCTACTGTTGGTCTGATTCCTGCCAGATGTTCAACAATTTCAAAATCACACTGAAGTACTTCTTTGCTTTTCTCTAAAAGTTCTTTTTTACCTTCTTCTGTAGGCTGATTGGTCTTATCCTCCCAACTGTATGTTGCTCCTACCTTATATAAATCATTGCCCAAAGGCAGTACAAATACAGATGCTTTGATTATGGCGTCTAAATCTAAATCTTTAGCTCTAATAATCAGCAGTTCTCCTTTGGTTCCCTTTAGAGGTAATTGTCCAAAATAAGGATTATCAACCATGCCATAGCCTTCCGCAAAAACAATATTCCGAGCCTGAACATCTTTATATTGGATGTAATTCTCTTTAAACTCTATAGCTGAATAGTCAAAAGTATCTTCCAGCAGCAGGTTGTTTTCTTTCAGATAATTGCGATAACCAAACAATAAAACATCAGTATCAACATAACCAGACTGCAAAACTTCACCAAAATTAAATGGTGAATCAATTGCTTTGTATTTCTTAGAAACTAATTTTGAAGAAAGAAAAGGAGCTAATCCAACTCTATCTGTTGCCAAGAACCAATCATTTTGCTCTTCGACAGAAAATAACTTTCTGTAGACTGGAGTATTGAAGTTGAATTTGGCATTCAACTTTGTTTCCAGATTTGTATAAAAAGATTGCAATAGATCGAGCTGTTCCTGTGCTCTCCATACTCCACTATATCTTTTAAGAATTACAGGATTATACAATCCGCCTGCAACTTTAGAAGAGCGTTGTGAATTATTTTCAAAAAACAAAATGGATTTATTGTGCTGTGAGGCTGTTTCACCAAATGCAATTCCAGCCAATCCGCAACCGACAATCAAATAATCAATCATAATGCAAAAATAAAAAACTCTTGCCTTTGAAAGGCAAGAGTTTTATTTGTATTGGAGAAATTTTTATTAATAATTCCACATATCTTGTTCGAAGTTGCGGATCTTATCTTTTACTCTTTCTGATTCTAACAATTGCATCTGTGCATTGTCTTTCATGTATTCTTCAATCTTTCTATCACCCATCACGTTTTCTTCTTGGTAAATCACACCATTAAAGCGGCGCGAATTTAAAAGGTGGTCAAACGTAATTGGAAGTGCAGAGTTTTTGTCGTTGAAAGCTTTTGCTTCATGAAGAACATCACGCACTGCTGGGAAATATACCCAGAACAATTCGATTGGATCTTCTTGCTCAGTTCCCATTGTATAAACGTCTGGAACTACAGGACAGATACCTTGCAAACGGTATTTTAATTCGCCTTGGCGTTTGTCAAAATACCAGTAACCTTTGATTTTGTAACCCATTACATCAGCTGGTGTAATATCAGTTTTAACGATATTATCTTCTGTGATTTTCTCACCTGCGTTGTATTGCTCACGACCAGCATCTGTTGTATCAATTTTTGACAATGATGATTCAATGTCTTTAAGTGATTTTTTAGTAGTAAAATAACTGTCGTCATATACTTCAGCAATTTTTCCTGACTTCATATTCTCTACAAGAACTGCATACAACGATTTTCTGTCTGGACCAAGGTTACCCTCAACTGGAAAATACATTGGAAAATTGATTCTCTCATCAAGATCAATAAATTCCCAAACCATTTTACCCATCAATACGTCACGATCGTGAACATATCCATACGGTAGTGGCTTATCATTATCGGACTTAAGCTGAGCTTCTGTTTTCTTTCCGATTTCTTGAGGAGTTTTCGCATTCAAAAGATTAGACTGTGCAAAAGACACACTAGAAACTAAGCTTAATGCTACTACTAATGAAAAATTTCTCCAATTCATTTTCTTGTAATTTATTAGTTTGTTAAGTTAAAAACTCAAACTTTCAATAATTATTGTGTTATTTCGTAAGCAACCGGTGCTGTTTTAGGAAGCATGATTGCGCTACCTTCTAATTTAGTCTTGATTTCAGAAATAATGACTACATCACCTCTACTGGCTTTTTGAATTGCAGATTTCGCTCTTGCATCCATTTTGTTACCAGAAACAACGATTGTTGGTTGTCCAGGAACTTTGATGTTGAAACCAACTACATTCAATGTAACATCGAAATCAAAATCTTCAAGGATTGCATTAACAGTTTGAACTTCCAAGTTAGATTTAGGACCTTTAACAGTACCTGTTTCTCTTCCTCTCAAAGCTCCTGTTGGTCCAGGAATGTTCTTGATTCTGAAAAGTTTTTTAGAATTTACTGATGTTCCGTCAGGCAATTTTCCTACAACATTAATAACTACCTCACGTCCGGCACCTGGGCTCATGTTATAAGCACCAGCCCTACCTGCTTTTACTAAACCAGGAGCAGAAGCTGTAACATTGTTATCAGCTACTCCTGCAAACGAAATTGATATCGGGTTTACAACACCACGGTAAACAACATTCATTTTATCAGCAGAAATAGTAGCTTCATTTGGTTTTGGAACTACAACATATTTTCCTTCAAATTTCAAAGGAATCGATTTTCCGTCTTCCAAGAAAGTAAATTGACCGTTGATTGATTGCTCACCAACTCCACCAGCAGTTAAGGAAATAACAGCTTGTCCGTTTTCTAATTTACCAGGACCTTGGAAAGATGTAGGCTTAGTGTTTTCGTCATAACGACCTAATACTACTTTACCTTTTACGTTTTCACCTTGGAAATAAGCATTTTTCTCTAAAACTACAATTGCTTGGTAGTTACTGTATGAAGCCGCTTGTACAGCCGCTTTTCCTAAAGCAGCACTGATTACATCAGATTCTGCTTTTTTAACATCACTTTGCCAAGCTGATAATTTAGCCAAAGAAGCAATTGCTGGGAAACCTTTAAAGTGGTAGTTCAAGAATTTATCTTTCAAACCATCTTTAGTAGTAACATCAGAAACATCAAATGATTTATTCACTTGGTTTAAGATTGCTGAGTATTTTTTCTCACTACCAAGAGCATTTTTCATATCTGCCTTGTAAGTTTCGATAGCACTCATAACTTCTTTACCTCTCTTTGTGTAGCCATCACCAATAAACCAGCTGTTATCAAGGTTATCACCTTTATCCATTGACTCGTATGGTAATTTACCATTTTCTGGCTTAACATGCTTTAAAGTCTCTGCTTTCAAAGTACCGATAAAATCGTAAAATTTCTTCGTAGCAGCTTGAACTTTATGTGCTGTTTCTGCAGCAACAGCAAATTCACCTTTAGCTTCAGCAGCTTTAGTATCTAACGATTGCATCATTTGCTCGTTAGTCAATTTTGCTGCTTCGTTTGCTGCTTCAAATTTTTCATTCATTAGTCCAAAAGCAGATAAAACTTCTTTGGACATATTTAGTGCCAACATCGCGATGAAAACCAGATACATCAGGTTAATCATCTTCTGTCTAGGGGTTAATTTTCCTCCTGCCATTTTTTCTAATTAGTTTATTTTTATTTTGTTAATGAAATAGTCTTAAACTAATTATCCTTTGTTACTCATTGCAGAAAGCATACCTCCGTAAACATTGTTCAATGAAGCAATGTTTGCAGTCATAGATTGCATTTGTTCTTTTAATTTAGAAGCATTATCAGCGATTTCTTTGTTAGCCTCAGCATTTCTAGAAGCACTTTCCAATTGTACTTTGTACAAGCTGTTTAGTGATTCCATTTGAGCTGCAGCCATAGATAATTCTTCACTGTATTTTTTAGTAGCCGCAATTCCGTCAGCAGCTGGAGAAATTCCTTTAGCAGCAGATTCGAAATTTTTGATGCTGTTTCCTAAGCTAGCCATTAATTCACCATCAATTTTAGCTTCTTTCAATAGGTTATCTAATTTTTGAGATAGTAATCCTTGAGCTTCAGTTGGGTTTTCTTTTTTAGCTTCTTTCTTTTTAGCTTCTCCTCCTGCTAATTCAGGATATACAAGAGTCCAATCAATTTCGTTATCTACAGGCTCGAACGCAGACAAAGCAAAGATAACCGCTTCTGTTACAAGACCGATAGTCAACATCACGTTTCCTGTTAACGGTCCTATTTCGAAGTGAATAATCTTAAATAATGCCCCTACGATTACAACTGCCGCTCCCATACCGTAAGCGAAATTCATTGCTTTTTTGCTTAAAATTGCCATAATAATAAATAGTTTTTAGTTAGTTAAGTAAATATAATAATTATAAAGTTGGTTAAATTTTCTTATTTAGGTCTGTTCCCTGTATTTTGAACACCCATGTAATCTTGAACGGTTCTGAAACCGATAAAACTTCTTGCTGAATCAGCGTATTCAAAGTCTCTTGTACTTACTTGCAAGAAATAGGCAACATCTTTCCAAGAACCACCGCGTGTTACTTTACGTTCATTTTTAGCATCTGGCACGTTAGGGTTCATTGTAGAAACATATTCATAAGATGATGCATCATAAGAAGAGTTTGTCCATTCCGCTACGTTACCTGACATATTATAAAGGTTATAATCATTAGGCTCGTAAGATTTAGCTTCTACAGTATATAAAGCTCCGTCAGCAGCGTAATCTCCACGGTTAGGCTTGAAGTTAGCCAAGAAACATCCTCTGTCATTTTTAGCATAAGGACCTCCCCATGGGAAAGTTCCTGACTCAAGACCACCTCTAGCAGCGTATTCCCACTCTGCTTCTGTTGGAAGACGGAAAGAGTTGATTTGGTTTCTTCCTTTTTTCTTCGCCTTGATAAATGCGTTTTTGTATAATGTTCTCCAAGCACAGAAAGCTTTAGCCTGTTTCCAGGTAACACCTACTACCGGATAATCATCATAAGCCTGGTGCCAGAAATAATCATTATGCATTGGCTCATTATAAGAGTAAGCAAAATCTTTAATCCATACTGTTGTATCAGGATAAATTCCGATTGGCTCAGTCTTTTTATAGAAGTCTTTTCTTCCTTTTTTCTTAACCGCCTCATTCAGGTTCGCTTCAGAGTAACGGAATTTTAGTTTTGAAACATCCATGGTTCTCAATCCGTTGTATGATTCAGCAGCTGGCAAGTACATTGAATCCATAACCTCAACATAATATTCATCAGGATATTTTTGAGGATCTGTAATTAATTTTACTTTTTTATTCAGCTTTCTTCCTGCATACGGATCATCTCCTGTACCAACACTATAGTAATTCTCATACATATATTTGTCATATGGAGACATTGTTGCCGGATCTGTATCATCAAACGCAAACTCACCGATACCACCAGTTCCTTTAGTCTGACCTACTTCTTCAGCAAGAATAGCCAAACGCATTCTGATCGTTGAGTCTTTAACCCAATTCACAAATTGCTTGTACTCGCTATTCGTAATTTCTGTTTCATCCATATAAAAGGATCGAACGGTAACCGTTTTTGTTGGAGCGTCCTGTACGTTGGCTAAATCATCATCTGATTTACCCATGATATAAGCACCTCCTGGAACCAGAGTCATACCGTATGGTTTCTCCGGATGCCATTTCCTGCCTTTCACACCTACTAACTCCCCTTTATCGCTCGAACCACAGCTTGTCAATATTGATGCTAATGCTGCTAATGCAATGAACTTCTTCATATAAATTTGGGTTATGATATATTCTTATTTTTTAAGGGCGTAAACCTATTTATTATTTTTCTAAAAAACAATTTTTTTATTAAAAATCCTTAAATAAAGTATAACATTGACCTAAGGATGTGTTAAAAAAAATAGGAACGTGCCGACTATACTATATTTTTCCTTTGTGCCTTCCACCATCTTTCAGGGATTTCGTTGGCACAAGCACCCAGATAATCCTCATAAGTGCAAGGTAATAACGTATTTCTTTTTAATTTATTATTAACATTTGAAATAAAAGGTATTTCTATCCACCAACGCTCTGTTTTGTGGCTTTTAAAGAATACCAGTTCCTCGTCTTCTAAAGGCACAATATATTTTAAATAATTATCACGGCTTCCGAACGGATATTCGTTAGAACGGTAATGATAACCTTCAATAAAATACCACACGATTTGGGCAATCAGAACTGCTTCTTGTTTTGAATTATTGTGATTAAAAATGCCAAATATTGAAACTTTATCGCTGATTCCTGCATATCTTGATAAAGAACAGATTTCTTTCCCGTTAAATCCGTTGGGTGTAAAAGTAATAAAATTACCGGAATCAGAAGATTTCACACATGTTAAATCTACGCTCACAATATCTGCATCTCTGAAAACCGGCTCGGCTATTGAGATGTTGTTAGAAACTTCACCCAAACGGTAGGCATCGAAGAACAATTTTTCAACCAAATCGATCTCCTCCTGAGAGTTAAAATACGTCTGATAACCCAGATTGCTATAATTAAAAAGATTGTTTGGTTCTTCAACTATCATTTTAGTAAGATAGGAATTCGCCGAAAGCGGCTTATCCGCAGCACCGAAATCAAATCTGCTATCTATAGACGCGACATTCACCATCTGTTCCAGTTCATCAAAAGCTCTGTACAACGGATAGGTCAAATCTTGCGAACCGCCAATAATTATCGGAATGATTTTGTTTTTCAACAGATAGGCAGCCACTTTTCGTAAAGCAAAATAAGTATCCTCAATATCGTTTCCCGCTAAAATATTCCCTAAGTCTGCAATTGATGCCTCCCAGTTACCCGGAAACAATCCATACAGTTCTTTTCGAATATGTGACAGCTTTGTATTTTCAATTTCAATATGAGCGCCTCTGTTTTCCTTCACTCCCACAATCGCGAGCCTGATTTTGCTTAAATCAGGAAAGTCTTCTCTAGTATGCAGTACTATCTTGCTTCCTAAATTCTGGGAAGACAATCCATTAATAAACTCCAGTATCTCTTCGTCTAAAGGAGACAGAAAATCAAATTCCATATCTTATTTCTTTTTTGCAGTAGTTTTTTTAGCGGCTGGCTTTTTAGCAGCTGTTGTTTTCTTTGCCGCGGTCTTTTTTGCAGGAGCTTTCTTTTCAATCATATCCTTTACCTCATCCAAGGTAAGTTTGGTTGCATCGACATCCTTACTCAATTCAATTTTGACTTTTCCTTTGGTAATAACCGAACGTCCCCAACGTGCTTTTTCAACACGTATTCCATCTTCTTCCCAATTATGGATCACCTTATCGATTTCCTTTTGAAGTTTGTCTTCTATCAATTCTGTGATATCCGACTGTGAAAGATTGTCAAAATTGTATTTTTTGCTGACATTGATAAACATCCCGTTCCATTTGATAAACGGTCCAAAACGTCCCACTCCTTTTTGTACCGGTTCATTTTTATACGTTCCGATTGGAGCATCGGCTTGTTCTTTTTCAGCGATTAGCTCTTTGGCACGGTCAAGAGTAACATCCAAAGGATCTTCTCCTTTTGGAAGTGAAATAAACATTTTTCCAAATCGCACATACGGTCCGAAACGGCCATTGTTCACTTCTACTTCTTCTCCGTTATAATTACCTAATTTTTTAGGCAATAAAAATAAATTCAATGCTTCTTCTAAGGTGATATTCCCAATATTTTGGTCAGCCATAAGACTTGCAAACTGCTTTTCATCATCATCTGCATCGCCTATTTGTGCCATTGGTCCAAATTTACCTAAACGGACACTTACCGGCTTTCCTGTTTTTGGGTCTGTTCCCAGGATTCTTTCTCCTGATTCTCTCTCCGCATTTGCTTCAACATCTTTTACATTTGGATGGAACTGGTCATAAAACTCCTGCATCATCTTTGCCCAGTTTACATTCCCTTCTGCAATCTCGTCAAAATCCTGCTCAACTTTTGCCGTAAAATTGTAATCTAATATTCTTTCAAAATTCTTCACTAAGAAATCCGTTACGATTGCGCCAATATCGGTTGGAACGAGTTTTCCTTTGTCAGAACCTGTATTCTCTTTCAGTAGTTTTTCATCAACTTTTCCGGACTGCAGGGTCAATTGAGTATATTTTCTTTCCTGTCCTTCAAGATTTCCTTTTTCAACATAATTTCTATTAATAATTGTTGAAATCGTAGGCGCGTATGTCGACGGACGACCAATCCCCAATTCTTCCAGTTTTTTAACCAGAGAAGCTTCTGTGTATCTTGCCGGCGGTCTGGAATAGCGCTCCGTTGCGGTTATATAATTATTTTGAAGTCTTTCATTCACTTTTAAAGCAGGAAGCATTCCTTCTTGCTCTTCATCTTCATCATCATGTCCTTCCAAGTATACTTTAAGGAATCCCTCAAAAAGCAAAACTTCTCCAGTTGCTGCAAATATTTCTGAATGGTTATTGGCTTCAATTTTTACATTGGTTCTTTCCAATTCAGCATCGCTCATCTGTGAAGCCAGTGTCCTTTTCCAAATCAGGTCATAAAGACGTGCCTGATCTCTATCAATATTTACCGTATGTCTTGACATATCCGTTGGACGAATTGCTTCGTGAGCCTCTTGCGCACCTTTGCTCTTATTGGTAAAGGTTCTTGGTTTCGAGAATTCCTTACCGTATGATTTGATAATTTCAGCCTCAGCTGCATTTATCGCCTCATTTGAAAGATTGACACTATCCGTTCTCATATAAGTAATCAATCCCGCTTCATAAAGCCTTTGCGCCAGCTGCATCGTTATCCCAACCGGAAGATATAATTTCCTGGCTGCTTCCTGCTGTAAAGTAGAAGTAGTAAAAGGTGCTGCCGGTGATTTTTTTGTAGGCTTCGTTTCTAAATCCGATACCTTATATATAGAGCCAATATTTTTACTCAGAAAATCTTCGGCTTCTTTTTTTGTATTGAAATTCTTTGGCAGTTTTGCCTTAAATGTTTTTCCGGCTTCATTCGAAAATTCTGCTACAACAGAATAAGAAGCTACAGCTTTGAAGTTTTGGATTTCTCTTTCTCTTTCTACAATCAATCGTACAGAAACCGACTGAACTCTTCCGGCAGAAAGTCCGCCTTTTACTTTTCTCCATAAAACCGGAGAAAGCTCATAACCCACCAATCTGTCCAGTACTCTTCTCGCTTGCTGTGCATTTACAAGATCGTAATTAATTCCCCTCGGATTTTCAATCGCTTTTTGAATTGCCGATTTGGTGATTTCATGAAAAACGATTCTTTTTGTTTTAGATGGCTCTAATTTCAATTCTTCAGACAAATGCCACGAAATGGCCTCTCCTTCACGATCCTCATCACTCGCCAACCAAACCGTTTCGGCTTTTTTAGAAAGATCTTTGAGTTTTTTCACCAATGCTTTTTTATCAGGAGAAACTTCATATTTTGGAAGGAAGCCATTTTCAACATCTACCCCTATTTCTTTAGAAGGCAAATCTGCTATATGTCCGTAGCTGGACTCTACCTGATATTCACTTCCTAAAAACTTTTCAATGGTTTTTGCCTTTGCAGGCGACTCAACGATCACTAAATTCTTTGCCATAATGCTTTTGTTTGTGTCGCAAAAGTATATGAATTTTTTAAATATTGCATTTTAGAAAATTTTAAAAGTAAAATTATTAACTCACAAGCGACTTTTTTAAAAAAGAAAAGCACTGATTTTTAAAAGATTGCAAATACTATATAATTTTCAATAACCAAGCCTTACCAACACTCGCCTTGATTGTCATTTTCTTTTCTTTTTATGTTAAACAATCCGATTTCATAGCGCATTTTCATTTCTTATTTATAAATTTATACTAAAACAACAGCAGATTTTTCCTACTATGAATTTGAACTAAAACGAAAAACAGCGTGATTTCAGTCCTAAAAAAATACCTAGAACACAATCGACATGGAGCTCTAATTGAGGAGTTTAAAGATATTTACCTCTCTCACCCCAACTATCCAAGTTTATTTTCTGTTACTGATACTTTAGACGTGTTGCGCATTGAAAACATGGCCGCAAATGTTCCAAAAAATCAGCTTGAAAATCTTCCCGAACATTTTATAGCTGCCATTCAACATAAGGATGGAGAAATTTTTGTCTTTGCCAACAAAAGTCATGACACTATTGTTTATGATACCGAAAATGATAAAAAGCATACCTTAACTATAGAAGAATTTAGAGAATTATGGAACGGATTGATTTTAGCAGTTGAAAAAAATGAGAAAACGACCGACATAAAAAAATCAGGAATAAAATCAACTGTTATTTTTGGACTGCTGACAGCCATTTTGCTGATTTCTAATTTTGCATACGAATTTGACATTTACGAATTCTTCTTCCGAACAATTTCATTTATAGGATTGCTTATCGGCATCTTTATTCTTTTAGAAAAAAATGAAAGCGGAAATGAGTTAGTTTCGAAAATCTGTAGTTTTAATCCTAAAACCTCTTGTGACTCCGTAATAAAATCAAAAGACAGCCGAATTACCAAATGGCTTGACTTTACAGACCTGCCTATTTTATTTTTTTCTATAAACTTTATTGCCGGCTCATTAACCAATCTTTCATTTGGTATCATCGGATTGCTCAGTTTAGTCTCATTGCCAATTTGCCTGTATTCGATATATCTTCAAAAGACAAAGCTCAAAAAATGGTGTATGCTCTGCCTAATTATTTCGTCTTTGGTTTTAGCACAATCACTTTTGTATATTTTCAACATCGGCAGTTTGGGTATAACTCTTATGGCAATCGTCCATTATCTTATTATAGCCATGATTTGCTCTGCTATTTGGTTTCCTTTAAAAAAAATCATGTCAGAACGAAAAGACCTCGCTGATAAAAACAAAGAACTCTACCGATTCAAACGAGATTTCAACCTATTTGAATTTCTTTCTTCAGAGGTTCAGGAGCCTCTGCAATTAGCAAGTCTGAAACCAATTCATTTTGGGAATCCGGAAGCCTCCCTGACTTTACGGCTATTTCTTAGTCCTAGTTGTGGCCATTGCCATATGGCTTATCAAAAAGCTAAAGATTTTATAGAAAAATATCCTGAAAAAATCAGGCTGGCAATTTATTTCAATCTGAATATTGAAAATTTGGAAAATCCTTATGTCCCCATTGCAAAAAACCTACAACAGATACATCTTAGCAAGGGCAATATCAGGCAAGCTATTGACGATTGGCATATCAGGAATCTGAGTATAGAAGAATGGTTAAAAAAATGGAAACAGGAAATTATCGGCCAGGAAGCAGAAGCAGAACTCAATAAACAATACGAATGGTGCATAAAAAATGAATTTAATTATACACCTGTAAAAATAATTGACAACAAACTACTACCTAAAGAATATGAATTGGAAGAAATAAAATATTTCTTGTCAGAATTGGAAGATCAAAAGACAGCCACCATTTAGCTATAAATTATTGAATGCCTGTTCCATCCTAAAGAAATAAGAAATATATTTGACTAATATTCTGAAAATTAATGCAGAAATTCCCTTTTTTCAAACAAGCCGACCAAAAAGACTGCGGACCTACCAGCTTGAAGATTATTGCCAAATATCATGGCAAAAACATCAACATCCAAAAGCTACGTAGTCTTAGCGAAACTACCCGTGAGGGAAGCAATTTACTGTCATTAAGCGAAGCCGCAGAAAAAATAGGATTTCGGACGCTTGGCGTACGATTAAGCCTTGAAAAGCTGGAAGAAGCACCATTGCCATGCATATTGCACTGGAACAACAATCACTATGTTGTACTGTATAAAATCAAAAAAGGAACCTATTATGTTTCGGATCCTGCTTTTGGTCTGCTCCAATACAACAAGGAAGATTTTTTAAAACTTTGGATTGGGAATAACGCCAATGATTCAACTCAGGAAGGAATTGCTCTTCTTTTTGATACGACGCCTAAATTCTACCAAAACGAATACGAGAAAGAAGGAAAAAGCGTTTTTGGATTCGGACTGCTTTCAAGATATGTCTTCCGATACAAATCTTTTATCATCCAATTGGGAATAGGCCTTTTGGCAAGCAGCTTGTTACAGCTGATTTTCCCTTTTCTTACACAAAGTATCGTTGATATTGGTATCCAGAACCAAAATATTCACTTTGTATATCTGGTCTTATTTGCCCAATTATTTCTGTTTGCCGGAAAAACAGCACTTGAACTCATCAGAAGTTGGATATCGCTCCATCTTTCTGCCAGGATAAACATCTCCCTCATTTCTGATTTCTTTATCAAATTGATGAACCTGCCTATCTCCTTCTTTGATGTCAGAATGACCGGAGATATTATGCAGCGAATCAATGACCACAACAGGATTGAACGACTGCTTACAACCTCATCACTGGATGTGCTTTTTTCAATAATCAACATGATTATAATGGGCGGAGTCCTAGCGTATTACAACCTGAAAATCTTTTTTGTTTTCTTCATAGGAAGCCTGCTCTATTTTCTTTGGATTATCTTATTTCTTAAACGAAGAGAAGCGTTAGATTACAAACGTTTTTCAGAAATAAGCCAGGAACAAAGCAAAGTCATCGAGCTTATAAACGGAATGCAGGAAATCAAACTCCACAATGCCGAAAAACAAAAACGTTGGAGTTGGGAATATATTCAGGCACGGCTTTTCAAAGTTTCTATGAAAGGATTAGTGCTGGAACAGACACAAAACATTGGTTCTTCAACCATCAATCAGCTTAAAAACATCTTTATTATTTTCCTGTCTGCCAAATTAGTCATTGACGGAGAAATTACTTTAGGTATGATGATGGCGATTACCAGTATCGTAGGTAGTCTGGATGGTCCAATCACACAACTCATCCAATTCATCCGCGAAGTACAAGATGCAAAAATCTCACTTTCCCGTTTATCGGAAATCCATGAAAAAGAGGACGAAAGCCAACAGGAAGAACATCAGTCACACGAATTTCCTACTGATGCTGACATCACGTTAAAAGATGTCGGTTTCAGATATACGGGTACAGATGTGCCTGTGCTCGAAAATTTAAATCTTGTCATTCCAGCCCATAAAATAACGGCAATTGTAGGAACCAGCGGTAGCGGGAAAACAACGTTGATGAAGCTACTATTGAAGTTTTATGATTGCGATAAAGGAGAAATCTTGGTAGGAAATACCCAACTTAAAAATATTGCCCAAAAAACATGGCGTGCCAACATTGGAGCCGTAATGCAGGAAGGTTATATTTTTAATGATACCATAGCCAATAATATTGCTATTGGGGCTGATATTATAAACAAAGAAAGACTGGCATACGCTACGGACGTAGCAAATATCAAAGATTATGTTTCCGGATTACCTTTGGGATACAATACCAAAATAGGCATGGAAGGCATTGGTATGAGCACCGGGCAAAAACAGCGACTATTGATTGCCAGAGCCGTTTATAAAAACCCGGAAATGTTATTTTTTGACGAGGCTACCTCGGCACTTGATGCCAACAATGAAAAAGAAATCATGGAAAAACTAGATGTTTTCTTTAAAAACAAAACCGTTGTAGTCATCGCACACCGACTAAGTACTGTAATGAATGCCGACCAGATAGTAGTACTCGACAATGGAAAAATAATCGAACAAGGCAATCACGAAGCATTAGTAAAACTGAAAGGAAGCTATTACCAGCTTGTTAAAAACCAACTGCAACTCGGAACATAATATGCCAGACAATAAACACATAGAACTGCGAAGCGAAGACGTTCAGGAAATCCTGACCAAAGTACCTCATTGGATGATCCGATGGGGAAATGTTGTTATTCTGACCGTATTATTATCCTTACTTATAATGTCATGGGTTGTACGATATCCCGACATCATCACATCAGAAATTACCATAACTACGCAAATTCCACCGCAGAGACTCATTACTAAAAGTTCTGGACGTATCGAAAAAATTTTTATCAAAAACGGTGAAACTGTTTCCGCAAATACAGCATTGGCTGTGATTGAAAATACGGCACATTATCAGGATGTGTTCTTGCTAAAAAGTATCATTGACACACTGAAAATAAATAAAAACTTTATCAAATTCCCGTTTGAATCGCTTCCTTCAATGCAATTGGGTGAAATAGAAGGCTCTTTTGCCGTATTTGAAAAAGACTTTATTGCTTACAGTCTCAACAAGAATCTGCAACCTTATAAAGTGGAAGGTGCTGCCCAAAATTATGAAGTCATTGAAATCAAGGAAAGACTAAATCTTTTACAACAGCAAAAGCAGATTAGTGAAACCGAGATTCAACTTAAAAAGAAAGAGCTTGACCGTTATAAGAAACTTTACGAAAAAGGCATCATATCTACGCAGGAATGGGAAACCAAAAACATGGATTACCTTCAGTCAGAAAAAACCTTACGAGGACTCAGTTCGTCTATTTCACAAATGAAATCATCGCTGAATGATTTGAATAAAAACAGCAAATCGACTAAAATTAACGAAACTAAAGATGATGTTAGTCTTTTCAGAAATGTCATACAATCGTATAACCAGTTGAAAAAAGCAATTGCCGATTGGGAATTAGCTTATGTACTTCGGTCTTCGATTGCAGGTGAAGTCTCTTTCATGCAAGTATGGACAGAAAACCAAACCATTACGGCCGGTGATAATGTTTTTTCTATTATCCCAAAAGAAGCTGACAATTATATCGGAAAAATAAAAGCCAAAGCTCAAAATTCTGGAAAAATCAAGGTTGGGCAAAACGTAAATATTCGCCTGGCAAACTATCCGGATCGGGAATTTGGTGTCATCAGGGGAAAAATACAATCCATGTCATTGACTCCTGATAAAGATGGAAATCTGCTTATTGACGTATCGCTTCCAAACAAACTGGAAACTTCGTACCATAAAAAAATTGCATTCCGTCAGGAAATGAGCGGAACTGCCGACATTATCACACAAGATTTGCGATTAATAGAAAGGCTGCTTTATCAGTTTAGAGATTTATTTCGCAGATCCTAAAAAACGGGGAAAAACATTCCAAAAACATTGTTAAATCTAAATATGACATCTTGTCATATTGCCCTAAATAATTGTATCTTTGCAAACTGATTAAATTTCTCTTTTGGAGACTATGGAAAAGATAATAGAAGAAAACAAACAAGGAGAAAGCCTTGTGCTAGAACATAAAACGGGGAATACTAAAAAACTTTTTATTGAAAGTTACGGTTGCGCAATGAACTTTTCAGACAGCGAAGTCGTTGCCTCCATCCTATCTCAAAACGGCTTCAATACCACTCAGATATTGGAAGAAGCTGATTTGGTACTAGTCAATACCTGTTCCATCCGCGACAAAGCAGAACAAACCGTACGAAAAAGATTGGAAAAGTACAATGCCGTAAAACGCAGTGTCAATCCAAAGATGAAGGTTGGTGTATTGGGCTGTATGGCGGAACGTCTCAAAAGTCAGTTTTTAGAAGAAGAAAAAATTGTGGATTTGGTTGTTGGACCAGATGCTTATAAAGACCTGCCAAACCTTTTACAAGAAGTTGAAGCTGGAAATGATGCCATCAACGTGATTCTTTCCAAAGATGAAACCTATGGTGATGTTTCTCCTGTTCGTCTGAACAGCAATGGCGTTACTGCCTTTGTATCTATAACAAGAGGATGCGACAATATGTGTACCTTTTGTGTAGTTCCTTTTACCCGTGGTCGTGAAAGAAGCCGTGAACCGCAAAGTATCATGGAAGAAATCACAGATTTGTCAAACAGAGGTTTTAAAGAAATTACGCTATTAGGACAGAATGTTGACAGCTATCTTTGGTATGGTGGAGGTTTGAAAAAAGATTTTGTCAAGGCTAGTGAATTCGAAAAAGCAACAGCAGTTGATTTTACACAGTTGCTGGAAATGGTCGCTGTAGGATTCCCAAAAATGCGTATCCGTTTTTCAACTTCAAATCCTCAGGATATGCATGAAAGCGCATTGCATGTCATTGCAAAATATCCAAATGTTTGCAAACACATCCACCTTCCCGTACAATCTGGAAGTGACAGGATATTGGCAGCAATGAATCGTCTGCATACCAGAGAAGAATATATCCAGCTGATTAACACAATAAACAGTATTATTCCAGGCTGTAGTGTTACTCAAGATATGATTTCCGGATTTCCTACAGAAACAGAAGAAGATCACCAAGATACCTTGAGCTTGATGGAACATGTGAAATATAGTTTCGGGTATATGTATGCTTATTCCGAACGTCCGGGAACATTGGCCGGAAGAAAAATGGAAGATGACGTGCCGGAAGAAACAAAACTAAGAAGGCTTCAGGAAATAGTTGACTTGCAAAGAAAACACAGTGCTTTCAGAACTCAGGAATTCTTAGGTCAAACTGTTGAAGTCCTGATAGAAAAAACTTCAAAAAAATCTGAAGAACAATTATCCGGCAGAAATTCACAAAGCATAACCGTTGTCTTTCCTAGAGAGAATTATAAGATAGGCGACTTTGTAAATGTAAAAATCAACAGTTGTACTAGCGGCACCTTGATTGGAGAAGCTGTTGGGTATAGCGACATGAATTAATTTGAGATTTTAGATTGCAGATTTAGGATTTAGGATTTAAGATTTGGGATTTTAGGAAGACGTTGAGAGAAAAAATCTGTGTAATCTGTGTAATCTGTGTAATCTGCGGCAAAAAAGATAGAGTTTAAAGAAAAATCATCATTTAAAATAATTTAAATGGAATCAGTTCAAGCCATAAAACAGCGATTTGAGATTATCGGAAATGACCCGAAATTGAATCGCGCAATAGAAAAAGCAATCCAGGTTGCACCGACAGACATTTCCGTCTTGGTAGCAGGAGAAAGTGGCGTCGGGAAAGAAAGCATTCCAAAAATCATCCATTCGCTTTCGCACAGAAAACATGGAAAATATATAGCCGTAAACTGCGGTGCAATTCCCGAAGGAACCATTGACAGTGAATTGTTTGGCCATGAAAAAGGCGCTTTTACCGGAGCAACTTCAACTCGTGAAGGTTATTTTGAAGTAGCTGACGGAGGCACTATTTTCTTAGATGAAGTAGGAGAACTTCCTTTGACAACACAAGTGCGCCTACTCCGTGTTTTAGAAAATGGAGAGTTTATAAAAGTGGGCTCTTCACAAGTCCAAAAAACAGATGTCAGAATTGTAGCAGCAACCAACGTTAATATGTTTGATGCTATCGAAAAAGGAAAATTCAGAGAAGATCTTTATTACAGATTAAGCACTGTCGATATCAACCTTCCCCCTTTGAGAGAAAGAAAAGACGACATCCACCTGTTGTTCCGAAAATTTGCAGCAGATTTTGCACACAAATATAAAATGCCACCAATCAAGCTCGATGACAATGCTGTCCATTTCTTGCTACAGTTTCGCTGGAGCGGTAACATCCGACAACTTCGAAACGTAGCCGAACAGATTTCTGTTTTAGAAACTAACAGAGACATTTCAGCAGCAACATTGCAATCGTATCTTCCGTCAGAAGGCAGTCAACTGCCATCTGTAATCAAGGATAAGAAAAGCGAAAGCGATTTCAGTAACGAAAGGGAGATTTTATACAAAGTGCTTTTTGATATGAAAAGCGACCTTAATGACCTGAAAAAGCTGACGTTAGAATTGATGCAAAATGGAAACACGAAAGTTCAGGAAAACAACAAAAATCTGATCCAGAAAATTTACGGAAGCAACCCTTCTGATAGCGAAATTTCTTTTGAAGAACAACCAAGTGTAGCCTTGATTACCAAACCTAAGGTTGAAGAGCATTTTGAAGAAAACGATGACAACTTCACCTTTGCAGAAACCGTTGAAGAAGAAGAAATCTTAAAACTGGAAGAAAAGGAAATTGAGCTAATCAAAAAATCTTTGGAAAAAAATAAAGGAAAAAGAAAAGCTGCAGCAGACGAGCTTGGAATTTCCGAAAGGACATTATACCGAAAAATCAAACAGTTTGATTTATAAAAACTGCCTATATTTGACAAGATAAAGCATGAAACACATTAAATACATAATCCTTCCGGTCCTATTCTTTGCCATCAACGGCTGTTCCGTATATAATTTTACAGGAGCAAAGCCTATCAATGCCAAAACATTTCAGGTAAATTATTTTCAAAATAACGCTGATCTTATCGAGCCGGGAATTGAACGTAAATTTACACAGGATTTGCAAAACCTGATTCAGAACCAGACAAACCTCAGCTTGACAAATTCAGGAGGCGATTTGGTTTATGAAGGTGAGATTGTAGATTACAGGATTTCTCCAATGACGGCCACAGCCGATCAAAGAGCTGCTCAGAACCGTCTTACAGTTTCAGTAATGGTGCGTTTTACGAACAAAAACAAAGAAGAAGACGATTTTGAAAAAAGATTTTCTTTCTTTTATGATTTTCCAGGAACCAGCCAGCTCGTAGGATCTCAACTGACTAGTGCATTGGATGTGATTTTTGAAAGAATTACGCAAGACATCTTCAACGAGTCATTAGCCAAATGGTAACCAAATAATACATTCATAATTGAATCTGACTGAATTTACATCCTTGCTAAGCCACCCTAATGCCGTCAGTGAAAGACAGGTATTTGCTTTGGAAAAAATAGTGGAAGAATTTCCTTATTTCCAAAGTGCAAGAGCGTTGCGCCTAAAAGGATTATACAATCAGGACAGTTTCAAATACAATAGCGAACTAAAAATCACCGCTGCCCATACGACAGACAGAAGCGTTTTATTCGAATATATTACCTCAGAAAATTTTATGGCTATTAATAAAGCCTTTTTTGCAGAAAAAGAAGCCCGAATTAATGCAATTAAAGTTCATGAAATTGAAATCCTTAATCCAGAGAAAAAGGAGGAAGAACCTGTAGTAAAAGTTAATCCTCTGGAGCAATCAATACTTACTTCTATACGTGAAGCCTCTGCCTCACAACTTCAACACGAAGAAGAAAAAAGTGCAGAAATTCCGCAAGAAGAAGGAAAACTGGAAATTCAGGAAGAAAGTATTGAAGAAAAACTGGAAATTGGAAAACCATTAGATTTTTCAAGAGAAGAGAAACACTCCTTTCAAGAATGGCTTCAATTGTCAACCTTTAAGCCAATCGAAAGAGAAGAAGCTCCAATTGTATCTGAAAAAACAACTAATTCGGAAGAAATTTCAGAAACAGATTCAGAAAAAAAGAAAAAATTAGAAATAATTGATCGATTTATTGAAGCCAATCCAAAAATTTCTCCTGTCAAAAACACCTCGACAATTTCATTGATTTCCGAGCGAAACTCCCAAGATAATTCATATCTGATGACAGAAACCCTGGCAAAAGTTTATCTGGAACAAAAGAAATATCAAAAAGCAATTCAAGCTTATGAAATATTAATTTTGAAATATCCAGAAAAAAGTCATTTCTTTGCAGACCGAATTTTGGATATTAAGACATTACAACAAAATAACAATAATTAAAACAATGAGCACATTTACAATTTTTTTGGTTTTAATCACAATCGTTTGTTTTCTACTAATCGTAGTTATTATGGTACAAAACCCTAAAGGTGGCGGTTTGTCATCTACATTAGGTGGCGGCGGACAAATGGGCGGAGTTCAGAAAACTACTGATTTCTTAGATAAAAGTACTTGGACATTGGCGGGATTGCTAATTATTTTGATTTTATTATCAAGTCTGAGCTTTACTGGAACTTTTGGTGGTAATTCATTAAAAACAATTGACCAAAATGCTGCTCCGGCTCCTAAAACGGCTGCCGCTCCGGCAAAAACAAATGCAGCTGAAACTCCCGCAACAACAGCACAGCCAGCAGCTACTACACAAGACACAGCAAAATAATTTTTCTGAAAAAATATAGTTAAAATGCCAACATCTGACGTGTTGGCATTTTTTTTTGACCAAAATGTCATAAATAGTGATTGGCACAATTTCTGACTACTAGAAGAAAACCTAAAAAATACATATAAATATAAATTTTATAATTATGGCTTTAAACATTAGACCTCTTTCAGACCGTGTATTGGTTGAACCGGCAGCAGCAGAAACAAAAACTGCTTCTGGAATTTTTATTCCTGACACAGCAAAAGAAAAACCTCAAAAAGGAACCGTTGTAGCTGTAGGAAACGGAACAAAAGACCACAATATGACTGTAAAAGTTGGTGACTCTGTACTTTACGGAAAATATGCCGGAACAGAACTAAAATTGGAAGGAAAAGATTACCTGATTATGAGAGAAGATGATATTCTTGCGATAATCTAAAAAGCTAAAAGTGATAAGTCTTAAGAAGTACATTTAATATACGCCAAAAAACATGAGAGATTTTAAAAGTATGACATTTGGCAATCAAGTCATTCTTTCACCTTAGAAGTCTATAAAATCACTTCACATTTTCCGAAAGAAGAAACTTATAATTTGACAAGCCAAATCCGAAGAGCTTCTTCTTCTATTCCGACTAATATCAGTGAAGGTTGTGGAAGAAATAGTGATAAAGAATTCAACCAATTTCTCAACATTGCATTGGGATCAGCTAATGAAACCGAATATCTTTTGATCTTATCCAGAGATTTGCATTATATCATATAGTGAGATTGCGGCAGACCTTCTTGATAAAATCAATTCTATAAAAAGCAAAATTTACAATTTAAAACAAAAATTAATTTTACCAACGGCTTAAAGCCCATAACAAATACAAATAAAAATGGCAAAAGAAATAAAATTTGATATTGAAGCACGCGACGGTTTAAAACGTGGTGTTGACGCTTTAGCAAATGCAGTAAAAGTTACCCTAGGCCCTAAAGGACGTAATGTAATTATAGGAAAATCATTTGGTGGCCCAACTGTCACAAAAGATGGTGTTTCTGTCGCAAAAGAAATCGAATTGCAGGATACGCTTGAAAATATGGGGGCACAAATGGTAAAAGAAGTAGCTTCTAAAACCAATGACCTTGCCGGTGACGGTACTACAACTGCCACTGTTTTAGCACAGGCTATCGTAAAAGAAGGTCTGAAAAACGTTGCTGCCGGTGCAAATCCAATGGACTTGAAAAGAGGTATCGATAAAGCTGTAGAAGCTATCGTAGCCAACTTGGCAAAACAAGCAACAGAAGTTGGAACAAATACTGACAAAATCAAACAAGTTGCTTCTATTTCAGCAAACAACGACGATGTAATTGGTGAATTGATCGCTACAGCATTCGGAAAAGTTGGAAAAGAAGGTGTAATTACCGTTGAAGAAGCAAAAGGAACAGATACGTATGTTGATGTAGTTGAAGGTATGCAATTTGACAGAGGTTACCTTTCCCCTTATTTTGTGACTAATTCAGAAAAGATGGAGGCAGAATTAGAAAACCCTTACATCTTGTTATACGACAAAAAAGTTTCTTCATTAAAAGAATTACTTCCAATCCTGGAACCAGTAGCACAATCCGGAAAACCATTATTGATTATTGCTGAAGATGTTGACGGAGAAGCTTTGTCAACTTTGGTTGTAAACAAACTAAGAGGTGCTCTTAGAATTGCAGCTGTAAAGGCTCCTGGTTTTGGAGACAGAAGAAAAGCATTGTTAGAAGATATCGCAATCTTAACCGGAGGTACAGTTATCGCTGAAGAGCAAGGTTATACTTTAGAAAATGCAACGCTTGAAATGCTTGGAACAGCAAAACGTGCAACAATCAATAAAGACAATACTACGTTGGTTAGCGGAGCTGGCGACATCGAAATGATTAAAAATCGTGTCAACCAGATTAAGAGCCAAATGGAAACTACAACTTCTGACTACGATAGAGAAAAATTACAGGAACGTTTGGCTAAATTAGCCGGTGGTGTTGCCGTTCTTTATGTTGGTGCTGCTTCAGAAGTAGAAATGAAAGAGAAAAAAGACAGAGTGGATGATGCCTTGCATGCTACTCGTGCAGCTGTTGAAGAAGGAATCGTTGCTGGTGGTGGTGTTGCCTTGTTAAGAGCTAAAAGTGTATTGAAAGACATCAAAGCTGACAATGCAGATGAAGCTACAGGAATCCAGATTGTTTCTCGCGCAATTGAATCTCCTTTGAGAACAATTGTTGAAAATGCCGGACTTGAAGGTTCTGTAGTTGTTGCTAAAGTTGCTGAAGGTTCTGGAGATTTTGGTTACAATGCTAAAACAGACGAATATGTTGATATGTTGAAAGCAGGAATCATCGACCCTAAAAAAGTAACACGTGTTGCTTTAGAAAATGCAGCTTCTGTTTCAGGAATGATCCTAACTACAGAATGCGCTTTGGTTGAAATCAAAGAAGAAAATGCCGGAGCTAGCCCAATGGGTGGCGGTATGCCAGGAATGATGTAAAAATCAGTTTATATTTTCAAAAAGGACGCCATAATGGCGTCCTTTTTTTATTTTAGGCAAACAGTAAAATATTTAATTTAATACATATATTGCATGAATTATTCACCTATACTATAACATTATGCAACCTATCTTTCGTTTCCATGTAATTTTAATTTTTTTCACAGCCGTATTTTCTTCCTATTCTCAAGAGACTGACCCTCAAAAAACTTCCATCTCTAAAAACCTTGAAGACTATTTCTTTCTGGAAAGAGAAAACATCCATCTACAGCTTGACAAATCCGTATTTATCTCCGATGAAGACGTTTGGTTTAAAGGTTATGTATACCATCGAAAAGAAGAAGTTCCTTTCTTTACCACTACCAATGTGTATGCTACGCTCTATGACGAAAACGGAACCAAGATGCAAGACAAGCTATTATTCAGCAGTATGGGCAGTTTTTCCGGAAAATTTGAATTGGGAGATTCGTTTAAAAGCGGCAAGTATTACATTCAGGTTTTTACCAACTGGATGAACAACTTCAAAGAAGATGAATCTTCTGTTTTTGAATTCAGCGTCGTCAACAAAAATGACAAAACGGCTTCTATCACAAGCACATTGGATTATTCCAAAATAAACATTGAGTTTTATCCCGAAGGAGGCTCTATCATTCAAGGCATCCAAAATACCGTTGCTATAAAAGTAAGTGATTGTTATGGCAATCCTTTGCCTTCGATTGTTGGTGATATTATCAGCCCGGAAGGGAAGAGTATTCAAAAAGTGACACTAAACAAATTCGGTTTGGGGAAATTTCAAGTTTTTGGCGATATTAGAACTTCAAAAATATCATTTTTAATCCATGACAAAAAAGTAGAAGAAAACCTGCCTTTTGCCATACCAAATGGCCTAACGATTGAAATCAACAACTTTGCTTTAAAAGATAAAGCGATTGTCAAAATCAGGACCAATGAAAAAAGTGTTGCTTCTTTTAAATCAAAAAAACACTATCTGGTAGTACATCAGGATAACAAATCCATAATCTTCAATATTGACTTCAAGAATACTTTAGAACAGAATATCGCTTTTTCCAAAGACAATCTCTCTGAAGGTGTCAATACCATTAGAATAATTGATTCTGATATGAAACAACTTGCTGAACGATTTATTTTTAAATATCCCGAAGAGACCTTAAACCTTGATATAAAACTTTTTAAAAAAGGGAAAGACTCTATCCATTTTTCAGGAAATCTAAACTCAATCAACAGTAGCCTTAGTATTGCAGTTGTCCCTGAGCAATCGATCGCCACAAATCAGGACTATTCAATTCGGGCCTCTTTTCTACTAAACCCTTATTTGACTAAAAATGTAGCCAACGCAAATTATTATTTCGAAGGAATATCAAAAGCCAAAGAGTTTGAGCTTGACCTTCTTCTCTTGACTCAAGGTACCGGAAAATACAAATGGGAAAACATCATTACTACACCTCCCAAAGACAATAATACTTTTGATTTTGGACTTACAATAAAAGGAACGATAAATCAGGAATTAAATAATCGGAAAAAATTCAGGGTAAAATTATTTTCATTGCAATCCAGCATCAGCGAATCAGCAGAAATCAATGATAAGAATGAATTTTATTTTAACAATATGGTTCTGGCCGATTCAACCTGGGTAAACTTTACATTGACGGATGATAAGAACAAACCAACTGTTTTAAAATTATATCCTCAGATTTTAAACGGACGAAGAACATTCAACAAACCTTTTAAAGCAGAAAAAAAACAATGTGCCCTAATTGGCGAAAAGATAGAATATGAAACTCCTAGCTTTGTAAATGGAACCATTATGCTTGAAGATGTTGAAATCGCGGTTGAGAAAAAAAAGAAGCTAAAATATTCCAATAGCTTAGGAAACGGAAATCTCAGAGGTCATAAAGTGGATGAAAATGATCAGACAGATGTATTGAACTTTATCCGAAATAACGGTTTTGAAGTTCCTACAATTAACGGTTTTTCTAATACGGTAGAAATTTATAGCCGTTCCATAACCACCATAAATGGAGCAAGAAGCACTCCTATACTTTTTATTGACTGTCTCCAACAAATGAGTTTTGATTTGCTTCTGAATATGAGAATGAATGAAGTAGATGAAATTTACATCAATGCGCACGCTATAGTACCGTCTGTGAATAACAATATCGGAGTAATAAAAATTTATATGAAAAAAGGCGGTAGCAGTTCACCACAAAAAAGCAATGCTGTTCCTTATGAAATAAAAAATGCTTTTTCTAAGATTGAGCCTTTTAAAAACAAACTGTATGCATCGACTGAAAATAAAGGTTTTCAAAATTTCGGTTTAATCCATTGGATTCCTAACATCTACAGCCATGAAAGCAAGCAATTCAGGTTCCAGATTCCAAACATGGGACAAAAGAAAGTGAAATTGCTTATTGAAGGTTTTTCTGCCGAAGGACAATTAATTTCAGAAATCCGAACCATCAGTCTGGAATAAAAAATCCGAAGCCTAAACTTCGGATTTTCCCAACTAAAACCAACCAACTAACTAATTAAATAGAAACCTGGTATTGTGCAATAAAAGCTCCTTTATGGTCTGTCAGATTGCCCGAAGTAGTATATATCGGGCGATTCTGATAGGAAATCGTAAACTTCGAAGTCTGTCCGTTTAACAGCCAGTTTACGCCAATATCATAAAAACTCATATTTTTGTTCAATCTTTCATAATTAGCATGTTGAATCGCAACATAGGGCATTAGAGTCGTTGTCCCTATCAGATTATCTTTAAGTTTATAACCCAATTGAGCATACAAAACATTTCCTGTTCCATAGGCCGGAAAACCATTTCCGCTGCCATTTAAAACAGTAGGATCACTGTTCCCATTGGCAGGATTCATTGGCGCCGCATTTCGGATATAATTCGTCCCGAAATTATAATGTGTGAAATTCCCGTAGAAACTTATGGCCTCACCTCTTGAGCCAATTGGCGCGTCATAGAAAACATCTGCTGCCAAATGAAGCATGTCGGTATAAATAGTGTCATTAACAGCATTTCTATGCCACATTGCATCTTGCTGGTACACAATCCCCGCTCCTACATTCAATACTTTCTTCTTTCCTAAATAACTTCCGGTAGCATACGGCGTCAGATTGGATTCCTGATCTTTAAACTGGTATTGAAAATAACCATTGAATTGCATTTGGGGCGGCTTTGGAGAAAAATTTGACCTTTCACTAATTGCAGCAATATAGCTAGAACTTTTCTGTATTGCCAATGGTTGTGCAAAAGCTACCCTATAGTCCAATTTGCCCAACTTACCTTTAGCGTAAAATGAAAGCTTTCTTACGAATTGATCTGTAACATCATTTGTCGACTCTAAGAACAAAGGAATATCGACACCCATAATGGAGCCTACAGACGAAGCAGAAAATCGGGACAAGCCTGTCCATGAAGACAAACCGGCTCCCAAAGACAATTTTTCCTTATCGACAGCATATTCTCCCAGCGCATCATGGATAAAAAAACCTTGTTTTCTGTCAGAAATATTATTGAAGTTGTTCTGTCCTATTTGCCCATAAATAAAAACACGATCAGCAATCTGTCCGTACATCTGAATCCTGAATCTTCGAATACCGATATCAGTTCCGGCAGTTTTTGGAGAATCAAAAATTGTAGTTCCCGGATTGTATTCCTGGTTTCTAATCCAAACCTGAGAAAGCATTGCAAACTTCAGATAATTGGAACCGTCCTCATTCAGGTACAATTTCTTATCGTGCCAAAATTCATGTTTTGGTTTTTCTTCTGTTGGCTGTTGCTCCTGTGCCTGAGTTTTTTGCAACGGAAAAAAAGCCGTTAGTCCGCAAAAGGCCAGTGTGTACTTCAATGATTTCATCCTGTATAATTATTTATTTCAATCCCAATATCTAAATCCTGACAGGATTTCTCCTATCAGTTCAATATCTATTACCCTATTTCATCAGACAACTGATGTAAAAAATACCTTGAAAAAATTCAAGGTATTTTTGTCATTTTTAGTCTCTTTCGTAAGCGCAGCAAGTATGAAGTTTTTCGTAATCTTCATTAGTTGCCTTTACTTTTTCAGTATCATGCCCAACTTTTGCAATAGCTTTCTGCACTTCCATATCCGATGTTTTTTCTTCATTCAGGATAAGATGCAACTGCTTGTCTCCAATATCCCAACTAGCCGATTTTACGCCTGGAACTGAAAAAGCAGCTTTTTCGATTCGCTTTTTGCACATCTCACAGTTACCTTTAACTTCAACAGTGTGTTTTGCATTTTTACTCTTTTTCTCCTGTGCTTGTGCTGCAAATCCGATTATGGAAATGAAAAGCATTATCATTATTTTTCTCATACTTCTATTTTTTATAGTTATTTACTTTAAACTTATTTTATCTTGAATCGCAATCCGGCATAATACATCTGTCCAAAAATTGGCGCATAAATTATGGAACTATCAAAATTAGGTCCAAAAGGGTTATCGCTACCCAAAATTGCCTTGTCTTGTTTATAATTTCCTATGTTTTCACCACCAACATATACTTCAAAGGTAGAAGAAAAAGTTCTGGTGATCTGTGCGTTCATCAGAGAAAAAGATGGCGAATAATCCGGAAGCCTGTCAGATGCTGGATTTGACGCAGTATTTGGCAACTGTTGTTTTCCAAGCCAGTTATACGTAAAATCAAATTTCCATTGCTGTCCTTTATCCGTGATATGTGTCTCATACTCTAAGTTACCAAAGAAACGATGTTTAGCCTGTAATGGTCTTTGTGCGCTCCCGCTTAAGTAATCGGTTTCTATTTCATAAAACTTATAAGCCGTTCTTAAATTGAAATGTGTTGCCAATTCATAATTAAAATCAAGCTGTAAGCTGTTGGCAAATGATTTTCCGTCCAGGTTATAGAATAAAGCCTGCTGCGGACTGGCATACAAATCTACAACTGCCTGATTTTGGAAATCGGTTCTGTAAAAATCAAAAGTAACTTCTGCCGGCCTGTTGAAAAGTGTAAAGCCCTGCATAAAGCTGACTCCGTAATTCCATGCTATTTCTGCATCCAATCCGTAGATTTTGCCTCCAGTATTCAGAATATCAAAAACTCTTGAACTGGCAAAAAGCTGCTGGTTTTCTGCAAAAATATTAGCCGAACGTTTTCCTCTTCCCGCTGAAGCTCTCAATACGGCTCTTTCCCACGGATTGTATCTTGCATGGATTCTTGGTGTAATAAAAGTTCCTAAACGGTTGTGGTTATCAACTCTGGCACCGGCAACCAAACTGAAATTTGTAGTATTGTCATACGTATATTCAAAAAATGCACCCACAGAATTATCGATTCGGTTGAAATCTCTTGAAATATTTGGAACGCCAACAAACTCATCGTATTTATCATACGTAAAATTCAATCCTGTCGCAAATTTGTTCAACGTATTGTTGATAATGGAATTAAAGATCAGGTTCGAATAAAAACTTTTCTGATTGATATCGTACTTGTTTAACCCGAAATAGGATTCTTGGTCATGTCCATTAAAAGCAGTCTGGAATCCAATACTCTGATATGGCATATCCGGGAAAACATAGCCCAATTTTGCCGAAACATCATAACGTTGTGTTTTGATTTCAGAACCCCAATAATTGGTTGTGAATTTATCTCGGTTTTTATCAAAATCAAGCTCTCCAGTCTGTTTTGCATCATTCATATACCTGAAATTCAAAAAGCTCACCCAGCCTTTTTCAAGGTCTGTATACTGCCATCTGTTCAATACGTTGATTTGTTTTGAAAGCGGATTATCTAAAAAGCCGTCGTCATTCATATCATTCTTACCCAATCTGGCATTACCGTGAAGAAACAAACTTGTACTCCATTTGTCGGAAACTTTTTTATTGAAGTGGGTATTAAGCTCAAAACGGCTGTCGGTAGAACCGTAAGCATTCAGAAAAAAAGGAATGTCATTTACAGGCTTGATCAATTCTGTATTGATCTGTCCCGAAATACTTTCAAAACCGTTGACAACTGACCCTGCACCTTTTGTAATCTGTATGCTTTCTACCCAGGTTCCAGGCGTGAAAGAAAGTCCGTAAGCCTGTGAAGCACCTCTTACCGAAGGAATGTTTTCTTCCGTAATCATTAAGTAAGGACTTGTAAGACCTAACATTTTAATCTGTTTTGTTCCTGTTAAAGCATCTGAAAAGTTAACGTCAATAGACGGATTCGTTTCAAAGCTCTCTGCCAGGTTACAACAAGCCGCTTTCAGTAATTCCTTACTGGACATTGTGGTAACATTCGCCGTCTTCATATACGATTTTTGAAGACTTTTTCGCTCTTTGCTGATTGTAACTTCTTCCAGATCATTATTCTGAACCAGAACGTGATTGATGAAGTTTGATGAACTTACTGCAATCGTATCAGTCGTGAATCCTACATAACTGATTACGAGTTTTGTAAATTCAGGCTTATAAGAAATGGAAAAGTTTCCATTCTCGTCTGTAGTTGTACCTATTTTGGTGTCGAGCCATTGTACGCTGGCTCCTATGATTGGCTGTCCTGTAGCAGATGCTTCTGTTATTTTCCCTTTCAACTCCTGTGAAAAAGAGGTGGCAGAAACGATAAGACATAACAGCAGTATGAATTGTTTTTGCATAAAAAATGATTTAATAGTATAATTGTAGTTAAGCCATCGAAGGCTTTCCGGAATTATCTATCAAATCACGCGTAGAAAATATACTGGGAATAAAGTTTGAATAAGGGCGGTGCATTGGCATCGCAATAATATTCAATGTTTTCTTGTTTTGGAGTCTGAAGTGGCTTTCCAAAAACGATAGGTTTCCAATCCTGAAATATAACAGCAGGCGCTGAATGGAATGAAAAGGTTTTTACAACAACCTGTTCCGATTTCTTCTTAAGTTCAACTTTTTTATCGGAGCAGCATTTTTTTCCTTCTTCTGCTTTTTTAGCACAACACTTCTTTTCAGTAGTTTCCTTTTTAGGCAGGGCACATACTTCCGAAGTTTTATAAGCAGCAGAAATAGAAGAAACCTTTCCTCCACAGAAATGCACATTGAAAGCAAATCCCATGTTGGAAACCAACAGGAAAAGTGCTAAAATCAAACTTGTGCTCTTTCTTAAATTCATCAACTTATATATTGTCAGGTGCAAAACTATTAAAATTGCCAACACAAAACTATTTAAGAATTGTTATTTTTTTTAGAAATCTTGTTCTGGTAAAAAAAGGCCGGGACAAATAACAATAAAAATAGTGGCTGAATTAAAAACCTTCGCACATAAAAAAGTAAAAGGTTGTTTTCCTGGTCGGAAAAATTAAGAATAGAAAAAAAGGCTACTATTAAAATAAAGAAAAAGGCCAGATATAGAATAGCTGCAAACTTTGACAATCCAAAATCTTTAAACAGAACCTGAATGATAGCAATTGAAATCAGACTATTCAGGGCATATCTCAAAAAAAGACTGAAAAACAATTTAAGGGAGTCATATTCCGGAAAAGGCATTTTCAAATAATCACTTCTGAAATAGTCCATAAACGGATCATAAAAATCTTCTTCAAAAAGCCGAACCAATGCCAGCAGGAAAACCAGCAATACCGATAAGACAATTTCTTTTTTATATTTAAGAAACTTTTGCATGTAATGAAAATTTTTGAACCCATAAAACCCACAATCCAAATACTACCCCATAAATAAACAATGGAAAAACAACGCCATGTAAAATATGCTCGTATTCCGGATAATGATACAGTGCAATAGCAAGCAGTGCAATTCTAAGAATATTCAATAAATGGATAATTAGAATTCCAGCCAGCACAAACACTATCGTCTGCTTTGTCTTTCCTTTAAAAGCAACTACAAAGGCCACAAAAAGAATCATAACACTCATTGCATTACAGCCTTCTACTACTCTTGCGATAAATTTACCGTTTAAAAAAAGTTTTACGGAAGGCTGCGATTCATGTGGCGCTATAGATGCATCCTGCCCAAAGAGATGGAGCACGGTATTAGTTTGGGAAGCGACAAGTTCTGTAAAACTGTCTGCTTCAAATTTATCAGCATCAAAACTATTGAGATACAGCTGATATACAAACATCAGCACTCCATAAGTCAGAAAGAACTTGAGTAGGAATATAAAAAATGGCCGATATTGAACGAAGTAGCTTTTCAAAAAAATATTTTTAACAAAACTATACAATTTTAGCTTTCCGTAATTAAATACTTTTGTATAGTAAAAACCATCATTATGACTTTTGAAGAATTGAGACCGAAGGTTCAGGACATACTCCACCATAAAGACATTTTAAGAGAAGACAAATTAATGCAAATTTGCCATCTCTTAAGAGATAATATTGACTATTACGACTGGGTTGGATTCTATTTCAGGAATGGCGACAAAGAAGAACTTATTCTAGGGCCTTATGCCGGCGAACCGACCGACCACACGGTCATTCCATTTGGAAAAGGAATTTGCGGACAGGTTGCCGTTTCCAACCAAAACTTTGTAGTGCCGGATGTAAAAGCTCAGGACAACTATATTGCTTGCAGCTTTACGGTAAAATCTGAAATCGTGATTCCTCTTTTTGTAGAAGGGAAAAATATTGGCCAGATTGATATTGATTCCAATGTACTCGATCCTTTTACAGAAATGGACGAACGCTTCTTAGAATCTGTGAATGCTGAAGTAGCCAAATTATTTTAAGCGCTCAAATCCAAAAAAGCTAGTTGACAGCAGTTTAAACCAAAGAAAATCTACATACCGTATTTTTTAAAATCTTTTTTCTGAAAATTATTTTTTCTGAAAATAAATATTACCTTTGCACTCGAATAAGAAAAACTTATTCATTACATAATAATCATTTAAACAAATATTGGCATGTACTTAACTAAAGAAGTTAAAGAGCAAATTTTCGCTAAGCACGGAGGATCTGCTACAAACACAGGATCAGCTGAAGGACAAATCGCGTTATTCACGCACAGAATTGGTCACTTAACTGAGCACCTGAAGAAAAATCGTCACGATTACAACACTGAGCGTTCACTTGTACTACTAGTAGGTAAAAGAAGAAGCTTGCTTGATTATCTAAAGAAAAAAGAGATCAACAGATATCGTGAGATTATCAAAGAATTGAATATTAGAAAATAATTCAATAGAAAAGAGGTGCTCACGCGCCTCTTTTTGTTTTTACATATTGCTGAAAAAAAGTTTGGTTTTTCATTGGGTTTTAGACAACTACACACAACAACAACTACAACACAACTAAAACCCATTGTTTAATCAAAAGAGGAAAATTTTATGATTCCACAAGTTTCAAAAGAAATTATCGATTTAGGAGATGGAAGAAGCATCTCAATCGAAACAGGAAAACTGGCAAAGCAAGCCGATGGATCTGTAGTAGTAAGAATGGGAGATACAATGTTGCTTGCTACCGTAGTATCTGCAAAAAAAGCAACTCCTGGAGTTGACTTTTTACCTTTAACAGTTGACTATCGTGAAAAATTTGCAGCTGCAGGACGTTTTCCTGGCGGATTTTTCAAACGTGAGGCTCGTCCAAGCGACAGTGAAATCCTTACTATGAGATTAGTTGACCGTGTTTTACGTCCACTTTTCCCAGATGACTATCACGCTGAAACACAAGTAATGATTCAGTTGATGTCTCACGACGAAACTGTAATGCCGGATGCATTGGCTGGTTTGGCTGCATCAGCAGCATTAGCAGTTTCTGATGTACCTTTCTCAACTTTGATTTCGGAAGTACGTGTTGCCAGAATTGACGGAAAACTCGTAATCAACCCAAGTCGTGCACAATTGGAATTATCTGACATCGACATGATGATTGGAGCTTCAAAAGACTCTATCGCAATGGTAGAGGGTGAAATGAAAGAGATTTCAGAGAAAGAAATGGTTGAAGCTATCAAATTTGCGCATGAGGCTATCAAAATCCAGATTGCAGCACAAGAAAGATTGCAAAACCTTGTTGGCAAAAAAGAGATTCGTACTTACGAAGAAGAACGAAATGATGAAACTATCTACAACAAAGTAAGAGAATTGGCTTACGACAGATGTTTCGCTATCGCTCAGGAAGGAACAGCTAAGCAAGAACGTTCTGAAAAATTTGCCGAAGTAAAAGAAGATGTAAAAGCTGCTTTTACTGAAGAAGAATTGCTAGAAAACGGAGATCTGATCTCAAAATACTATTCAAAAGTTAACAAAGAAGCGGTAAGAGAAGTTATCCTTCAATTAGGACTACGTCTTGACGGAAGAAAAACTACCGAAATCAGACCAATCTGGTGTGAAATCGATTATCTTCCATCTGTTCACGGATCTTCTTTATTCACAAGAGGTGAAACTCAAGCTTTGGCGACTGTAACTTTGGGAACTTCAAGAGAAGCCAACCAAATTGACACTCCATCAGAACAAGGCGAAGAAAAATTCTACCTACACTACAACTTCCCTCCTTTCTCTACAGGTGAAGCAAAACCGCTAAGAGGAACTTCAAGAAGAGAAGTAGGACACGGAAACTTAGCACAACGTGCTTTGAAAAACATGATTCCTGCAGATTGTCCATATACAGTAAGAGTTGTTTCAGAAGTTTTAGAATCTAACGGTTCTTCTTCTATGGCTACAGTATGTGCCGGAACTTTAGCTTTGATGGATGCTGGTATCCAAATGACAAAACCGGTTTCAGGTATTGCAATGGGATTGATTTCTGATGATAAAACAGGAAGATGGGCTGTATTGTCTGACATCTTAGGTGATGAAGATCACTTGGGTGATATGGACTTTAAAGTTACAGGAACTGCTGACGGAATCACAGCTTGCCAAATGGACATCAAAATCGAAGGTCTTGCTTATGACATCATGGAGAAAGCTCTTGAGCAGGCTCGCGATGGACGTTTGCACATTCTAGGAAAATTAACTGAAGTTATTGCGACACCAAAATTAGAAGTGAAGAAACATGCACCAAAAATTGTTACCAGAATTATTCCTGGCAACTTCATTGGAGCATTGATCGGACCTGGTGGTAAAGTAATCCAGGAATTACAAAAAGCTACGGGTACAACTATCGTTATTAACGAAGTTGACGAACAAGGCGTTGTAGAAATCCTTGGAACAGATCCAGACGGAATGGCAGCAGTAATGGCAAAGATCGACTCTATCATTTTCAAACCGGAAATGGGCGGAACATACGAAGTAAAAGTTATCAAAATGCTTGATTTTGGTGCAGTAGTAGAATATACTGCCGCTCCGGGCAATGAAGTATTGCTTCACGTATCTGAACTAGCCTGGGAAAGAACCGAAAATGTTGCTGATGTGGTAAAAATGGGTGATGTATTCGAGGTGAAATACCTTGGAGTTGATCCAAAAACCAGAAAAGAAAAAGTTTCGAAAAAAGCTTTATTGCCAAGACCTCCTAGAGACGAGACAAAAAGACCTCCTAGAGAAGAGGATAAGAAATAATTAATTCTTATATAAGGTTAATTCAACTGAAGCCCCGTTTCATTTACTTGAAATGGGGCTTTTAAATTATAGGCATTTTGTATCAGATATCTTACACAACAAAAGCCTGCATTCCTGAGTGTCGGGTTTATTTTTATAACCCATACCTCCTTTTTCTTGCTCCCATGACATGAATTCTCCTGCTCGTGTCTTTTTCTTCTGCAAAAAACCGCATTGCCTTTACTTTTACTAAGAAAAATAAGCAACAACGGCGGACACCGAAAAGCCATATGAGTAGGAACAACCACTAAATCATACTATCATGTCACAATTCAATTTAAAAATCGCATTTACAACAGAGCAATTAAGAATCCTATATACAACAGGGACAAACGTTATCATCGCAAAACAATCTGACGGACGTTCTCCTTCTGTCGCCTGGCAGGTTATCAGACCTATGCAAACTAACAGTGTGTCATGGAAAGAAGAATATGGAATTTATGCATCAACTGCTGAAATTAGAAATGGTGCGGTTTTAAGCCAGTTAGCCAACACCCTTATAGGAATCGAAACAGGAAAACAATATATATTGCAAAGCAGCGGAGCAATAATAGGACCTCATGGTGGAGGTTTTCCAAATGCATTTATGTTGTCAAATCAATATTCCGGCATGCACTATATGGTAGCCGGTCTTTTTCAAGACGCTATTATTAACGGAATCAATATTACCAATAATGCTGTTTCCGCAACTCCTGTGTTAATGCAAAGTAACGCGATAATGAATCCAAATACGACTATTCAGATCTGGTTACAATCTCAAGTTGTCGGTAATTCAGTTGTTACCAATATAACATCACCTATAACCGAATTAAAATTTGGAGGCAACATAACTGATATTTCCATAGCTTATGATTCGGAAAGCGGAAAATTTGTTCCTGCAAAAAGCGGCACATTAAAAAGTTCTTCAGAACCATTCAATTATATTGAACCATCACTATAATTAAATTAAAAAAGCGGCTGCTTAATAAGCAGCCACTTTTTTAAATAAATATTTTATTCTCTATCTAAAAATTCCAACTTCCCGACAAACCAATATTTAAGGAAGATGCTCCAAAATTTCGCTCCGCTTTTGAATTGAATAAGCCATAAGGCGCGTAATTATAATTGCAATGAACGCCGAATCCGTAAAACATAATTTTCACGCCTTGCGAGAAGGCAATTGTGTGAAGCGTTGGCTTAATATCCTTTTGATCAAAATCTTCTCCTTCAGGTTTGCTGTAATGCAGGTATTTCCAACCGATTCCGGAGTTTGATTCAATGTGGAAATTTTCATTTGGAGATTGGTATAAAAACCATGTGTACCTGAAACCCAACAAAAAAGAAGATTTGCTTCCTGACAACGTTATATTTTCATTATTCCATTTATACGAAACACTTTTCCCTTTTACAATGCCGCTAAGTTCAGCACCAAAATCGATAAACTGGCGTCTTGCAATTTTTGTTCTCATATAATACGCCGTATTAATCGAACTTTCATATTTATCTGCTAAAGCACCTAGCGGAGTTCCGTAACTTACTTCCACAATATTTCTTGTATACAGATCTACCTTTGGAAAAACAATAGTGTCTTGCGCATTCATCTGGAATGCGATCAAAACCAAAAAAAGCATTTTATTCATTTGGCAAAAGTTTAAATTTATTATCTGACCTGTGAGAAGTGTCTCCTCCAAAAAACAGCAATGCTGCTTCATTTACACTGTGCATTTCAAAAATTATTTCTTTGTCACTAGGCAAATAAATAGAAAACCTGGTCATCTCTTTGGATATAAAAATGATTGGAAATGAAATCGTTTCATAGTTGGTATAAAAAACAAATTTGTTTTTATACCGCTTTCCATAAAATTTCAAGACATGTCGTTTTGCCTGGGCATCATCATAACTCAAAAACAGTTCCTTATCTTTTATATCGATCTGGATCGGCTTTAAATAATCCACATTATCAATATTGGATATTTTCTTCATCAAACTTGTGGTAAAAATCCGATTATCATACTGAACCCGGAGCGTATCCAATTGGCCATAGAATTTACCCGAAAATTTTGGAGGAATACTTTTATAACCATCTCGATTAATCTTGTTTTGAATCGTACAGGAAGTGATACAAAACACAAATAAAACTGGCCAATTTTGCTTCAAACGCCTAGCGAGGTGTTTTTGGAAGCCGTAAAAATTTTCAATTCTTTTTTTCATGATTTATGTTTTTAATGACCCAAAATTCTTTTGTTTATCGCAAATATTATTGTGCTAAACAATATTTCGTACTTTCGTATTTGTGATAATCGCAAAAAAAATGGACAACCAAACGATTTTATTAGGAAATATAAGGAAGCGTCTGGACAAGAATTCTTCTCTAATTGAGGAAATAGCAGCCGTTTTACAAATAAGTTATGACGCTTCACACCGAAGAGTTTCTTCAAAAAGTAAATTTTCAATTGAGGAAACGGTAAAACTCTGCCAGCATTTCTCCATTTCTATGGATAAGATATTTGGCGGAAAAGAAAACCAGGTCATTGCAGAAAAGACAAAAGAAATACGCTCGTCAGAAGATTTAGCACTCTATTTTAAACAGTCGGCACAAAACCTGAAATCGTATGCAACCGGCTCAAAAATGTATTATTCTTCCAAGGATATTCCTCTTTTTTATACTATTGGAGGAACATTACTTTCAAAATTTAAACTATATGTTTGGCTCAACCTGCTTATAGGTATCGAGAATCAGGAACATTTTGAAAAGTTTGTTTTAGACCAGTCGCTTTTAGCATACAGTTCACAGCTCCAGAATGTATATGACAATACCGAAGTTCATGAGATATGGAATGACACAACCATCAACAGTACGTTACAGCAAATCTTATATTTTTTTGAATCGAGATTACTGTCACAGACTAATGCACAGCTGCTGTATGAAGATGTGAGAAAGATTTTGCAGAAGGCAGAAGAAAAATCCAGCAAAAATTCTTCAGGATACCATCTTTATTATAACGAGCTATTAATCCTGAACAACAACGTGCTTTTATCGAATGCGGAGAAAAAATCATTATTTATCCCTTATACCATGCTCGGATATTTTATTACCGAAGATGAATCGACTTGTCTGAATGCGTCTGAATATTTCTTGCACCAAATCAAAAATTCAAAGTCTCTTAATCTCTCCGGAACCCGTGACCGAAAAATTTTCTTTGGAAAAGGACATCAAAAAATTGATTTTTATTTACAGAAAATCAACAAGTTAGACTTAGAAATATAACATACCGCTAAAAATAAAAATATTTTATTTACCTTTTTGTAACTTTTTTGCAACTCAATACGTATAACAACCTGAATACCTAAATTAAGGAAAACTAAATGAGACAGCTCAAAATTACCAAGCAGGTAACAAACCGTGAAACTGCTTCCTTAGACAAATACCTACAAGAAATTGGAAAAGTTGATCTTATTACAGCCGATGAAGAGGTAGAATTAGCTCAAAGAATAAAAGCCGGAGACCAGAGAGCATTAGAAAAATTGACGAAAGCCAATTTGCGTTTCGTGGTTTCGGTAGCGAAACAATATCAAAACCAAGGACTAACACTTCCTGACTTAATTAACGAAGGAAATTTAGGTCTTATCAAAGCTGCGCAACGTTTCGATGAAACGCGTGGTTTTAAATTTATCTCTTATGCTGTTTGGTGGATTCGTCAATCCATTTTGCAGGCTTTGGCTGAACAATCTCGTATTGTTCGTCTGCCATTGAATAAGATTGGTTCTATCAATAAAATCAACAAGATGTATGCTTTGTTGGAACAATCCAATGAACGCCCACCATCTGCTGAAGAAATTGCAAAAGAGCTTGACATGACTGTAAACGACGTTAAGGAATCTATGAAAAATTCTGGACGTCACCTTTCAATGGATGCTCCTCTTGTTGAAGGAGAAGATTCTAACCTTTATGACGTTTTACGTTCAGGAGAATCTCCAAATCCGGACAGAGAGCTGATCCATGAATCTTTACGTACTGAAATTGAACGTTCATTAGAAACCCTGACTCCTAGAGAAGCAGATGTAGTTCGTTTGTATTTCGGATTGGGCGACCAGCACCCAATGACTTTGGAAGAAATAGGTGAAACTTTTGATTTAACTCGTGAGCGTGTACGCCAAATCAAGGAAAAAGCAATCCGCAGGCTGAAACACACTTCGAGAAGTAAAATCTTGAAGACCTATTTAGGATAACAAATTGCAAAAATTTTAAAATCATTTTGATTATTAAATTTTATTTGTATCTTGTTTTCCCAAAAAATTGACACCCTTATATTATAATATTTAACGCAACAACAGTTCAAAACTGTTCGTTTTTTGATTGATGATTGAAACTCCGGCTGATTACCGGAGTTTTGTTTTTTTATCAAACAAAACTTCGGTCTGTTCGCTTCCGCTCGGGTTTCCGGAGTTTTGTTTTTTTATCAAACAAAACTTCGGTCTGTTCGCTTCCGCTCGGGTTTCCGGAGTTTTGTTTTTTTTATCAAACAAAACTTCGGTCTGTTCGCTTCCGCTCGGGTTTCCGGAGTTTTGTTTTTTTATCAAACAAAACTTCGGTCTGTTCGCTTCC